>JAHDHS010000003.1:12970-105444 GCA_020631215.1 Hellea sp. | reverse complement strand
TATTTTCCTCAAAGCGCGAGCTGTCTCGGCCATAGGCCATAGCTTGATCCTGCAAATCACATTCCCCGCCCTGATCACAAATCGGGCAGTCCAGCGGGTGATTAATCAGCAGGAATTCCATCACACCTTCGCGGGCCTTCTTTACAGTTTCGGAGTTTGTCCGGATATTGGCTGGCGTACCATCACGGTTGGGGCGCAAATCTTTGACTTGCAGCGCACAGCTGGCCTGCGGTTTCGGCGCGCCGACCCATTCGACCAGACACATACGACAATTACCAGCGACAGAGAGCCGCTCATGATAACAAAAACGCGGAATCTCGGCGCCAGCCGCCTCTTCACAGGCTTGCATCAGCGTATAGTCACCCGGCACTTCATATTCCGTACCATCAATATTGATTTTGCGTAAATCGCTCATTCTTCAGGGCCTCTGAAAGGGTCCATGTCTTCGCCCAGAAAGGTGTCAGATAAACCCACATTCTTTTCCAACTTTTCAAGACGCGAATCCATATGATCCATACGCCCATTCATCACGCCTAATTGCGTCTGAACCTCACCTAAGCCACGCTCTATGCTTGATAAGCGCATTTTCACATCACCCATGTCGCGCCTTAATATCCCGAGTTCACCCATAATATCCCGGAGACCACGTAAGTAGATATTTTCGACATTATCACTCATGTCCTACTCAGCCGCCTCAAGCGCCGCGCCGGAGACAAAAACAGGCTTCCCTGCACGGTAATTATCAATGCGTTCTTCAATTTCGTGGCGGAAGTGACGGATCAAGCCCTGTATCGGCCAAGCCGCGGCATCGCCGAGCGCGCAAATTGTATGGCCTTCGACCTGTTTCGTTACTGCCAGCAAAGTATCAATTTCTTCAGTCCGCGCTTCGCCGCGCACCATGCGCTCCATAACGCGCCACATCCAGCCTGTGCCTTCACGACAAGGCGTACACTGCCCGCAGCTCTCATGCTTGTAGAAATAGGACAGCCGCGCAATGGCTTTGACAACATCGGTGGATTTATCCATCACGATCACAGCCGCGGTTCCAAGGCCTGATTGATGCTCCCGCAATGCGTCGAAATCCATCAGCACGTCATCACAAATTTCTTTCGGCAGCAACGGCACAGAAGACCCACCCGGAATAACGCATTTCAGATTATCCCAACCGCCGCGCACGCCGCCGGCATATTTTTCTATCAATGTTTTCATAGGGATAGATAGGGCTTCTTCAACATTACAAGGCGTATTCACGTGCCCCGAAATAGAGAAAACTTTGGTGCCTTTATTGTTGTCACGGCCAAATTGCGTCCACCACTCCACGCCCCGCCGCAGAATAGTTGGCACGACGGCAATGGATTCAACGTTATTGACCGTAGTTGGACAGCCATAAAGGCCCGCCCCGGCCGGGAATGGCGGTTTCAGGCGGGGTTGACCTTTTTTGCCCTCCAGAGACTCCAGCAAAGCCGTTTCTTCACCACAAATATAGGCGCCTGCCCCGTGATGCATGTAAATATCGAAATCCCAGCCCGTGCCACAGGCATTCTTACCAACCAGACCAGCCGCATAGGCTTCATCAATCGCCTGCTGCAAGCGCTGACGCTCAAGTACATACTCACCGCGCAAGTAAATGTAACAAGCGTGAGCCTGCATTGCGAATGACGCAACCAAACAACCTTCCACTAATAAATGCGGGTCGTGGCGAAGAATATCGCGATCTTTACAGGAGCCTGGCTCTGACTCATCGGCATTGACCACCAGATAATGCGGCCGATTGCCGACTTCTTTGGGCATGAAGGACCACTTCAGACCCGTAGGGAAACCCGCCCCGCCGCGACCACGTAGGCCGGAGGCTTTAACTTGATCGATAATCCAATCCTTACCTTGCGCCAACATGGCCGATGTGGCCAGCCATGCACCGCGATCCCGCGCTGCATCCAGCCCCCAATCATTCAGTCCATAGAGGTTTTGGAAAATTCGGTCTTTATCTTGAAGAAGCTGCACCATTATTTAGAACCCTTCTTCGCCAGAGATTTTGCTTGTTTGACCCATTCATCCCGTTTGATCCGTCCCGGAAAGCGCGCTAAAGCCTCGGCTTCGACTAATTTGATATCAGCAATTTTCCATGCGCCGATTTGACGGTAATAGTAGATACCTTTAGCGTTTAAGTCGGCTTCAAATTTGGGGCCTATCCCCTTGATTTTCTTTAGATCATCCGGCGTTCCGTCAGTCGGGCCATCTGTATATAAGACCTTTGGTTTCGGCGCGGCTTTGTTGGCGCGTGCCGGGCGAGCGGCAAAAACAGGCTTGTCTTCTAATCCGGCAGATTTGTCACCACCATCTTTGCGTTTCTTGGGATCACGGCTGGCTTTTGCTTTGGGGTCAACCCAGCCGCCTTTGGTCGCCCGACGCTCTTTCGGATCCCACTCATAATAGTTGATGGCGACCTTCTTATCGGCATTGGGCAGTTTTTTCATGGTGCCGCGCGCCTGAGATAGGTTTTGAGTCGTCAGAGTAAGCGCACCGCCCTCAGGCTCGGATGTATGGCGATCATTTTGCGGCCCGACTTTCGGCTTTTTACCCGCGACCAAATCATCCAATAACTGCTCAAAGTTTTCGGCATTCAAATCTTCATAATAGCTGTCGCCATCGGAATTGGAAATTTGTACCATCGGTGCATTGGCACAAGCGCCAAGACATTCCACTTCCAGCCATGTCAGCTTACCACCAGCACCAATTTCGCGCTGCGCGCCTATTTTACGTTCACACACTTTTTTCAGCTCATCAGAGCCCCGCAGCCAGCACGGCGTCGTTCCGCAAAGTTGCACAAAATGTGTCCCGACAGGCTCCAGATTGAACATGGTGTAGAAGGTCGCAACTTCATAGACACGGATATAGGCCATGCCCAGCTTATCACCGACTGCACGCAGAGCCGCTTCGGGTAGCCAGCCATCCGCATCCTTTTGCGCAATCCAAAGCGCCGGGATCAGCGCACTGCGCTGCCTATCTTTTGGATATTTTTTAATCCAGCCATTAATCTCCCGCTCCGCTTTCTTGGAAAGCGTAAATGTGGCGGGCTGTTCGGCTGCCATGCGGCGTGCGCTCATCGATCAATCTCTCCAAACACGATGTCCAATGATCCGAGGATCGCAGATACATCAGCCAGCATATGGCCTTTATTGAGGTAATCCATCGCGGCCAAATGCGGGAATCCCGGCGCGCGGATTTTACAGCGGTAAGGCTTATTTGTGCCGTCAGACACCAGATAAACACCAAATTCACCCTTAGGCGCCTCAACACAGGTATAAACCTCGCCCGCAGGGACATGGAATCCTTCGGTGTAAAGCTTGAAGTGATGGATGAGCGCTTCCATGCTTTGCTTCATCTCAGCGCGGCGCGGTGGTACAAATTTATTGTCCTCCGTCATGACCGGGCCCTCCGGCATGATCTCCAGCGCCTGTTTCATGATCTTCACGCTCTCATACATCTCATCGACACGGCAGAGATAGCGATCATAACAATCGCCGTTCTTACCCAGCGGAATTTTGAAATCGAGTTCAGAGTAAACTTCATAAGGTTGATTGCGGCGAAGATCCCACGCAATGCCGGAGCCGCGCACCATAACACCGGAAAAGCCCCAATCGTAACAATCCTGTTTGGACACAACGCCGATATCGACATTTCGCTGTTTGAAAATACGGTTGTCGGTCAGCAAGGTTTCGATATCTTTGAGTTTTTGCGGAAACTCGTCACACCAATTCAGTAGATCATTGACCAGCGCGGGCGGTAAATCCTGATGCACCCCGCCCGGGCGGAAGTAATTGGCATGCATACGCGACCCGCAAGCACGCTCATAAAATACCATCAGCTTTTCACGCTCTTCAAACCCCCAAAGCGGCGGGGTCAAAGCGCCGACATCCATCGCCTGTGTGGTGACATTCAAAAGATGGCTAAGAATACGGCCTATTTCGGAATAGATCACCCGAATAAATTGCGCGCGGCGCGGCACTTCGAGCCCTGTCAATTTTTCGATGGCCAAACAGAAGGCATGCTCCTGATTCATCGGGGCGACATAATCCAGACGATCAAAATATGGAATCGCCTGTAGGTATGTTTTGTGCTCGATCAGCTTTTCTGTGCCGCGGTGTAGGAGACCAATATGCGGATCAACCCGCTCGACAATTTCGCCCTCAAGCTCCAGCACAAGACGCAAAACGCCATGCGCCGCAGGATGCTGCGGGCCGAAATTAATCGTGAAATTACGATCTTCGCCTTCGAGTATGGCTTCAGTTGTGCCCATCAAGCTACCCTAACTAATCCCAATTGACCGAACTGACGAATTCCGGCGCTTCTTCCGGCTGGTTGAGCTTATATTCGAAAGCCGCCTCTTCATATTTTTGTTTACAATCTTTGAAAAGTGACATGGCGCGAGTTTTATCCATGGCTTTGAGTGATTTTTGGGCCTCATCCCTCTTAAGAGGTTCCACTTTTTCTGTTTGCGGGTGCCCCTGACGATGCTTTGCCATTTGGTAGGCGCGGTTCCAAACCACGCCCTGAAGCAATGAGTCCAGCATATCTGCAAATGAACCTGTATTCTGCGTAGCAATCGCATAGCAGCTTTTCGCAGTTTCGGGTGTTACAGGCTGCATCAACTTAGCAACGCCGCTGGTCCGACCCAGAGATGCCAACTTCATACGCTCATATGGGCGCCCACAGCTTTTGTTCTGAGACTTGGCTATTTTATAAAGATTTTTTTGCGTTTTCTTATCCGCCGTTTTGAAAACATCATATTCGGCTTTAACCTCACCCATGACCTTATCGAAACGAACCTCAGTTTGCATGCGTTCACGCAGAGCAGCTTCAATCTTTGGGGCGGTACTTATCGCACGCACTGCTTTATTGGAGTCGTCATCAATTAGACCCAGATCGATTGAACGAATAATCGTCCGCTGCGCCAGCAAACACTGCTGCACGCGCTCATCTGTCAGCTTTGTGTCTTCCGTCGCCGCCAGCGCATCGTAGAGCGGCGTCGACGTTTGAGCATCTACGATAGCTGATGAGCCCATGCAGATTGCTGATACAAGTGCTAGTTTAAGTAGGTCCTTCATTAGGCTTTCTCCTCAGACTTTTCATCACCCGGCAGGATGTACTCCGCGCCCTCCCATGGGCTCATGAAGTCAAAACTACGATATTCCTGCGGCAGATTCACGGGCTCATAAATGACGGATTTACGCGCCTCATCATAGCGCACCTCAACAAAACCTGAGAGCGGGAAATCCTTGCGAAGCGGATAACCCTCAAAGCCATAATCCGTCAGAATACGGCGTAGATCAGGATGTTGATCAAAAATTATACCATACATATCAAAGGCTTCGCGCTCATACCAATCAGCATTGGGAAAGAGCGACGTGATGGAATTGATCGGCGTGTCTTCATCGGTGGATGCTTTCACACGCACACGTGCGTTATGCGCCATGGACAGCATATGGTAGACGACCTCAAAACGGCGCTCTCGTGCGGGATAGTCAACGCCGCAAACATCGATCAAAGACGAAAATTTGCAGATCGGATCATCGCGCAAAAACCCTATCACATTGACGATCTCTGCCCGTCGGGCCTCAATGGTCATTTCACCATGCGCGATCGTGACTGAATTAACAGCCTCTCCAAGCTGCGCCTCGATATGATCTCTCAAGTCTGTGAATATATCAGACATTAGCGTTCAATATTCCCTTCACGGCGAATTTTCTTTTGCAGCTGCAAAATTCCGTAAACCAAAGCTTCTGCGGTTGGCGGGCAGCCCGGCACATAGACATCCACCGGGACGATACGGTCACACCCACGCACAACAGCATAGGAGTAATGATAGTAGCCGCCACCATTGGCACAGCTACCCATAGAGATGACATAACGAGGGTTTGGCATCTGGTCGTAAACCTTACGCAATGCCGGCGCCATTTTATTCGTCAATGTGCCAGCCACGATCATAACATCAGACTGTCGCGGGCTGGCGCGGGGCGCAAAGCCGAAGCGCTCTAAGTCATAGCGCGGCATAGACGCCTGCATCATCTCGACCGCACAACATGCAAGGCCGAAAGTCATCCACATGAGCGAGCCCGTCCGCGCCCAAGTGATCAAATCGTCACTGGCAGCGGTGATGAAACCTTTATCGGCCAACTGATCAGACAGGCCGTCAAAATACGGATCATGTTTTTTGGGATCATAGGCCGGTGTACCCAGATCGCGGGCAGCGCTACCGGCGGGTGTGATAATCTTGCTCATCTACTTACTTCCAATCACCCTATTCCCAATCCAAGGCGCCCATTTTCCAAGCATAGGCCAATCCCCAAACCAGCTCGAGAATGAATATCATCACAACTATCCATCCATAGATGCCGACTTCGCCGATGGAAACCGCATATGGGAACAGGAAAGCGACCTCGATATCAAAAATGATGAACAAGATCGCGACCAGATAAAACCGGACATCAAACTTCATACGACTATCGTCAAATGCGTTAAAACCGCACTCATATGTGGATACTTTTTCCGGATCTGGACTTTTCGGCGCGATAATTGCCGGAACAGCGAGAAACAACAGACTCAAAACCGTGGCTATCCCGAAGAGAAAGATCACAGGCAGATAATCCAATAAAAACGATGACATACAGGCTCTTTCAGCTCGAATGACGCTCGCTCATCCCCCTATACAAGACTCGCGAAACAGGCTCCTAATCGCGGCGGAACCTAGAAGGGCTTTTCCGCGATTGCAACGGGTAATCTAACGGTTTTTATAGACAAATAAAGTGAGACAAAATAACGGTTTAGTTGCGAGTCATTCGCAAGCAATATCAGTTTATGTCCGGCTCCCCCGGCCAGATCACAATCCTTGTGGCCTGTTCGTCTTCATCCACCAAGACTTCGCTTGTAACGGCGTCCTGCACGCTCATGCCCGCTTCATGAATTGTGTCATAGGACCCCGAAACCAAATGATGATAGTCCGGTAAATCCTTACCTTCGGCAACCAGACGATAGGCACAGGTCTGAGGCATCCATTTCAAGGCCGCGACATTATCGGGTGTCAATGTCACGCAATCAGGGACTTTTTTAGAGCGATTGGCGTAATCCGTACATCGACAACTCTGCGGATCAAATAACTTGCAGGCCACATCCGTGATATAAATTTGCCCCGTATCTTCATCTTCCAATCGGATACAACAGCACTTACCACAGCTATCACAGAGGCTTTCCCACTCCTCCCGGCTCATTTCGGCCATATTTTTGGTTTTCCAAAAAGGTGATTTTGACGTAGGGCTTTCAGTTGGAACAGACATGAGTCCTCTTAGACTGGCAATGGAGCGAATGGCAACATATCGAGCAGACATAGATGTCGCGGATTACAAACGCCGCAGCAAACGCCGGAACATAATTTTGTCGGTGATGGCAACGCTTGTCATATTGGGCGCCCTCGCCTTTTATTTTGGGCGGGCTTACCTACTCAGCGGACTGCCGTCTTTGCCCGACAAGGCGACTATGTGGCAGTTGAACCTTCAGCCCAATATGACGCTTTTGGACAAAGACGGGAATGTCATAGGCCATCGCGGCCCATATCTAGGAGAGCCGCTAAAGCTCATGGATATGCCCGATTATGTGTCCAATGCTTTCCTAGCGATCGAAGATGAGCGTTTCTACGAACATGAGGGCATTGATAACCGCGCAATTTTAAGAGCGTTGTTTGAAAACACCAAATCTGGAGAGCGCGGACAGGGCGGCTCAACTCTGACGCAACAACTCGTCAAAACGATGGTTTTGACACCTGAGAAAACCTATCGCCGCAAATTTCAAGAAGCGGTTCTGGCGCGAGACATGGAAATTGTCATGTCTAAACCTGAAATTTTAGAACTCTACATGAACCGCATCAGTCTTGGCCCCCGCGTCTTTGGCGTAGAAGCTGCGGCGCAACGATATTTCGGAAAGTCAGCCCGGGATATTAATTTGGCCGAAGCCGCGCTTCTTGCTGGACTGCCACAAGCGCCCTCACGCTATAACCCGCTGGAACATTATGATCGTGCACTTGCGCGCTCTACTCTGGTTTTGGATCGCATGCTGGCCAATGGCATGATAACCAATGACGAGCAAATGGAGGCGCTCGCTACTCCGCCTGTCATTCAGGAAGACGCTACGCCGCTGATTGACCCTGATGTCATTGGCTATGTCTTTGATCTTGTGGATGAGCAAGTCGAAGGTTTGATAGGTTTCAAACATAAAGACCTGATCATCAAAACGACGATCGACACCAAATTACAAATACTTGCACATGAGAGCCTCAACAAAATTTTAGAGAAAAATGCCAAGCCCAAGAAAATCAGCGAGGGCGCGTTGGTATCAATAGACAATGATACGGGCGCTATTCTTGCCATGGTTGGCGGCCGCAATTATTCGGACTCCAAGTTCAACCGGGCTTGGCAGGCTCAAAGGCAGCCCGGCTCCAGTTTTAAAACATTTTCATATGCAGCGGCTCTGGAAGATGGCTTCACGCCCGGCACAATTCGTATCGATCAACCAACGGAAATTGGCGGTTGGGCTCCTGAAAATTACACCCGTCGTTATCGCGGGCCTATGAACCTGAGAGAGGCCCTGAAGCTTTCTATTAATACGATCGCCGCTCAGGTTACGGCTGAAGTTGGCCCCTCACGTGTGGCTGCCCTCGCCAATCGTTTCGGCATCAAATCTGAAATGCGGCCGGATTACGCCTTGGCATTGGGTACATCAGAGGTGAATTTAGCTGAGCTAACCGCAGCTTATTCTGTTTTTCCGAATGAAGGCACCTTTCGTGCCTCACACCTAATTACCGATATCACCAACACAGCCAAAATATCTTTGTTCACGCGCCGTAAATCCGCCGGGCAGCGGGTCTATTCAGTGCCCTATGCCCGGCAAATGACCTCTATGTTGCGCGATGTGATCGACAGCGGAACAGGCCATGGCGCGCGGCTTGGCGAGAGACAGGCCGGAGGCAAAACCGGAACATCCCAAGATTACCGCGATGCATGGTTCATCGGCTTTACCACCCAAATGACAACAGGGGTCTGGATGGGCAATGATGATAACTCCTCGACACGCAAAATCACTGGCGGCTTGCTGCCGGTGGATGTTTGGAAGGCTTACACGCGAGGGGCACATAAGGGATTGAAATATCTACCGCTGAATGCGCCTGATCCATTATTGGATGATCCGGAAGCCAAAGCGCTCAGCCTTTTTTATGACGATCTGACCAATGCCTTCAAAGAAGAGCGTGACATGGCAAGTGGCGCCAAAACACCGACACAACAGACAGCCGGCAACCGTTAAATCTTACGCGCGGCTCTCTACTTTGTAATCCGGTTGGTAAGGAGTTCCTAACATAATCATATGTTATATGCTTCCATAGAATATCGATTCGGAGATTGCCCATGCGGCTATGGTTAGGAAGTGTCGTCACCTTGATAGCAATGACAGGGTTTGTCTCTTTAGCCGCAGGCGTTGAAACATCAGAAGTATTTGAAGCCGATGACGGTACATACCGAACTGAAATCGTTAATGACATGGCGACGTGCGAAGCCATGTGCAAAGCAGATAAAAAGTGCCGAGGCACGGTTATCTACCAAGCCGACATTACAAAACCTGAGATGCAATGCCGCTTAAATGACGGCTTTGGAAGCAACGCCGTATTTCCCCGTGAGGCCCCAAAGCCGCTCAATCTGGATATAGCTGTCGCAGATTTAAACGCCTATCGCGCGCAATTCGGCCTTAGCCCTGTCACACTGAATGAAAAACTAAATAGGGCCAGCCAGGTTCACGCCGAGGATTTAGCTCAAGCGGGCATTATTTCTCACACCGGCACGGATGGGTCTGGACATGGGGACCGGGTGCTACGCGAAGATTATGTTTTCACAATTGCCGCAGAGAACGTGGCGACAGGCCAAAAAAGCTGGGACGATGTTTTTGTAGCATGGCAGAAAAGCCCGGGGCATAACGAAAACTTGCTTCGCGATGACGTGACTGAATTCGGCATAGCGCTGGTTTATGAGCCCACGACAGCTTACTCCACCTATTGGGCCATGCTCGTCGCGAGCCCCATGCCGGAAGAATTTAGGAACCACGCGACCCGTCGTATCACGAATTAGACGCCGATTCTCTGCAAATCTTGTGCTGAAATCGGCCTGAGATTTTGGTTTGTCATAAACCAGGCTTAGCGGTAGCACGAATTATGACAAAATTTATTCACACCTCAGCCCTCATTCTTATTCTCGCCTCTGTTCTGGCTCTATCCGCTTGTTCAACAACGCCTGATCCAGCCAAGATCTGCACGGCAGAATGGATTGGGCCTCGCGCGGATAAAGCCATGTCACGCATTGAAAAACGCGGTAAGTCCTCGCTCAAATCTATCTCTAAGGCCAGTGAGAGTTGGCGCAAGGGCGATAAGCCCGGCCCGCTAACCATGCTGCGCCTGTCAAACTCGCTGAAAAGCCTAGAAAAAGAACTCACAAACGGGCAAGGCATAAAGGATCTGCGCATGCTCGCCAAAACATGTAACGACCCGCAGATCGTTACAAAATCTGTCCGTACCATGTTGCGAAGACAGGGTATTTCAGATCGTTTCATCACATTTTTCGAGAGCCTGCCATTCTATGACAAGATTATGGGCGATGTCATGGATGATCGCGGCACAACCACATAGGCCATCTTGACCCTGCCTGTCGCCGCGCCTATGTCGCCGCCATGAGTTTCAAAGTCGCAGCCCTGTATCAATTCACACCTCTGCCTGATTATGAGGCTCTGCGCCCATGGCTACAGAAAATGTGTGATCTACTGGACATTAAGGGCACGATCCTGCTCGCAAACGAAGGCATAAACGGGACAATTTCCGCCAGCCCAAAATCCATTGATGCCATTCTGGATTACCTACGGGCTGATCCGCGTCTGGCAGATTTGGACGCGAAATTCTCGGCCGCCGAGACCCCCCCTTTTTACCGGATGAAAGTACGGTTGAAGAAAGAAATCGTCACGATGGGCGTGGACGGAGTTGACCCGAATGAAATTGTCGGCACCTATGTGGATCCCGATGACTGGAACGCACTGATTACTGACCCGGACACAATCTTGATCGATACCCGCAATGATTACGAGGTCGAGATTGGCACTTTCAAAGGCGCGATCAATCCTGACACCCAGACCTTTCGTGAATTTCCGCAATGGGTCGAGGAGAACCGTGAAAAACTGAACAAGCCCAAAGTCGCCATGTTCTGCACAGGCGGCATACGCTGTGAGAAAGCCAGCGCCTTTATGAAACAAAATGGCTTTGATGACGTCTATCACTTAAAAGGTGGTATTTTGAAATATCTTGAAACCCAACCCAAGGATGGGAGTCTGTGGGAAGGCGATTGTTTTGTCTTTGACCAACGCGTGGCGGTCGGCCACGGGCTCGAAGAATCTGACTATGACCAATGCTATGCCTGCCGTTATCCCATCACTGAAGCCGACAAGCAGCGCCCCGAATATATTAAGGGCGTGGCCTGTCACCGATGCCACGGGGTCATGAGCGAAGATCAAAAAGCCCGCTTCGCCGAACGGCAAAAGCAAATCCAACTCGCCAAAAAGCGCGGCGAGACGCATATAGGCCGGAAAGCTGGACAAACTGATAATGGGTAATATTCTCTACTCATTCCGTCGCTGCCCCTATGCGATGCGGGGGCGCATGGCGCTGCATATTTCCGGCGCGCAATATGAGCACCGCGAAGTTCTTCTGCGCGATAAACCTGCTGCCATGCTAGAAGCTTCGCCCAAAGGCACAGTCCCTGTTTTCGTGACCAATGACGGCCCAGTTATTGATGAAAGCCTTGATCTGATGCTCTGGGCGTTGAGTCAAAACGACCCTGAAAATTGGCTGAGAAACAAATCTCAAGACATTGAATTTATTGGAAAATTTGAATCAGGCTTTAAGGACAATCTCGACCGCTACAAATATGCCAGCCGCTATGACGAAAGCAAAGAGCGCGGCGAAGTGGATCAGTCCTATCGGGCCAAGGCGATGTCCGCCTTAGAGCCGCTGGAGGACCGCCTCAGCCAAACCCCGTTCCTCAATGGCCAAAACCGTAGCCTGGCCGACATCGCCACCTTCCCCTTTATCCGGCAATTTGCAGCGGTAGAGCCTGATTGGTGGGCGCAACAACCCCACGAACATATACGCCAATGGCTGGCCGGGCACTTGGAGTCTAAGCTGTTCAAAACAATCATGGTCAAACATCCTCTTTGGCCTGCGGCATAGATCAGCAATAGATAAATATTCTTGACCAACCTCCTCAAAACGACAAATGTCGCATTAATTTTAATCATTGGCGTAACGCACTGGTTGTGAGCGATATAAATTGCTATAGCGGCGTCACACATATCAAAGGAAAAATCATGCGGTCACTTCATCTACTCACTTCAAGTTTCATGGCTTTATCCCTCATAGCCTGTTCCAATTCAGAGGCTCCGACGGAAAAGCCCGCTGAACTTCAATGGGAAATGCCGCAAGTAAATATGCAGGCCCCAGCGGATAACACATTACTGGCGGCATGGACGGGGCCATATGGCGGCGTCCCTGCCTTTGAGACGGCAAGTCTGGATGATCTGAAACCCGCCCTCGAATGGGGCATGGAGAAAAACCTAAAAGAAATCGATGCTATTGTCGGCAGTTCTGATCCGGCAACATTCGAAAATACAATTCTGCCTCTGGAAAAGTCCGGTGAAGAGTTGAGCCGGGTTTTTACCTACTGGGGCATTTGGAGTTCCAATAGAAACTCACCGGAGTTTCGAAAAATCCAAGGCGAAATGGCGCCTAAGCTCTCTGAATTCGGATCCAAGATTACGCAGAATGAGAAGTTGTTTGAGCGCGTTCAGGCTGTCTATAACGACCCGCGCACTAAGACCATGCGCCCAGATCAGCAGCGCCTGATACAGCTAACCTATGACGGCTTTGCCAGAAACGGAGCTACGCTGAACGAAGCGGATAAAAAACGCTATGCCGCTATCCAGAAGCGCCTGTCCAAATTACACACGGATTTTTCCAATAATGTGCTGGCCGATCAGGATGGCTATGTGACCTGCCTCAGCGAAGGTCAGCTCGGCGGCCTGTCCAAATCCTACATTACAGCCATCAAGTCCGCTGGCGAAGGCCGCGATGATTGTGACTATGCGGTCGCCAATACCCGTTCCGCCATGGATCCGTTCTTGACCTATTCAACCGAGCGCGACCTGCGTGAGAAAGTTTGGGAAACCTATTATTCGCGCGGCGATAATGGCGGCGAGCATGACAATAACGCCTTGATCGCTGAAATATTGCAGCTGCGTCATGAACGCGTGCAGCTACTAGGTTATGATAATTATGCCCAATGGCGGCTTGAAAACCGTATGGCCAAAAACCCCGAAAACGCGCTTGAATTGATGGAGGCCGTCTGGCCGGCAGCCATTGCCCGCGTTGAGGAAGAAGTCGCCGATATGCAGGCCGTGGCCGATGCAGAAGGAGCGGACATCAAGATCGCGCCATGGGATTATCGTTTCTACGCCGAAAAAGTTCGGCAGGAAAAATATGATCTAAACAGTGACGAAGTGAAACAATATTTGCAGCTGGACAAACTTCGCGAGGCAATGTTCTATGTGGCGGGCGAGTTGTTCAATTTCAACTTCACACCTGTGCCAGATGGCAGTGTACCTGTCTTCCATGAAGATGTGAAAGTCTGGGAGGTCACCGATAAAACCAGCGGCGAAAATATCGGCCTTTGGTATCTGGACCCCTTCGCACGGCCCGGCAAACGCTCTGGTGCATGGGCAACGAGCTATCGTTCTCATACGACCTATGACGGGAAGAAAAACGTCCTCTCGGCCAATAACTCCAACTTCGTCAAGCCCGCCCCGGGCGAGGCTGTGTTGGTAAGCTGGGACGACGCGGAAACATTCTTTCATGAATTTGGCCACGGTCTGCACAGCCTGTCTTCCAATGTCGCTTACCCGACGCTGAATGGCGGGGTACGTGACTATACGGAATTCCAATCTCAACTCTTGGAACGCTGGCTATCAACAGATGAAGTCGTGAATAATTATCTCGTCCATGCCGAAACGGGCGAGCCTATGCCCGCAGAACTTCGTCAGAAAATCAAAAATGCGGCGACGTTTAATCAGGGTTTTGCGACGACAGAATATCTGGCCTCCGCTCTGGTGGATATGCGCTATCACACAGTCGATCCGACAGGCATTGATCCTGATAAATTTGAACGTGAGACGCTGGCTGAACTGAATATGCCGGAGGAAATTGTTATGCGTCACCGCAGCCCGCATTTTGGGCATATCTTCTCGGGCGAAGGCTACAGCGCCGGATATTACGGATATATGTGGGCGGATGTTTTGACCTCTGACGCAGCGGAGGCCTTCAAGGAAGCGCCGGGTGGGTTTTATGACCCGGACGTAGCGAAGAAACTGGTCGACCATTTATTTGCGCCGCGCAATTCGGTTGATCCGGCTGACGCCTATCGGGCCTTTAGAGGTCGTGACGCCGATATTGGTCCACTCATGCGTGACCGCGGCTTCCCGGTACCGGAATAAAAAAAGTCAGAGGGCCTGTAAGCCGGGTTCTGTCCTGCCAAAGCAGTGACGATCATTCATCTGGGGCGGCGATTACTCGCCGTCTCTAGCAACCAACCCGGACAGCCACGATATGGCCCGCAATACTGTCCCTATTTGGTCTTGCTCCGGATGGGGTTTACCATGCGGCCTTTGTTACCATCGGCCCGGTACGCTCTTACCGCACCCTTTCAGCTTTTCCTCATGCCTTTTCACGCAGTGAACTTGCAGGAGGTAGTTTCCTTTCTGTGGCACTTTCCCTCAATTTGCATTGGCCGGACGTTATCCGGCATCCTGCCATATTGGAGCCCGGACTTTCCTCCCGCCTTCGCCAAGGCTTCGGCGCGGCAAGCCACGTCATAGCTTTAGCGGCGGCGGGCGACCGTCCGGCCCTCTGACAGGCGGCTTTAAGCTTGGAAAGCGGGGGTAAGTCAAGCTAGTGTATACAAAGGGAGAGATAAAATGAGAAAAATTCTACTGATCAGCAGCGCTTTAATATTGGCGGCTTGTAGCAAAAACGACACCGCGTCGGACTTATCCAGTGTCACGATTTACCCCGCCAATATCATTACGGTCGACGAAAATATGCCCACCGCCACAGCCGTCGCCGTGAAAGATGGAGGCATTACAGCTGTGGGTGAATTCGAGTCGCTAAAACGTGAGCTCACGGGCGCGGCGATAGATGATCGGTTTAAAGACAAAACCATTACGCCCGGCCTGATTGATCCGCATGTGCATATGACTTTGGGCGCCATGATGTATGGGGTCGATTTCATCCCGCCTTGGGATATGGAGACGCCCGCAGGCACGGTTAACGGTATCCCGACCAAAGAGGCTTTGCTTAAACGCATTGGAGAGTTCGCCGCCGATGGGGATGGGCCGCTTGTGCTCTATGGATATCACAATTTGGTGCAAGGCGACTTGACTCGGCAGGATTTGGATAAAATTCAAACCTCCCGCCCACTCTTCATCTGGCATTATTCGGGGCATGACTTTTATCTGAATTCCGCGGCAATAGGTATGGCCAAGCTCACCCCCGCACTCGCCGATCAATTCCATGGCGTGGATTTAGATGAAAATGGTGAATTGACCGGACGTATCTATGAGGATGCAGGGCTCGCGCTTTTCCAAACCCTCGGGCCGATCCTGCTCAACCCAAACCATATAGAAAAAGGCTGGAATGGATTTGAGAGCATTCTGTCCCGCTCCGGCGTCACGACGATCGCAGAAATGGGCTACGGGATATTCGGAAGAGCGATGGAAGACCAGTTCCTGTCGCAGCATTACACAGATGAAGACCGCTACCGGCTTTACCTGGTGCCCGAGCACCGTGCTTTTGCGCAAGAGTTCAAGAATATTTCAGCACTGCGAATATCTGAAATGGCGAAACAAAATAATGGGCGCGCGCAAGTACTGCCGCAGGTCAAACTTTTCACCGACGCGGCCTTTTATTCCCAAACAATGAAAATGGCTGCGCCCGGCTATATTGGCGGGCAGTCCAAAGGGACGGACGGGCTTTGGGTTACGAAACCTGAGGATTTACCAGCTCTGATGCGCCGTTACTGGGATGCGGGGCTGGATATCCATATCCACTCCAATGGCGATGCTGCACAGGATAATACATTAAGTGCCTTCGCGCAGCAAAACCCCGGAGAACCCGGGCAACGTTTGATCATTGAACATGCCGGTCTAATCACACCCGCTCAGATGCAGAAGGCAGCCGATCTTGGCATCGGAATTTCCGCCGCGAGCCATTATGTGAATTATATGGGGGATGATTATAAGGAAGCCATTGGCGAGAAAACCGATTACATAACCCCGCTCGCTTCGGCTATGAAGCTCGGCTTACCAACAACAATACACAGCGATGCCCCGCTCGCTCCGCCGCAGCCCCTTAAAGCCGCGAGTGTCCATATGACCCGCGCCACCCGGCAGGGTACAGTCAGTAACCCCAATGAACGCCTGACACCCGAGCAAGCCCTGCGGGCCATTACATTAGACGCCGCGTGGTCACTCGGGTTGGATGATGAAATCGGCTCTATAAAGGCCGGAAAAAGGGCCGACTTTACTATTCTGGATAAGAATCCCCTGACAACCCCGGCGGAAGATTGGCCGGACATAAAAGTCTGGAGCACTGTTTTGGGGGGCGATATTCGTCCAGCCCAATAGATGAACACATCTGATATAGATAATTTCCGGCTGGATATGGGTAGTGGCGGTGAAGCCGCATTAGCGATCTCTATCGCGATAATGATGTTTGCAGTTGCGCTTAGCTTGCGACCAGAGAGCTTTCGGTTTTTCAAAGATCAGCCGCGCATCTATTTTGCGGGTGTTGCGGGACAATTGATTGGCTTGCCTCTTATAACTTTGGCGCTGTGTTTTGTTTTAAAGCCCGCCGCGAGTGTTGCGCTTGGAATGATTCTTGTCAGCTGCTGTCCCGGCGGAGCTGTCTCAAATATCCTCGCACTGTTCGGGCGTGCCAATACGGCGTTATCTGTGTCTTTAACGGCCACGAGTAGCCTGTTTGCCGCCTTTCTGACACCTGTCTCAATTTTATTCTGGAGTTCGCTTTACCCCCCGACGAGCCAGTTACTGACCGAGATAAATCTGGATATTGTCAATTTCCTGATCCAGACTCTCATCATTCTGGCTATTCCTTTGATCATCGGCATGATGATCGCACATTTCGCGCCGAAGCTGGCCGCAAAGCTTCAAAAGCCTCTCGCAGGGCTGGGAGCGATTTTGTTACTGCTCATTATTATTGTGGCGTGCTGGAAATTCACACCTGTCTATCTGGCTTTAGGTCTAGGATTGGTTGGCATTGTCGTGCTGCACAATGCGCTGGCCTTTATCACGGGCTATTTATTCGCCCGCGCCGCCAGAGCGGACAGACCGTCACGCCGGGCCATAACGCTGGAAGTCGGCATACAAAACTCAGGGCTTGGGATTGTTATTCTACTGACACAGCTGTCCGGGCTGGGCGGCGCTGGTGCCATTGCGGGCGCATGGGGAGCATGGCATATTGTTGGCGGAACGGCTCTGGTTTTACTGTATAGATGGCAAGACAAACAAGATAGGAACAAACAAGATGTATGATCTGAAAATCACGGATGGTTTGGTTTTTGACGGCAATGGCGGTGATGGCATTACAGCCAATATCGCGATCAAAGACGGCTTGATTGTCGAAATCGGCGCCTGCGACGGCGAGGCCAAGGAAACTATCTCTGCCAAGGGCCATATCGTGACCCCGGGGTTTATCGACCTCCACACTCATTATGATGGTCAAATCAGCTGGGATGAAGAGTTGAAACCCTCCGTTAATCACGGCGTCACAACCGCTGTTCTCGGCAATTGCGGGGTCGGCTTTGCGCCCTGCCGCGCTGACGATCGTGCCAAGCTGATCCGCTTAATGGAAGGCGTTGAGGACATTCCTGGTACTGCCCTTCACGAAGGTATGAATTGGGAATGGGAGACCTTTCCCGAATATATGGACGCGATAGACTCCCGCCCGCACACAATCGACTTCGCCGTGATGGTGCCGCATGATCCATTGCGTGTCTATGTTATGGGAGACCGCGCCGTATTTAACGAACCCGCCAATGATCATGACATCGACAAGATGCGCGATCTGACCCGTGAAGCGCTAGAAGCCGGCGCGCTTGGCTTTTCTATCGGACGCAGCGATTTCCACAAATCCAGTGACGGGCAATGGACGCCCGGCTCTGAGGCGGGCAAGGACGAGTTAGTCGGCATTGCCAAGGCGTTCAAAGATATCGACCACGGTGTTTTGCAAGTCGTCAATGATTTCGATATGCTGCGCCCCGGCGAGAGCTTTGAAACCGAATTTGACCTGATGGAAGCGTTCTACCGCGCAGGAGACGGGCATAAAGGCTCTATGTCACTTATGGAACGTGATTTTGCGCCGGATGACTGGAAGAATATCATTCGGCGCACGGAGGCGATGAATGCCGACGGGCTGGATGTGTCCTTTCAGGTTGCGCCGCGGGCGATTGGATCATTTACGGGATTAAACTGCACCTTCCATCCGCTGATGGCCTTTCCGAGCTATCTTTCTATTCGCGAAAAACCTCTGTCAGAGCGGGTTCAGATCATGCGGGACCCGGATTTTAAAGCGCAAATGCTCTCAGAGACACCGGTCAAACTCGCCGGTGAAGGTAGCCCCGTTCCGCCCGTGGTTGACATCATGATCGCAGACTTTGAAAATATTGCCGAAAAACAGTTCAAGCTGAACTATTCCGGCAAGGTCGATTATGAGCAAACCAGCGAAACTTCAATCGCCTCTTTGGCGCGCAAGAATGGCGTCTCGGTCTGGGAACAAGCCTATGACATGATGTTGGAAGAAGATGGAAAAGCCCTCATCTACTATCCTGTCTATAATTATTACGAGATGAATTACGACAATGTCCTGACTATGATGAAACATCCCAAGGCGCTGCCGGGTCTCTCCGATGGCGGTGCACATGTTGGAACTATCTGTGATGCCAGCTTTCCGACCTATCTACTCTCCCATTGGACACGCGACCGAATTCGCAAAGGTCATGACGGGATAGAGCTAAAGCGCGCTCTTCAAATGCTGACTGCGGATGGAGCCGATTATCTAGGTCTGACGGATCGCGGGCGATTAGAAGTCGGCCAACGCGCCGATATCAATATTATCGATTATGATGGCCTGGCGCTTGATATGCCTGAAATGGTGCAAGATTTACCTGCGGGCGGGCAGCGTCTGATACAGCCTGTCAAAGGCTACAAGGCGACTTTCGTCAAAGGTGAACGTGTCATCGTCAATGATCAAGTGACTGAAGCCCGTCCAGGTCGCTTGGTGAGGGGCGGATAAAGCTTAATAAATTCAATTATTAAACGCCTATAACTCAAGCATAAATGTTTGAAGTTTTTGCATGGCAGGCATAGCCGCAGACCGCAGGCGTGTCAGCGTGGCCATTTTCGCGCCATCATCTGGATCAATGCCGCTCATCAGGCCCGAAAACCCGTCGAGGCGGTTTTGACGCATCCAATGGCGCAGCTCCTTATGTTGTCCCCACAAGGCCTGGTTCATCATATTCGCTGCCGTCATTAGGATAAAATCGTCCAAACTATCCGGTAAAGGCACAACACCACAAAGCGCATTTTTATCTTCGATAGATCGGTCGCTAGCCTCAATATGGGCAATGAACGAACCGGAAAATACCGGCTGATAAGCGCGAACGGTTTGCGGATTGATGACATTCCCGTCAAAGACAGCCTTCGCCGTGTAGTCTTTAATCGCGCTGGCGGAACAATCGATATGAATATGATCTTTGCTGGTTGGCACTGTCCCCTCGGTCAGTGTAATTTCCTTTAGGCCTATATTTTGAACGCGGCCCTTGCGGATGATGTTTTTGATTTTACGGAGTTCTGCCAGTTCCATCTTGGAAATTGTCGGGCCGTGGAACATGGTCGGCCTGACATTCGGATCGATCCGCAGGAAATACCCGCAGTCTTCAAGCCGCAAAAACATGTCATCACGATCCTTCGCTCCCGCGATGGCTTCGAACATGGCCGCTTGCGTGCCAATGGCCTTATGCCAAAAATCGGGATGGTTTTGCGTATTCTCACGGTCCAGATACCAACCGTCGCGTGAAACCACCCAGCTTATTATATTAGGATCAACGCCCTGCTCTAAAAGCCATAACAGACAATCGACACCCGTCTTACCTCCGCCAATGACAACATACCCTGCCGGGGCAACTGTTATGTCTGGCAGATCATTAAGCGGTATAAATTGTGCGCCTTTGGCGACGGTAAAATTAGGTGTGTGAGTGGCCGGAATATTTGTGTTCAGCAATGTGCAGTCTACCAGCTTGTCATAGCTCACTTGATATTTATGGCCTGCCAATTTTGAGGTAAATCCGCCCTCCCCGTCATAATTGCAAAGCGGGAAATATTGCACCCGTCCGCTGGGCAGAAATTTGTGCCGCATAACATCTTCGAAATAGGACAAAACATCCGCGCCGGTCGCCAATTCAGCGAGACCTTTATTCAAGCCAATTAGATCGCGGCGACCCGCCCCCAGTTCTTTAGAGGCTACGCCGTAAAAGGCGCTGGGTTGATGGAGGGTGACAAAAGGATAGGCCTTATTCCAGTGACCGCCCGGTTTGGCAAAACGGTCAACCATGATGATATCGGATTCGGTTTCGTCCAGCAGCGTATCGACAAAAGCCATACCCATTGCGCCGCTACCGATCACGAGATAATTGGTTTGAAGCGTATTCATACGCTCTCATATGAGAGACAACGCCGAATAACAATTCGATTATTTGAGAGTTCGTGCAAGCCGAAAGCCGTAATCATCATAACGATAGTCTTTAACGTATCGAATGCGGGCCGCCGCCCTCATTTGGTAGCCGTGCGTGACCCAGGACCCGCCCTTCATCACGCGATAATTACAATCCCCATCTTTGCGAGCGACAGAGGTTGTGGGACGGCCCTTATGAGATTCGTTCCAGCAGTCCTGCACCCATTCATAGACATTGCCGTGAATATCATAAACTCCGAAGGCATTGGCCGGGTAAAGGCCTACAGGCATAGTTTTACGGTGATAAGGCCCTTGCTGAGTTGTGCCGTAAGGATTCTTGCCATCAAAATTAGCTTGAGCCGCAGAGATGGATATGCCTGTCGAGAAAGGCTGCAACTGCCCTGCTCTGGCGACATATTCCCATTCTGCCTCTGTGGGCAAGCGATATCGCAATCCGGTTTTCCGGTTCAGCCAGCCTATGTAGCTCTGAGCATCATTATAGCTAATATTCGTGACGGGTCGTTTGCCTTTCCCCCAACCCTTATCATCGGGCCGATAGCCCTGGCAGCCCCCGCCCCTTAAACATTTATTCCAATCATCAAACGTGACCTCATAGCGACCAATTTCAAATTTATAGGGAATATTGACGACAATTTGCGGCCCCTCGAAACGTTGGCGCTTCGGCTCTGTCGCAGGCGATCCCATTAAGACTTGTCCGACAGGAATCGTCACCATATTCATCGATCTTGGTGACGGCCGCGAATGACGTTTAGGATCACCCACAGGTTTAGGTTTAGGCGGGGTGATGACCGGGATCATGCTAACATTGTCAATCGCCGCAGGATCAACCTTACACTCAGTCGGTAAAACTGTCGTTGCACCGGACAATATCAACGCGCAAAGAGTGTCTATCATTCGCATTTAAGCTTCCGACAAGGAAAGCCCCCTATTCCACCATGCCCGAACAGCAGAGTGCATGCGATAGTTTTTAGGCGATGCGCTTAAAGAAACCCTAACGCATAAGATTTCTAGTGGTCATATCCCGGATTTGTACGCTGCAATTTACGCATAAGACCCGGCCAGACGAGATTATCACCCATACCCGGCACGAAGGCGGCGGCGCCCTGCATATAGACTTTATCGCCCATATCTTGAGGCTCTTCGATCAGCTCGCTTTCCTTACCAACGCTTTGCGCGAATATCTGTGCCTTGCAGGCATTTTCCAGAAAATACATGCGTAGGAAAGCCGTCCCGCATGTCGGGCCGAGCGTCAGCGTGCCATGATTGCGGAGCATCAGCAGCGATTTTTTGCCCAAGTCTTTGACGATACGCTCACGCTCATCGAGTTCCAGCGCGATGCCTTCATAATCATGATAGGCCAGATCATTATAGACCTGCATTGCCATTTGCGTATAGCGGCGCAGTCCTTTTTTCTGCGCGCTAACCGCCATGCCGTATGGTGTGTGCACATGGATTACACAGCCTGCATCTTCGCGCGCCAAATGCACGGCAGAATGAATGGTAAAGCCGGCCGGATTGATGAAATAAGGCGTGTCTTGGCAAATCTTGCCGTCAGTATCGATCTTCACCAAAGCACTGGCGGTCATTTCATCGAACATAACGCCGTATGGATTGATCAAGAAGCGATGCTCACCATTCTCATCCGGCAGGCGGGCGGAAATGTGTGTGAAAACCAAATCCGTCCATCCATGCATGGCACAAAGGCGGTAAGTCGCCGCCAGCTGTTTGCGCAAATGCCACTCAACGTCACTGACCTTCCCTTCCAGCCGATCAACGGTTGTTGGACAGGGGATGTTAAATCCTGCTTCCACTTGCAGGGCTTCGCTATTGGTCTGTACATTCATGGCACTCTCCTTGGCTTTGGAGATTTATGCGCTTTGAGCGTTTAAATATCAAGCGGCTTAGCTGATCGCTTTCTTAAATGCCTGATTTAAATCCGTGATCAAATCATCCGGATCTTCGAGCCCCACAGACAAACGGATTAGACCTTCAGTGACGCCAGCCGCCATGCGTGATTCTTTCGTCACACCTGAATGCGTCGTAGAGGCCGGATGACACACGAGCGACTCAGAGCCGCCCAATGACACAGCCAGTTTGAAAATCTCAAGTCCGTTGAGAATCTTGAATGCCAGTTCACGATTATCCTCGACAACAAAGGCAAAGGTCGATCCCGGCCCGGTGCATTGCTCATCATAGACTTTGCGCACGCGGTTATCGGTAAAATGTTCCGGATGCAGAATATCGCAATCAATCATGCCGTTATTGGCCAGCCAGTGCGCAACTTTACTGCCTGACTTGGCGGCGCGATCCATCCGGAGCGCCAAAGTCTCCATGGAACGGGACAGCATCCAGCAGCTATGCGGATCAAGGTTGAAGCCGAAAGCCGAGCGAGTTCCACGCACGGGGCGGAGCATTTCTTTGCTGCCCGTGATCCCGCCAGCGACCAAATCAGAATGGCCGCCAACATATTTAGTCAGGGAATAGACGCAAATATCAATGCCGAGGCCCAACGGCTTTTGGAATTCCGGCCCGAGCATGGTGTTATCACAGACGATGACAGGCTTGTCGTCACCTTTGAACATGTCATCGACGACACGGCGCACCATGCGCAGATCAATCATAGAATTGGTCGGATTGGCAGGCGTTTCCAAATAGACCATTTTCACAGGGCCTTTTTGGGCCGCGTTCTTGATTGATGTACGCAAAACATCTTCGCTCATACCGTCGCCGAAAGGCTCGGTATGAATGCCCCAGCTGGTGAAGACTTTTGTAAACAGCGTTTCCGTGCCGCCATAGAGTGGGACGTAGTGAACGAGGCTGTCACCCGGGCGCAGGTAAGACAGGGCCACGGCGCTGATTGCCGCCATGCCTGAGCTGGTCAGCAGTGCGGCCTCGGCCCCGTCATATAATGCGAGGCGATCTTCAACGATCTCTGTGTTAGGGTGATTGAAGCGTGAATAGACCAGCCCGCCCGCGCCCATATTGGCCGGAGCCGGTTTACGTCCGCCAACAACGTCAAAGAAATCCGCGCCCTGCTCGGCGGTCTCAAAGGCAAAAGTCGAGGTCAGAAAGACGGGTGGCTTGACCGCGCCTTCAGATAAGGCAGGCGAATAGCCATAGGCTGTCATTTGAGTAGCCGGTTTTAGTTTTTTGCCGTCCAGATGGGTGCGGCGGAAATCTTTGGATGCCATGAGTCTCTCCCTATTTTGTCTGTCTCTAACGCTATGGCCGTAGGATTATATCGCGCATTTACACCGTATTTTAGCAGTTGGTTTCGTCATTTGCGATTTTGTGGAATCAAATCAGGTTTTAACGCAGCAAGTGCGGCATGGGCTTGCGGGTCAAGACTCGCAGCCGGGACGACATATGTATGGATCGCAAAGACGACCGCCAACGTTTTCGAGAGGCGGCGGAAAGTTTGGCGTTCGACACGTACATAACGCGGCGCGTAAGGATCGATCGGCTTGGGCACGCCCTCCCCACGTGGCTGGTGCAATTCCGGGTCAGTATAAATCAAAAAATTGGCCCGGCCGAGGGGTTGCTCGACCCGGATGGCGGAGAGCATACGTTCGACAACAGATTCGACGGGCGAAAATTCAGGCACAAGATCATGAATACTCGTTATACTCCGGCCAATTTTCTCGCGCACATCCCAGCTGCTCGGAAAACACATCACAGCGGCGGTGAGGATATGTTCGTCGCCCTGTTTTTGCAGAATACATAAATCTTCCTGCACATGCCCCGCCGCATCAAGCAGCGGATGACCCTTGGTCTTCGGCGCGCCAATCAGCGACCGTAATTCTTCACATGCCGCCTCAGCGCTATCCATCGCCTGAAACACCACATCGCGCTTTGTTTCAATCAACTGCCGCCGATAAGCCATTTGCGCATCATATATATCGCTGCGCATCAGCCAGTCCGCCTTCGCCACGGGCTGAACCCCCGGCAAGCGTGCAGTTCGCGGATCCAGCCATGCCTGTACCGGTAAATGTGCATTCAAAATCATAATTTCGATTTGCCAGATGCGGCCTGTCCTGTCACTTTAAGAAAAACGGGAGAGAAATATGAGAGCCCTATTGCTAACAACCGCTTTTGTCATGACGGCCTGTGGTCAAGAAACAGTCATAGAAACCCCATCAACAGGGTATGACGCAGCATTGGCCGAAACCCTTGGCGCGGATGATTACGGCATGCGCCAATATGTTATGGTTGTCCTGAACACTGGCCCGAAAGATGCCGCCATCACAGATGAAGCCGAGCGCGGAGAAATCTTCAAAGGTCATTTCGAAAATATCCGAAATCTAGCCGAAAACAAAAAGCTGGTTTTGGCCGGACCATTTAGTGACCCCGATAAGATCAAGCGCGGTCTTTACATTTTCAATGTCAAAACGGTTGCGGAGGCTGAGGCGCTCGTCCTAACCGACCCCGCCGTAAAGGCCGGTATATTCACAGCCGAATTCACCCCCTATTACGGCTCCGCCGCCCTGATGCAGGTCAATGACGTGCACACCCGCATCGCAAAGCAAAATCCGGGTTAAAGACAACTCTCAGGACTAACTGCCTCAATCCCTTGCGCTTCTCCGACGGCGGCATAGGTAAGTTTGCCGTGGCAGACATTCAGGCCGGCCAGTAGATGCTTGTCCGCTTTCAGCGCGGTTTTCCAGCCGTGACGGGCGATCTGTTTGGCGTGGCTGAGGGTTGCCGCGTTCAGGGCATAGGTCGAGGTGCGCGCCACGGCGCCCGGCATATTGGCGACGCAATAATGAACGATACCGTCAACAATATAGGTAGGGTCAGCATGAGTGGTGGGCTTGGATGTTTCAAAACAGCCGCCCTGATCAATGGCAACATCGACGAGCACAGCCCCGTCTTTCATCCCGCCCAGCATATCGCGTGTGACAAGTTTTGGCGCAGCTGCGCCCGGGATTAACACTGCGCCGACCACCAAATCGGCTTCGGCTAGGCGTTGTTCCAGAACCGCGGGGGTGGAACGCTCGACATTGGCGCGAACGCCAAATTCATAGGACAGCTTTTCCATGACTTCATTGGACCGCTCCAGGATTGTCACATCCGCCTGCATGCCGACCGCCATCAACGCGGCGTTATAGCCGACATCGCCGCCGCCAATAACCAAGACCTTCCCTGAATTCACGCCCGGCACACCGCCCAGTAAGACCCCGCGTCCGCCATTTTCCTTTTGCAGAGCATTGGCCCCGGCCTGAATGGCCAGACGTCCCGCGACTTGGCTCATCGGTTTTAAAAGGGGCAGATGCCCACCCTCATCCGTAACCGTTTCATATGCAATACAGACCGCGCCTGATTTGATCAGGGCTCTGGTTTGCTCTGGGTCGGGGGCTAAATGCAGATAGGTATAGAGAATTTGCCCTTCACGGAGCATCGCGCATTCATCGGGCTGCGGTTCTTTGACCTTAACGATCATCTCGCAGCCATCAAAGATTTCCTTAGCTGCCTGTTTAATAGTCGCGCCTTGTGCCTCATATTCAGAATCATCCGCGCCAATTCCGAGACCTGCGCCCGTCTGAACCCAGACATCATTGCCGTCCTGGATCAACTCGGCCACACTTTCGGGGGTTAACCCGACGCGATATTCGTGATTTTTAATTTCTTTTGGGACACCAATCAGCATAACAGCCCTCCTCTTTCCAAATGAGGTTTAACCGCTGTTTCAGTAGAAATATTCCGATAATTTACGCCTATTTCTATATTGGTTAGTATATTTTGTTGAATTTTTATATATATACTGAAATATATTCAAATTATGGACGATATAGACCGAAATATTCTCACGCTGCTACAAACCGATTGCCGTCAATCTATATCTGAGATCAGCGACCGCGTCGGGCTTTCACCCTCTGCCTGTCATAGGCGGATCGGCATCCTGGAGGATAAAGGTATTATTGAAAGATATGCCGCCCGGCTCTCAGGCGAAGCCCTTGGGTTTAACATGACATTTTACGTCGAAGTGACATTAGAAGGTCAGAGCGAAAAGGTTTTATCGGAATTTGAACGAGCAGCTATGGCGCGTCCGGAAGTCTTGGAATGCCACCTGATGACAGGTAGTGCGGACTACCTGATTAAGGTCGCTGCGCCGGACACCAAAGAATATGAGCGGCTTTATAAACGGGTTATCTCTGCCCTGCCCCATGTCAATCGCATCCAAAGCTCTCTGGTTATGAAAACTGTTAAACGCTGGACGGGATATCCGCCTAATTTGCTTTAGTTGTTCTTCGCTTTGCTTATTCTTCGCGGCCGGCCCGGCGCATTGCATCGGTCGCCGGTTTCAGAAGGTAAGATAAAACCGACCGCGACTCTGTTTGCATAAAAGCCTCGGCTGGCATGCCGGGTATCAGTGTAAGATTTTCATCCAGCCGCCCCATTTCTTCATCCGGGATACGGATTTTGACGACATAATATGGCATGCCTGTCACTTGATCGACCAATCTGTCGGGGGCCACAGAAATCACTTCGGCGTTTAGTTCCGGCGTGCGCCGCATATTAAAGGCCGACAGCCGCACAGTTGTTGGCTGTCCGATATAGACCTGATCAATATCTTGCGGCTGTACTTGCGCCTCGACAATCAGCTCCGCGTTGGATGGAATGATTTGCATCAGCTGCTCACCCGGCGGCACCACCCCGCCAATGGTCGTAATGCGCATATTGTGCACAATCCCGGAGACAGGTGAGGTAATGTCAATACGCCCGCTTTGCGCAGAGGCGGCGGTTAGTTGCTCGCGAAATCCGCTGGCCTCTAACTCGGCCTGCCGTAATTCCGTCAGGACTTCTGCTTGACGATCCCGCTGCAACTGACTGATTTGTTGGCGCGTTTCACTGATCGAGCCATCCAGCCTGGCAATATCCGCCTGATGGCTTGCGATGTCGCCCTCCAGCCGTAGCTGCTCCCGCTCCAGGGCCAGCACGGCAGGCTTACCCAGATAGCCGCGTGCGACAAGTGTGCGCTTGGCGGCGGCCTCTTCACTGATCTTACGCACCTGATTTTGTTTGGAAGAGATCAATGCCTGCAAACCATTTATCTGCTGCTTTAGCTGCGCGATACGTTCACGCAATTGTCCGGTTTGGCCGCTAAGAGCTGATTTACGAGCGTTAAAAAGCTTTTCCTGGCCATCAACGGCGCGTTCGACGCGCGGTTGATCGCGGGCGACCAATAATTCCTCAGGCCAAATAATATTGGGCATGCCATCGCGCTCGGCTTGTAATCTGTAAACACTGGCAAGTGTTTCGTTTAGTTGTAGGGTCACAATTTCCTGACTGGCCTCAAGCTCGGTCGGATCCAGACGCATCAGCACCTGTCCATCGCTCACCGTGTCGCCATCCCGCACAAGGATTTCTCCAATCACGCCGCCGTCCAGATGCTGGATCGTGGCCGGCTTTCCTTCAACAGCAACCAAACCGGTCGCCAGAACCGCGCCCTTGATTTGCGCCATTGCCGACCATCCAAATACACCTAAAACCAAGGCCGTTATCGCGATGAATCCAATGCGCAAATAATGGACGTAAGGCTCTTTTTTCTTTGGTTGGCTGGCTTGCCCCGCCAAACCGGCAAGCTGGGCCTGCATCTCCGGTGGCAATTGAACATTCATGACGATTTACCTGATGGCTTCGTCAGCATAAATCCGCGCTGCCCTGAAGGAGACGATATCGATGTAGGCGCAGCAGATGGAGCTGTCTTCTGCTGAGCCTGAGCCGGTGCAGGCTTTTGGGGCGGCTTCTGAGGCTTAGCCGCGCCGCCACCCTGCTGTTGCCGCTGCTCCGTCATACGGGCCAGAACCTCTTCTTTCGGGCCAAAATCGGCCTGTTTGCCGTCCCGCAATGCCAGTAGCAAATCAACGGCTGCGATTGCGCTGGGACGGTGCGCCATGACAATTACGGTTTTGCCTTTTTTGCGGGCAATCGCAATAGCGCGGGTCAGCGCCGCATCCCCTTCAGCATCAAGACTGGCATTCGGTTCATCCAAAACGATCAGCTTGGGATCGCCATAAAGCGCACGGGCCAGAGCCACGCGCTGCATCTGCCCGCCGGACAAAACCGCATGTCCCAGACCGACGCGGGTTTCATAGCCGTCCTGTAAACGTAAAATTAGATCGTGCACGCCCGCCCATTCGGCCGCAGCAACCACAGCCTCATCACTGGCTTGAGGATCGAAGCGGGCGATGTTTTCGGCGATCGTTCCATCAAATAATTCAACGGCTTGTGGTAAATAGCCAATGTGTTTGCCGATTGTTTCGCGTTCCCATTGCTCGAAGGTCGCTCCGTCAATCCGGATTGACCCGCGCTGCGGGGCCCAGACCCCAACCAATAGCTTGGCCAGTGTTGATTTCCCGGAAGCGCTTGGCCCGATCACGCCTAAACCTTGTCCGGGCTCCACTTTGAAATTCAGCCCCGTGACAACAGCCTTAGTCGCGCCCGGCGGCCCCGCAATAACGCCTTCAACGGCCAGCGCTCCCTTGGGCTCAGGTAACTGTGTGACTTGAATTGTTTCTTCGGTCTCAAGATAAAATTCGTTTAGGCGGTGATACGCATCTCGGGCTGACCCGAAGCTCCGCCATTGGCCAATCGCCATTTGGATTGGAGCCAAAGCCCGGCCCAATATGATAGAACCGGCAATCATAGCGCCGGGTGTGATGATTTGCTGGATCGCCAGCGCTCCGCCCGCACCCAGCATGGCAGACTGGATAAACATACGAAATGCCTTAGTGAAGGCCCCGGAGCCGCCCTGACGATCATTGGCCGTGCGAGACTCTTTGCGGCCTTGCTCATTGAAGGACAGCCAGCGCTGGCGGATATTTTCGCCCATCCCCATCGCCTCAATAGCTTCGGCATTACGCTGTGCCTGAGCGGCAAAAATCTGCTCTTGGCGACGAATTTTAATCGACTCGACCAATGGCTTCTTCATACGCGCATTGTTCATCAGCGCCGCAATGGCGATAATCACCGCCCCGACAATAGCCAGCACGCCCAAAGTCCAGTGAAGATACCAGATCACAATGATAAAAAGCGGCGCAAAAGGCATATCAAAAAACGTGCCCGGCCCATTGCCCGATAAGAATTGCTTTAATGTCGATAAATCATTGAGCGGCGTTGTACGCGCCATTTTCCCGCCCTTCACATTTGCTCTGACCCAGGATTTGAACGTTGTTTCGTTCAAGGCGGACTCAAATTTGTCCCCGACCCGCACAAGCACACGCGAACGACAAAAGTCGAGAATGCCCATAAAGGCATATAACGCGCCCATCAAAATCGAAATCGCGACCAAAGTCGACATAGAACGGCTGGCCAAAACCCGGTCATAGACCTGCAACATGTATATCGGACCGGTCAGCATGAGCAGGTTGACAAACACGGAAAATGCGCCAACGCCGACAAACGCTTCCTTTGCATGCAGCAAAGCTTCGCCTACTGGAGACCTAAAGCCGGTCCGATCCGCGGCCTCGCTTATTTGAGGTTGTTTAGCCATAACGCGCCATCATAAACACTAAGTGCCTAAAAACTAATGAAAATTCACAGCTTTTTCCGTCACTAAATTTTTGTTGTGGGATTTCTGCATCACTTGATCATAAATGAGCAAGTTTTAACACATTTCTATGTCTTTTTCGATGCTTGTCCATAGACCATGGCCTTAGTATTAGTTATGCCGGAATCGGAATTTCAATTACAGCGGCGCATTGTCGGGAGGCAAAATTTTGGGTGAAAAAACTTTTGCGAAATCGTGATTCCAGACCTGCTGCCCCTCAAGTGACGCTGCCGCTCCCCAAGAAAACGCTGTTATCCAGCGTGTCTCTTGCCGCTGCCTGTATCCTTCTTTCTACGGCATCCTACGCCCAAATTGGGCCGACGCAAACAGCGGCGGGCACAAATCGTCCCTTGCAACTCGCACCGGACAGCCCGTTTCGTGACCCTGATATCATCTATTTGGAAGCTGATGAACTCATCAATGACGAAAAGGCTGGTGTTTTAACGGCCAAAGGCGAAGTTGAAGGCCGCTATCAAGATCGGACATTACGCGCCGATAATGTCATCTATAATCTGGAAAGCGGGCGCGTCATTGCAACGGGTAATGTAATCCTAATCGATGCGACAGGCGCCACGCAATATGCGGATAAATTAGAGCTGTCAGATGAACTAGAGGCAGGCACGGCGGCCAATTTCACAGCGCGGATTCCGGGTGGCGGCCTAACTGCGGCACGGTTTGTCACGCGAAATGAAAATGAAGAATTTGACCTTTACAACGCCTATTACACGGCCTGTGAAGTCTGTAAGGATTCTGAAGGTAAAACCAAGAAACCATCCTGGCGCATAAAGGCCCGCAAAGTCAGTCAAGATAAAGACACGCGCACGATCCGTTACAATGACGCGGTATTTGAGTTTTTGGGCGTCCCGGTCTTTTACACCCCCTATCTTGCCCATCCCGACCCAAGTCAGGACAGAGCCAGCGGCTTTCTAACCCCTTTCGTCGGGTTATCGCAAAGTAAGGGCTTTAACACCCGCACGCCATATTACTGGGCGATTGATGATCACACCGAAGCGACTTTCACGCCACGTATTTGGACAAAGGTCAATCCTTTGATGGAATATCAATTTGCGCGAAAATTTCACACGGGCCGGGTCGATGTGAAAGGCAGCTTTACCTACAGCAGTATATTTGACCGCAATGGTGACGCATTTACCGACCCAAATGCTTTCCTCGACCCCTCCACGGCCCCGGTCGGAAAACGCTGGCGGTCTCATATCTATGCGGATGGTTATTTCGAGCCGAACTCAACCTGGACATATGGTTTTGGAGTACAGCTTTCGACTGACGACAATTACTTGAACCGATATGACCTGAATGAAACCCCGAATACGCGCGGGCTTTATGACCAGGAATCAAGACGAAACACCTCTCAAGCTTTCTTAATCGGACAAAATGATGACTTCCGTTTGGCGGTCTCTGCCTTTGGTTTGCAGGATTTGCGCTCACGTATCCGAAGACGCAGTGATGGTCTGTTCCAAGTCGTTTCATTGGATGACGGAACTTTACCCATTGTCGCGCCGAAAATTGAATTTGAACATTATTTGACGGACCCGGTTGTCGGAGGACGGCTGAAGACCTTCGGCGATTTTACCGCTTTGACCCGCAAATCCGGCGAAGACTATCTTCGGGCGACGGCCGGACTGGATTACAGCAAGACCTTCATTGCGCCCGGCGGCATAGAAGTGAAACCTTTCGGCATGGGCCGGTTTGATCAATTCGAGCTGAAACCCGATGACGGCAGCAAATCACAATTTTACAGAACGCTGGGTCAAGTTGGTGTGGATGTCAGATATCCCTTTATCAAGCCCGGTAAAGACGTCACATGGATCCTGGAGCCCCGCGCTCAAATCACACAAAATTTCGGCAATGCCAAGCTAGACCGCTTTACAATCAGCAATGAAGAACTGTTTCAAGACGCTCTCAATGAAGATCTGGATCAGGCCCTGTTTTGGCAAAGCAACAAAGCCACTGGCTATGATTTCTGGCAGGAAGGCCTGCGGGCGGATGTTGGCGGGGCGGTTCGCGCCGAATGGGGCGTCGGGAAATATGCTGAATTATTTCTGGGACAAAGCTATCTCGATTCTAATTCAGACACAGTGGATTTTGGTCTCGGCTCTGGCCTGACCGGCGACAAAACAGATGTCGTAGGACAGTTATCTTTAAGCCTGGGCAAGCGTTTCACGACACATAGTCGTGTCCGCTATGATGATGACGACAATAAATTCCGGCGCATTGATACCAGCCTGAATTACCGGGGTGACCGCGTGTCATTTGGCGGACGTTATTACAAGCTGAACAGTGAGGCGCGAAACCAGTTACTGGACCCGTCAGCTCCGCCGGAAGAGGTGTCCGGTTATGTCGGCCTGAAACTGTCGGAAAATTGGCGGACGCAATATAAGGCCTATCATGATTTTGATGCTGACATTACGCGGCGCCATACATTATCGCTGACTTTCCAGGATGATTGTACGCGAATTGATTTTATCTATACGCGCAACAATTTTGACAGCGATGTTATCCGCGACTCAAATGGTTTTGGCATTCGTGTGTCACTCGCGACATTGGGCGATTTCTCGCCTGAATAACGGCTTAGCCCACAAAAGATTTTTCAACGACAAACTCAGCCGGACTGGAGTTCGACCCTTCGGTCAGGCCGAATGTCTCGACTATCGCCTTTGTGTCATTGATCATGTCCATCGACCCGCAAATCATAACTCGATCTTCGGCGGGGTTAAGCGGCGGCGTTCCGGCATTTTTGAACAAATCACCTGACTCAATCAGCGTCGTGATACGCCCCTTTAGCGGATATTCTTCGCGTGTCAGGGAAGTCACATGCAAAAGCTTACCATTCGCCATTTCGCTGACGAGCGGGTCGTCTTTTAGCTCTTCGACCAAACGCAGACCGTAAGACAGCTCTGCCCGTTGGCGGCATGTGTGAGTGAGGATAACTTGATCATAGCGCTCATAGGTCTCCGGATCACGGATCAGTGATGCAAATGGCGCAATCCCGGTTCCGGTCGAAAACATATAGAGACGCTTACCGGGTAGAAGCGCATCCAGCACCAAAGTACCCACCGGTTTACGGCCCAGCAGGATTTCATCCCCTGTCTCGATTTTTTGAAGGCGGGATGTCAGAGGTCCGTCCGGCACTTTGATCGAATAAAATTCCAGCTTGTCGTCCCAGCTGGGTGATGCCACAGAATAGGCCCGCATGATGGGGCGTTTTTCGTCTTCCCGCTTTGGCAGGCCGATCATGATAAATTCACCCGAACGGAAGCGAAAGCTGTTCGGACGGGTGATTTCAAACCGGAACAGACGGTCTGTGAAATGTTCGACAGACAGAACAGATTCAACAGTCGGAGCGTTAGACATAATGGCCTTCCAAAAAGATGTTCGCAGGCGACATAAGAATAACGCCGCCTGATTGCAATATACTATATAGGAAACATTCGTTCTATATAAAGAACAATTTTTGATAATTCCACCATTCCACATTTACCTCAAGAAAAGTTGAAATTACGCAGGCTTAGCGTAAAAGATGACCATGTCAGACCTGAACCTTGCGCAATCATTCACCGATATCACCCAAACCAAATGGAAGGCCCTTGTTGAAAAAGGCCTGCGCGGAGCGGAGTTTGAGACTTTACAGCGCCCAACGGCGGACGGGATAAGCCGCGGGCCCTTATTAACCGAGGAAGACCGCCCTGACGGTATCTCCGCCCTGCCCTGCGCCGGCGCGCCGCTGCTGGAAGGCCGGCCATGGCACATTACGGTTCAAGTCCGAGATCCGGATATTGCCTTTGCCAATCAACAACTGCTTGAAGAACTGGAAGGCGGTGCAAGCGCCTTGCGGATTTCACTGTGCAAGCGTGGCATCGTGATAAAAAACAAAAATGAAATGAAGCGCCTGCTCGATCAGGTGCACACAGATCTCATCCCGATCATCATCGGCCCGCATAATGATGCATCCAAGATCGATTTACTTTCGGATTTGAAAAGCGCCAATTTATGTCTGGGCCTTTTGCCCGAGGCAGAAGGGCTAAAGGATGTCGTGGCTGCCCTGCCCAAGACATGGCGCGGCGTAACAATCAATGCAGCCGCCATCCACGATAAGGGCGGGACAGAGGCGCAGGAACTCGCCTTTTTCGCGGCATATGCGGCGCAGACATTCCGCGGGCTCGGCCCGGAGCTGGCCGCCAAACATATCGGCGTAGAGATAACGACGGATCAGGATGCTCACCTCTCAATCGCCAAGCTGCGCGCGGCGCGGCGGATCTATGCTCGCATCGCGGAGGCCTTTGGCGTGGCTGATGCAAAATTATCGCTCCAAGTCGTGACCTCGACCCGTATTATGCAAAGCGTTGATCCCTGGACGAATATGCTGCGCGTTATGAGCGCAGGCTTTGGCGCTATTCTGGGCGGGGCCGATTTCATCACCACCCGCGCCTTCACCCATGCAATCGGCGCGCCGACGCCCTTTGGCAGCCGCATCGCCCGTAACATGCAGCTGATGATGATGGAGGAAAGCCATTTGGGACAAGTCAAAGACGCTGCCTTTGGCAGCTATTTCCATGAACACATGACGGATGAACTTGCAAAGGCCGCCTGGGCGGAATTTCAGCTGATTGAATCCGAAGGCAGCCTCGATGCATTTGAGACCCGCCTCGCCGCCTCCGCCAAAGCCCGTGGCGAAAATCCCGACCCCATTCTGGGTGTCACGCTGCATCCAACAGATAGGAACCGCAGGGCGAAAGTCAGAGGCGCAGTATCATGAGTTACCCCGACTTCACAAAAATTGATCTCGGCACACCGCCTTGCACGTCACGCCATGGCGAGGATTGGACGTCCCCCGAAGGCATCAACATCAAACCCGCTTACAGCGCGGCAGATGTGAATGATCTTGACCATCTGAATACTTACCCGGGCCTCGCTCCCTATATTCGCGGCCCCTACCCGACTATGTATGTTCAGCGGCCTTGGACGATCCGCCAATATGCGGGCTTTTCCACCGCCGAGGACAGTAATGCCTTTTACCGCCGCAATCTCGCCGCGGGTCAAAAGGGCTTATCCGTCGCCTTCGACCTCGCCACTCATAGAGGTTATGATAGCGATCATCCGCGCGTGCCGGGCGATGTCGGCATGGCGGGTGTGGCGATTGACTCGATCTACGATATGCGCGTGCTGTTCGACCAAATCCCGCTGGATAAAATGTCCGTCTCCATGACCATGAACGGGGCGGTTTTGCCTGTGCTGGCGCTCTATATCGCCGCCGCCGAGGAGCAAGGCGTCAAGCAAGAGCAACTCGCCGGGACGATCCAGAACGACATCCTCAAAGAATTCATGGTTCGCAACACCTATATCTACCCGCCCAAACCCAGCATGCGGATCATCAGCGACATCTTCGCCCATACCTCCGAACATATGCCGAAGTTCAACTCTATCTCTATCTCCGGCTATCACATGCAGGAAGCGGGCGCTTCCGCCGATATTGAGCTCGGCTACACCATCGCCGATGGCTTGGAATATGTGCGAACCGGCATAGAAGCTGGGATGAATATTGACCGTTTTGCCCCGCGTTTGTCTTTCTTCTGGGCCATTGGCATGAATTATTTCATGGAAGTCGCCAAGCTCCGCGCCGCGCGCTTACTCTGGGCCAAGCTGATCACGCCTTTCGGGCCAGAAAACCCCAAATCCACAATGCTGCGCACCCATTGCCAGACAAGCGGATGGTCACTGACCGCGCAGGATGTGTTTAATAATGTTGGCCGCACCCATATCGAAGCCATGGCGGCGGTTGATGGCGGCACACAAAGCCTGCATACAAATTCCCTTGACGAGGCCCTTGCCCTACCCACAGATTTCTCTGCCCGCATCGCCCGCAACACCCAGATTTTCCTGCAAACCGAGGGCAAGCATCATCAGCAAATCGACCCCTGGGGCGGCAGCTATTATGTTGAGCGCCTGACCCATGATCTGGCGGGTCGCGCCCTCGCCCATATCCGGGAGGTCGAAGAGCTTGGCGGTATGGCCGCCGCGATTGAAGCGGGCATCCCCAAGCTCCGCATCGAAGAATCCGCCGCCCGGACACAGGCCCGGATCGATAGCTGCGCGCAAACTGTGGTCGGCGTCAATAAATATCTCTCTGATGAAAAAGACGACATCCCAATCCTGAAAGTCGATAATGATAAAGTCCGCCAAGGACAGATTGCGCGCATCAATCAACTCAAGGCGCATCGCGACACAGAGGCCGCCATGGCCGCTCTGGATGCGCTGACCAAATGCGCCGATAATGGAGACGGCAACCTGCTTGCCCTCGCCGTGGATGCGGCGCGCAAGAAAGCCACGGTCGGAGAAATTTCCTCGGCGCTGGAAAAAGTCTGGGGCCGGTTCGAAGCCAAACCCGCAGGGGTCACAGGTGTTTACAGCTCCGCCTTTGATGCCCGTAACCCCTCATATCAAGAGGCCGTCAAACGCATCAAAGCCTTTGCCGAACTGGAAGGCCGCAAGCCGAAAATCATGATCGCTAAGATGGGTCAGGACGGCCATGATCGCGGCCAAAAGGTTGTCGCAACCGCCTTTAAAGATATCGGCTTTGAGGTCGTGATCGGCCCGCTGTTCCAGACGCCGACCGAGTCCGCGCAAATGGGCATTAAACATGATGTCGATGTTATTGCCGCCTCATCTCTGGCGGCTGGTCACCTGACCCTCGTGCCGGAACTGCGCAAGGCCCTCAAAGCCGAGGGCCGCGAAGATATTATGATCATCGTTGGAGGCGTTGTGCCGCCCGAAGATATTGAGCGCCTGAAAGATATGGGCGCCAAAGCCGTCTTCCTCCCCGGCACCTCCATCCCCGATGCTGTCAATGACGTCCTCGAAGTCGTCAATATGCGCCTGAGCCAAGGAGCCTGAACATGACCCATCTGGCTCAGGTGAAAGGGTTGATTTCTGATTGGGCGGCCAAGGATATTCCGGCTGTTTTATCGCGTCTGCATGAGGACATCACCTATCGCTACGCGCTGTCCGAACCCGCCCTGCAAGGCAAAGCGCAGGTCGAGGCCTTTTTACATCGGATCAAAGATCATCAGCGCGAGACTAAATGGCGGATCATCAACCACAGTGAAGGCGGCAACACCGTCTTCATCGAAGCCCTGGATGATTATACCAACCCGGCAGGCCACCGCGTTTTGACGCCGCATGTCGGCGTCTATGAATTTAAGGATGGCCTGATCTTGGGTTGGCGGGACTATTTTGACTTCGGCCTGTTAAAACTGGCCGAAACGGGACAGCCCCTGCCGGAGCCGCTGACGGATTTTATCAACTCTTTAGGTTAGCCCGCTATTGCGCGCAGCTATGAGCCGCGATCTTCCGTGTCTTGTCTGACACACGATCAGAATCGATTGCCAAGGCCGGCTGCGCTTGATTGACATCTAGCCCGCGCCCTCTCGTATCATATTCCATCATGCGGTAAGAATAGCCTTCGCCAATAATCTGCACTTTGGACGGCTCGCCGCTGGCACAGCTGACCAGATATTTGGCGTAATGCGGTCCGGAACGAAACCGTTGCCATGTCACAACCACGCGGTTTCCATTGGTTGTTTGTTTCAATGACGCGGCATAAAGCTTGCCGTTTTTGTCGCCGTCCACTTTGATGCGCTCCAAATCCACATCACCGGCAATTTCAGGCCCGCCAAATCCGGCGCGGCGCTTACGGTTCGGAGAATTATAGCTCGCCCATGTCACCTGATTGTTGGTCAGGAAATGAAGATTGACCCATTGTTCCGGCGCGCCGGATTTACTGATCCGCGCCCAATTTTCTATGTTCTCATAGGCTTTGACCTTCTGGCCCAATTCCAGCATCCCGACAACATCCCCGGCAACCGGATTATCGCGGACACGCAATTGGTCGGCATCAACCCAATAAGGCACAGGATCCACTTTTTTGATGATCCGCCGCTTTTTCACCGGAGTCGCCTGAGTAATCTCAACTGGTTCGCCAAGCTGCGCAGCTGCGCTATCCGGCAAACTGACAGCGCCTATAAATAGCCCCGCCATGGATACGGACAGACCGAATTGTAAAACAGATTTCAACATAGAATCCTCCCAAGATTGTTAACGCCTGATAAAGCCTAAAAATTAAGAGTTTTTTAACGCGACGAACGGGGAAAATACGGACTCCCTCTCCCTTGAGGGACTGGAGCCAAAGCCGTTCCAGTGGAACGGCGACGCGACAGGGGCCCGCGGGTGAGGGTTTACCCAAGCCAGTTCAGTACACCCTCATCCGTCACCCGTTCATCCCTGCGAAGGCAGGGACGCGACACCTTCTCCCTATGGGAGAAGGAGAATTAACTTGAATCCGCGTTTATACGCCTGATCCACCTCATTTACCCCGTTAATTCCAGCGCAAGATGGGGCCCAGTAAGCCTATGAAAGAGCTATGAGTTTACGCTCTGGAGCCCGGTTTTCACCAGGGCGACCAAAATATTTTATGGAATTTGTATCCCCGCTTTGAAATCCTGTGTCACCCTTACTGGGTGAAAAGTGACGGACATATCACAGCTGACTCTGCGTCCCTCAGCACGGCGGATTACGCCTCGGCTTTGTTGGACACGCTGATCATGGTGTATCTGCGCCTGATGAACCGGGCGATGCCGGATATGAAGCTGGTGCTAAGATATGCTCAGCGCATGCAGCGTATGACGCGGCGCATGGCGCGGCATATTTATAATCTGCGTCAGTATGAGCGGCGGGAACTCTTGCGCCATGACCCGAATACCCGCCGCCGCGTGCATGATGATCTGGGCGGGAAAATGGCTATGGTGCAATGGGAACGGCGCAGGCGTGAGGCCAAGGTCGTGCTGTGCGCCGCGAGCGCCAAAGACCCATATCCCGATGCCCCGCGCCCAAGTTTTGATCGGCCTGCGAAACAATATCCCCGCAAAACACCCTGTAAATGGAAACCCAAGACCGACCGCTTTGGGCATTACAGATTGGCGGTCATCAAGACGGGAAAGATGGCAAATAAGCCAAAGCCAAAACCTAAGTGCAAACAAGCCCAGTTAAAGCGTGAATACACAATGCGCTGTCTTCCGCTGGAAGTTACACCGGACGAGCTTCGCCCAACCCACACATTCAGCAGCGGCTATTCCCCGCCGCCGAATGAAAGGGCCTTATCCAGCGGCCATCACCCCCCGATAGACCGGCCACCGATTTAAAAAACCTCAAATCAAAAACCCTGTCATCCCGCACAAGCGGCCGTTTACGGCTGCGTCCCAGCCTGCGCTGGGATGAGCGGGCGGGACCTCTTGACCCACAAAAAGGTAAGAGGTCCCGGATCGCGCCGCTAAGCGGCTTGTCCGGGATGACAGTGGAAGATCCTAACTAGTTCGCGCGATAAAAATAACCAGCTATTTGACATCACTAACTTTCGGCTTGCCGCTTAGAGGTAAGTTTGGTGTGCAAGATCACCCCTCTAAAATCGCATCGATCCGTCTTTGGGCGATGGGGTGGTAGCCGGGGCGGGCATTGCCATAGACGCGGGCGGCCCAATCGGCTTTGTCGTTGTTTTGCAGTGCTCCGTAGAGACGGTAGATAAATTTGCCGCGGCCCACGGTCATGAGGAAGTTTTCCAGCGGCGCAAAAGCGGGCTCATAATCATGTTTGATCGCCTGCATATACCACGCAAAGGCGATTTCCGCATTGGGGTTTCCGGTCAAGGAGAAAGCCGTATCCAGAGCATTGAGCTGCTCCAGGCTTAGCTGCTCCGGCAGGCCGTTGAGAAAATGCAGCCATTCATGCGTCGACCAAGCGGTGGCGTCAGATTGCAAAATCTCTATATTGCCGCCTTCAAACCAGGCCTGTGTAGCGGCCTCAACTTTGGCAAAGGCGTCTGATTTTGGCTGACGGGCCGTCTCCGGCAAGCCGGGGCCGTAAACCCAGGCATTGATCTCTTCACGTGTGACAGCGTCGGGGTCAATCGGATCAAGCCGGGCGTGCATGTAGTTGATGAAATCCTCGGTCGTGACGCTTTGGAACGCATGGTCGTCAAACCAGGCTTTTAGCGCTGGGTCAAAAACCTCGCGGCCGAAGCGGTCTTCGAGGAAGAAGAGGAAATTCGCGCCTTTAATATAAGAGACGAGCGTGAAAGCCTCATCGGGATGTTTCATGTCCTCCGGCATTTTCAGATGGGTCAGTTCGGGCCGTTTAGCCTCTGAGATGGCGCGTTTTAGGCCCTGCATATCCAGCGCCTGTTCCATGACCGCACGGTCTTTGCCGTAAAGCTCCTCCATCACGCGGTTTTCAACATAAGAGGTGAAGCCCTCATTCAGCCAGGCATCACGCCAGCTGCTATTGGTCACGAGGTTCCCCGACCAGCTATGGGCCAGCTCATGGGCGACGACATTGGTCAGGCTCTTGTCACCCGCCACCAACGTCGGGGTTAAAAAGGACAGGCGCGGGTTTTCCATCCCGCCATAGGGGAAGCTGGGTGGCAAGACGATCAAATCATAGCGATCCCAAAGATAAGGCCCGTAAAGCCTTTCATTGGCGACTTCCATTTGCGGCGTTTCGGAAAACTCCTCCGCCGCAGCGTCGAGGATATAGTCTTCGGCATAGACGCCGATATGATCATTGATCGCCTTGAACTTCACGTCGCCCACCGCGATGGCGATCAGGTAGGACGGGATGGGTTGCGGCATGTTGAAATGATATTCGCCGTTTTCGTCTTTCTCGCCCTGAGACGCACTCATCAGCGGGGTCAAACCATCCGGGACGCGTAAGGTCGCCGAGTAAGTATGACGGACGGCGGGTGTGTCCTGAACCGGTGCCATGGTACGGGCATTGATCGCCTGGGCCTGAGAGAAAAGGAAAGGTTTTTCTTTACCGGCGGTCTGCTCCGGGGAGAGCCATTGCAGGCCTTCAGCCTCCGGCGATGTGCGGTAGCTGATGGCGATACTGTCCGTGCCGTCATTAAGCGGGATGGTCAGCTTGGCGCCCATCGTCGGGTCAGCGTCACTTAAGGTGTAACTCGAGTCGACTTCAGCCTCGTCACCGTTAAAGAGCTGCACGGATCGGATCAGCAGGCCCTTGGTATCAAGGACGAGTGTGTCAGCCGATGGATCGATACGTTTGAAATCTATCGTGGCGATCCCGTCCAGCACCTTGGCGTCGAAATTGACATCTAGGTTCAAATCCAGATGCGTGACCTGAACCTTGTCATAATTGCTGTAAGTGAATTTGTCGTCTTTAGTGATTTTCCGGGCCGCTGTCTCCGTCTTGACGGTTTCTGTCGTCGAGCTTTTTGTTTCTGGAGTTTTGGTATCAGGCTTACCGCAACTGGCGACAAATCCAGCCATGGCGAGGCTGAGCAGGATGGGTTTGATGGATGTCATAATTGGCTCCGTAGAATCTTTAAAAGAGGCTTAGGGCATTTATGGCCGCACCACAACGCCGCCCGTCATCGGGCTGGGCGCGCCAGTGATGCCGGGGAAGCTGATCGGGAGTCCCCGCAAAGCCCTGACGGCAAGATAGCCAAAGGCTTGAGCCTCCAAGGCATCCCCGTCCCAGCCGACTGACGCGGCGGTTTTGACCGAGCATGACAGATGCGCGCGAAGCATGCCCATGATCGCCGGGTTATGCCCGCCCCCGCCGCAGATGATCACGGTCTGTGGATCGAACGGCGTCACATCGCTGGCGATAGCTTGGGCGGTGAAAGCCGCGAGGGTGGCTGCCCCGTCTTCGTTACTCAGAGATTTCATATCCCGTATGACGTCGAAATCATATCTGTCCGCCGAGCGCGGTATGGGACGTTTGAAAAACCGTTTGCGTAGCCATTTTTCAATCAGGCCATGATCGACCTGCCCGGCCCAGGCAAGGCGTCCATCCTTATCCAGCGCTTCGCCTGTGCGCAGCTCCATCCAACTGTCCAGCGGGCCATTGCCCGGCCCGCAATCCGTCGCCCGTAAAGGCTTGCCATCCTCGACGAAGGTGACATTTGAAACGCCGCCAATATTCACGACGGCTATCCGCCCGGTCAGAAAAGACATTTGGCACAGGGCTTCGTGATAAATAGGTGCCAGCGGAGCGCCCTGCCCGCCCACAGCCACATCAGCGCTTCGGAAATCATAGACGCAAGGCACATTAAAGATCGTTGCCAGCCTCCGCCCCTGCCCCAGCTGCAATGTCCTGCCAGTCTCAGATTTGGTCGGCGGCACGTGTAAGATGGTCTGGCCATGATAGCCTATGACCTCCATGCGTTTGGCCCAATCAGGATGCTGCGAGCAGATACGGCTGACGGCCCTTTCATGTTCCCGGTCAATATAATCCTCGGCTTGTGACAGGATATTGGGCGCAGGCCCGTCAAACCGCCATTTCAGCGCCGCCTCGATCGACTCTTTGATTAAATGGGTTTGCTGGAATGAATGAAAATGCTTAGGCCCGAAACTATATATTTGTTCGCCATCGGTCTCGATGAAAGCGGCATCGACACCATCCAAAGACGTTCCACTCATCAGACCAAGGGCGATATAGGATTTTGCAGACATAGGCGGCTTTACATTGCGATTCGCTTTGTTAGAACGCATTTCCGTTTCAAAATAGGCGAAATCATGTCCAAATACCAATCCAAGCTCATGCAGACGCTGACCGAGCGCGGATATCTCTATCAATGCACGGATGAAGACGGGCTGGATAAGGCTGCACAATCCGGTGTGACGGGCTATATCGGGTTTGATTGCACAGCCCCCAGCCTGCATGTCGGGTCGCTGGTGCAAATCATGATGCTGCGCCATTTGCAGAAATCCGGCGGCAAACCCATTGTCTTGCTAGGCGGCGGCACCACCAAAATCGGTGATCCGTCCATGAAGGATAAGACGCGCCCGATCCTGACCGATGAGATGATTGAAACCAATAAATCCGGCATTCGCCAGGTGTTCGACAAGTTTCTGGATTTCGATGGGCCCAATGCCGCGATCATGGTTGATAACGCCGATTGGCTTGATGGATTGGGTTATATTGAATTTCTGCGCAAGGTCGGGACGATGTTTACGATCAACCGCATGGTGACAATGGAGACTGCTAAGCGGCGGCTTGAAAATGAGCTGCCGATGACCTTTCTGGAGTTTAATTACCCGTTGTTGCAGAGCTATGATTTTGCCGAGCTTAACCGTCGTTATGGCTGCACATTACAGCTCGGCGGTTCCGACCAATGGGGCAACATCGTAACGGGGGTTGATCTGACCCGCCGCATGGAAGGTAATGAAGCCTTCGGTTTCACCACGCCTCTGATCACGACCGCATCCGGCGGTAAGATGGGCAAGACAGTCGATGGGGCGGTCTGGCTAAACGGAGACCCATCTGTGAGCCAAGAACATGTCAGAAGCCCATATGAATATTGGCAGTTTTGGCGAAATACCGAAGATGCCGATGTCGGGAAGTTTATGCGCCTGTTCACTGAATTGCCTTTGAATGAGATTAGCAAATATGAAGCCATGGAAGGCGCTGACATCAACAGTGCCAAAATCAAACTGGCCAATGAAGCGACGACGCTTTTACATGGAGCAGACGCCGCCAAAAACGCTGAAGCGACGGCAGCTCAAGTCTTTGCCAGCGGAGGAACAGCGGAAGGTCTTCCAACAACCGAAATTGACAAATCAGAGCTGATTGGCATGGGCATACTCGCCGCAGCTGTACAGGCCGGTCTGGCCGCCTCAAATGGTGAAGCCCGGCGTCATATCAAAGCCGGTGCCCTGAAACTCAATGACAGTAAGGTCGAAACCCACGAGGCCGAAATATCGGGATCAGACATTCAAGACGGCGTCGTAAAAATCTCTGTTGGGAAGAAAAAACACGCGCTTTTAAAAGCTGTGTAAAGGCTCTCTGCAACAAACTTCGTCGCATTATTTCGCCAACTTAGCCTTAAGTTTCAGGCTCACATGAGAGAAGAAAGACAGGAAGAAAAGTTAACTCATTCCTCTTCCGGGCGAGGTTTTACGGCTTCGATTTCAGCCATAATCTCATCAGGTAACTTTTCTTTCTTGGATTTGAAAATGCCTTTTAAGAACCCTGGCGTCAAAGCGGAAAGCGGGTTGACGGATATTTGCGTTTTATCGAAAGGCCCCTTCACGCTATAAGTCAATGCGAACATTCCGCTTCCTTTTTCACCGACTATGATATCTCCTAAAATTGGAATATCACCAAGCAAGTTATTTGCAGTATATACCGGCACTAAAGCACCATCAAAATCTAGGTATTTTTCGGTCAGTTTTATGTCGCCATCACCGCTCATACCCAACACAGGGCCAACCAAACGCGCATCACGCACTTTGATTTCATCAGACGTAAAAATAAACGGGACATCCATTCTTACAAACCGCAAACCTTCGCCCCCAAGCATATCAGACATACCCGTCAATGAGGCCAAAGATAGAATTTGTGCCAAAAACGGCGTTTTCTGTAATTTGAAATCTGTCATGACCGCCTGTCCAATTATTGGTCCCGTGTCATCTATGGCAGGTAATTTCGCATTCATCTCGAGTCGTCCGCCACGCGTAGACTCAAAACCCAAAAATGTTTTTGCAGCTTTAGACGCATCTGGAATCGACAATTTCAACTGCCGACCACCTGAGGCAGGATCGCTTGTAATTTCTGCTTTTAAAGCCCCGGCCTCAGTCTGACCTGCTAATCTGAAGTTACTGACAGATTGCCCTGTATGTGCAAACAGCATTCTGGCTTCGTTTACGGCATAGTCAGGCTTTAAAAACAAAGTGTTCAAAGAAGCCGTCATAAGAATTGGAGTATCCAGACCTGCACTTCGGGTATTCAAAGCAGCATTTGTCCAAGGTGAAATATCAAGATAGTCACCCTCTATGAATAGGGACAGTTTTTGAGAGTCGCTATCAGGCTTTAGCTGTATGGCCGCATCTAGCAGTCCTTCAATCTCAACGCTTGGCATATTAAAGTCAATTAAACGGAAATTTTCTGCGACGGACACATTTCCACTAACCTTTAGACCAGGCGCATTCATTTCTAGATTGGTTAAGTCGAACTGCCCGTTATCACGACGTGCAATATCAGCTTCCAATATTCCGCCATCGCCCATCACTTTCGACCAAATATTGCCAATCGCGATTTCTGTATCAGAAAAGTCTATAGATATTTTTCCAGTTTCTATTTCCAACATCTGAACCTGTTTTTCGATCTTCGCGACTTCCGGACCATATGCTTCGGCGGTTATGGAAATATCACCATCAAAAAATTCTCTTAATCCTAGGCCAAAATCATCGAGTATATTCCGAGACATTTTCCCGCTAACTTTATATTTTGTAGGCCTTTTATCTTCGCCTAAATATTCGTGCCATTCTATTTCAGCAGGCCAAGGTCCGATATTGGCAGGGCCAGTTATGTGAACGCCCGTTTTATCGCCCGTCAACTTTACTCGCCCATTGTGAATTTTGTGCGTCCCGATCTGGAATGGAGCAACGGCATCGCTGAAATCAGCCTGGACTTCATATTCAATTCTATCTTGATCGAAATAGACAAGCAGCGGGCGCGTAATTTTCCCTTCGACATGACCGTAACCTCCTACTTTTTTAGGATCGACACCGTATCTATCGGCAAATTGGAAGGGTTCCTGATTAAGTAAGGCCATTAAATCTGATGCTTTGCCATGCCCCCTGCCTTCAATGATTATATCACCGCCTTTCGGCATCAATCTAGGAATGCGGATCACGCCCGATTCAATCGTGGCCCCACCGACTTGACCGCCTTGATAATTTACCGTCAGGCTATTGCCATCAATGCGACCGACTCCCGAAACCCCTAAAAGGGGCGACATAGTCGGAATGTAACGCACATCGTTTTTAACTAATCCAAATTTCAGCTGGTAACGTTCTGGCGTAAGCGCGGGATTTAGAAAAAACTCTGGATCAAGATTTATATCGAACTCTAAAGGAGAAATCGTCCCGCCAATTACGCTTCGGTCCATCCAATTCCTTGCACCGTCTGCAAAATTCACTGGCCAAATAGCCACGAAATCCTGAGAGTCAAACCGACCTACTATGTCCCCTTTTGCTTTAAACTCATGCGGCCTACCATTCTTAAGTAGGACCGAGGTTGCCATAGAGGCACTGTAATCATCATCCGTGATACTCAAACGCTCTAGATCAAGAGATATTGCATCAAAATCCAAACGACCCAGCATTTGAACATCTGTCCAATTAAAGGGTTTTTCAAAAATCGGAGTCGCGTCAACTCGCGTTTTATTCAGCACTATATCAAACAAAGGCGAAGAATTGATATCTCCATCGTTAAGCTTCCCAAGCTCAGTCAACTTCCCCTTCCCGTCAAATGAGAGGCGATCAGATTTCAAAGCCACAGACTTAACAGTTAACTCTTCCTCTCCCGGATTTAAGGTGCCTTGAAATATAAATTCTTCCAAAGGAAGCTTTACTTGAAATCCGGTCACCTCTCCAGGGCCTATTACCAGATCAATAAATACCGATCTTAGGGCCTCCCCCCGCTTTAAGTCGGCATCCAGAACTATATCCACGGGCGCTGAAAGTTTGCGCAAATCTCTATATCGGCCTTTTTGCGGGCCCAATTCATCAAGGCGCAAACCTTCGCCTTGAAACTCAATTTTCAGACCCTGTCGATCGCGGCTGGTTTCACCGTTCAAATTGAGCAAGGCCTTGCCATTAGACTGCTCGACATATGCCTTTAAGGAAGCTTTGAGACTCTCTGGCGACTTTGATAAGGTAAGATTTTCAATATCTGCTGTCATGGAAAGACTGTTATGCTGGTTGTCCACGAAAACACGCCCGTCTACCACCGTCAGGGACTGGAATTTTTCAGGTAGTTTACCTGGATTATTGCCATCCACCTTCCCTCGGTAGACTGGGCCAAAGCGCCCGACCGTATCCGGATTACCTAACCCAATGGTGATATTTTCATTCTCATCAACTAGCGCAGTCATTGTTCCGCCAACAATCTTGACGTCGGTCGAAACAGGGCGAAGCTTCAGAGCATCTTCCAAAGAAAATTTAGTTTGTAGGCTCGGGAAGGCTTGCAGGATATCGCCTTGTTTATCCATTACCACAATGTTCGTGACGTCCAAAGATATGCGATCTTCAGATGGAAGCCAGTAAGCGGTTAAATTATCAATTTCTGCTTCATGACCTTCAAAAACTTTTGAGAAACTTTGGGACACCCAGGGTTTCACTGTATTCAGATTCAGAGATTGCTGGGTCAGAAGCCATGAGGCGCCATAAAGCCAAGCTATACCTAAGGTCATAGCGACCCCAAAAACTTCTCCGCTTAATCTGAAAATCCTATATGAAATCCGCTTTAAGCCAATCCAACACATTCTAAAGACCTTGTGGTCAAAAATGCGGCCCCAGAAGGGCTTGCTTGTGTCAGTCAGCTCATCCATAGAATAGATGAGGCCTATCCTTTGAATGGTTAAAAATCTATATTGTGACGTATTAAAATACAGTCACATCTTAATATTGGAGACATCTATGACAATGCCATCCGTCGGCGATCTTGCCCCTGAATTTTCTTTACCATCGAATGGTGGCAAAGTCGTGAGCTTGACTGATTACGCAGGTAAATATCTCGTTTTGTACTTTTATCCAAAAGACGATACGCCCGGCTGCACAAAAGAGGCGATCGGATTTTCTGAAATCAAGCCCAAACTGCAAAAGCTGGGAGCCGAGGTCTTAGGTATATCCAAAGACACACCCGCAAAGCATGAGAAATTTATCGCCAAGCATGATCTTACTATTACGCTCGGCTCTGATGAAACAGGTGAAATGTTGGAGTCCTATGGCAGTTGGGTCGAAAAATCTATGTATGGGAAAACGTATATGGGCATTCAGCGCTCAACATTTTTGATAGGCCCTGACAAAACTATTCTTGAAATTTGGCCAAAAGTCAGAGTGAAAGGTCACGTAGAAGCCGTTTTGGAAGCTGTACAGCAGCACACAGCGTAGATGTGAGCCCTCCTAACGCCATAAATCAAGCTCAGTCTGTCCTCAGAACGTCAGCCCCAACTGCCAAGGCACTTAAAGCCCGCGATTTAAGAAAGAATTGGCTTGAATGGCATTCATTCAAGCAAGTCGATATTGCGCCTCCCACCGATCCGAACCGGCCTGATAAGCCCATTTTGGTAAGTCCAAGATCCGTCAAGAAACGAGGCATGGGGTCAAAAGCTGGACGCGCGGCATTACTGCACGCAATTGCTCATATTGAACTTAATGCCATAGACTTAGCCGCCGATATGATAGCCAGGTTCAGCTTTGCACCTGAAATTGCTGAGAATGATCGTGCTGACTTCATCAATAACTGGAGCTCTGTTTGCGATGATGAGGCGAGGCATTTTTTGATGCTGGAGGAGCGCTTACAGGAGCTGGGTCATAGCTATGGAGACTTTCCTGCACATAATGGATTATGGGAAGCCGCAAAAAGCACGGCGCATGACATCACGGCCAGGTTAGCAATCGCACCGCTCGTTTTAGAAGCTCGAGGGCTGGATGTAACGCCCCTTATGATAAAAAAACTGACGCAGGTCGGTGACATGGACAGCGTAAAAATTCTTGAAGTCATTTATGAAGAAGAGATCGGCCACGTGTCTATTGGGGCCAAATGGTTTCATTATGTAGCACGAATCGTCGAGCAAACCCCTAAAGATTTGTTCCATGAGCAAGTAGAAAAGCACTTCAAGGGCCGCATTAAGCCGCCATTTAATGTCCAAGCGAGAACTTTGGCGGGACTTTCAGAGAATTTTTATCAACCTTTAGTGAATTTGCGCTAAGAAATTAGGGAAAATTAATAAAGATTTAACGCCAAAAAGCGTCAATTTAACTTGAAACCTATGACAACTCTATGGTCTATGCAATTCAGGGATAGCTGATAAAAAAAATATGAACGGGGAATTATGTTAGCAGATATGCAGGGAAGTATCCGGGGATGGATACTTCAGCACTTCCCAGAACGCCAAATTTACCTACGTTCTGGCGGGGAAGTGAAATATTACGTTTTAACCACGCGCCTTCAAGTGCTGGTTAGCACATTGCTAACAGTGATGGCGGTTTGGTGTGCCTACACAATGGTAAACCTGTTTTTCGGGCACAACCCCCTGCGTCCAGCCAGTCAAGAGGTTAAAAGGGTTCAAGCGCATTACCAGCGCCTTCTTGCCGATGCACAGGCCAAGGAAGGCAATGCGAGATTGATGTTGGACGAGCAACGGGAAAATTTCGAGCGCATGGCAAAAAGTTTTGAAGAGCGGCATGAAGCCCTCTCTCAAATTATGGGCAATGCTGATATGGCTAAGCCTGCAAGCGTAGGGGCCATGAAAGGCGAAACACTTTCATTTACATCTAACCGAGTCTTAATGGCACCTGCAACACGAGACGTCATGCCCCGCTCCGCGAGAAAAGTTGTAACTCAGACTGCAGAACTTAACACAGGGCTGGATATTGATCGTTCTCTAAATTCACTTGGCGAGACACAAGATGCGATCTTGACCTCGGCGGAGGATAAAACCCTGGATCAAATTGAAATCAATCGAGCTCTCATTCGAGCCGTTGACATGAATGTCGACACAGTCTTGCAAGAAAGCAGCTTCGGTAAGGGCGGACTTTTCCTACCGGTAGATCCAAGTCAGGTAACGACCAATGAAAATGGGTTTGTATCTCGGGTAGCCAGCATACAAGCCCGATTAGCAGAGGTTGATGCTCTGGAAGATGCTGTAAACTCAATGCCATTAGGGCATCCGGTCGGGGTGGAAACTTATAAGACCAGCGCATTTGGCATGAGGAAAGACCCTTTTACAAAACGCCCAACCTTTCATCAGGGGCTCGATTTTGGAGGACAACGTCTAACTCCGATCGTGGCAACGGCTTCCGGCACTGTAAGTTACGTAGGACGTAGAGGTAACTATGGAAGAGTCGTCGAAATTGATCACGGGCACGGTTTTATTACCCGCTACGCTCACCTTCACAAAACCTTTGTCAAACGCGGGCAAAAAATTGAAAAGGGTGAAAAAATTGCAGGTATGGGTTCGACTGGACGCAGCACCGCAAATCACTTACACTACGAGGTACACTTCCAGGGTCGAGTCTACGACCCGAATAAATTTTTAAAGGCCGGGCTTTATGTTCAATAAAACGAATGGTGGATCTACTTCGTCAGAAGCACCAAAAAAATCCTCACAACAAACTCCTCGCACAATGAGCGGAGGCCCATCAATACTTGGCCGGGATTTATCAATCAAAGGCGACATTAAAACTGATGGTGACGTACAGATTGACGGTCGTTTGGACGGCAACGTAATCGCTGGCAACGTTACGATTGGAGAGCAAGGCGCCGTAAATGGGACAATCCAGGGGAAGAACGTCCACATTCGAGGTAAAGTCTCAGGCAAAGTCGATGCTATTTTAGTTGAGCTATCTGAGACAGCCAATGTGCAGGCAGATTTGATCCAAGATCAGCTAACGATTGCAAATGGAGCTTTTTTCGACGGGAAATGTCAGCGCAAATCTTCGGCACCAACATCAATTAAACAAGCTCCTGCTAAAAAATTGGCCTAGCCACCTCATACGTACCAAAGTTACAATCGCTTATACCGCCCTTCTTTAGGGGCGGTTTTTTGTTAGCAAAATAGCAAGCTTATTCTCATAACTATATCTCTGATTTCAACAGATTCGTATGAGTAACGCTATGGTTCAGGATTTTGCCGCCGAAATTATTCAAAAGGGCAATTTAAGCGAAGCTGAGCTATTACGGCTACGCCGTATGGTTGGACAAGATTTTGTGATTGATCCCATTGAGGCTGAACTACTTTTCCAAATCAATGACACTGTAGAAACGCCTAAACCTTGGAACTCTTACTTTATCACAGTCATAACCTCTTATCTTATCGATCAGGGCCAACCCAAAGGCTATGTAACTCAAGAACAAGCTACATGGCTTCGCAGCCGTATCGATCATGATGGCGTCGTGGAAACTGTAACAGAGCTTGGCTTACTGCTTAATCTGATAACGCAAGCCAGCAACGTTACGGATGAGCTTGAAAGGTTCACATTACAGCAAGTTGGCCAGGCAGTCATTGCAGGAAAAGGCTATTTAGGTCAGAATCGAAAACTTGAGCCTGGCGTAATAGGAGCGGTAGAAGTCGAGCTATTACGTAAGGTGCTCTATGGAGTCAGTAGTGAAGGCGGCATTAGCATTTCACGAAGTGAAGCCGAATTTCTTTTTGAATTGAACGAAGCTACTTCAGGCGCAAATCACCATCAAGATTGGCAACGCCTTTTCGTTCAGGGATTAGCGAACCATTTGATGATGGTCGCAGCCTGGGAAGAGCCTGATATTCAAGAAGCTATACGGAGGGAGAATTGGCTGGAGGACAGCGAAGCTGGGATTGGAAAATTCAGCGATGTAGGCATCAAGGATGTTGTCAGAGAGTTCAAAGCATTCTTTGGAAAACGTGATGAACCATCTGAGTTTACACACATGAACCAAGAGAAAGTGGCTCAGGCAGAAAAAATTACACTGGATGAAGCCAGTTGGCTGATAGAAAAACTAAACCGCGATGGACGGTTGGATGACAATGAAAGAGCTTTGCTTGATTTCTTAGCCGAAGAGTGTCCGAATATCCATGCATCTCTCATCAACTATATGCAAGCTGCCTAAGGATTTTGATCTGCTCCAACGCGAGCCGATAATGCCGCAGCCATAAATTCATCCAGATTACCGTCAAGCACACCCGACGTATCAGAAGTCTCCACCCCGGTCCTTAAGTCTTTTACCATTTGATAGGGCTGTAAGACATATGATCTGATTTGGTGCCCCCACCCTATCTCAGACTTACTGTCAGCTTGAGCTTGGGCCTCCTCTTCTCTGCGGCGTAACTCCGCTTCATACAAGCGCGCCCGCAACATATCCCATGCCTGAGCTCTGTTCTTGTGCTGACTACGGTCATTTTGACACTGCACGACAATTCCTGATGGTTCATGCGTGATACGCACAGCTGAGTCAGTTTTATTGACATGTTGTCCACCTGCCCCGGACGCACGATATGTATCAACCCGACAATCGCTCTCATCGATCTCGATTTCTATACTGTCATCAATTTCAGGGTACACCCAGACAGAGGCAAAACTGGTGTGCCGACGCGCGCTGGAGTCATAAGGTGAAATGCGAACAAGTCGGTGCACACCACTTTCAGTCTTCATCCAGCCAAAAGCATTTTCGCCCTTCACTTTGACTGTCGCTGACTTGATCCCAGCTTCGTCTCCATCCTGTATTTCAATAATATCGGTTTTCATACCGCGAGCATTGGCCCAGCGTAGATACATCCTGAGCATCATATCCGCCCAGTCCTGAGCCTCTGTGCCGCCGGCGCCGGGGTGAATTTCCACAAAGCAATCATTGCCGTCTGCTTCCCCCGATAGCAGGGCCTCCAATTCGGCCTCACCTGCTTTGACTTTCAATTTAGCCAGCGATTGCGCTGCGGCGTTTAATAACTCGCTGTCGCCATCCATCTCTGCCAACTCGGCCAGCTCAAGATTGTCTGATAATTCACTGCTGATAGCTGCAATATTCTCAAAGCCGGTTTCCAGCTTTGACCGCTCCTGCATGAGTTTTTGGGCTTTTTGCGGATCATCCCAAAATTCGGGCCGTTCCGCCATAGCGTTAAGTTCCGCTAGGCGGTGTTCAGATGTTTCCCAGTCAAAGACGCCTCCTTAACAGATCAAGCGTCTGCTCAATGTCGTCTTTCATTTGTAAAATATCGGCTCGCATAGGCGCTATCTAGTGATGCACAGCCGACTAGTAAAGCCCGTCATCAAGCTCTTCTTCCGGTTCGGGTTCAGGCACCTGCGTCTCTGTAACGGGCGTAGGTTGCACCTCAACCGGGTTCATCTCTCTTTGAGGATTTACTTCGGTGCTATCCTGATCTGTAGCGGTTTCCTCTAACTTTTTACCTGAGGGCTCAACAAGATCCGTCTCACCGTCACCTCCATCGGGAGCATCAATGTCTTCTGCTATTTTCCCCTCCGGAATACCTTCTGCATTAACATTCGAATTTTCCATATCTTCTTCAAAATTTGTGTCATTTGAAGTGCCGCCACCGAAGAACCCAAGCGTATCACTCCCGCTACCAATTCGTATCGTAGAATTCAGCCCGCCTATGCTGGGTTCCGTTCCGGGCTTGAAGGCTTCCAAAATGAAATCCGGAGCTCCAATATAGGACGGTTCGCCAGAGTTACGGTTTATAGGGGCCAATGTAACGCCCTCAGGAATACGGAAAGGCACTTTCGCTTGGTCTTTCAAAGCCTCTTTCATAAAATCGGTCACAATCGGCGCGGCTGCGGATGATCCTGTCTCGGCCCCCATTTGCTCCGGCGTGTCCATCCCCACATATACGCCAACCACCAAATCAGGCGAGAAGCCCATAAACCAAGTATCAAAGCTGTCATTTGTTGTGCCGGTTTTACCGCCCATTGGACGCTCCAAAGCCCTCAGCCTAAAGCCGGTACCATTATCGACAACACCTTTCATCATATAGGTAACTTGATAAGCTGTGACCGGATCAATGACCTGCGGGCGCATATCAGGGAGCTTAGGAGGCATCTGCCCCACATACTCTTCCTGCTGACAAACATCACAGCTTTGCGCTGTTGAGAAAACCGTTTCACCATTGCCTGCCTGGACTCTGTCCAATATGCGCGGCTCCACCTTCTTGCCGCCATTGATCATGGTCGAATAGGCGGCTGCCATGCGCATTAAGGTGGTCTCACCAGCCCCAAGAGCCCAAGCCAATTCCGGTTTAACCTCTTCATATATTCCGAATTCAGTTCCAATTTTCATGACCGGCGCCATACCAATTTCATTAGCAAGTCGGACTGTCATGGCATTTCGGGATTTCTCTAGGCCAAGACGTAACGTACTCATCCCGTAAAACTTTCCAGCATTGTAATTTGAAGGCTTGTAGAACCGCTCGCATTCCTCAGCATCGCCGCCTATGTCATCAGCCTCTCTATTTTCGTCATTCCGGCGTAATTCGAGATCTCCAAACTCATTCTCTTCACACTCAACATCCTGACGTTCAATGACGAAGGGTGCGTCTAATATCTGGCTGGCGGGTGTAAAGCCGTTTTCCAATGCTGCGGCATAGACGAACGGCTTGAAAGCTGATCCCGGCTGCCGATAGGCTTGAGTGGCTCTGTTAAATTGGCTCTGCTCAAAACTGTAACCGCCCACCAAAGCGAGGACGCGCCCCGTATGCGGATCCATAGCGATCAGGCCGCCATTGGCTTTAGGGACTTGGCGCAGATTATAATTCTTGGAAACGGTTCCGTCTTTGCCGGGAGCTTTGCGATCCACCAAGATCACATCACCGGGCTTGATGACTTGTTTTAAGGACTTTAGGTCAGGGCCTACAGCGCCCTTGGCCAAAGCTTTCTTGGCCCAGGCGACATCCGCCAACGCCAATGTGCCGCGATCATCTTCACTGTCCGCAGCGTCTTCTTCGCCCTCTTCGGGTGACGGTACATAAAACCCCAATTTTGCAGCCTTGTCATTGACCTCAAGCACAACTGCAACACGCCAACCTCCAATATCTGCTGGAGCCTCAAATTCGGATAGTTTGACCTTCCAATCGCTTAGGCTCTCAAAACTGGCGAGAGGCCCGCGATATCCATGGCGGCGATCAAACATTTCCAAACCCCGACGTAATGCCCGGCGTCCTGCCAATTGCATATCAGTATCAAGCGTTGTGCGAATAGAGAGACCACCGGAATAAAGCTCATCTTCCCCGTAACTTTCGTAGATTTTCTTGCGGGCTTCCTCGACAAAATAATCTGCAGCCAAATACTCGGCGCCTTCCAAGCGGCTAACCCAATCCAGCTCCTCAGTCTTTGCGGCCTCTGCCTCATCTTTTTTGATGTAACCGTCTTCGAGCATGCGGCCCAAAATGTAAGCTTGGCGTGCTTTGGCGCGCTTATATCCAACCGGGTCATCAAGCCTATAATTCGCCGGGCCTTTTGGCACAGATGCCAGATATGTCATTTCAGCCAGTGACAGCTCTCCCATTGGCTTACCAAAATGTTTCAATGAGGCTGCCGCGACGCCATAGGCTCCGCGGCCAAAATATATCTCATTGAGGTAAAGCTCGATGATTTCATCTTTGGTCAGCGCCTTTTCCATTCGGCGTGCGATCGCGATTTCGCGTACCTTTCGTCTTATGCTGTAGTCATCACCGACCAGAAAGTTCTTCGCGACCTGCTGAGTCAGGGTAGATGTACCGCCAATTCGCTGCCCCCTGATCTTCTTACCGGGCGCAGACAATGCGGCGCGTGTCAGGCCAATAGGGTCCCATCCGTTGTGTTTGTAAAACCGTTTGTCTTCAGCTGAGATAAACGCCAATTGCAAATCTTTGGGTATAGTTTCCACTGGAACAAATACGCGGGCCTCAGTTGAAAATTCGGAGATAAGCTTGCCATCGCCTGCGTGAACCCGTGACATGACTGCGGGCTTATATTCCGCCAGCGCTTCGACACTCGGTAAATCCTTCGTCACACGTATGACGTAAACAAAAACCACGATCGCCAAAATCAAGCCCAAGACCAATCCTGTGGCGACCAGCCATTTAAAGACTCGCATATATTTGGACATGGTTTCTGACATTACTCACAGCCGCTAATGGTTGAATGGGGCGGTTTCATGTTCATAACTGTGGCGATTCTAGGTGCAAGGGAAAGTAACAGATTACTCTTCTTTTGTAGCGAAATACTGATCAATTGACTTTGTGACGCTGGCAAGAACCTTTTTTCGATGGCTTTTGGATTTTAACAGCTTTTCATCCTGTGCGTTCGACAAGAAACCAAGCTCAAGTAAAACCGCAGGCACATCAGGTGCGAGTAATACATAATATCCCGCCCGCCTGTGTGAATTTCCAATCAATCGTGTTTGGCTGGACAGGTTTTTTAATAGAATATCCGCAAATTGCTCTGACTGACTTTCTGTACTGCGCTGGGCCAGATCCACCAAAATATCACCAACAGGATCACTTTGTTCTGTTAAGTCGACATCCATGATCCAGTTTTGTGATTTGACAATGCGCTTGGATCGTCCTTTTGCCCGGTCTGCCAGCGTATAGACTGACGCCCCTCTGGCCGCCTTATTACCGGTCGAATCGGCATGGATCGATATGAAGAGATCAGCCCCGCCTGCCCGCGCTATCCGCAAACGCTGCTCATGTTCCAGATATTTATCACTACTCCGGGTTAGCATTACCCTGTAGCGTCCAGACGCCGTCAACAAATCACGCAACTCCTTGGCGGCGCTCATCGTGATTTTCTTTTCCTGCGTGCCCTTCGCGCCAATTGCGCCAGGGTCATGCCCCCCATGGCCCGGATCAATAACGATGACGGGTTTTCTAAGCTTTTTAGGGGCCGCAGGCTCTAGAACAGGATAAGGTATGCGGTCTTCGAAGTATCTTGGCCCGGGTTTTCGAGACATTGGCTGCGCATAGGCGGTCAATACGACGCAGAACGCCGCACAAACCATAAGAAACATGCCGAAAATACGGATCATACTGTTATATGCCGCCCCTTTGGTGAACAAAGCGTTGCGTTCCGCCCTTGGAAATGACTTTGATGTAACATATGTCACAAATGCTTTGCGCTGATGACCGAATTAGGGCATGCACCCAATAGCGAAGCGGCACATAGCCGAGAAAGGCCCTGCCCCGCAACCGCGCGATACAGCGCAAATCAGACGCAAATCTGCGTCGAAACCGAGAGTTACTATGCACGTCGCGCGAGACATATTTTATGCAGAAACGGTCAAGGCCGTATCCGCGCGCACTGCAATGACACCTATCTACACAACCAATTTTATGCAGCCCCGGACAAGACGAGCTGAGAATCAAATGATCGATTCTGCCTCTGCCGAGTGGCGCATTGGAGTTATACATGACAAAAAGAATGCTAATCGACGCCTCCCACCCGGAAGAAACCCGGGTTGTCGTCGTCGACGGAACCCGAGTTGAGGAACTTGATTTTGAAAGCCGTAACAAGCGTCAGCTTCGCGGCAATGTCTATCTTGCGCGCGTAACGCGCGTAGAGCCCTCTTTGCAGGCAGCCTTTATCGAATATGGCGGCAACCGCCATGGGTTCCTCGCCTTTTCCGAAATTCACCCGGATTACTATCAAATTCCATATGAAGACCGTATGGCCTTGATTGAAGCTGAGGAAGCTGAAGCCGCCGAGGCGGAAGCCGAAGCTGAAGCCTTGGAGCAAGCCGAGGAGAACAGCAAAGCTAAAAAGAAAAAGACCCGTCGTAAAACCAAGCCAAAAAAATCTGACGAAGACGCCCAGTCCAAAGAAGATGGAGCTGATGACAACGAAGACGACGATGAAGAAGACACAAAGAAAAAGAAAACCCGTCGCCGTGCAGCCCCTGCCCGCGCCAAAACCAAGTCCAAATCCGTAAAGGTCGAAGATGTCGACGAGACGGAAGAAGAAGATGAAGAAAAATCGGAGGACGAGAATCCGAAAAAGCGGGGTCGCCGCCGTAAGGCACCGTCTCGCAATAAGTCCAAAGCCAAAGAGACTGAATCTGAAGAAAATGAAGACGTCATTGAAGAATCTGACGACGAGATAGATGAAAATGTTGACCCAACGGACGAAGACGTCTCGGATGAAAATGATGCGGAAATCGCCGATGAGCAGGCAAAAACTGCCTCCAAACGCCGCAAGCGTATCTCCCGCCGCCGTTATAAAATTCAGGAAGTCATAAAACGCGGCCAGATATTGCTGGTGCAGGCGGTCAAGGAAGAGCGCGGCAATAAAGGCGCGGCAATGACAACTTACCTCTCTCTTGCGGGGCGGTATTGTGTCTTGATGCCAAACACACCCCGTGGCGGCGGTATTTCCCGGAAAATCGCCAATGGCTCTGATCGCAAACGCCTGAAATCCATCATGTCTGATTTGGACGTCCCTCAAGGTATGGGCGTTATCGTTCGCACCGCGGGTGCCAAACGGACGAAAAGCGAAATCAAACGGGATTATGACTATCTCTCCCGCTTGTGGAGCGACATTCGCGACACGACGCTTAAATCTATCGCGCCTGCCTTGATCCATGAAGAAGGCGACTTGGTCAAACGATCGATCCGTGACCTTTACAATAAAGATATAGAAGAAGTTCTGGTCGAAGGTGATGAGGCCTATAAGACCGCCAAGGGTTTCATCAAGATGTTGATGCCCAGCCACGCCAAATTCGTCAAACAATATAAAGAAGACATTCCTTTGTTTTTGCGATTCAGTGTGGAGCGCCAGATCGAAGCCAGTCTGGATCACGTTGTACAGCTTAAATCCGGTGGTTATCTGGTGATTCATCCGACTGAGGCCCTTGTATCTGTTGATGTAAACTCCGGACGCTCAACCAAGGAACGCAATGTAGAACGCACCGCACTGCGGACCAATTTGGAAGCCGCCGAAGAACTCGCCCGGCAGATGAGACTGCGTGATTTGGCCGGTTTGATCGTCATTGACTTTATCGACATGGATGAAAACCGAAACAATCGGGCCGTCGAAAAGAAAATGAAAGAAGTACTCGCCCAGGACCGTGCACGGATCCAAACCAGCCGAATTTCCCAATTTGGCCTGATGGAAATTAGTCGCCAGAGACGGCGGCGTAGCTTGCTTGAAGGCTCTACAGCGGTCTGCAACCATTGTTCAGGCGTAGGTCGCAAGCGTACCATTGAAAGCAGTGCCTTGGCCGCTATTCGTGCCGTAGAAGAAATCGGAGCGCGGCGGACCGCTAAACGCATTCGCCTAAAAACATCGCATGATGTGGCGCTGTATTTATTTAATGAAAAGCGTAACTTACTGGCGCATGTTGAACAAAATTCCGATGTATTTACTGAAATCCTGGGTGAAGATGAACTGATCCGGCCGGCCTTCGAAATTGAAATCATCGAGAAGCGCAAAGGCAAGCAAGTCGATCCGTTAGACGTCATTGAGAAAGAGCTTAAAAAAGAATCGAAGAAATCTCGCAGTAAAAAGAAACCGGAAGAGCCGAAAACCGACAGTTCCTCTGACAACGAACATGAAGATGATGAGGAGAATAAATCATCCCGTCGCCGTAGCCGTCGTGGCCGCCGGGGTGGGCGTGGGCGCCGTAAAGGTTCTGAAGACAAATCAACTGAAACAGAAGCATCCGAGTCTAAAGCGGAAACAGAGCTTGAAGATGATAAGGCCGAGACGCCTAAGCCAAAACGCCGGGGACGCCGGAAAGCTGCTGACCGGAAGGCCGCCGATAAGGGGACAGATAAAACTAACCAGGCGGATTCAGCTGAAATAACGGCCCCAGATATGGATGAGGCTGCCGATGAAACCCCGAAACCCAGACGGGCCGGGCGGCGAAAAGCCCCTGCCCGTAAGGCGGCGGCTGAGAGCGAAGCTAAACCCAAAAAGGCGGCCAGAACGCGTAAGACTAAAAAAGCTGAGCCCACTGAGACGGCTGAAGTTAGCCAAGTTGAAGCTAAGTCCTCCCGTCGCCGGAAAGCTCCCGCCAAGAAAGCCCCGACTGCGGATGCCCCGACGAAAAAGACTAGGGCGCGTAAGTCAACAAAGAGTGCTGATACGCCAGCCACTAATGAGGAGACTGTTAAGGTCAAGGCCAGCACCGCTTCACGCCGCCGGGCTGCGCCCAAAAAGACGGTAACAACCGAGGCACCGGAAAAGCCCAAGCGCACCCGTAAAGCACCTGCCAAAAAGGCCAAAGCCGACACAGAGGATAAGCCAGATACGAAACCGGAATCTGCACCGAAGGATACCAAGGCCGAGTCCACCAAGACCAAAGCTGCCAAGGCCCCGACACGCAGAAAGGCACCCACGCGTAAAAAAAAACTGAATGATTCAGGCGCCGAGGAATCGCAGACAGGCAATGAGGCTGATGACAACGCAGAGAAAAAACCCAAGAAGAAAGGCTTTTGGAGTCGACTAAAGCCTTCATCATAACTGTATTTTCACTGTATTATGACGCTGGCGTAACTTGACGACTTTAACGTGCTTTGGGACAACGCGCTTGATGTTGAAATTAAAGATATATCTCCGCCTCTTAGCCGTCACTCTGCTCTGCCTGCTCCTGCCTGTTTCACAGGCGGCAGCGCAGTCCCTGCTAAGAGATACAGAAATCGAAGAAACACTTCGGGAATTTACGGACCCAATTTTGAATGCCGCAGGTCTGTCATCCGGCAGCGTTGACTTATATCTGGTCAATGATCCCTCCTTGAACGCCTTTGTCACGCGCGGGCAGAATATCTTCCTTCACAGCGGGCTCATTCTTGAAGCCGAAAACCCAAATCAGCTGAAAGGCGTTATCGCCCATGAAGCGGGTCACATTGCCGGCGGTCACATTGTCCGCTCTGATTACGGCACGCGCAGCGCCTATGGCGCAATGTTGATTGCCGCAGGGGTTGGCCTGGCCGCTATCCTGGCCGGAGAAGGTTCTGCCGGCGCACTTGTTCTGGGCGGGTCTTCGCAATTCGGCACCGTCGAATATCTGGCCTATTCCCGCGTGAACGAGAGCAGCGCCGACCAATATGCCGCTCAATATCTGGAACGGACGGGCCAATCCACAGCCGGATTGATTGCCTTTTTCGAGAAATTCCGCGCCCAGGAAGTGCTCTCCCAAGCCCGCCGCTATCCCTATTTTCGGGGTCACCCGCTTTCGGCTGACCGGATTGATGCCTTGCGTGAAAAAGTCGAAGAAAGCGATTACAGTGATATAGCCGATGATGCGGACTCCATACACGCCCATGAAATGATGAAAGCCAAATTGCGCGGCTTTTTGGAAGGCCCACAATTGGTTTTCTCCCGCTTTCCGGCGTCTGATCAGACCAAACCTGCCCGTTATGCCCGCGCAGTGGCCCACTTCAAATCCGCTGATCTGCGCAATGCCGTCAGGGAAATCGACAGCCTGATCGAGGATGAACCAAACAATCCCTATTTCCACGAACTCAAAGCCCAAATTCTGCATGAAAGCGGACAAGGCGCTGATGCAATCCCGTCTGCCCGCAAAGCGCTGGCACTGAAACCAGGAGCGCCGCTGCTTCAAATCGCCTTGGCCCAGTCCCTGATCGATACGCGCAACAAAGAAGACCTTGCCGAAGCAATCGATCTGACCAAAGCTGCCCTGCGGACTGAAACCGGTAACAGCTATGGTTGGTACCTGCTGTCCCGGGCTTATGGCGAAGCGGATCAGGAAGCTTTGGCCAAATATGCCACGGCGGAGCGCTACTACGCTTTGGGCGATATGGAAGCCGCGCGGGGTTTTGCCGAACGCGCACAAGAAGACCTTGTTCGCAACAGCCCTGATTGGCGTCGCGCAGGCGATATTATTGTTGTCGCCGACACGCAGCTGGCAAAAAAACGCAGCCGACGCCGCGGCCCTAAGCCTCTGACGTTTAGCCATTCTTCGGTCTCACAAAATCGTTAAGCCATAGAGACTATTCGTTAAGAGCTTCGGACTATAGAAGCCTTCAACACACGACACCGGAAACGAGCCCTTTATGTTACGCCGAACCAAATTCATCCTTTCAACTTCTGTTATGACAGTCCTGCTGGCCGTATCAGGCTGCGCCGAAGCCGGTCCGGGGCCGGACATGAAAGAGGATGATGTCAAACGCATCATTCAGGAATATCTCATGGAAAACCCTGAGATCATTCGTGAGGCCTTGATCGAACTTGACCAGAAAGAAGAGCGTCAAGCCATGGCCGCCGTCTCTGATGCTTTGCGCAAGGACCCACGCGACATCAAAATCGGGCCTAAAGACGCCAAAGTCACAATCATTGAATTTTTCGATTATAATTGCGGCTATTGCAAAAAATCGACGGATTGGCTTCGCGGCGTGATGGATAAGCATCCGAATGATGTCCGCGTCATCTTTAAAGAGACACCCGTTTTGGAAGGCCGGACAAAAACCTCCCGCTATGCCGCCAAGGCGGCTCTGGCCGCTGCGCGCCAAGGCAAATATTCTACGCTGCATTTCTCTTTGATGGCCGAACGCAGCCTGACTCAGGATCGCATTCGGAAAATCGCTGAGAAAGCGGGTCTGGATATGAAAAAATTTGACAAAGATATGAAAGACCCCTCTTTGGACCAGCACATTGATGACACGCTGCGTCTGGCAAACCGCATACCCCCACTCACCGGAACGCCGTTCTTCATGATCAATGATGATTATGTCTCCGGCGCCGATACAAACCGTTTGCAAAGCCTGCTCGACGACGCACTGAAAAGCTAAGCCTATCGGGCTCCTCCATTTCTGATTAACTGCCTTTTCATTCTGCAAGGCAGGTGCTTTTTTCGGCTGGCGATCCTTATCTCAAATAAGTCTCCTTTCAGTCGACTTATATCACGGCACCAGCCCACTCCCCCTCCCGACCACCCATAAGTATGACCCTATGGGTGGTCGGGAGGGGGAGTTGGGCTGGAGATGCATACCGCGTCCAGCCGTTTATGTTACCTGCGCAGTTGCCTGCGCGGCAGATAAACAAAGCAGGACATGCCCGCGAAGCTTAAGCCTCCGATGGAAACCAAAGGAGGGAAGTATATTTTTACGAAGACTTTCGCTTCGCGGCGATGCGTTTTCGCTGACGGCCGGTATATACGCAGACAGTCAATGCAGATGTTGTAAATATCCGCACGTCTGGTCAGCTCTCGCCAGCAGGCCCGGCACACCCGAATGTGTCACCACCCGGCGCTCAACCCGCACCGCCCTCTGACCCAACGACCGACATGTCATTTGTCCCAAGGCCAAAAGAACAATTTTGTTTGAGCGGGCCAAGAAAACGATCCAGTGAGTCGTTTTCCCGCTCACTCAAAATTGTCAAAGCCAAAGCGCTAGCTTTGTCATCAACAACCCCTGCAATATACCTCTGTTTCCAAATGTGGGGATTCAAATGAGAGATTATTTTACAACCCTCTGAAAACGCTCAGGAAAATTTAGGAAAAACGAGGATTAATTAGATCACATCACATAATCCAGACATAATCACTCATGTTACGGGCTGTTTAAGCTGAAGCTATCAGGTCTTGCGCGCAATCAGTTTGTTCAGTGACCATATATGATTATTGTGGTAATGGCAGTCTGTCATGTGGATACGATTGCAATATGCTTTTTCGTTATGGATTGCCACCGCTCTGCCAGCTTATGGGCAATTATTGACGTCTGATTTGGAAGTCAAACTGATAGAAAATGTCGGCGCAACTTGGCAGACAGTTCCACTGGAAAACAGCTATAGTGATGCCGTTATAGTCTGCACGCACAATCTGGAAAACAACACACAGCCTTCGGCCACAACCCGTATCCGAAATGTCACAGCCAATAGTTTTGACCTTCGCTTGCAACAATTTGAAAACAGCGCGGTCGTGCCTGTCAGTAATGTACATTGCGTCATAGCTGATGAAGGGGCTTATAATTCGGGCGGACTGAAATATGAGGCCCGCAAAGTCATTTCAGATCAGACGAGCGGCCTGTCAGTTCCAGGCGGGTGGGGCATTGTTAATAATGAGGATGTTTCTGCGGATGTCACTCAAACCTATGCAAATCCGCATGTGGTTGGGCAAGTCATGTCCTTTAATGATGTCAATGCCAGCGTGTTTTGGAATTATGATTGTGACAGTCGCGGCAATGGAGCCTTTTTCTCCGGCCAAGCCGACGGCATATGCGTCGGGAAACATATCGGGCAAATCAATGGCAGCCGTGCCAGTGAAACAATCGGATATATCGTGATCGAAGCCGGCACTGGTACCGTTAATGATATCACTTTTGCTGCTGCGGTTGGGCCGGATACAGGGGCCGGGGTTGGGAATAATCCGCCCTATAATTACAGCGTCACCGGTGATTTCGACATTGGCGTCATTGATCAGCAAGGCGAAGATGGCGGTCAGGGGGGCTGGGCCGTTCTTTATGGTACTGACCCATTGGCGACTAACACCATCGGCTGGGCTATTGAGGAGGAAGTGGTCGCGGGGGACACATCCCGGACGCATACGTCTGAAAATGTCGGCTATTGGGTTTTCGACAATAACCAATCACCGAATATGGGCGCGGCGAAAACCGTCAATATCTATAGTGGCAGTGCTTCGCCTTATGCCATACCCGGATCGGATATAATTTATGAAATCGAGGTTGAAAATACCGGAAGCGGGCCGGTTGATGAGGACAGTATTTTTCTAGTCGATGACCTACCAGCCGAAATTACATTTTATAATGATGATATTGATGATGGCGGGCCAGAGACAGAGGCGGTCATCTTCATAGATTCCGGTAGCGCCCTCACCTTTAATACGGCTACCGACTTAGGGTTTTCAAACAGTGCAACAAAACCAACTGATATGGCGTCCTGTAACTATACGCCTGGCGTCGGATATGATCCCAATGTCACTTTCATATGCCTAGCGCCTAAAGGCGCAATGAGCGAGGGCACAATCACGCCATCAAGTTTCACCATACAGTTTCGGGCAATGGTTAAATAGCTACCGCCGCCCAAATAGCCGTTCAATATCAGCCAGCTTCAGCTCCACATAGGTCGGGCGGCCGTGATTGCATTGGCCTGAATGCGGGGTGGCTTCCATTTCACGTAGCAGCGCGTTCATTTCCGCCGCGCCCAAGCGGCGCCCTGCGCGGACGGAGCCATGGCAGGCCATGGTACCGCAGACATGTTCGAACCGTTCTTTCAGGCTGAGCGCCTCATCATATTCGGATAGATCATCGGCCAGATCGCGCAAAAGTCCCTGCACATCCATTTCGCCCAGCAGCGCAGGTGTTTCGCGCACGGCGACGGCCCCTGCCCCAAACGCCTCTATCATCAGGCCCATTTCGGCGAGCTCGTCGGCGCGGGACAGCACGCGAGCGGCGTCCGTTTCGCCCAGATCGACAATATCGGGGATGAGTAGCGCCTGCCGCTCCACGCCCTTATCGGCCATGGCGGCCTTCATGCGTTCATAGACGAGGCGTTCATGGGCGGCATGTTGGTCGACAATCACAATGCCGTCGGCTGTCTGTGCAACGACATAGGTTTCATGCAGTTGTGCCCGGGCGGCGCCCAGCGGGTTGGCCGTGAGGTCGGTTTGATCCTGCGGGGAAGCCGCATTTCCTGAGAGGTGTTCGGAAGACGTGAAAGCTTCCGCGTCTTCCTCCACCTTCCCGCCATAGCCAAACCCATCAACGAGCGGATGCATGGCCGGGTCATGACGATAGGGCGCGGCCTGTCCGGGGCGGTTATAATTTTGCTGAAACCCATATTGGGCTTGAGACGTCTGGATTTTGCCCAGCGCATAATCACTGACCGTGGTGCTGGCGCGGTGCCCGGCCGCCGCGAGAGCATGGCGCAGCGCCGAGACGATCAGCCCGCGCACCAATCCCGGATTGCGAAACCGCACTTCGGTTTTGGCCGGATGGACATTGACGTCCACATGCTCGCGCGGGAGCTCGACATAAAGCGCTACAACCGGATGGCGATCCCGCGCCAGAAAGTCTTGATAGGCCCCGCGCACGGCCCCGTGCAGCAGGCGGTCTTTGACCGGGCGGCCATTGACGAAGAGATATTGATGTTGGCTGCTGCCGCGCGAATAGGTCGGCAGGCCCGCAAAGCCGGACAGGTGAATGCCCTCGCGCTCGGCGTCCACGGCAATAGCGTTGTCCCCAAAATCACGGCCCAAAATCGATGACAGCCTAGTGAGCTGATCTTTTCCCGCCGAGAGTTTAAGCGTCGTGCGCTGGGCATTACCCAGTGTGAATCCGACGCGGGGATTGGCCATAGCGAGACGCTTGATGACATCGGATATGGCCAGGGCCTCACTGCGCTCGGATTTCAGGAATTTCAGCCGCGCCGGCGTGGCGTAAAACAAATCGCGCACATCAATACGCGTACCAGAAAGACCAAAACGCGGCGCGGGTTTTAGGGGTTTTATCGCCCCGCCCTCTACGGATAATTCCCAGGCATTTTCAGTGTCTTGTGTCTGGGATGTGATGTTAACCCGCGCGACCGACCCAATGCTGGGCAAGGCCTCACCGCGAAAACCCATCGTCCCGATATTCAGCAAATCCCAATGACCATTCTCACCCTTGGAGAGCTTGGATGTCGCGTGGCGTTCTATGGCGAGCGGCAGATCATCGGGCCCCATGCCGCAGCCGTCATCGGTCACCGTGATCACCCGCCGCCCGCCATCTTCATAACGGATATCAATCTGCCGCGCGCCCGCATCCAGCGCATTTTCAACCAGCTCTTTAATCACGCTGGCCGGGCGTTCAATCACCTCCCCCGCCGCGATCCGGTTGACGGTTTCATTGGGCAGGCGCTTGATCCGCGGCAAAGGCGCGGCATCGGCATCACGAATCACTTTTTGGGGCTCGGCCATGCACCACCTTATCGCTGCCCGCTCCTAAAAACCATTTCCATAAGCATCCTCTTGTGGATGGCCCGTGAGATAAAATGCGCGTGGCGTGACACCCATCACGGCGGGACAGTCCCTGTTCAGTCAATTTATGTCGAGACTTAGACTATTAGGAGAAAGACCATGCCAAGTTTTATCGGTGGAGCCGGAGATGACCTTTTCGTTGGAACGCCTGATGCGGATAGTTTTGATGGAGGCGCGGGAGTGGACACCATCCGGGTCAATATCTTTGACAATCCCACACAAGCGGTCATCGCCGATATGCGCATCAATACGATTTCAAATGATGGCTTCGGCAATAGCGAAACCATGGTGAATGTCGAAAATTTTCAGGTTGGGACAGTCTTTGTCGATACTATAGATGGCGATAATAATGATAACCGCCTACTGACCAATGGCGTGAATGATATCCTGAATGGGCATGGCGGGGATGATTTTATTTTTGCCCAAGCTGCCGGAACATTTGACGGCGGGGCGGGGATCGACAGGCTTCAGTTACAAGCCGCTCAATATCACGCTGCGGACGGCGCTGCGGGTGGCGGTTTAGACGGCAATTTTGATACGGTAGAAGCCGATCAAGATATCGTCGTGAATATGGCAACAGGTCAGATTATCAATGACGGATATGGAAATTCCGGCACATTCACCAATTTCGAGAACATTTCTATATTCAACTTCATAACGGCTCCGCTCAATGCAACGGTGACGGGTGATGCGGGGGATAATGACATCCTGTTTGACATAACCGGCAATGCAACAGCCTTTGCCGGAGACGGCAATGACACGATCCGGTCTTTTGGCGGTAATGACGTCATTGATGGGGGGCTGGGCGCGGATGACATGACGGGTGGGAACGGAAATGATGTCTATTATGTCGATAATGTTGGCGACAACATTACTGAACTGGCCGGTCAGGGATATGACACCGTCAACACGACTCTGAATGTTCATTTCCTGACCGATGGTGATCATCTGGACCGCGTTATCTTCCAAGGCACCGGCAATTTTGTCACGCGCGGGAATGAGCTGGATAACCTCATGAACGGTAATGCCGGGAATGACCGATTTGTGCTCGACAGCGGCGGTGCGGACACCTTCTCTGGCGGGTCAGGACGGGATTATTTTGACGCGCGCCTCAGCACAACGGGCATCACGGTTCGGCTCGATGATCAAACCCTGAATGACGGGGATGCTTCCGGTGATACATTTGCCTCTATCGAGGCTTTTTTCGGGTCACTGACGGAAGCTGACTACATGCAGACCGGCGCGGCGCGGGCACGCTTTTCTGGCTTTGGCGGCAATGATACGCTAATCGGCGGCACCTCAGTTGATTTCCTTCAAGGCGGGGCGGATAATGATACGCTGGAAGGCCATGAAGCCCGCGATACGCTGCATGGCGGCACGGGCAATGATATGATGACAGGCGGCGTGGACCGTGATCAGTTCCTCTTTGTCGAAGCGAATTTCGGTCAGGATATGGTCATGGATTTCGAAGATGACTTGGATTACCTGAAGGTCTTCTCTGCTGTGGCCGATAATATCAACGACTTCATTATCACGGGTAACGGGACATCAACTGTGACGCTGACGCTGGATGATGGAACGGGCAGTAACTCTATAATGCTGATCAGTCATGATGGATCAAATATGACGATCGATGCCGGAGACGTCCTGTTTTACTAAGCTTAGCGCGGTCATCTCGACTCTGATTTCATAATCTGCTAGATACCACCCATACCGTGGGGGCGCGGGTATAGATATTGGGCGTTCTCACTTTTGTAACGGCGTAAAGCCGCGGGGCATTACAGGAGGACATCATGCCGACCATCACCACAGCATCCGCTACGAATATTGTTGATTTGCGGGATTTAACCAATTGGGATTTATTCACTGCACTCCCCGGGGCGGGCACGGGCGGCACGGGGCCGACTGATCGCACACAAGTGGTCTATGATGACAGTACAACGGGCCTTTATATTCTGACTATGTTTGGCACAGATATGAACGTCCCAGACAGCGGGGCTGAATTTAATCAGGCCCCGACATCCGGCATTCTGAACATGTTGCGCAATGATGTGGATCGCAACGGTACGCATGACATAGAGTTTTCAGGCCTAAATCTGGATTTTGCCGACTATATCGGCGGGGGCGGTTTGAGTGATCTGGACACGCCGGAAGGCCTGCTTGCCGCTTTAATGGCAGGCGATGATACCTTTACAGCCTCGGCGGTGTTTAACACTTATCTGATGGGGGATGCCGTGAATATCGCCGCCGGAGGTACTCTAAACGGCGGTGATGATATCTATAATGGCACGGACAGCACAACAGCGGTCGGGATTTTCTATGGCGATGCCTATACGAATGACGGCATCGTTATCGGCGGGAATGATACTATCAATAATGCCCGCAGCACGTCATCTGCGATAAGCGGCGAACAGGCCAGTGGCGATGTTTTTATTAATAATCGCACGCTGATTGGCGGGGATGACACCATCACCTTAGCGGCATTGAACGGACAGGTAGCGGCTGGCGATGCCGTAATCGCGACGGACGGTTCCACGACTATTGGCGGGAATGATAGTCTCACGACTTCGACAGCAGCAGGAGAATTTGCTGTTTTCTCAGGTGATGTAGGACTTGCAGAGGCCGGGTCATATGTCGAAGGCGGCAGTGACACAATTAATGGCAGTACAGGGAACGATTTTTACGCCGGTGATGTGTTCACTGTTAATGCGGGTGCCTATGTCCAGGGCGGCGACGACATGCTCTTTGGCGGAGATGGTAATGATGAGCTCTATGGCGAGGGTGAAAGCTCCAGCGGTGTATTAGTTGGCGGGAATGACCAGATAGATGGGGGCGATGGCAGTGACATAATATATGGAGATGTCATTTTCTTCTCCGGCGGTGATTTTACCGGCGGTGATGATGTGCTGGATGGCGGCAGCGGGGACGATCAAATCTTTGGCGACACTGGATTTACCAGCTTGGATTATATCGGCGGGAATGACACGTTGAATGGCGGATCCGGGAATGACACTTTAGCTGGCGGACGTGGTGATGATATTCTCAATGGCGGAACCGGTAATGATACGCTCTTTGGCGGGCGCGGCGATGATATGATCGATGGTGGCGCTGGAATTGATATCGTCAATTATTTTGAATCCGAAATCGCCTTTGGTGTCACAGTTAATTTGTCCACAAATTCCGCTGTCGACAATTTTGGCACGGACACAATCACCAATGTTGAAAATGTGACAGGCTCCAATGGCGATGATGACATAACCGGCAATGGCGGGGTTAATGTCCTGGCCGGCCAAAATGGTGCTGATATCCTCAACGGCTTAGGCGGGAATGATACGCTCAATGGCGGTAATGATAATGATACACTCAATGGCGGAGACGGAAATGATATCCTCAATGGGGATAATGGTGATGACACTCTTAATGGAGGGGATGGTGACGACATTCTTGATGGCGGAGATGGGAGTGATACCCTGAATGGAGATAATGGGAATGACAGAATTATCTTTCGTAATCCTATTTCAGTATCTGAAACTGGCGATGGCGGCACAGGGATTGACACGTTTGAGATTGCGGATTTTGCGTTTGATACTGCAACGAATGTCGTTGACCTGAGCGGCGGCACATGGACATTTGGCACTGCTGTTTTAGCTGTTACTAATTTCGAGAATTTTGACGGGACTACATCAAACTCTAACTTCACGGTTGAAGGTACGAGTGGAACCAACATCATGACAGGCGGGGCGGGAGATCAAGTCTTAAATGGCAATGGCGGCAATGACACGCTGATTGGCGGGGCGCAGAATGACACGCTCAATGGCGGTGACGGCAATGATACGCTCGATGGCGGGACGCAGAATGACATTCTGGATGGCGGCTTGGGCGCGGATGACATGACCGGCGGATCGGGTAATGACATCTATTTTGTCGATAATGCAGGCGATGTGATCACCGAACTTGGAACGGCGGGCTCGGGCTATGACATCATCAATACGACTTTGAATGTCTATTTCCTGACAGATGGTGACAATCTGGAGCGGGTCAACTTCCAGGGCACAGGGAATTTCGTGACGAGCGGTAATGAGCTGGATAACCGCTTTACCGGTGCGGCGGGCAATGACCGCTTTGTTCTGGACAGCGGCGGGGCGGATATCTTTTCCGGCGGCACAGGCCGGGACGCTTTTGATGCGCGCAGCAGTACAATCGGGGTCACGATCCGGCTGGACAATCAGGCTTTGAACGCAGGCGACGCAGCGGGCGATACCTTTTCCTCGATTGAAAGCTTCTTTGGCTCGCTTACGGCGGGGGATTTCATGCAGACGGGTGCAGCGCGAGCAAGGTTCTCCGGCTTTGGCGGAGATGATACTTTGATTGGCGGGGCGTCGGTCGACTTCCTGCAAGGCGGCGCAGATGATGATACATTATTTGGCAATGGCGCGCGTGACACGCTGCAAGGCGGCACTGGCAATGATGACATGACGGGCGGCGCAGATCGCGACCAATTCCTCTTTGTCGAGGCCGCCTTTGGTCAGGACACGATCACGGATTACGAAGACGGACTTGATTTCCTTCGGGTCTTCTCCGCTGTGGCCGATGACATTTCGGATTTCATCATCACGGGTAATGGCACAAACACAGTGACCCTGACTCTGGATGACGGGACGGGCAATAATTCCATCACCCTGATCAGCCATGATGGATCAAATATGACGATCGACGCGGCAGACTTCCAGTTCTACGGGTAGTCTGCCCTACTCCGCGCTGGCGGATTCGGCCATTTCAGCGCGGACTTCGCTGCGCACCGCGTCGATGGGTTTTAGGCCCTGCGGGCTTTGATAATGCCAGAAGGTCCAGCCATTGCAGGACGGTGCATCGGTAAGCTTGGCACCGACCTTGTGGATTGAGCCCTCAATGCCATCGGATATCAAAGACCCATCCGCGCGGACTTCGGCCTGTAATAAGCCGTTTTTGGAATAGAGCGTCGTGCCCATCTTAATCAGGCCGCGCGAGACGATATCCCCAAAGGGCACGCGCGGCTCGTCGCGCTTGGATTTGGTCACAGACAGGGCCGCAGCGCCGCCTGTTTTGATTTTGGCAATCCGCCGCCTGGCATGGGCGATATAGTCCTCTTCCATCTCAAAGCCGATAAATTCCCGGCCCAGTTTTTTGGCCACCGCCCCCGTCGTGCCTGTCCCAAAAAACGGATCGACGATGACATCGCCCGGATTAGAGGTCGAGAGAATGACCCGGTGCAGAAGGGCTTCCGGTTTTTGGGTCGGGTGCGCCTTGGAGCCATCGCCTTTCTTCAGGCGCTCCCGCCCCGTGCAAATGGGGATCGTCCAGTCATTGCGCATTTGAACACCGTCATTCATCATTTTCATCGCATCATAATGAAAGGTCGGCTTGGCATCCTCGGTCTTAGTGGCCCAGATGAGCGTCTCTGTGGCATTGGTAAAGCGTGTTCCGCGAAAATTAGGCATTGGATTGGATTTCCGCCAGATCACGTCATTCTGAATCCAGAATTGCTGATCCTGCAGGACTGTACCGACCCGAAAGATATTGTGGTAGCTGCCAATCACCCAAAGCGCGCCATTGGGCTTCAAGATACGGCGAGCAGCCTTTAGCCAGTCATGGGTAAACAGATCATAGGCATCCATTGTATCAAATTGATCCCACTCTTCGGTGACACCATTGACGACGCTATTATCCGGACGCGATAAATCTCCGCCAAGCTGTAGGTTATAAGGCGGATCAGCAAAAACCAGATCCACAGACTCGGCCGGAAGAGCATTCATTCCCTCGACGCAATTACCCTGAATAATCTGGCCCATAGGCAGTTCGGTCTTTGGATTGGAAATGACGCGTAAGTGGCTCATCTGTGACTCGTCCCGTTTTCTATTGAAACGAATCTCTTCGCTGATTTGGTTACCAAAAACTTTAAGCCTTTGAATTAACTTGATTTTTAACCATTTGTTAGGACGGGTTAATATCCACAGGCCCAATTTCACCCCGTTTGAAAGTTAGGACGCGCTTTCTAAACTTTCTTCTTATTTAGGCATCATGGAAACGCGGGTGAACTTAGATCGCCCATCATCAAGGAGGCCATCATGGCTAAGACAAAAACTGCCAAGACAGCCAAGAAAGCTGTTGAGACAACTGAAAAAGAAACATTGAAAGTGGTTGAGGCCGCTCGCAAAGGCGCTCTGGCCTATGTTGGCCTGCACGTCGTAGCTTTCGAAGAAGCGAAAACACGTTTCGAAAAATACCGCGCAGCGCGCAAAGAGTTCATCGAAACACTCGTTGTTAAAGGCGAAGAGATCGAGAGCAAAGCGACTGTATTTGCCAAAGAAACACAGATCAAAGCGACTGAGCAACTGGCTGACAAAACCAGCAAAGTCGGCATCAAGCTGCCTTTCTCTGCCAATGACCAAGTCAAAGAGCTGGAAACAGAGATCGCGTCTTTGAACAAGAAAATTGCGAAAATGGCTAAGGCTAAAAAACCTGCCGCCAAGACAACAACTCGCAAAACAACAAAGAAAGCCGCTTAAGCTTTCATTGTATGACCTGACATTTCCTCCCCTTATTTGATTTCAGGTCAGGTGGCGGCGCGAATTTCTCTCCCCTTTGTTCGCGTCGCCATTTTTTATTAAATTTGAACGCTTCGCCTGCGCCATGCTTTGACTTGAAAGCATCGTTGTTTTGTCCTTTACTGGTCGCAAACGTAGATATGGGATAAAATTATGGCTTTGAAATCGCGCAAAGTCGGCCAAAAGGCCGCAGAATCAACAACCGCCGTCAATTCACTTGTTGGGTTTCGACGATCAGAAGTCATCAAATCCTTGGGCATTATGGCGGGTTATGCCGCTAAACAGCCAAAGCCCTTAGCGAAACATTTGAAAAATTATGCCGGTGAAATGCTGGATATTGCCCGGGGCAAGTCAGAACTGGCCGCCAATCCGCGTGACCGCCGTTTCAAGGATGAAACCTGGACGAAGAACCCGTTCTATCGCCGGGGCATGCAAAGCTGGCTGGCCATGCAAAAAGAACTGCACGGCTGGATCGAAGATTCGCGCATGCACCCCGCAGACCAAGCACGGGCGCAATTCGTGACCAACCTCATCGTCGACGCCCTCGCCCCGACCAACTCTTTGGTTGGCAATCCGGCGGCCATGAAAAAACTGTTTGAAACGGGCGGTGGTTCGCTCGTGCAGGGCCTAAAAAATGCCTATGAGGATCTGCGCAATAATGGCGGTATGCCGAGCCAAGTGGATGGCCGGCCATTTAAACTGGGTGAAAATCTTGCCAATTCCAAAGGCGCCGTCGTTTTCAAATCCGAAATGCTGGAAGTGATTCAGTATCAGCCCAAAACCGATCAGGTTTATAAAATTCCACTTTTCATTATTCCGCCGCAAATCAATAAATTCTACGCGACAGACTTAGCGCCCGACAAATCCATGGTCCGGTTCTTGACCAAGATGGGATATCAAGTCTTTGCTGTGTCATGGCGCAACCCGACGCGGCAGCACGCCCATTGGGGTTTGGTCAATTATGTCGAAGCCCTGATCGAAGCCTCTGACGCCGTGAAGAAAATCACGCGCAGCCCCCGCATCAACGTCACGGGTGCCTGTTCCGGCGGTATCACTATGGCGCTAATGCTGTCTGAACTCGCCGCGCGCGGCGATGATCGCGTGAATTGTTACACGCTGATGGTATCAGTGCTGGACGGTAAAAAATCCGACTCCGAGGTGGGCTTATTTGTGACGGACACCGCGATCGAAGCCGCCCGTCGTCATAGCGCGAAAAAGGGTATTTTATCCGGCGATGAACTTGGACGGTCTTTCGCCTGGATGCGCCCAAATGATTTGATTTGGAATTATGTCGTCAATAACTACCTGTTGGGCGAAAATCCTCCGCCATTTGACGTTCTTTATTGGAATAATGACAGTACAAATCTGCCAGCCCAGTTGCATTCGGATTATCTGGACATAATGTCTGATCGCCGTTTCCGCCCCGATAAGAATGTCGAATTTATGGGACATGACATTGATCTGGGAAATGTGACCCAAGATGGTTTCATGGTTGCCGGCATAACCGATCACATTACGCCGTGGAAGGCATGCTACAGAAATGTGCGCCTGATGGGCGGAGAGACAGAATTTATTCTGTCCAATTCCGGCCACTTGCAATCCCTGCTAAACCCGCCCGGTAACCCCAAGGCAAAGTACTTCACGAATAAAGACTTCCCGGCCCGGGCAGACCGCTGGCTTGAAGGCGCTGAAAGCTTCAATGAAAGCTGGTGGATACGCTGGAATGAATGGCTGTCAGAGCGTTCAGGCGAAATGAAGGCCGCGCCAAAGTCACTTGGAAATAAAGCTTTCCCGCCCTTGACCCAAGCTCCCGGAGAGTATGTGTTTACCTAAATTAAAACGACTCACTGCATGATATGACAATCCAGACCGTCAGGTCCGGGTATAACAGGACGCCGGTTTTGGGAGCCAATAACGTCGCAACCTATTCGAAAGGCAGCCTCATGGCGTCAGATAAAGACAAAGACTTTCATCCGAATTTACCCCGGATTTTCTTTTCCAAGATTGGAAACCAAAAGCTTAGAACGGCGATTTGGAAGGGCATAGACAAGGGCACAGGCAAACGCACGCCCCTGCTCTTTTTCAATGGCATTGGCGCCAACCTAGAAATCGCACAGGTCTTTGCCGATACTTTTACGGGCCGGGACATCATCACCTTTGACATGCCGGGCGTGGGTGGATCGCCCGATCCGCTTGTGCCTTACCGCCCTTGGTGGGTGGCACGCGCGGCCAAAATTATTCTGAAACAGAACGGCTATAAGAAAGTCGATGTCTTGGGCGTATCATGGGGCGGCGGGCCCGCGCAGCAATTTGCCTGGCAAAATAAAGATATGACGAAGCGTCTGATCCTTTGCGCCACGACTACGGGCGTGACCATGGTACCCGGCAATCCTAAAGCCCTGTCAAAAATGGCGTCACCCCGCCGTTATATTGACCGTGATTTTCTGGCCAAAAACTTTGAAACGCTTTACGGCGACGCCGCCGAAGATGGCGCGCGGGATTTCTCCATCAATATGGTGCCGCCCAGCATGAAAGGCTATCTCTATCAGCTTATGGCCATGGCAGGTTATTCCACTCTGCCCTTTATTCGCCGCATCAAGGCTCCGACCTTGATCATCATGGGCGGGAATGATCACATTGTGCCGGCCGTAAATGGCAAAATCTTGCATGCCGGTTTGAAAAACTCGCGCTTGGAAATCATCGAAGATGCGGGACATCTGTTCCTCATCACACGCCGCGATGAGACCGTGGAGCTTCTGCGTGATTTCTTTAACGAGCCCGAAGTGCCTATCCCGCATGTCGAACCTGAAATCTTGCCGTCCGTCGCCGCCTCCTATAATCATAAGGATGAATTTGACCCGGCATTAGTGAGGACACAATGAGCAAGGACAATAAAAAACGCAGCAGCACCGAAACCGCCCGTCGCATCTGGCTGGCTGGCATAGGCGCTTATGGCCGCGCTTTCACAGAAGCTCAGGAAGCCATCAAAGATGTCACCGGCAAGAGCAGCGAAGTCTTTGATGAATTGGTTCAAAAGGGCCAAATGTTCGAGGCGATGGGTAAAGCCAAAGGCAAGGAAATTCGTGAAAAGGCCAAAATGCCGGAACTCGATTTGCCGGAATTTGATCTGGATGAACGCATCAACGCGATGCGGGATCGTTTGAAACGCGGCGTTGCCGCCCCTGTGGAAGCCGCCACGGAAGACCGGCTCGACGCACTGGAAGCCAAACTAGATAAAATTTTGGCGCTTCTGGAAAAGCAAGGCAAAAAGCCAGCGACTCGCACCCGCACAAGCCGGGCAAAAAAAACCGCGGCCAAAAAACCTGCCCGCAAAAAGACAACCACCACCAAGAAAACGCCCAAAAAATAGGCTGTGACGAAGCGGTCAAAAACCAAGGAAAAAATCCTCAAAACGGCTCTGGGCCTGTTTAACAATGAAGGCGAGAGTCAGGTCAGTTCTGTCGATATCGCCTCTGTCATGGGCATCAGTCCCGGTAATCTTTATTATCACTACAAAGGCAAGGACGAAGTCATAGTCGCTTTGTTTGATGACTATGAAGAAGAGATCCGTATGGTGCTCGCCTCGCCTGTCAATGAACCGCTGAAACTCTCTGATAATTGGATTTATCTCTATATTATTTTTGAAGAGATTTATGACTTTCGCTTTTTCTATAAAAACCAGTCAGAAATCATTGCTCGCATACCGGAGCTCCGCAGCCGTTTCGCACGCATATTAAGCCTGAAAGAGCAAACAGCTTTTGCTTTGCTTTCAGCACTGGAAAATGATGGGCATCTCGCATTTGACGAAGGAGAGAAAGGGGCGCTGGCCGGGCGGATCGCACAGCATTTTACGTTCTGGCTGCAATATCACGACCTACGCCATGGGACGGCCCCGCCGAAAAGCCTGATCGATCAAGGCGTCTTCATGACCCTAATACAGATCACCCCCTATTGGACCAACCCCGAAGGCTATGCCGCGCTCTTGTCAGAATTTGCCGAAGGTAAAGCTTGAATTTAGCCAAAGAACTCCGCAGTAGTTTAGACTGACTGGAGGGCTTTTTGGGCATCATCATTTCCATAGCGATCATCGCAATTCTCGCGATAAGCGCCATCATAGTGCTGCGATGGCCAAATAAAAAACTACAGGGCACAATGCCAGCAGGCGTGCTGACATTTGCGGCCATTCTCTTCACCTCCGGATTGGATGTCGGCCTGATCATGTTTCCCCTAACCGAGTTTCCGGTCTATGCTGCCGAAGACGCCTATGGCTTTACCAATCCTCTGGCCATGACATTTGGGGCATGGGGCTTTCTGGTCTGGGCATTATATTTCCTGACGACATTTTATTTTTGCGCAATCGAGCCGCGCGTCAAATTCTTTGAAATACCGCTGATCAAATATGTCTATAATCTAGTCGTGATCGCGACTTGCGCCTTTACGGGTTTCCTGTTCTTCAAATATCTGCCGGATTATATTTCCGGCCTGTCAGAGCCGCTTCGATATGGCTTGGTCGGAGCCGTGATCTTAATCGCCGTGCTCTCCAGCACCCATGTCAGATATATCAAGTGGCTGAGCCTATCATCGACATGGCTGTTTTACGGACTGATCATCGTGATGTTTTTGGGGGCAGGCATAGACCTGTCCGGTCTTTGGAGTAATCTCATTTTAATGGCGGATTACTTCCCGAATATGCACCGCTTCTCCGTGCCGATCAGTGACTATCACCAGTTTTATCTCTATTGGTGGATGGCTTGGAGCATTATGATCGGGCAATTTGTGTCGCGCTTTGTTGGCGGCTTAAAGACTTGGCAACTCCTGGCCGCGCTGCTCGTCTTGCCATCCATTACAATCGCTTTTTGGTTCGCTGTTTTATATGGCTATTACGCTGAGGGCCTTCAGATATCGCCCACGCTCAATCTAGCCATGGTGGTCGTCGGCATATTATTTGTCTTGAATTCTTTGGATTCTCTAACGCGTCTTTATACGGATAATCTAAATCTCAGCGTGGACCGCCTTGGCACACTTAAATATGTCGCGCTGAATTGGGGCGTTTTGTTTGGGCTCGTCCTGTTATATCGCCACACGGAATTAAAAATTGAATGGGTCGGGCTGATCGTGATTGCCCTCTATGCTATTGTCATGTCTTTGCTCTGGCATAAAAGACAAGACATCATTAAGCCCGCCGCATGAAGACTAAGTTTGACTATATCATCGTCGGCGCGGGCTCGGCAGGCTGTATTTTGGCCAACCGCCTCAGCGCAAATCCGCGCCATGAGGTGGCCCTCATCGAAGCGGGCGGCAGTGACAAATCCATCTTTGTGAAAATGCCGTCCGCGCTCGCGATTCCCATGAACACAAAGCGTTTCAATTGGGGCTATAATAGCGAGCCTGAGCCCTATCTGCGTGGCCGGGTCATCCCCTGTTATCGCGGCAAAGGTCTGGGCGGATCATCTTCGATTAATGGCATGGTCTTTGTCCGGGGAAACCCAAAGGATATTGACGAATGGGAGGCCAATGGTGCGAAGGGTTGGAATTATCAATCCTGCCTGCCTTACTATCGAAAGCTGGAACATTGGCAGGACGGCGAAACAAGCCATCGCGGGGGCGACGGCCCCATCGGCGTGACCACCGGGAACAAGATGCGCCTAAGCCCGCTTTATCAAGCCTTTATCGACGCAGGCGTTGAGGCAGGATATCCGCGCTGCCCTGACTATAATGGCGAAACCCAAGAGGGCTTTGGTCCTATGCAGATGAATGTGGATAGCGGGGTGCGCGCATCCACTTCCCGAGCCTATCTGGATCCGGTCAAAGCCCGGCCTAACCTGACGATCTTTAAGAACACGCTTACTCGCCGTGTATGTCTTAGCGGCCAGAAAACGACTGGAATTGAGATCACGCATAAGGGCAAGATCCTGACCCTCGCAGCCCAAAAAGACGTCATCCTGTCAGCGGGCGCAATAGGGTCGCCGCAGCTTTTACAGCTCTCCGGCATCGGCCCCGAAGATGTTTTAAAGAAAGCCGGCATAACCCCTCACCTTGTCAAACCCGGTGTCGGAGAAAACCTGACGGATCACCTCGAAGTCTTCTTTCAATATCAATGCAAAGAACCCATTACTTTGAACGGAAAACTTGACCCCTTCAACAAAGCCTTGATCGGTCTGCGCTGGCTCTTGTTTCGCAACGGCCTTGGCGCGACCAATCATTTTGAAAGCTGCGGCTTTATTCGCTCATCCAGCGCCAAAGACTGGCCGGATATTCAATATCACTTCCTGCCCGGCGCGATCAGCTATGACGGCAATACGGCTTTTAAAGGCCATGGATATCAAGTTCATGTCGGACCAAACAAACCGGCGAGCCGGGGCTATCTCCATATCCAAAGCCCCGATGTGATCGATCATCCCGTCATTCAGTTTAATTATCTAAAAGAAGCCTCGGACATGGAGGACTGGCGGAACACAATTCGCATCACGCGACATGTGTTACAGCAGTCTGCCCTCACCCCTTTTCGCGGTGATGAAATACAGCCCGGCATGGACGTCACTTCGGACACAGAGATCGATGAATGGGTCAGGCAAAATGTCGAAAGCGCCTATCACCCGACCTCGACCTGCCGCATGGGCGCAGAGGATGACCCCATGGCCGTCGTCAATGCGCAATGCCAAGTCATCGGGATCGAAGGGCTGCGCGTCATCGACTCCTCCATCTTCCCCACCATCCCCAACGGCAACCTAAACGCCCCCACCATGATGGTGGCAGAGAAGGCCGCGGATATTGTTTTGGGGGGATAATCCGCAGACGTCACAATAACCGCCACTCCTTTTGCACGGGCGCGAAACTTCTTCGGTGGATGGGGCATGGGCCGAGCTGTTCCAGCGCGTCCAGATGGGCGCGGGTGGGGTAGCCTTTGTGGCCCGCAAATCCATAGCCCGGGAGTCGTGCGTCGGCTTCTTTCATCAATCTGTCCCGTGTGACCTTGGCCACGATGGAGGCGGCGGAGATAGACAGGCTGCGCGCATCCCCTTTGACGAGAGCGGTGGTCGGGCATGATAAATTAGGCGGGACCCGATTGCCGTCTATCAAGGCGTGATCGACCTGATCACCCAGCGCCCTCACCGCCCGCTCCATTGCCGTCATGGACGCCCATAAAATGTTCAGCCGGTCGATCTCTTCGGGCTCACAAATACCGATTCCGATCTCAGAGGTCTGCCTTAATTCATTCAGCAAGCGTTCACGCCGAATCTCTGATAAGGCCTTACTGTCATTTAGACCTGCCGGAATGGCGTCTGGATTCAAGATGACGGCCGCAGCGACCACCGGGCCAGCCAATGGCCCCCGCCCGGCTTCATCAACCCCGCATATGCGGCCCCCGATTTGGGCCTCATATGTGAAATCCGGGCTTAATTTAGGCTTTGTCATGAAAAATGGCGCTTTGGCATGATAGCTGCAATTTGTGCAGTTACGGTCTTTTATGTTTTAAAAAGGTCTGTTAGAGGCCTTTAACGAAGTTTTAAGGAGTTAACCATGGCTAAAATTCGTCTCGGCGCAGCAATGATGAGTGTTGCCGCCATCGCAATGGCATCAACCGCGTCTTTTGCGCAGGATGCTGAAAAAGAAGCAGAGCTGATGAACACAGTGTCCACAGAGGGCGTGGTTTCATCTGAGCAAAGCTGTCAGTATGAGGGCGGTTCCACGATCGATCTGGCGTCCGGCAAAATCTGCTTTATCGCTGTACGCGGTGAAGCGCTGAACACAAAGATTTATGACGGACAGGCTCTGGGCGTGATCAAATGTTCCGGCAATGGCGCCTATGCCAATGAATTGGTTCAGCCATCCGGTGAGTTCTGCCGCGTTTATCTGGAGCAAAAGAAAGTTGCACCATCCCGCGAAGAAGTCGAAGCACAGACACGTGCTTCTATGAAAGCGGAAGAAGCGATGGAAACGACTAACTAGTCTTTTCACAGAGAATTTACGAAGCCCGCCAATTTCAGGCGGGCTTTTTTATTGCCTTATCGCGGGCGGCGCGGTCTAAGGCCCTATGTCAAACACTCCGACATTATGCGTCATTATCCCGACATGGAACGCCGCTGCCTCCCTGCCCGCCTTATTGGCGCAATTGGGCGAGGCTGACCGGATTGTCGTGGCCGATGGCGGATCAAAGGACGAGACCATCAGCGCGGCCATAAAGGGCGGCGCAATGCTGGCCATGGGCGCGAAAGGGCGCGGGCCGCAATTGGCGCTGGGGGCGCGGCATGCTCTGGGCTCAGATTGGCTACTTTTCATTCACGCCGATAACCGTCTACCCGACAGCTGGTATAAATCAGCTCTCCATCACATGACACGTCACCCCAAGTCAGCGGCTTATTATGGCTATCAGGCCGATGCGAAGGGGTTCTGGCCGCGATTCATGGATGTCTGGATCGGTATGAGGTGCCAATGGTGGGGCCTGCCCTATGGCGACCAGGGATTACTGATGTCCCGCGCAATGTATGACGCCCTGAAAGGATATGCCGAAATTCCCCTGTTTGAAGATGTCGATATGATTGATCGCCTAAAGGCCAAATTTGGCCGGACGAAATTGCGGGGCATGCGCGGGCGGATGGTCATGAATGTGGAGAAATATGAGCGCGACGGGATTTGGAAAACGGGCTGGCGAAACCTGCGCCTGATGAAGGATTTTCACCAAGGCGTGCCCGTGCAAGAGTTGCAAGCGCGGTATCGCTCATGAAACAGGTTCTATACATCATGGCCAAAGCCCCTGTGATGGGCCGGGCCAAGACGCGGCTGGCGGCGGATATCGGTGTGACCCATGCCAAGCGGCATTACCGCGCGATGATGACAAATATCCTTCGCAATGTCCAAGACCCGCGCTGGGACACGGTTCTGGCCGTGACGCCGCCCTCTGCTATGGGTCAAGTCCCGGAATGGCGTGGCATAAAGCAAATCGCGCAAGTCTCAGGCTCGCTCTCCCCGCGTCTGGCACAGGTGTTCACCCGCAAAGGCCCAACCCTCGTCATCGGCACGGACAGTCCGCAAATCACGGCGGGCGACATCGCTGATGGCTTTAAAGCCTTGAAACAGCATGAGGTCGTCTTCGGCCCGGCCAGTGATGGCGGCTTTTGGCTGATGGGCGCGAACGGCCCGGTTGCGGCGAAAAGATTTGACCCTGTGCGCTGGTCCACAGAGCACACTTTGCTCGACATGGCCGATCAATTTGACAATGTGGGGGTGCTACGAACGCTGACCGACATTGATGACGCGAAGGCGCTTAAGGCGTATCGCCGGAGGCATTGACCTCTTTGGCGATCAGAGCCAGCGTCGCATCTATCAAGGACAAATCCGCGCCCTTCCCATGACCCGGCACCACAATCGCCGTATTCGGGTAGGTTGCCTTGATCCAGTTCAGGCTATCTGGCCAGGCTTTCATATCCGCTGCGCCCGTATAACCCATACCCTTAGAACCCGCGCCCTTCACCGCGCAGCCGCCATAGAGCACTTGCGCAGACGGCACATAGACCACCAGATTATCCAGTGAATGCGCCGCGCCGGGATAGGCAATTTCAATTGCTCCGGCTTTGGCGCGAGAGCCCGGCTCTTTCAGCCCCGCCACAGTTGTATTGGGCACGGGATAACCGTTTTCCGCCGCCAGCCGAGGCGTTTCCGGATGAGCGAAGACTTCAATACCCATAGCTTCGGCGGCGTCCACACCCGCTATACGATCCATGTGATAATGGGTGAACACCATTTTTGTGACAGGCTTGTCGAATTTTTCCTGTACGGTTTTGATCAAATTCACCGTCGCCAGTTCGCCCCAGGCTCCATCCACCAAAGTCAGCGATTCTCCGTCAATCACGACCAAACCGTTACTGGAAATCGGCTTTTGTCCCGGCAAAGTATAATTAGAGCTATGCACCCAGACATCCGGCGTAATTTCGGCAAGGGCAACCGGATATTTTTTCAGAACGTCCAGATAGGGACTCTCAACGACGTCCGGGGAAGCCACCTTATCTGCCTGCCCCTGTGAACACGCCGTCAAAGCCAAAACCGCGCCAATCATCAGTGCCAATTTCATCGGTAAACTCCCTGCTATTTCGCCCGCTATATAGCGCATGATATGGCGAAATAAAGACGCTGTTTATGTAGCGGGCTTATCTGTGATGCGTATATGTTTGGGATGGTCCGAAACACGATCCAGCCATGCTGTGACATTCGGATAGTCAGACAGCGTAAACCCACCCTCGCCCGCCACATGGGTATAGGCGTAAAGCGCGATATCCGCGATCGTCGGAGCGTTTCCGACAAAAAATAGACGTTCCGCCAGATGGTTATCCATGACGGACAACGCGTCATTCCCGCGCTCCATTAGACGAGGCAATTCATCGGCACGCTCATCAGCTTTATACATATGGATGAACCGCGCCACAGCTATGCTCGGCTCGTGACGATATTGCTCCCAGAACATCCATTGCAGACATTTGGCCTGATCAAAGGCAGTACACGGAAAATAAGGCGTGCCTTCGGCAAGAAAATATAGGATCGCATTGCTCTCCGCTATTTTGCGGCCATCATCGAGCACAAGCAGCGGTATCTGCCCCGCCGGGTTTAGCGCTTTATATTGGGGAGTTTGCGTCTCGCCCTTATGGATGTCGAGATTAATCCAGTCATAAGACAGACCCAGATAGCTGGCCAAAAGGCGCACTTTATAGCTATTACCCGATGGCAAATAATCATAGAGTTTCATCAATGCACCCCTCATGATCACAGAAGCTTTACCTTCCTATGGAGGTCTAAACTGCTTTTCTAGCTTTTTTTTTGATCCCATTTCTGCTTAGCAATAGGCCTTAATGGGGGAATGATTTTATTTTGGAGGACAATATGAAAATCAAAACAACACTCATCATGGCCACTGCCGCTCTGGCTATGGCAGCCGCACCCGCCGCAATGGCTGGTCCTGACAAGGCAAAGGGCAAGGCAAAGGCCGAGCAAATGAAAAGCAAAGGCAAGGCCAAAGCCGAAGACATGAAAATGAAAGGCAAAGATAAAGCCGAAGAGCATATGCATGACATGGCCAAAGACAAAATGAAGCATGGCAAGGACATGGTCAAAGGCCATGATGATGACATGGATGGCGATTGGGAAGGCGACATGGAAGGCCATGAAAAAGGCAAAATGAAAGAGCACAAAGGCAAAGGCAAAATGCACAAAGACGATCATCACCCGGATGGCGTTATGGGCAGCCACGGCTCTGACCGAATGAAAATGAAAGAGGGCCGCGAAACAGATCGCGCTTTGCCGGAGCAAGCCATTCGCAATTCCCGCCGCACACAGGCTGTAAACTGCCCCGCTGGAACCACAGCCCAGCCAAACGGCACCTGCCTAATAACCGGTGATTGGAACTGGTAAGCTGCCACCACCCAAAGCCAATTCGCCCGCTTCTAAGCGGGCGTTTTATTGTAAGCCAAGCTGATACGTTAGAACTCTCAGTCTAGGCATGACACTCTTGTCATCTTCGGCAGAGCACTTCACAGAGTGCTGAATTGACACTGCCTTGCAGGCAGGGCAGAGAACAGGGATGGGTGCCAGTACCTCATATATTCCAAAGGCGCAGCTGAGGCAGCTGGCTAAACGCTCTGACCTCTGGGGGGCGTGGCTGGTCTTTCATGTTTGGGGTGTGGTGTTTGCGTCTATGGCCCTGTTTGTCATCTGGCCGAACCCTTTGACCTTCATTCTGGCCTTCCTTCTGATTGGGTCACGTCAGCACGGAATGGCTATTTTGATGCACGACGCAGCCCATGGAATTTTGTTTAAAACCAAGAGCTTAAATGAATTTGTTGGCAAATGGTTGCTCGGCGCGCCTTATGGCGGGGATCTGGCTGGCTACCGCAAATATCACCTCGTTCATCACCGATATGCCCAAAGCGAGCAAGACCCTGACCTGCCTTTATCTGCCAAGTTTCCTACATCCAAAGCAAGCCTGCGGCGCAAATTTATCCGCGATCTGACGGGGCAAACATTCCTGCGCCTGCGTCTGGCCAGCCTGAAAATGAAACACGGCGAAGCTCCCGCCATTGAGGGCTCGGATGCCTTTCAAAAATCCTCACCCTGGCCTTATTTGATCACAAACGCTGTGCTGTTTGGCGGGCTGGCTTTGACCGGATATTGGTGGCTTTATCCCACACTATGGCTGGCCCCACTTTTCACATGGTTTTTCTTCGTCCTGCGGCTGCGCAATATCGCCGAACACGGCATGACGACTACGGATGATAATCCCCTCACCCATGCCCGCACGACACAAATCAACTGGCTGGAGCGGATATTCTTTGGCCCTTATTGGGTGAATTATCACGTCGAACATCACGCCTTTATGTTCGTGCCCTGTTACCGGCTGAAAGCCTTGCACAAGGCTATGCAGCCTCATCATGGTGAAATGGAAATACAGCGCGGCTATGGCACTGTTCTGAAACTCGCGGCGACAGGATAAATATGAAACATCTTTTACTGGCTTCGGCTTTGCTTTTGGCGGCCCCCTTGGCGATAGCTCACACGATTGAGACCACTCCGCCCTCGGAAGTGCAGGATCTGTATGAGATCGCGACTGAACCCTCGGCTGATCGCATTCGGGATGACATTCAAACGCTCGTTGACTTTGGCACACGCCATACACTCTCTGAAACAGAGAGCGACACGCGCGGTATTGGGGCGGCAAGGCGCTGGATTTTTGCCGAGTTTAAAAAGATTTCAAAGGATTGCGGAGGCTGTTTGGAGGTAATCTATGTCAGCGACACGATCGCAGGTGAGCGCCGCATCCCCGAACCGACGGAAGTTGTCTCTGTGCTGGCCATTCAGCGCGGCACAACTGACCCCAACCGCTATGTCATGATGAGCGGTGATATTGACAGCCGCGTGACCGATCCGCTGAACGGCACCTCTGACAGCCCCGGCGCAAATGACAACGCCTCCGGTATGGCGGGCACGATTGAGGCGGCGCGTATTTTGTCCTAGCGTAAATATGCGGGCTCTATCATCTATGCGGGCCTATCCGGCGAGGAACAGGGTCTGTTTGGCGGAGAAATCGTGGCCGCCCATGCCCTAAAAGAAGGTTGGGAAATCAAAGGCGTTCTGAATAATGATATGATTTCAAACATTGCGGGCATAGACGGAGTGATTGATAATTCCACTGTCCGCGTTTTCTCCGAAGGCACACGCGCCAATGAGACCGAAGACGAAGCCCGCCGCCGCCGCTTTACGGGCGGTGAAGTGGACAGCCCGTCCCGTAATCTGGCCCGTTATATTAAGGCCCAAGCCGATCAATATATGACCAATCTGGATGTCATGATGGTCTATCGACTGGATCGATTTGGACGCGGTGGCCACCACCGCCCGTTTAACAAAGTCGGCATTCCCGGCGTGCGCATCATGGAAGTCCATGAACATTATGACCGCCAGCATCAGGATTTGCGAACTGAAAACGGAACCACATATGGCGACACGATGGACGGTGTGAATGCCGATTACGCGGCCAAGCTGACGGCACTCAACGCCATTACGCTGGCGGGTATGGCGGGGTCGCCGCCCTTTCCTGTGAATGTCGAAGCGAGCGGGGCTGTCAAACCCTCCGCCAAGCTGACATGGGAAACCCCGAAAAATGCGGGCAATCTGGCGGGTTATCGCGTGCATTGGCGTTTGACGACTGAGCCGGAATGGACACATTCGCGCTTTGTTGGGCAGGTCAATGAATGGGAGTTCACCAATCTGGTGATCGACAATTATTTCTTTGGCGTCAGCGCGGTTGCCAAAGATGGTAGCGAAACCCCCGTGGTTTTCCTCGGCGCGGCGGGACGTTTTTAATCAAAGCTTTCCCCTGCGGCGCGAGTCTGGATGACGGACTGCCCCACAATGTTTAGACCCGATTCTAAGGGAGATGAGTCATGACATCATTTAAAGCAGTTTTACTAGGCGGCGCAGCCATTATTGGGGCCTTTGCCGTCTCGGCCACAGCCGACCACCCACATAAAACATCTGTCAAAACGGATAAACCCGCAGAGGTAAAAGCCGAAAAAGCCAAGGCTGAAAAAGTCAAAGCCGAAGAAACGAAAGCCGAAGAGGAAAGACTAAAGCGCGCAGAGGAATTTCGCGAGCGCGCCAAAGCCCGCTCTGAAAAAGCAAAAGCCCGTGCCGAAAAAGCCAAAGCCCAAGCCGAAAAAATGAAAGCAAAATCCGACGCCAAAATGGCTTTGGATGCCAAACTGGCAGACGCCAATGCCAATGAAGCGGGCGAGGAAACCACCGAGGAAAAAGACGAAAAATGGGATGTCATGAACCCGCCCGGTGACAAACGCGAGATCGATATAAACGTCACTGAAGGCACATGGATGAGCCTGGATGTCTCGCCTGATGGCAAGACAATCGCCTTTGATATGCTGGGCGATATCTACACTATGCCGGCCGGCGGCGGCAAAGCGACCAACATTTCGGCCGGGATGGCGTGGGAATACCAGCCCCGTTTCTCACCGGATGGATCGAAAATTGCCTTCACCTCTGACCGTGCGGGCGGAGACAATATCTGGGTGATGGACCGTGATGGTGAAAATAAAAAACAAATCACCGAAGAAAGCTTTCGCCTTCTGAATAATCCGACATGGCACCCAAGCGGCGACTACATTGCCGCCCGCAAGCACTTTACGACGTCTCGCTCGCTCGGTGTGGGTGAGGTTTGGATGTATCACATCAATGGCGGGTCCGGTGTGCAGCTGGTGAAAAAACCATCCGAAGCTCACCAGAAAGAACTCGGCGAGCCGATGTTCAGCCCGGATGGCGATTATGTCTATTACAGCCAGAACATCACCTCAGGGCCGATTTTTGAATATGCGCAGGACTCCAACACAGAGCTCTTCCGGATCAAGCGCTATGATATGGAAACGGGCGAAATCACCAATGCCGTTGGCGGCGCTGGCGGGGCGGTGCGGCCGACGCCCTCACCCGATGGCAAGCACATTGCCTATGTGAAACGCGTACGGGCTGAGTCGCAGCTCTTCATCAAAAATCTGGAATCCGGCGAAGAGCGTATGGTCTTTGATCATCTGGATCAGGACATGCAGGAGACTTGGGGCGTTCAGGGCATGTATCCCAATATGGATTACAGCCCGGATGGAAAATCGCTCTATTTCTGGGCCAAAGGTTTGATTCATAAGGTCGATGTCGAAAGCGGCGACGTGGATCACATTGAGTTTAAGGTCGCGGATACGCGCACCGTCATGGACGCCCCGCGCCCCAGCGTGGAGGTCGCGCCGCAGGAATTTAAAACCCGTATGCCACGCTTCGTGAAAGTCAGCCCGGATGGGAAACAGCTGGTCTTTGAAAGCCTTGGCAAGCTTTATTTTCGCGGGGTAAAGTCCGGCAATGTCCGGCCTCTGACAAAATTACCGGCCAATGTCAGGGAGCTTTATCCGGCTTGGTCGCGGGACGGCAAAACGATCGCTTTTGTCACTTGGGATGACAATGATCTGGGCGCCATTCATACGATCAATGTCGGCAGCCGCAAGATCAATACAGTCACAACATCGCCGGGCCATTATAGGCGCCCGGAATTCTCGCCCTCCGGTGATTTTATCACCTATGAAAAAGGCGGCGGCGGATTTTTGACCTCGGATCAATGGTCGTCTGACACAGGCTTGTTCATCATGGATCTGGAACAGCGCAATCCGGTGCGCCTTTCCAAATCCGGCAGTGAGCCGCATTTTGACGGCGACGAGCTTCGGGTCTTCTTTACCAAAAATATCGATCAGAAAAGCACCCTCGTCTCTACTAATCTACTGGGCGATGATGAGCGCAAACATGCCAGTTCCAAGATGGCGCAAAGCTATCACGTCAGCCCGGACGGCTCTATGGTGGCCTATCGCGAGAACTATAATCTTTATGTCATGCCATTACTGACGGGGCCGCAAAATGTGGGCGCAGGAATGAAAACAGGGGCGCTGCCCGTGACCAAAGTCAGTCAGGGCGGCGCGACCTATCCGAGCTGGAGCACAGATAATACACTCTTCTGGACGCTGGGGCCGGATTTATACAGAGTCTCCAAGGATGAAATGGCGGATGATGAATTTGAGCCCGTCTCCGAAGCCACGTCATCGCTGTCTTACAAGGTCAAAACCGACAAGCCTTCGGGTAAGGTCATGCTGACCAATGCCCGCCTGATCACGATGAAAGGTGACGATGGCGGCGTGATTGAAAATGGCAGCATTTTGGTCGATGGCGACCGGATCGTGGCGATTGGTGAGAGCATTGATGTAAGCGACCGAGAGGTCACAACCATCGATCTGGAAGGCAAGACCATCGTTCCGGGCTTTATTGATGCCCATGCCCATGGCCCGCAAGGCACGGATGAATTAATTCCGCAGCAAAACTGGAAAGCTATCGCGACTTTGGCGCTGGGCGTAACAACCATTTTCGACCCGTCCAGCCGCGCCAGTGAAATCTTCACAGCAGGCGAAATGCAAAAAGCCGGGATGCTTCTGGCCCCGCGGACTTATTCGACGGGCGAGGTTATCTATGGCGCCAAAGCGCCGGGCTTCTTTGCCAATATCCAAAGCGCAGAAGACGCCGAGGAACATGTCTCGCGTCTGGCGGGGCAAGGCGCGCATGGCGTGAAAAACTATAACCAACCCCGCCGGGATCAACGCCAGCAGGTCGTCAAGGCCGCGCGGGAACATGATTTGATTGTCGTGGCCGAAGGCGGCTCACTCTATCACATGGATATGAGCCTGGTGCAGGACGGGAATACCTCCGTGGAGCACAACCTACCGCAAATGGCGATCTATGACGATGTCATCCAGATGTTCAGCCAAACCAATGTGGCCTATGTCCCAACGCTGGCCGTGACCTATGGCGGCGTGCGCGGCGAGGATTATTATTATCAGGAAAGCGATGTCTGGAAACATCCGATCCTGTCCAAGCATGTTCCGCCGACCATCTTGCAAGGCCGCTCTGTGCGCCGGCAAATGGCCCCGGCCGAGGATTATGCCGACGCCAAAGCGGGCGCAGTGTCCAAGCAGCTGTTAGAGGCGGGCGTGCCCGTCTCCATCGGCGCGCATGGACAGCGCGAAGGCCTCGCCGCCCATTGGGAAATGTGGAGCTTTGCCCGCGGCGGTATGAGCCCGCTGCAAGCCCTGCGCACAGCAACCACAGAGCCCGCTCGGCACCTTGGTTTTGATAAAGACATCGGCAGCCTGGAATCCGGCAAGCTGGCGGATCTGGTTATCCTGTCAGAGAATCCGCTGGATGACATCCGCAACACAGAAACCATCGAACATGTGATGCTGGGCGGACGTCTCTATGAGGCAAAAACCATGAATGAAGTCCATACCGGAGATGCCGAACGCGCCCCCTATTGGTGGGAGTAAGCGTAGCAAACCCCTCGCGAGTTAAAGCCAGTTCAACATGTGACGCGTCAGATCATCCGGCGCGTCCCACATGGCCCAATGACCGCAATCCGGAATTCTTACCCGCGTTAAATTTGGCACCATCTTGACCATTGGGTCAGTCAACTCCGGCGGCAGGAGCAAATCTCGCTCCGGGCTGATCATCAGCACGGGCTGCGTGATCCGGTCACTCATCCCCTCTGAGAGGCGCCAGTTTTCATCAATATTGCGGTAGAGATTCATCCCCGCCCGAAAGCCGGATCGCCAATAGCCTTTCACAAACATCGCCCGGTCACCGCCATGAAGCAGCCCGCCTTTCACCTCCGGCGCGCCCGCTTTCAGGAACGCTTCAAAATTCTTTGGGATCGAGGTCACATCCGGCCCCAGCTTGGCCCCATCCGGCGTTGTGCGAAACAACAGCCGGAAAAACGCATCCGGGTCTTTGGCATAAAGACGCGCGACCTCATCCGGGCGTTTCAGATATTCGATAAAGTAATGATCATCACCGGATCGTTTCTCAATAATCTTAAGCGGCGGCACTGGCGCGCGGGCTGTATGCGGCACACAAATTCCAATCACGCGGTTGACCCGGTGGCTGATCATCCGCGCGGCATGCCAGACAATCGACCCGCCCCAATCATGGCCAACAATTGTGCCCTGCTCTACCCCATACGCGTCCATGACGGCTTCCAGATCGGCGACCAATTGCGGCATGGCGTAATGCTCATCTTCGATAGGATTATCCGACCATCCAAAGCCGCGCAGATCATAACAAATCACGCGATATCCCGCCGCCGTCAGGGCCGGAATAACCGGCTTCCAGCTATAGGCGATTTCCGGCCAGCCATGGATCAGAATCAGCGGCGTCCCATTCGTCGGGCCATCGGCATAGGTCGCGATTTTGAATTTATCGGAATGAATATATCGTGGTTGGTCAAAATTCATAAACGCCCTTTTACGCCAAAATACCGCAAAAACAGCCCCTTAAACCTGCATAGGGGTCGTTTTTTCTGGCATATTGCCCTTTACGCGGCCTGTTTCGCCCGCTAGAAGCCGCTCATTCCAAGGCCCTCGGTAGCAGGGCCTTTAATTTTGAATTAGAAATGAGTTGAAGACCACATGGTTGAAATCTACGTCCGTCAAAATAATGTTGATCAGGCCCTGCGCGCTCTGAAGAAAAAACTTCAGAACGAAGGCATCCTGCGCGAAATGAAAGCGCGTAAGCATTATGAAAAGCCGTCCGAAAAGCGTGTCCGCGAACAGGCCGAAGCCGTCCGCCGCGCCCGCAAACTGGCCCGTAAACGCGCCCAGATCGAAGGCTTGATCCCGACGAAGAAAAAAACGCGCCGCCGCTAAGGCCCGCAAATATTTTCAAATGACGAAGCGTCCCTCGGGACGCTTTTTTTGTTGCGTGAATTGTTTATCGATGACAGCCCTAAAAAAATCTCCTTCTCCCTTGAGGGAGAAGGTGTCACGCAGTGACGGAT
>JAHDHS010000003.1:0-12870 GCA_020631215.1 Hellea sp. | reverse complement strand
GCCCTAAAAAAATCTCCTTCTCCCTTGAGGGAGAAGGTGTCACGCAGTGACGGATGAGGGTGTACTAAACTGGCTTGGGTACACCCTCACCCACCGCTTCGCGGTCCACCCTCTCCCTCAAGGGAGAGGGTGATAATTTCGGGAGTTAGGCCTTACGCCAGGTGCTTTTTCCGCCTGCGCCGGATTCGATGATAACGCCCTCGGCTTTGAATTGATCGCGGATTTCGTCGGAGCGTTTGAAGAGCTCGCCCATTTTGGCTTTGTCGCCCGCCTTTTTGGCTTTGATCGCCTGAGCGCGCACATCGTCATATTCCGCGACTAAGCCGTCATAATCCAACCCGCCCCGGAACCACTCTTCCGGATCTTTTTGGAGGAGGCCAAGGAGGTTGAGGTTTCCGATGAAATTCCAAAGAAAAACAAAAGCGTTGCCACTATTAACTACTCCTTTGACCCAATCCATGCCCGGCTCCAATTCATGTGAGTAAGCTTGTTGTAAATTCGGATCGTCGACGTACTCTGAGTGAATTCTGTCCTTATTGAAGAAAGAAGCTAAAAACCTACTGACATCTAAATCGTCCCACAAATGTATCAAAAGTGGCCTTTGGGCATGAGCAGTTTCTTTAATTTGAACCCATTCTAGCGAAGGGATATAGTCTTTCATCTGCGCACATAACCTATACCATTTATCTAAATTAGCCTTACTTTCTTTCAGTAAATCGTCTGACCAAGTCAGCTCACTGCGGTAGTGGGCCTTAAGCAATGCCAGCCGAATAACTTCCCCATCCCACTTTTTGAGTAGATCATGAACCAATTTAACATTGCCCAAAGATTTGGACATTTTTTCTGAGCCCATATTGAGAAATTCGTTGTGAACCCAAAATTTGGCTAATGGCTTATCGTTTGCACATTCACTCTGTGCAATTTCATTTTCATGGTGCGGGAATTTCAGATCGATGCCACCGCAATGAATATCAATTGTATTACCCAAAACCTCTCTAATCATTGCCGAACACTCTATGTGCCATCCTGGCCTACCCGGAGAAAGTTGTTTTGGTTCATTAAAGAATTTTCGCCAATGCTCATCCGCAAAAGCCTGTATTTTAGGTGCCTCATAGGAAAACTTGTCGTCCTCACCTTCTACATATTTCCATAATAAAAAATCTGCTGGGTTCTTTTTGCTGCCAGCCACTTCGACCCTAGCTCCAGCCAAATTATCATCCAACTCACGACCGGATAATTTTCCATAATCATCTTTCTTAGTGACATCAAAAAGTACGTCATTTCCTGATATATATGCGATATCCCTGTTTAAAAGCTCGACTATGATATCCTGCATTTCATCGATTGCTTCTGTCGCCTTGGGTTGATGCGTGGGCGGCAAACAGCCGAGCGCCGCGAGGTCTTCATTATAAATCCGTGCATATTTTTCCGTGATGTCAGAAATCGGCACGCCTTGGTCTTTGGCGCTGGCGATGATCTTGTCATCAACATCGGTGATATTGCGGGCATAGACGACGTGGTCTTCGCCATAGATATGACGGAGCACCCGGAACAGCACATCGGCGACCACGGCGGCGCGGGCATTGCCGATATGGGCGTAGCTATAGACCGTGGGCCCGCAATTATACATGGTCACGCGTTTGGGGTCTTGGGGGGTAAAGACCTCTTTTTTTCGCGTTAGCGAATTATACAGTGTCAATTGCGGTTGTTCAGTCATAGCGCCATCATCTAATAACTTCTTATGAAAACGCAACAAATCATCGCCGCCATTGTCATCATCGTCGTGCTGGCGCTCGGCACACACCGCGCCATGCAGCCCAATCTTGGTCTGTTGAAATTCCGCGCCGAGGGCAATGTGGCCTATGGCCATGGGTCAACGGATGACCGCTCTGTGCCGATGATGCGAAAGTTTTTTAAGGAACACCCCGAGGTCGACACGCTGATCTTTGGGAAAATGTCCGGCACGCGGGACGCCGATATGAATCTTCGCATCGCCTATGAAATCCGGCGGCGGGGTTTGAAAACTGTTTTGACCGATCGCAGCTATATCGCCTCCGGCGCGGTGGATTTGTTTCTGGCCGGTGTGGAGCGCACAGCCACCTGCAAATCCATGATCGGCGTGCATAGCTGGTCATATCCGTCGGGCCGCGGGGCGGAAATGATCTCGCCCAAGGATTTGGGTCGTGACCGGCGGCAAAAACTCCATGAAAAATTCCTGACCGATATGGGCATCGATCCAGCCTTTTACGTCTTCACCCGGGAGGCCTCCGAGCCCGAAGATGTCTATATCCTAACGCCCGAAGACATAAACCGCTTCGGCGTCACAACAGAGCCATTGGTGTGTGGGTAAGGTAAATCTTAAACTAAACAAACTACCCAGACTTCCGCTCATCCCGACGAAAGTCGGGATCCAGTTGTCCCGCAATTAAGGTTTGGCGCAGGTTGGACAGAAGTTCCCCCTTCGGCAGAGGCCAGACCGGAAGTTCAGCAATATCGAGCCAGTGCGGATTTTCGGCTTCAATCAATTCTAGTTTCCAGCGCCGTCGCCATTCTTTGATTTGCCTTTCACGCTTGAAGGCCGAGTCTCGTGTAGGATATTCTTCAAACCACACGAGCTTGTCGCAACCATATTTACGGGCAAACCCCCTCGTTGTGCCAAATTTATGCTCCTCCATTCGGCGGCCGAGATCATCCGTGTGTCCGGTATAGAGCGTCCCGTTGCGCCGATTAGCCATGATATAGACATAGAACATTATGAGAACATATGTCCTATTATAAAAACTGGCAAGAGCGGGATTTCTGGATCCCGACTTTCGTCGGGATGAGCGGGTGGTGAGACATGTGTGCATCTCCCTCCGCAAAACTGCATAGCCAGTCTAAGGAATCGGGACTTTCATTTTTGGCCGAAATCCTGCATATGCCCGCTCAAGGATAAAGTTATGAGTAATGAGATTATCAAAAAGCCGGCCCTGTCAGCCGTGCCCGTGATCAAACGCCCTTCGCCTGAACAGGCCATGGAGGCTGTGCGCACACTGATTGCCTGGGCGGGGGATGACCCCAACCGTGAGGGCCTGAAAGATACGCCTAAGCGCGTGATCAATGCCTATAAGGAATGGTTTCGCGGCTATGATATGGACCCGGAGGCCGAGCTCTCCCGCCGTTTCAATGATGTCTCTGGATATGATGATATGGTCATCCTGCGCGAGATCGACGTCGAGAGCCATTGTGAGCATCACATGGCCCCGTTTTTGGGCAAGGCCTATGTGGCCTATCTGCCGACCGAAGATGTTGTCGGGATTTCCAAACTCGCCAAGGTCGTGGAGATTTTCGCCAAGCGTTTGCAGACGCAGGAAACCATGACCGCGCAAATCGCAGATGCCATTGATACGGCGCTGAAACCGCGCGGCTCGGCTGTGATGATCGACGCAGTGCATCAATGTATGTCGACGCGCGGCGTGCATCACCCCGATGTCTCCACCATCACGACCCAGTTCACGGGCGAGTTCAAAACCAATCCGCATTTACAGGACCGGTTTTTGAAACTGATCGGGAAGTCTTAATTTAGAGCTTCAGGCTCAATGCCTCGAGCTCATCCGGTGTGTCGATATCGACCGCCATCTCTTCGGGCAGGTCGATCACATCATAATCATCCCCCAGCACATCTTTACCCCGTGCGGTCGGGGCGATCTGTGTCAGACGGGCCAAATCACTTTCGAAAAACAGCATAGGCGGCAAAAGGTGGCCATTGGCGCGGCAGACCGTTGTCCGGGCCGCTTTGTTAACCATAAATCGACTGAAAATCGCCGAAATTCGCGGCATATCGGCCAAGAGAAACAGCGCGGCGGGATGGCCGAGCGCCGCCTTGGCCCCTAGGGCGATAGAGCTCCCCTGCCCGTCATTAGCTATGGAATTATGAATGATTTCAAAGCCTTGGAAGATATGATCGAGGCTATTGTCCCGCGTGATGGCGATATGTTTGGCGGCGGGTATGTCCCGCGCCATATCCGCCATATAGGCCGCCAGAACCTTGCCGTTCAAATCCGCTAAAAGCTTGTTTTTCTTACCAAAACGGCGGGATTGACCCGCCGCTAAAATCACGATTGCGATTTTCTCTATGTCCACAAATGGGCCTTTTAAGCCTAGCCCGTAAACTGCATGGACAGCCAATCCGCTACCAAAGCCGGCTTCTCCCCGCCGTCAATTTCGACCGTAACTGTATATGTTACAAGGACTTGGCCGGGGCGTTTCTCCTCGGCGGATTTCAGGACAAACACGCCGCGCACCTTTGACCCGACCGGCACAGGGGCGAGGAACCGCATCTTGTCCATCCCGTAATTTAAGCCCATCCGGACGCCTTTCACAGAGAGAGCGGCTTGTTCTGCGAATTTAGACAGGAGTGACAAAGTGAGGAAACCATGGGCGATGGTCGTCCCGAAAGGTGTCATTTTGGCCATCTCTTCATTGACGTGAATAAACTGATGATCCTCTGTGACGTCGGCGAATTGGTTGATCCGGTCTTGCTCAATCGTGATCCACTCTGATGTACCGACTTCACTGCCGACCAACCCGTCCAGTTCTGATAATTCCACGGTCTTCATCGGCTAACTCCTTAGAAACTATGTGCTTTGGCGAATTGATTCAGATGATAATGCGCATCGCCAAGAAGTTCTTGTAGCACACGGATGCGCTTCATGAACAGGCCGATATCATATTCATCCGTCATGCCCACGCCGCCATGCATCTGCACGCCTTCCTGTGACGCCAGCTTGGCCACAGAGCCCAGCTTTGCCTTGGCCATGGCGCAATACATCGCGGCCTTTTCATCGCCGCCATCCAAAGCAGATAGCGCGACCAACACGGCGGAGCGTGCATTTTCCAGTTCTGAATACAGATGCGAGGCGCGATGTTGTAGCGCCTGAAACTCGCCAATGATCTTGCCGAATTGTTTGCGCTCTTTGATGTAATCTACCGTATCAGCAAAGGCTTGGCTGCCCGCTCCGAGCAATTCTGCGGCAACAATACCGCGTCCGGCAGAGAGTACTTTGTTCAATGTTTCCATGCCTTTATCAAGATCACCTAACAGGGCATCACCGTCAATTTCGACATCATCCAGCTCAATTCGCGCCGAATTATGGGCATCCACCATGATCGTGCGCTCGGTCGACACACCCTTGGTTTTCGGATCTATCAGGAACAAAGAAATGCCCTCCACATCCCCCTCTTCGCCGGACGTCCGCGCCGCTACGATCAAGGCATCGGCAACATGACCGTCAATGACCATAGCTTTGGAACCGTTCAGTTTAAATCCATTACCGGACTTTTCAGCGGTCGTCGCCGTGCCCGCAGGATTGTGCTTTGCGCCCTCATCCAGCGCCAGCGCCATGATGGTCTCCCCGCCTGCGATCTTAGTCAGCCACTCGGCTTTTTGCTCTGCGCTGCCGCCTTCGCGGATTGCTGTGGCCGCGAGTATGGCTGTGGAGAGAAATGGCGTCGCGGCCAAATTACGGCCCATCTGCTCGGCGACCAACCCGGCCGCGACAAAACCCATATCAACCCCGCCATGATCTTCATCGATCACGATTCCCGCAAAGCCCATCTCGGCCATTTCGGCCCATAAGCCGCGATCAAACCCGTCTTCACTGCGCTCATCGCGCAGTTTACGCAATTCTTTCACAGGCGCTTTGTCTTTGAAGAATCCTTCCGCCGTATCGCGGAGCATGACTTCATCTTCGTTTAAAACCAATGCCATGTTTTACGCTCCTGGCAGCTGTAGGATGTGTTTGGAAATGATGTTCAGCTGCACTTCGGATGTACCGCCCTCGATCGAATTACCCTTGGTCCGCAGCCAGCTCCGCGCCAGCTTGCCGTCCTCGGAACGATCCGACTCCCATTCCAGACCTTCATGGCCCGCCGCATCCATCATCAACTCATATTTGCGCTTGTTCATTTCCGTGCCGTAATATTTCAGCATTGAGCTGTCCGCGCCGAGCGAGGCCCCTGCCTTGGCTTCGGCAAGCTTACGCGCAACGGTCATGTTAAAGGCCCATTCATCGATCTCGGCTTCGGCGACCTTTGCGCGCAGCATAGGGTCGGCGAGCTTTCCATCTTCGAGACCCAGAGAGGCTGCAGCCACTTCGGATAGCGGACGTGTGACGCCTTGCGCCTGCCCGCCAATCATTTCGCGCTCATGGGTCAGCAGATATTTCGCCACATCCCAGCCCTTATCACGTGTGCCGACAAGGTTATGTTTCTCTACGCGAACATCCTCAAAGAAGGTCTCGCAGAAAGGCGAGCGGCCGGAGATCAGTTTAATCGGCCGCGCCTCAACGCCCGGCGTTTCCATGTCAAACAAAACAAAGCTGATACCGTGATGTTTCTTGCCGGAATTATCCGTGCGCACGAGGCAGAAAATCCAGTCGGCTTTATCCGCGTAGGACGTCCAGACCTTCTGGCCATTCACGATGAAATGATCGCCCTTATCTTCGCATTTGGTCTGCAATGAGGCCAGATCAGACCCCGCTCCCGGTTCGGAATAACCTTGACACCAGCGGATTTCACCGCGCGCGACGGGCGGTAAATGTTCCATTTTTTGCTCTTCCGTGCCGAATTTTAACAAAGCCGGCCCAAGCATCCAGATACCGAAGGATGACAGCGGAGATCGCGCACCGATGCGCTTCATTTCCTTCAGCAGGATAATCTCTTCTTTGCGGGTAAACCCGGCACCGCCATATTCTTTGGGCCAGGTCGGCACGGTATAACCTTTGGAGACGCAGGCCTCTAACCACTGCTTTTGCGCCGGGCTTTGGAATTCCCAATTGCGGCCACCCCAGCAAAGGTCTTTGTCACCCGTGATTGGCTGGCGCATTTCCGGCGGGCAGTTTTCTTCGAGCCAAGCCCGAACTTCCATTTGAAACTCTTTTAAATCGCTCATTTGGTAAACTCCCCATTCTGAATACGGGTTAAGAACTTTGCGCCCTGTTGCCCGCCATTTGTGTATTCTTCCGCCCCGTCCATTGACCGGATTCTGTCGATATATTTCGCAACATTTTCGGCTGTCTGCTCGCCTTCGGACAGGTTGATGCCTTGCGTCTCAACAACTTTGGTTTCGGAATATCCGCCCGCGCCTGCACACATAATCATGCGGTTGGGCGCATCATCACAGACAAGATAGACAAGACCCGCCGAAACAGATTCAACGGTTAACTTGTCCAAGACTTCCGGCGGCATCAGATTTTCTGTCATACGAGACTTCGCTGTGGGTGAAAGGCAATTGACCCGAATGTCATATTTCGCGCCCTCCAGATACAGCGTCCGCATAAAGCCCGATACGCCCGCTTTGGCTGCGCCGTAATTGGTCTGGCCGAAATTGCCATACATACCGCTCGAACTCGTCGTCATGACGATACGGCCATATTTATTCTCTTTCATGTGGTTCCACACCGCCTGTGTGCAGATTGCCGACCCTTTCAGATGAACAGCTACGACAAGATCCCAATCGGCCATGTCCATTTTAGAAAAGGATTTATCGCGTAAGATTCCGGCATTATTGACCAAAATATCGACCTTGCCCCATTTCGCGATAGCCTCATCGACCATGGCCTGAACTTCGTCAGCCTTTGTGACATTGGCTCCATTGGCCATAGCTTCGCCGCCCGCAGCCTTAATCTCCGCCACGACATTATCTGCCATGGTCATGCCGCCCCCTGTGCCGTCCACAGCCCCGCCCAAATCATTGACGACAACTTTCACGCCGCGCGCCGCCAGCGCCAAAGCATGAGAGCGCCCAAGGCCGCCACCCGCGCCGGTCACAATCGCAACGCGGTCTTTAAATTCAACTTTGCTCATACTTTTTTTTCCTTCCGCTCATCCCAGCGAAGGCTGGGATCCAGGGCGTCACTAATCTAATCTGTATTTAACTTCGCTGGGCCCCAGCCTTCGCTGGGGTGAGCGGGTTGTTCAGTTAAGCAACTTCAAAAAGTCCCGCAGCGCCCATACCGCCGCCGACGCACATGGTGCTGACAACATATTTTGCACCGCGGCGTTTGCCTTCGATGAGGGCGTGAGCGACCATGCGCGCGCCGGACATGCCGTAAGGATGACCGATGGAAATCGCGCCGCCATTGACGTTCAGATTTTCATTCGGAATACCGAGCTTGTCGCGGCAGTAGATCACCTGCACGGCGAAAGCTTCATTGAGTTCCCACAAATCAATATCGTCCATTTTCAGACCCGCTTGTTTTAGCAGCTTCGGGATTGCGTAAACCGGGCCAATGCCCATTTCATCCGGCGCGAGCCCCGCCACAGCCATGCCGCGATAAATGCCCAGAGGCTCCAAACCGCGCTTGGAGGCTTCTTTGGCTTCCATCAGAACAGAAGCCGACGCGCCGTCAGAGAGCTGCGATGCGTTACCCGCCGTGATATTCTTGCCCGGCCCGCGCACAGGTTTCAGGCCGGAGAGACCTTCCAGCGTCGTAGACGGGCGATTGCCTTCATCCTTATCCAAGGTGACAGTGTGTTCGGAGACTTCTTTGGTTTCCTTATTCATGACTTTCATGACGGTTTCCATTGGCACGATCTCGTCATTAAAGGCTCCGGCCTCTTGCGCGGCGTGGGTGCGTTGCTGTGATTGTAGCGCATATTCATCCTGCGCTTCGCGGGAGATGCCGTAACGCTCGGCCACAACTTCGGCGGTGTCGATCATCTGCATATAGGCGGCGGGCTTCATTTTATAGAGCTCGGGGTCAGCGGCCACCCGCATTTCGGCTGTCTGCACCAATGAGATCGAGTCCAGACCACCGCCGACAGCGATGTCCATGCCGTCACAAATGATGTTCTTGGCCGCAATGCCAATCGCCATCATGCCGGAAGAACATTGACGGTCAATTGTCATGGCCGAGACGCTATCAGGCAGACCTGCGCGTAATGTCGCCATGCGCGCGACATTGGAGCTTTGCGTGTGCTGCTGCAGCGCCGCGCCCATGATCACATCCTCAACTTCGCCGCCTTCCAGTCCGGCGCGCTGCACCGCGTTTTTAATGACATGTCCGGCCATGGTCGGCGAGAATGTGTTGTTAAACGCGCCGCGATAGGCTTTGCCAATCGGCGTGCGGGCGGTGGATACGAGGACGGCTTCTCTCATGGTAGTCTCCTTGGACGGATGAAGTTTGAAATCTTCTATTTGGCCTTGATTGCTAAGTCAAAATGAAGTTTATTCATTTTATATGAAGTTGGCTCAATTTTAGTCACGAGTCAAGTTTTACGGCCTACAAAACAGGCTGCAAAAACGTATGGCCCGTGTATAAAGCTGACTAAGCCTGCCACTTGAAACAAGTGGCGCAGATCAGGAATGAACGCCCTATGACAACTCTCCCCAAGACCGAAGCCATGGATCTGGAACTGGATGCAGGCTGGCTGACCATCTGGTTTAACACGCCGCATAACCGGAATGCCCTCTCTGATGTGTTGGTCGAGGAGCTGGTAGCGTCTTTGGAGGCTGTGAAAGATGACCGCGAGGTTCGCGGTATCACCATTCGCGGGCGCAATGGTATTTTCTGCGCGGGCGGTGATTTGAAAAGCTTCAATGCCGGACAGACTGGCGGCGCCTCGCGGGAGGATTTCATCAAGATGAACCGGCGCTTCGGCGATGTCTTCGATTTGATCCAGTCTATGCCGCAAGTCGTGATCATGTTTGTCGAAGGCGCAGCCATTGCGGGCGGGCTGGGACTGATGTGTACGGGTGATGTCATTGTCGTGACCCAAGACGCTAAATTCTCCCTGACCGAGACCATGATCGGGATCGTCCCCGCACAGATCGCGCCGGTCATTGTGGCCCGGGTTGGTCTGCCCAAAGCGCGGTTGCTGATGCTGACCGGCGCGCGGTTCTTGGGCGAAAAGACGCCGGATTACGGCCTGTCCGATTATGTCATCGACAGCGCGGATGACTTTGCAGAGCTCGAAGCCGGCATCAAAAAAGGCGTGATGAAATGCGCGCCGGGGGCCAATGGCCTGACCAAGGAAATTCTGGTCGCCACGCCTTATCAAACCCGCGAAGAGCAAAAAACCTTTGCTGCCGAAAAATTCACCGACGCCATCCTGTCCGAAGAAGGCCGCGAGGGCATTGCCAGTTTCCTGCAAAAACGCAAACCCAGCTGGGCATCTTAATTCACTCCTTCAATATAGCTCGACATCAAGTAGTCTAAGAACGATGGGCTCACACAATATTTATTTCTTGCAAAATTTTGATCCTCTAAAACATCAATTAAACGCGTCCTGATAGTCTACTAAATTCTCTTTTAATGAGTCTGCCAGTCTTGAAATTTCATTTAAAACTAGCTGAATGTCTTCTTCCTCCGTTACAATATACGCCTCCAACCAGAACCTTAACGTTTCACCGAGCTGAACCACATCTCCGTGTTTAGGTGGAAGGCCAATAGTTCTGATTTGCAGGTTTTCACCAGACCTCGCTAAATCCCTGACCCACCAAGACAGGAACTCTAAAGCTTTCAATCCTGTGGTCGTCGAGTCAATTCGAAACTCCACATTGACTAGCAACTCTTTGTCTAAGTTCCCTCCAGTGCGTTTCAATAGAGCAATCGGGAGGTCAGCATATACTCCAGGAAAATAAATGTTCGCAATTTCCTCAAACTCTTCTTTTGTGAAATTTTGATTTCCGATGTAAACGTCGCTAATTCCGGGGATAGAATTAAACACTGATTCCATTCTCAAAATTTCTTCTGGCATTGACATTTTATGCTCCGTTATAAAACTTTTTTGAAAATTTGAGAGTGAACTCAGTGTAGTAATTATTATGGATAAAGTCTAAGCTTGTGAATGAAGTCAGTCAATTCCTATATTTAACCATCGGCCTAAAAGACAAAAATGCATACATTCAAAACCGTTTCCGATATTCGCATTGCCCCGGGCGGGGCCGCCAAGCTGGATTTATTTGTCGAAGGTCTGTGCGCGAATAAACGCATCGCGATTGTGACCGATATGGTCGTGCGTAAGCTTGGCTTGATGGATGCGGGGGTTCACGCGCTGCGGGACGCTGGCTATGATGTGATGATCTATGATCAAGTCATCCCGGATCCGCCTGATACCATCGTGCAGCATATCGCCGATGACATGCGGGCATTTGATGCAGGGCTGGTGATTGGTTTTGGCGGCGGGTCGCCCATGGATACGGCCAAAGTCGCCGCGCATTTGGCGGGTTGTGACCAGCCACTGGAAACCATGTATGGCGTTGACAATGCCAAGGGGCCGAAACTGCCGCTGCTGCTGATCCCGACCACCTCCGGCACGGGCAGCGAAGTTACCAATGTCGCCATCCTGACCACGGGTAAGACCGCCAAAAAAGGCGTCGTCGCCGACAGCCTCTATGCCGATCGCGTCTTGCTCGATGCGGAGCTGACCCTTGGCCTGCCCGCCCATATCACGGCCAGCACCGGCATAGACGCCATGGTCCACGCGATTGAGGCCTACACCTCCATTCGCTTGAAAAACCCGATCAGTGACGCGCTCGCCCTCACCGCTTTGCGTAAGCTGCGCAACTCCATCGTCACCGCCGTGAATGAACCGAGCGATATTGAGGCGCGCCAAGACATGTTGATCGGGGCGATGATTGCGGGGCAGGCTTTTTCCAACGCTCCCTGCGCCGCCGTCCATGCCCTCGCCTATCCGCTGGGCGGATTTTTCCACGTCCCCCATGGCCTGTCCAACGCCCTCGTCCTGACCGAAGTCATGAAATATAACCAGCCCAAAGCCGAAAAATGGTATGGCGAAATCGCGACTGACCTCGGCGTGGGCCAAAATGGCACCGCCCTGATCGACGAAATGCTGCGCATCAAAGACGCAACAAAAGTCCCGCAAACCCTACGCGAAGTGAACATCACCGAAGACGCCATTGTCATGATGGCTGATGACGCCATGACAAAGGATCGCCTGCTGATGAACAACCCCCGAGAAATGACTCATGACGCCGTGGTGAAAATTTATGAGACGATTTTGTGACCAAACCTGTCCCGTCAAAGCTCGAAGATTACCTCCACCGCCTCACTATTCCGACGCGCTGGGCGGATAATGATGTTTATGGTCATGTGAATAATTCGGTTTATTATTTTTATTTCGACACGGTGCTCAATAAATGGCTGATTGAGGCAGGGCTGCTGAAGATTGGCCAAAGCGAAATCATCGGCCTTGTCGTTGGAACGTCCTGCGATTTCTTTGCGCCGATCACCTTTCCGGATAATGTCGTCGCAGGCCTACGCGCGGCGCGCGTCGGGAACTCTTCTGTCACCTATGAAATCGGGCTTTTCAGAAATGACGAGACCACAGCCAGCGCGCAGGGGCACTTCACCCATGTCTATGTGAATGAGGCCACTCGACGGCCCGCCCCTTTATCTGATAAGATGCGAAAAAAACTCGGGGAGATTACGCCATGAGCCAATATGCGGAAATGATTAAAGACGACCCGGCGCTCGTCAGCCAGCAAGCCAAATTCACCCGCATGCAGGACGGCACGCTGGAAGATTGGCAGAAAATCGGCGCGGCCCACAAGCAGGATTTCAAGAAAACCGCGGACCGTTTTATTGATATGCTGAAACAGTTGGAAAACGCCACGCTGGGTTTTGCCTGTGATCAGCTGCAACACGCCCTGATGTGCGGAACACTGGCCCGCCGCGCAGGCGCAACGGATGAGCAGATCGTGGTCGCACTTTGTCACGATATGGCCAAGGTCATCAATGTCCCCAATCACGGCCCGATTGTGGCCGAAATGCTGCGACCTTATGTGAGCGATGACAGCTATCACGTGCTGCGCAATCACCAAGCCTTTCAGGGCGAGCATTATTATCACTATATGGGCGCGCCGAC
>JAHDHS010000002.1 GCA_020631215.1 Hellea sp. | reverse complement strand
CCGCCAGCCCACGGGCGGTGATTGGGTCATATATGAAAGCCCCTGCCCTTTTTAAAGCGGATACCCTCATTACACATAGTTTTTGGCCATGGATGTTGTGAGTTGGCCTAGAAATCCTTCGGCTTGATCCAGCAGGCTTTGACGGACATCTTCGTCCATTTTATCCAGGTTCCGATAGGGCATATTTAGGCGGTGATTGCCTTCAAGCTTGTCTCGGTTTCGGTGCAAAAAATGCCAATAAAGCGCATTAAACGGGCAGGCATTATCGCCCGTCCGCTCTTTGACTTTATAGCGGCACTTCCCGCAATAATCACTCATCCGGTTGATATAGGCGCCGCTGCTGGCATAGGGTTTGGAGCCCAAAAGCCCCCCATCCGCAAATTGGCTCATGCCCAGACTATTAGGCAGCTCAACCCATTCAAAGGCGTCACTATAGACGGATAAATACCATTCATGAACGTCGTAAGGATCCGCGCCGATCAGTAGCGCGAAATTTCCGGTGATCATCAAACGCTGAATATGATGCGCATATGCATGGTCAATCGTCTGCTTAATCGCCTGTGACAGGCAATGCATGTCTGTCTGGCCGGTCCAATAAAACTCTGGGAGTTTTCGGTCAGCCTCCAGAAAATTCTCCATCTCATAGCCGGGCATCTTCAGCCAATAAATGCCGCGAACATATTCGCGCCATCCGATGATTTGCCGGATATAGCCTTCGGCCGCATTGAGCGGCACATCTCCGGCTTTGTAAGCCCTCTCTACGGCGCCGCAAATTTCCAGCGGCCCGAGTAAGCCTGCATTCAAATATGGTGACAGCACGGAATGAAAAAGAAAGGCCTGTCCCGATATCATCGCATCCTGATAATCTCCGAAATTCGGCAAGGCGTGTTGGATGAAATAGGACAGGCTTTCCAAGGCGTCATCCCGCGTCACCGCATAGAAAAATCCATCCGCATTACCGAATCTTTTAGGAAATTGATCCTCTACCATCTCAATCACGCCTTGCGTGATGTCGTCCGGCGAAAACTTTAAAGGGTCCGGCACATCCAAGCCTGCCTTGGGCGGTTTGCGGTTATCCTTATCATAGTTCCACTGACCACCCTCGGGTTTATCGCCCTGCATTAAAAGGCCGGTTTTTCGGCGCATCTTCCGATAGAAAAATTCCATCGTCAATTGTTTCCGTCCCTCAGCCCAGCCTGCAAATTCGGAATGGTCCGCGACAAACCGGTCATCGGGGGTAATCGTGATCGGAATCCCGGTCTCTGCCTCCCAGGATTTGACAAGTTCCATGACCCGATAGACTGACGGCTCGCAGACCCGAATTTGGGTGATCTCATGACGGTCAAGCGCCCGGCTAAGCTCAGAGGTAAAATCACCTTTATTTTTGTCATCCGTCAGCTTTACATAATCGACCGTCCACCTCGCCTCGCGCAGCTCTTCTGCAAAGTGGCGCATAGCCGAAAATAAAAAAATCAGCTTCTTGACATGATGGGGGATGTGACTGGCTTCATTTTGCACTTCCATCATCAAGACAATGCTTTCGTCTTTGTCTGACACGGCCAAAGACGACAGGTTATGGGATAATTGGTCCGCAAAAATGGGTATCAGTGTCTTTGCCATATAACCTATATGCACGAAGCCCGCAAAAGTGCCATAGAGCATTATGGCCCATAAGAAACCAAACCTACCCAGCAAGATATGCGCCGCTTGCGGCCGGCCGTTCACCTGGAGAAAAAAATGGAAGCGTGACTGGGACGCCGTGCGCTATTGCTCTGAAAGATGTAAGAGGCAGACATCATGATGTCATTTGGTCAAGATATGAAAGTCATCATTATTGGCGCGACGGGCGGGATCGGTCAGGCATTCGTCAAAGAATTCGACTCTGACCCCAATGTGAGTCAGGTCTATGCGCTCTCCAGATCAAAGCTTGATTTTAACTCACCCAAAGTGACGCATATCGCGGTTGATGTGACATCCGAAGCCAGCCTCCAATCTGCTGCAAATAGGATAAAAGATGACGGGCCGTTTGACATCATTATTGTCGCGACGGGCCTGCTTCAAGGCAGCGGCATCAGCCCGGAGAAGAGCCTCAGCGCTCTGAGTTTTGAAAATTTGGAAAAGAGCTTCGCCGTCAATACTTATGGTCCGGTGATAGCCGCCAAGCATTTACTGCCTTTATTGCGCAGAGACCGGAAGGCAGTTTTCGCCGCGCTGTCAGCCCGGGTGGGCAGCATTTCTGATAACCGGCTGGGCGGATGGTATGCGTATCGCGCCAGTAAGGCGGCACTGAATATGATGATCAAAACGCTGTCCATAGAGTATGGCCGCCGGTTTAAAAGCTCGGTCATTATAGGCCTGCATCCGGGCACAGTGGACACAGGCCTTTCAAAACCTTTTCAAGGTAATGTGCCTGAGGGAAAATTATTTACACCCGAATATAGCGCCCGCAAATTGCTCAAAGTCATAGATCAGGTGAGCCCGGATGACAGCGGAAAATTATGGGCGTGGGACGGCTTAGAGATCCCGTTTTAAACGCTTCAGAAATTTCGCGGTAAACGCCTTTGTCACGTCTTTTTTTTCGGTCTGGGCGAGCTCATCCAAACCGAGCACCAAAGCTTTCAGCGCATCAATCGAGCGATCAGACTGTTTCAGGATATAAGTTACGACATCGCGGCTGACCGAGCGGCCTGTTTGTGAAAAAAGCTCCCGAACTATAGGCTCCAGACTTTCATCATCCGGCTCCCAAAGCGCAGCTTCAGGCATTGCCAAAAGCCGGGATTGCAGATCAGGCATATTTATGTCCCAATCTCTTGGGATTAGCTCACTTGCCACTATTAAACCCGGTATATCGCCAATGAGGGCCCGGTTGATGAGATTAAACAGCATCTCTTCATCTTCCATATCGGCATTGTCTATGAATGTTCCGCCCGTCTTGGCGGCCCATGCCCGCCCCAAATGTGTCTTGCCGCTGCCAATGGGGCCGTAAAGACGCACCGCCGCGCTGGGCCATTTCGGCCATGCCTGAACGAGTTTTAGCGCCGCTTCATTGGCCGGCGTCTGAACGAAATTATCAAAACTATAGGGCTGCTGCGGCCTTAAATTAAAAGGAATTTGCTTTGGCATTGCCCCTAGAAACGACCTGTTCTCGCAAATATTAAACCCATATCCGGGTCTTGTTTGACCGCAACGCCTTTGCCGCGCAATTCACGTTGAAGGCGCGACATGTCACCGCCATAGGTCACAGTCATCATAGCCCCGTCCTTGGACAGCGCATCGAGCCGCGCATCTTTGATTTGGCTGGACGTATTGATGACCTGTTGCAGGCGCAGCCATTCACTGTGGGATTCATATAGGACGGAAACAATAGCCGTGACATCCTCGGTTGACGTCGTGACATTGGCCATCTTCCAATCATTTTCCAAGCGGGCCACAACGCTTGCGGCGATGTCACTGCCAACAACTGTGAAAGAATTGCGCTGCCCACTATCCAAGGCGATATCCGTGACCTTGGCAGAAGAGCCGGAGATCTCCTCCACGATTAAAATTTGCTGGGCACCGAACTGCGCTGAGATATCTCTTAAACGCTGATCATCCGGCATGTATGGCTCTGTCAATCCCGAAGCTTTAAGCGGGGTTAACGCATGTCCATATGCAGGACGGCTGAACGCTTCGGCAAAAGCTTGGCTGCCGACAGGTACAACCAGACGTTCGCGCGCTTGTGATGACATCAGCGTTAGGCCATTCTGGCGGAGAAAATTCTGCACTTCACGCGGGTTAAAGGCAACAGACACATCGCCGAGATATCTGTTTGCGCTGCGGCGCTCATTATTGATTTCCAGGGCCCGGATCAATTTCCCGACGGTCTCCGCGTTAAGCTCCGGGATCGGCCTGGCGGCACGTTCCGTATCAAGTGTCAGGCGCTCCAGCATAATCCTAGCGGCACGCGCTTGCCCGTCCTGGATAGCCTCTGTCTGCGCCTCGATCACATTATCGGCCGTCGCATCGACGGCAACGCCGACCACAGTAAACGGGTCGGCGGCATGCGTTAAGGATGAAACCATCCCAAATAAAAAGGCGAAAAGGATTATCAGGAGTCGCGTCATGGGCGGATGGATAGCCCGCTTTCAAAGCTTAGCCAAGAGGGATAAGCCCTAAAATACAGTGATTTATCCAGAACTGCTTTTTATCAGGACTCGTCTTGATAAGTTCCCTGATATAGGCTTGTAAGCGCGCGAAACTGACGAAAGATTCTGTGATGAGCAAAAACGGCTTAACTTATGCGGATGCCGGGGTTGATATTGATGCCGGCGAACGTTTGGTCGATCAAATCAAGCCTATGGTCAAAGCCACGCAGCGGCCCGGTGCGGACGGCTCCATTGGCGGCTTTGGCGGCGCTTTCGACCTTAAAGCGGCAGGATTTAAAGACCCGGTTCTGATTTCCGGCACGGATGGTGTCGGGACAAAACTTCGTATCGCCATTGAAACAGGTATCTTAAACACAGTCGGCATTGATCTGGTCGCCATGTGCGTCAATGACGTGCTGGCCAACGGCGCGGAGCCTTTATTCTTCCTGGATTACTTCGCCACAGGACATTTGGAGACAGATAAAGCTGCGGCCGTCATTTCGGGCATTGCCGAGGGCTGCAAGCTGGCGGGGGCTGCATTGGTGGGCGGCGAGACCGCTGAAATGCCAGGTATGTATGACGGGGATGATTTTGATCTGGCGGGTTTTGTTGTCGGCGCGGCAGAGCGCGACGCTATGCTGCCACGCCATACAGACATGGCGGCCGGGGACGTATTAATCGGACTAACCAGTTCGGGGCCTCATAGTAATGGCTATTCGCTTATCCGTAAGATTGTGGAGATATCCGGATTGTCATGGAATGATCCGTCACCATTCGCGAAAGGTCTGACGCTTGGAGAGTCTCTGATTACGCCGACACGGATTTACGTGAAATCTCTCATGCCGCTTATCCGGTCAGGCAAAATTTCAGGGTTGGCGCATATTACCGGCGGGGGTCTGACGGATAATACGCCGCGTATGTTACCTAAATCTCTGGCCGCTGAATTTGATATGCAGGCGTGGGAACGTCCGGCCGTCTTCCAATGGCTGCAAGAGACCGGGAATGTGGCTGAAGCCGAAATGCAGCGGGCCTTTAATTGCGGGATCGGTATGGTTTTATGCGTCAAAGCCGACGATGTTATGGACGTGCTGACTGAATTAGAGGCCTCCGGCGAAACAGCGATGGTCATTGGACAGCTTAAAGCCGCCTAAATGACCCGGCGATTACGCACAGCCATACTTATCTCAGGCCGGGGCTCCAACATGGAAGCCCTATTGGAGGCCGCCGAGGCCCCGGATTACGCCGCCAATATTGTTCTGGTCATTTCTAATCGCCCGGAAGCCGCCGGCCTAAGCAAGGCGGAAGCCAGAGGCATCAAAGCCATCTGCATTGATCACAAGAAATTCCGGACGCGGGAAGAGTTTGAGGCGGAATTACATGCCGCCCTGATGGCCTATCAAATTGAATTTGTAGCTTGCGCGGGCTTCATGCGGGTGCTGACAGAAAAATTTGTGCGCCTTTGGCAAGGCCGGATGATAAATATTCACCCCTCGCTTCTGCCGAAATATAAGGGCCTTCACACCCATCAACGCGCCTTGGACGCTGGAGATAGAGAGCATGGCGCGACCGTTCATTGGGTCTCTGCTGAAGTGGATGGCGGTGAGATCATAGATCAAATAAAATTGAAAGTTCAAACAAGTGACACGGCTGAGAGTCTATCCCGGCGCCTGCTTCCCTTAGAGTTAGAACTCTATAAGTCCGCGTTAAATAAGGCTATTTTGGAAAAAATGCACCAATAAGGTTTCTTAAACCACAAATTATTGAAACCAGTCATTAACTCTGTTTTGAAATCATATCTAAAAGCTCATTCCCTATAAAACCCGTCAAATGACCGCAATGGGTGGTCTGTGGGTATGGGATAGAAAACATGTTTTTTCTAAACAAAATTAATCGGGCGCTCAAAAGCTTTCGCCGTGATGAAGCTGGCAATATGGCGATGATTTTCGCTTTGTCCGCGACGGCCATCTGTATCGGCGTTGGATCTGCTGTGGACTACACAACGCTGAGCCACGCGAAAAACAAGTCACAATCCGTGGCCGATACCATGGCGCTGCAAGCGGCGATTTTTGTCAAAAACAATGATCGTTTCCCGAAAAATAACGAAGAAGGATACATGAACGGCAGACGTTATTCTGCGGCGGAATTAGGTCAGGATTTCCGGGGTTGGGTCGAAGGAGGAGCAGAAAACGTCTTTTTCACTGTGCATTACAATGATGATACGAAAGAAGCCGTTGTCACTGTCGAAGGCGCGACGGTGCCGTCCTTCATGCAGGTCACCGGTAAAAGCCGACTACCATTTAAGTCTGTGGCAACCGTATCATACATGGAAATTGAAGACAAATTTCCAGCCTCTATCGCTCTCGTGATGGACAATTCAGGATCCATGCGTTTTGACGATAAGAAAGCCGAAGATGCATATCAGGACAGCTATGGACGTTGGTGGGGCGAAGAGCCCGCAGGCTCATCAGAGAGAATTGCAGGCCTGAAAACATCTGTCATTCAGTTCAAAAAAGACCTTAAGTCCAGATTAGGGGCTCAAACCAGTACCGGGCACAGATATATTCGCATGGGCATGTTGCCTTATAGTTCTGATATCATTGAGGAAGGTCGGCGCGATATGCGTTGGGGTTACCTTCCAAACACTAAAATTAATGCCATGGTGCCTGATGGTGGTACAAATTCCAGCCCGCCTATGGAGGAAGTTCGAAAATGGATGGAAGGCGAAGAAGACAAGCATCTAAACGAAGCCGAACGCATGGGCGAAGAATATGTTGAACCCCTAAAGTTTGTAATTTTCATGACAGATGGGCAAAACACCGTGGGCAATTACATGCTGATTCCGGGCCCATCAGGACGCTGGTACAAGCAAACCAATGAAGGTTGGTATGTAAGAAGCTCATATGAAGTCGGCTATACGCAAGGTTGGTTGGTTCTGGCGACAGATTCTGAAACCAAGCTATCTTGCACGCAAATGAAAAATGACGGCGTCGAGATTTTCACAATCGGTTACGCTTTAGAACCGGGTCCTTTCCTCGTGAATGGCTGGTCTGACTGGCCCGAGGACCGCGCTTATTACGTTAAACCTAGCGTACAATCTGCGGCCTATAATTTGATGGCCAGTTGCGCATCATCTGAGGATCACTTCATCAAGGCCGAAAATGCCGAACAACTTGAAGCGGCTTTTGACCGTATTCAAAATGCCATTGTCGAAGAACTGATCCGCATTAAATCCTAGTTGCAGTTTACTAACTGTTTTCAACCGCTGGGAGCTCAGCTCCCGGCGGTTTTTTACAGGACAATATTTACAAAGAATAACAGGTTCTTAACCGCGATTCGCAACTAATCTGAAAACCTCTGACGCTACGCTATTCCTCTATTCATAATATTATGTGATTTAGAGGGGTCGCTTTAACTATGCGCGTGAGGCAAAGTTTAAAATCACTATTTTCGCACTATTGCTCCGATACGTCCGGGAATATGGCCATGATTTTTGGCGTGTCTGTCATGACCCTTGTCATCGCGCTCGGGGCTTCAGTTGATTATTACACTCTGAACAATTCATACAAGCGATCCCAAAGCGTCGCTGACACGGCCGCCCTTCATGCCGCAATTTTCGTGAAAAATCACGACCGCCTGCCGGAAAATAGTGATGAAGGATATATGGATGGCCACACTTATACTGCCGCCGAACTTGGCCATGATTACAAAGGTTGGGTCGAAGGCGGTGCTGAAAATGTTCGGGTCACTTTCAATTATGATGACACCAATAAAGAAGCCATCGTCACAGTAGAGGGCGCTACCATCCCGACCTTCATGCAGGTGACGGGCCGCCAACGCCTGCCCTTCAGAGTTCAGTCCACAGTCTCATATTTGCAGGTTGATGAGAAATTCCCTGCCTCAATCACGCTGGTCCTGGATAATTCCGGTTCCATGTCCTGGGATGATAAACTGGCAGACGATCCATATCAGGATGAAAACGGCAATTGGTATGGCGACTCTCCTGCTGATGCTATCCCCCGTATCGAAGGATTACGGAGCTCTGTCACGTCCTTCAAAAATCAATTGAACAACCGCCTAGGTAATGAGGATGATAGCAGCCGAAGAACAGTCCGGATGGGAATGATCCCCTATAATTCGGAAGTCATATCCTCCGGCCAGCAGGAAATGTCATGGGGGTATGTGCTGCAAAGCAAAATAAATGACATGGCGCCGGGCGGCGCAACAAATTCGAATCCCCCCATGGCGCTTGCACGTGACTGGCTGGAAGATGAAGATGCCTATCACGAGTCAGAGGCAAATGCCCATAATGAAGATCATAAGGAACCGCTGAAATTCGTTATCTTCATGACGGACGGACAAAACACAGCGGGGAATTACGAGGTCATTCCAGGCAATACCGGCTACTGGTACGGACAAATAAATGGCCGGTGGTATTACGCCCGGCAGCCATATAGCGATTTCATCGAAGGCACGTTACAACTGGACACTGATCGCGTCACGATCGAAAAATGTCAGGAAATGAAGGATGATGGCGTGCAGATTTTCACGATCGGCTATGCGCTTGAAGTCGGCGCTTATAATGAGAATAACTACACTGGAAACGGGGATGATGTGGCGAAATATGTTACCCATGGCATGAGCCAGACGGCCTATAGCCTGTTGCGATCATGCGCATCTGAAGAGGATAATTTCATCAAGGCGGAGAACGCCGAAAAATTAAAATCCGCCTTTGACAGCATCCAAAATGCGATCGTCGAAGAGCTGATCCGTATCAAATCATAATTTACTCCGACAGACCAACTTAAAAGGCCGGCGCTTCGCAGCACCGGCCTTCTTTTTGTGTGGTTATGCAATCGGCTTAGCCAACAATCTCATCATCAGAGAAGAAGAAAGGAATTTCTTCGGCGGCTGTTTCAGGCGCGTCTGACCCATGGACCGTGTTCGCATCAATGCTTTCCGCGAATTCAGCGCGGATCGTGCCCGGCGCAGCTTCGGCCGGATTTGTCGCGCCCATAACTTCACGATATTTGGCAATGGCGTTTTCACCTTCCAGAACCTGCACGACGACTGGGCCTGACATCATGAAAGCGACCAGATCATTATAGAACGGGCGCTCTTTGTGAACGGCATAAAAGCCGGCGGCTTGGTCTTTGGTCAGTTGCAAACGCTTTTGCGCAACAATACGTAGACCGGCTTCTTCGATCTTGGCATTGACCTTGCCCGTGATGTTCCGCTTCGTCGCGTCAGGCTTGATGATTGAGAATGTACGTTGAACGGCCATGGAATGCTCCTGTGATTGGCATCTGTGATCAAATTTGCGCACCCGATAACGATGGTTTGACAAGATGTAAAGTGGTGATAGTCACCCGCCATGCTGCATATTAACGACCTGACATTTCGGATCGAAGGGCGTCCGCTCTTTACCCAGGCCACATTGGCGATCAATGAAGGCCATAAGGTCGGCTTGGTTGGACGAAACGGGACTGGAAAATCAACACTGTTTCGCTTGATCAAAGGCGAAATCAGCCCGGATGACGGAGACATATCGCTTCGAAAAAATATGCGTTTGGGGGCCGTCGACCAAGAGGTTCCCAGCGGCCCGGAAAGCCTGCTGCATACGGTCTTAGTAGCAGACAAAGAACGCACGGCCCTTTTAGCCGAGTCTGAAACCGCCACAGACCCCAACCGGATCGCCGCGATCCATACAAGACTGGGGGATATCCAAGCCTATTCCGCAGAGGCGCGCGCGGCCTCTATCCTATCCGGCCTCGGTTTTGATGCCGAAGATCAACAAAAGCCCTGCCAGGATTTTTCGGGTGGCTGGCGCATGCGCGTTGCCCTCGCCGCGATGCTATTTGCGCAGCCGGATATGCTCTTGCTGGACGAGCCGACCAACTATCTGGATGTCGAAGGGGCCGTCTGGCTGGAGAACCATATCCGTAAATATCCCGGCACAGCATTGATCATTTCCCATGACCGGGATTTTCTCAACAATGCTGTGACTCATATTGCACACCTTCGAGAGGGCAAGCTGTTTTCTTATACGGGCGGCTATGACAATTTCGAACGGCAACTGGCCGAGCAGAACCGCCTGAATATGGCCCTCATGGCCAAGCAGGAAGATGAGCGCCGCCGTCTGGAAGCCTTTGTCACCCGGTTTAAGGCCAAAGCGTCTAAAGCCAAACAGGCGCAGAGCCGGGTCAAACGGCTTGAAAAAATGCAGCCCGTCGCCACAATTGTCAGCGACCCGATCGCGCCATTGCGACTGGACGGCCCGGAGCGTCCGCTCTCCCCGCCCATTATTCGCTTTGATGATGTCCAGCTTGGTTATGGCGATCTCACTGTTTTGCGAAAGCTCGATCAGCGGATTGATAATGATGACCGGATTGGTTTGTTGGGTAAGAACGGGGAAGGCAAATCTACCTTCGCCAAAGCCGTTATGGGGGAGCTTTCCCCGCAAAATGAAAATGGCTTTATCCGGCGGCACAAAAAATTACGCATTGGCTATTTCGCTCAGCATGAAATTGATGCCCTTAATCCGGCAGCCTCCGCTTATGACCATATCGTCGATCTTATGCCGGACGCCACCGAAGCGCAGCGCCGCGCGCGGCTCGCCAGTTTTGGTCTGGGCGTCAAAAATGCTGAAACGCCTGCCGGTGATTTATCAGGCGGTGAGAAAGCCCGGTTGCTATTTTCATTGGTCGGCTTTCACAAACCACATCTGCTTGTGCTCGATGAGCCCGCCAACCATTTAGACATCGACAGCCGGGCGGAGCTGATTAAGTCTCTCAATGACTATGAAGGTGCGGTGCTGATTATTTCGCATGACCGGAACCTGCTCGAAGCCGTTGTGGACCGTCTCTGGCTGGTCAATGGGGGCACAGTCGCGCCTTATGAAGGGTCGCTTGAGGATTACCGCAAGCTGCAACTTGAAAAAGACAAAGGTGATAAAAAGCAGGATAATAAGGATACGAACTCCCGTAAAAAATCCCGCCAGGAGCGGGCCAAACTCCAGAAAGCCATTGCGCCTTTCAAGAAGAAAGTTGATGAATTTGAGCGTAAGGTTGATGAGGCCCAGACAGCCCTGGAAGATGTCGACAAGCAATTATCCGTAGAGAACCTGTTTACCAAAAATCCCGAAGAAGCTGTAAGATTAGGCCAAATCAGGGTAAAGATTGAGAAGCTAATTGAGAGCTTAGAGGTCGACTGGCTCGCCGCGCTTGAGGAATATGAACGCACGCGAGAGGCCATGGGAATCGATGAGGATCGCGATTAGCTACGGGGGTAAAATCAACGCGTTTAATGGCTGGCAGGCGCGCCAACTAACGGGACGCCGGCCATGCTTAACACACGACTTATTCGCGAAGATGATGCTTTATTACAATTCGAAACTTTTGCTTGGCTTATAAAGCAATATGGTTTGCCTATTCGCCCAGCCGTGCCCTCCCCGCTTCACAAATCACCGCAACTCTCTGATTTAAAATTTGGTCCGATGGACACGCGAAGCAGATATCTTTGGGCCGAAGACAGCTTCATCACGATGAAAGAAGCCAGCCACATGTCGGGGCTGGGCCTGCAGCTTGTTCCGATTGATCACGCCAGAGAGCTGGAGCTCGCAGGCGCATCGCATGATTATTTGGTCTATGACCCAGACCGCTGCAGTGAGGCTGGCTACTTCCCATCCGCTGTCTTGTTGCAACTCGCAGATATCCGAAGCCGGGCCTTTCAACCTGAAGCCGGATTAACCCCTTTGATGCAAAATATGGTCGTCCTGATCTCCGGTGTCTATTCCGGCGTTGGGTTCTCTTTGGCTAATCTTGTCGTTGACATTTCAGACATGATGACGACCGCCACGGATTTTCGACGCGTGTCTTTCCGGATTATTGAAAACACATTGTGCTTCGCGACTAGCCTCAGCTTGATGGTACAAAGACAGAGCATGGAACAGGTTATCGCCACTTACGGCACTTTGATGCAGCCCGGCTTTCGGCGGAAAATAAGGCAGGCTTACCGACAACTCTCGGCCTATCAGGAGGACATCAAGCTTTTGCAGGTTCTGGGATCATCACCGCCGCCTGCTCTGCATCTTCCTAAATCGGGGTGGGGGCCCAGATATCAGGCGGGTTAAATCAACCGCAGCGAATTTCCTGCACATAGCCCTCTTGGTTCAACTCTATCGTCAGGCGGTCTTCCTCATAAGGCCCTAAATTAATGCGGTCTGAGACTGTGGTGATGGCCGGGGCGTAAAGCACTTGTGAGGGTAGATAATCCCGCACCTCCAGAACTGGGGGATTGTCATATAATGAACTAGTTGGTTCATAATCAAACCCTTCCGTAAAAGCCGGTTTCAAGACCCGCTTACGGCCCGGCAGTCCCGGTATGAAAATCGCGCCTTCATGCTGTCCCAGCAGTCCGGCATAGGTTTGCGAATTACAGGCATCTACCGGCGGGATCATGGGCGTGGGCTGCGGCGCGAGCCAGACAGGCCGCACATATTGCCCCTGCCCCGGCGCTGGGCGGTATTCCGGATAATATGTCCCGGGCCCGCCCAAGGAGCAGGCGGACAGGAGCATGATTGAACCCAAAAATGCAAAACATCGAATCATGAGCGTTATGATGGACTTAAAGCCTTTACCATATCTTAAGCTTAAGATAGTGAGCCGCTCATTATGCCCTCACAAACCTCAACAGACCGTTTGAAATATATTAAGTGGGTTGGCGCCCTGTTGCTGTGCCTCATCGCCTCCGTGCATTTGGGGCGAACCGCAGTTCAAGGGGGTGAGGCCAAAGCGATCGTTATAGCTGTCATGTTTTTGGCCATAGCGGTTCTATTCAAATTAGGTTTGAACAAAGACCCAAAAGCTATGGGGCGTAAATACTTACCTTGGTTGACAATTCCCGTGATATTGCTGGCTATCTGGGCCGCGAATATAAGGTTATTCGGGCAATTTGATGTCAGTGCCGTTATTTTTCATATCCAGCATGGTTTGGATTACGATGGCGTTGGGGATGACATTGCTGAGTTTATTCTATTCCTGATAACCGCTGCCATACTAATCTTGACCGTTAGTTATCTGGCCCGACGTGATCAGCGAATTAAGTGGATAGACCGTCTCATCGCACTACCTTTGCTGCTTGTAAACCCTGTGTCTATGCATCTCTTTGATAGAGTCTTGATCACGAAAAACGGGAAAGTTCCTTTAGTTGAAATATATGAACCGCCTGTGATCGTCTCTGAGGAAAAATCCAAGAACCTGCTTTTGATCTATCTGGAAAGCATGGAGGCCACCTATGACGACCCGGTGTTTGGCGATACTTTTAGTGATCTACTGGAACTCTCGGAACAGGGGCTTAGGCTTAACGGCGTCGATCAAATCCAAGACACAGGCTGGACGATTGCCGGGATGGTCGCCAGCCAGTGCGGTATTCCACTGCTTGGTTATGGGCTGGTCATGAAAAACCGGCTAAAAAATATCGATAGCTTTTTACCGGATGCCAAATGCCTGGGCACCGAACTTTCATCGCGGGGGTACCAGACAAGCTATCTGGGCGGGGCCGATCTGAACTTTGCTGCGAAGGGCAGGTTTCTTAAAACTCATGGATATGACACCACCATTGGAATGCAAGATATCCCAATCGAACATGAATCGCAGATGTCCGAATGGGGCATTCATGACGATTATCTATTTGATTTGGCACTCACAGAACTCAAACGGCTTAACAGCCAGGACGCCCCCTACCTTTTCTCAATTCTGACGCTGGGCGGGCATTCCCCGGCAGGCTACCCTGCTCCGTCCTGTGATGAATTGATCGAGAATTCAGAGACGATGGACCGGCTGCTTCTCTCCATCTCTTGCACCGCCGCCCTAACACAGACATTCATCATCAAAGCCCAGTCCGAGGGCCTGCTGGAAAACACGACCGTCGTGATCCTGAGCGATCATTTGGCCATGAAGAACACGCAATATGATCTATTGACCCAAAGGGACCGCGAGAATTTTGTGCTGATCATTGACCTGGATATCCAGCCCGGAGAAAAAGACATAACCGGCTCTATGATGGACCTCTATCCAACAATCTTGGACGCCATAGGGCTGCCTTCCACCAATCATTCCGCCGGGCTGGGCGTCTCTTTACTCAGCGATTCAGACACATTGCTGACCCAATATGGCCAGAACACCCTCGATTTAGCGATCAGATCCGACAAAGCCCTGCGCCGGCAATTATGGAATATTGAGTGAGTCTATTTGCGTGACGCGGCCGCAAAAACCGCCTAAAGGCGCGCCGTATGACTAAAAACCCACAAAAACCTTGGGCTGCCACCGTCCTGACCCTCTTTCCGGAGGCCTTTCCGGGGGCGCTCGGCGCGTCCATTATTGGCGGCTCCGAAAAAAGCGGCATTTGGCAGCTAGAAACAGTGGACATACGCGATTTTTCCGTTAATAGGCACCGCACTGTCGATAGCCCGCCCGCGGGCGGCGGCCCGGGCATGGTAATCAAGCCCGATATTGCCGCAAAAGCCATCGATAGCGTGGCTCAACAGAGTCGACCGCTGATCTATCTGACCCCCCGGGGCAAGCCGCTCACGCAGACCCGCGTTAGAGCGCTTTCCAAGGGCCCGGGTCTTATTGTGTTTTGCGGACGGTTTGAGGGGCTCGACCAGCGGGTCATAGACGCCCGCCAGATGGAAGAGATCTCCATTGGCGATTATGTCTTGGCCGGCGGTGAGGTGGCCGCGCAGGTCTTAATAGAGGCTTGCGTGCGTTTGCTCCCCGGGGTTTTAGGGGATGCGGAGAGCGCCACGGAAGAGAGTTTTGAAGACGGCTTGCTGGAGTATCCGCTCTATACCAAGCCGAGAGAGTTTGAAGGCCGGGCCATCCCGGAGGTGTTGTTATCAGGCGATCACGGAAAGATCGCCAAATGGCGGCGCGAAGAACAGATTAAGATGACCAAGGCGCGCCGAGCTGATTTATGGGCCGCCTTTGACAAAGGAGACGATCATGAATGTGATTGAAAAACTAAACAAAGCCGAAGAAGCCCGCCTTCTGGAATCCGGCAAAACCATCCCCGACTTCTCAGCCGGTGACACGCTGGTCGTACAGGTACGCATTACCGAAGGCACGCGCACACGTCTGCAAGCCTTTGAAGGTGTTTGCATCGCCCGTTCCGGCAAAGGTCTGGCAGAGAGCTTCACCGTTCGCAAAATCAGCTATGGTGAAGGCGTTGAGCGCGTCTTCCCGCTTTACTCGCCTCTGGTGGAAGAGATCGAAGTCAAGCGCCGCGGTAAAGTCCGCCGCGCCAAGCTTTACTACCTGCGTGATCGCCGCGGTAAATCCGCCCGTATCGCAGAGCGCACAACAGGCCGCGGCATCGTCGCCGCGCGCAAAAAAGGCGAAGCCAAAAAGAAAAAATAAGCGCCCAACCGCGCCAATCAAAAAGCCGCTTGGTGCATCTGCGTTCACGCAAAATGCACGAGGCGGCTTTTTTGTATCAGGCACCTGACACTTTAAGGCTTAGCCATAGAACTGGAAGTCTGCGGCGGTGATATCGATATTACCGCCATCATCATTGATCAGAGTAATTGAGTTATTCCCCGTCCCGTCATCCAGTGCAATCGTGACCGTGGATGTCCCGTTGCCTGTGATGATGAAATCGCTGATATCTGTCGCCACGGTGGAAAAGACCCGCAGGTAATCCAGACCATCTTCATAATCCATGATCGTGTCCTGCCCAAAGGCGGCTTCGACGAAGAGGAACTGATCGCGGTCTGAGCCGCCTGACATCATGTCATTGCCGGTGCCGCCTTGCAGCGTATCGCGGGCAGCATTTCCAAAAAGTGTATCATCATCTGCCCCGCCCTGAAGGAAGTCGACTGAGGCTCCGCCAATCAGCGTATCATCGCCGCCGAACCCAGAGAACCGCGCGCGCGCTGCGCCTGTGACCATGTAATCACCCGCCGTATTAGAGCCGAAGAAGCTCTCGATAGAGGCTAAAGTGTCGCCCGCCGCATCGCCTGCATGCAGGCTTTGATCATCCAGACGGATCGTAATGCCGTTTGTACTGCTACGCGCATCAAAAGCATCTCGGCCCTGACCGCCGGAGAAAATATCCGCGCCTCCACTATCCAAAATAAATCGATCATTGCCCGCCGCGCCCGTAAAGCGGTTATCGCCTTCATTGCCGCGCGAGGTGAAGTTTCCAGTGCCCTGAAAATTGACCCGCTCCAGATTATCCCCGTCTGTGAGGAAGAACGTATTGAGCGTCGTGTTGACAATGTCATAACCGGAGCCAGCCGTCCCAAGCTCTGTGATCGTATCACCGGCATTATCGACATAATAAATATCATTGCCCGACCCGCCCGTCATAGCGTCCGCGCCCAGACCGCCATCCAAGATATCGTTCTGCGTGCCGCCATCGAGAATGTCATTGCCCGCTCCGCCATTGAGCGTATCCAGCCCGGCGCCACCCATCACCGTGTCATTACCATCTTCGCCGTTCAGCTCATCGGCTCCCGCATCGCCCCTGATAATGTCATCTCCGCCGCCGCCATTGATCGTATCAAATCCGGCACCACCTTGCAGGATATTCACCCCAGTCAGGCCTGTCGCAATGATCACATTATCGCCGTCATCGCCTCGCACATTGATATTGGCGTTACTTGTGATAGTCACATTTTCAATACTGTCCAACGTTCCGCGCAAATCACCAGCAAAGCCCGTTTGAGCGCCAGGGCCAACATAATTGAACTGTCCCAAAGCCAGATCCACCGCATAGGTTTCATCCGTCGCGTTCAGATTGTTAATGCGGAACGTATCCGTGCCATTACCACCAAAATTGGCATTAACTTCTGTAGCTCTTAAAAGCGTTTCAGAATATATAATTTCATCGTCACCACTTCCACCACGGATGATATTGCTGCCTCGCCCTCCATTCAATGTGTCGTTTCCAGCCCCACCATTTAATTCGTCATCTGAGTTGGCACCACTTAATCGGTTAAGAATATCATCTCCATTGCCACCGAAAAACACATACCCGTCAGAGAAATTCAACATCTCATAACCCGGTGTCGTGGTTTGCCCGGGATTGTTGCCAAGTATTATTGGATCAGCGCTATCATTAAAGACGAAATCCGAAGTTGTTAAAGATGATAGTGATGCATTTTCAATAATGATAACTTCATTATGCTCTGAACCAATATTTTGGTTATCCCATGATACTTCAATATAAACATCATTTCCCTCTTGTCGCATATAGGGCATCAGTGTTTCTAAATCAGCTACATCCAAAACACTAAGATCAATAATGTCACCTTCTGCCTGGGAAAAATCTTTTATCCTGTGTTGTTGAAATCCGCGATCCAGCATTACAAATGTGTCTGCGCCAATTCCACCACGCAATATATTATCGCCAAATCCCGCAGTCAGAATATCATCACCCGCACCACCATTAAGTTCATCATGATGATTGCTCAAAACTGTTAAAATGTCATCTCCATTACCTCCAAAAATGACATAGCCAAGATCATCATCTAATGTTCCAAGTGTGTCTATGTGAACATGGATATCGCTAGGATTTGTATTAAAAACAAATGCATCTGAACTTATATCGGAAAGTGTGACGTTTCTAATGATGATTGTTTCATTAGGAACCTCCACACCCAAATGACCCCAATACGTTTCTATATGCACATTACCGTCCACCTCACGCATATATGGTAATAAGGTCTCAAGATCTGCAACACCAAGAAAGCTGACATCGATTAAATTTGTACCAGTTAAGAAATCTTCAATCGTGTTAAATAAATGGAGATCTTCGGTATCCCCCCCTCTGCGTTCTATTAAGAATGTATCATTCCCTTCACCGCCCGTCAGTGAATTAACACCTACGCCTCCAGACAGTATATCATTTCCATTATTTCCAAAAAGAGTGTCATCTCCAGCGAGTCCACGTATGTAATCATCTCCATTAGTACCTACTAATGTATTGTCACCTTCATCGCCTGTAATATCTGTCATTTGATTACCCTCTTATCTTTAAGACCATACGCACCCTGAAATTTTAGTCTAAGAAACTCTAACTTCTAATTTATATCGCTAACACCAAACATTTATATGTCAATCCTGCTCGCCTCGGCGAAGCCGGAGCTTCGCTACGGCGCAGCCGGGAAGGATTGGTTCGGGATATTCCCTGTTTTCAACTTCCCCAACCCTCTGAAATCATGCCTTTGTGCATTTTCTAATCCCCGCTTTGAAATCCTGTGTCACCCTTAGAGGGTGAAAAGTGATGGACATATCACACATGACGCTGGTTCCCTGAGCACAGCGGATTACGCCTCGGCTTTGATGGACACGCTGATTATGGTGTATTTGCGGCTGATGAACCGGGCGATGCCGGATATGAAGCTGGTGCTGCGCTACGCCCAGCGCATGCAGCGGATGACGCGGCGCATGGCTCGGCATATCTATAAACTCCGGCAATATGAACGCAGAGAGCTTTTACGGCATGACCCCAATACCCGCCGCCGCGTGCATGATGATCTGGGCGGGAAAATGGCTATGGTCATGTGGGAGCGGCGCAGGCGCGAGGCCAAGGTCGTGCAGTCTGCCGCGAAAGCCGGAGACCCTTACCCCGATGCCCCAAGGCCAAGCTTTGATCGGCCTGCGAAACAATATCCGCGCAAGACACCTTGTAAATGGAAGCCCAAGACAGACCGCTTCGGGCATTACAGATTGGCGGTTATCAAAACGGGGAAGATGGCGAATAAGCCAAAGCGACCAAAGCCTAAGCGCAAAGAGACCCAAGTAAAGCTTCAATATACAATGCGCTGCCTCCCGCTGGAAGTCACGCCCGACGAGCTGCGCCCCACTCACAGATTCAGCAGCGGCTATTCCCCGCCGCCGGGCGGAGGTTACCCACCCTCGGGCCACTCTCCCCCGATAGACCGGCCGCCGATTCACTAATCCCCCCTCTCCCATGGGGAGAGGGTGCGGCGCAGCCGTGGGTGAGGGGATCTGATCCCGAGAGTCATGATTTGCTATCGAGGCTTGGAGCCCCTCATCCGACCCTAGCGGGCCACCTTCTCCCTATGGGAGAAGGTGAATAAAAGGCACCCCAGACAACGAAGAAAGACCCACTCTCTATTTTTCGAAAAAGACCTGTTTCATAAAGTCCAGTTGGATAGCTTTGCTTTTCCGGTCGGTTTCGGGGTCGGAGCCGACGAGATAGCCTTGTCCAACGCATTTGCCGGCAAGCTCGCCCAGACCCGCGCGAACCATGGCGCGTTGCGGGCGGGTCATTTCGGATGTGGGCTGAAACCCGGCCTGACCATCCACAAGGAAAGCGCCCGTGTCAGGATCCCATGTAAATCGGCAGCCGCGGACATAACTGCCTTCCTCAAATATGCGCTGCGGGGCGGCATTCTCCCAAGCATGACCTGCGCCGGGCATGACATGAGATTGAACGGGGCTACCGCCCGCTTCGATGTCCTTGTAAACCTCTTGGCAAAGCGCCGGATCAACGGAGTTATCATTGTCACCATGGATCGCCAGATAGGGCGCGCCCGTCGTACCGGAATGCCCCGTGGTCTGATGGCAGGGCCCGTAAATATCCATATGCAGCGCGAAGGGCGGCACGTCCGGCGCCATGATGTTTTTCAGCCGGTCATCCAGCACATAACGCGTGGCCATACCGCCATAAGAATAACCCGTGACCCCAATCCGGCTCGCGTCAATTGCGGGGTGTGTTCCAAGAATTGTCAGGGCCGAATAGGCATCAGAGATCACATCCACCTCGGTCGCGATCATGGTCTTCATGACATAAGGCGTGTCCGCCTGAACGCCGCGCGGCGCGTAATAATCCACGACAAATCCGGCAATACCGTTATCAGCAAAAAGCTTGGCATAGTCCATCTCCCGGCCGTCCTGTATGCCGCCCGAACCATGCAGGATTACCATAGCGGGGACCGGACTTTCCGCGCTCGCCCCGTCCGGCAAAATAAGCGTGCCAAGACCGGTATGCGTTTCAAGGTCGTCATATCCGTTCAGAATGCGGGTAAAGTCATAGGGGCTTTTGATCGGGTAATAGATTTTGCCCTCATCCCCTGTCGAAAGCTGCGACTTGGCAGCGGGATAATCCGGAAATGGCGGCAGGGGCAATTCGGGGGCTTGCTCCGTCGGCGCGGGCTCAGCCGCTTCGGTTGTCGGAATGTCCTCCAGCGACTTATCCGCCGCGATCTCAAGACCTTCATTCACGGCCTGCCCGCAGCCCGCCAAGCCGCAGGTCATTATCAGTAATGCTATGAGATATTTCATGATGCCAACTCTGCAAAAGGCTCAGATGGACGAGCCAGATAAATATAAAGGGCTGGTATGGCTGCGCAGAAAGCCACCAGAGTGTAGAGGACAGGGGTCAGGTCCGCCTCTATCAAGCCGCCTGCAATCCCGCCGCCAAACATCATGGAAAGACCAAAAGCCATGGGCACAAGAACAACCAGCTTATTGGACATATCATAACGGACAATGGCTGCCGTTTGATACAGGCAGCCCAGCGTGAAACCAAACTCCCATACCCAGCTCGCGACCATAAATTGGGTGAAGGTCTGCGCGAGAAACAAACCCAATACGCCAATCAGTAAAATCGCGAGCGCGATAAAATGCGGCAGCTTCACCCCGGCCCGGGCGCCGATAATCGCACCCAGCGCGCCCGCCGCGCCGCCCAGCCATTTTAACACGCCAAACATTAAACCATTCTGCGCATTGGTCGGATTAAAGCCCTGTGCAATCACATAAAGGAAATAAAACAATCCCACATTCAACAAGAGATAGAGCGCAAAAATACCCAGCACCGCCCAGCTATGTCTGGCCTTCTCCCATGACGGAAACCCTGTCGTGTCAGCAGCGGCCTTAACCGATGTCTTTTTGGGGAAGAGAAAACACCCCAACCCCAGCAAAGCCGCCATACAGGCCAACCCATACATGGCACCTGAAAAGCCGGCTTTGGCAATGAAAATAATCGGCAGAAAAATTAGGAAGACACCAATAGACACCAACTCAACAGATAGCCGCGTACCATATGCATGTTCCGGGTCGGGCATATCCGCCAGCACACGCATGGCCAAAGCAATCGCTAATGCACAGATAAAACCAAAGATCGGAAAGCCAATGAAAAGCTGCAGGCCGGATAATTGTGACACGGCCAAGAAGGCCGCAATCGCAGCTGCGACAATAGCAAAGGCGGCCATACGCCAATTCACCCGATCAACCCAAAACGGCCCCGTCAGCGTGCCCAGCAGATATCCTGCCCCGGCCGTTATCGAGAGTTTTCCCAACTGTCCTGCCGACATATTTGAAGCTTCGCCGGCCGATCCAAGCAAAAGCGGCATAGTGTTAAAAAACAGCCCACCAATCGCTGAAACCATTGAAACAGCAAGCGTGATTAGAAATGTATTCTTTAGCTGGTTCACGCTAATAGACGCGGGCCGGATTAGGATCATTGGGCGAGCCGAGCATCTCTCTGTGGGAGGGCGGCTGCTTGCCATTGGCATCGGTCATTTTATAGCGGTCTTTGGCGATTTCCGCCGCGATCAATGTATGCCCGCTAATCTCTTCGGCCTTCGGGTCTGTCGCGATGGCGTGCAGGATAAGCCCTGTAAATTGCGGCGTTTCGGCCATGCCGATGAAGTCCTTATATTGTTCCGGGTGCACTTCTGCGGCAATCAAAGCCCGCTCTGTCAACATCGGGCCCATCCAGACCGAAACCGCCTGCACGTTATAGGGTTCCAAATCGACCGCCATGTCATGGGCCAGCTTGTCGAGACCTGCTTTCTGCGCCCCGTAAGCCGGGCCGTGCATATAGCAGCTGGCACCAAAAGAGGACCCCATGGCAATCAGGCCACGCTTTTGCTTGGCCATGATATTGGCGGCGTGCCAACTGGCAACATAAGCCGAGCGCAGACCGACATCGAGAATTTTTTGTGCGTCGAGTTCTTTCTCCCAAAAAGGCTTCTGCTCAATCAATTGATGATGGATATAGGCCGCATTATTCATCAGAATATCGACCTGCCCCTGCTCATCCATAACTTGCTCGAACAGCTTTGCGATCTGCCCATCATCGGCGCTGTCACAAATGACAGGAATGCCTTTTCCGCCGGCGGCGTCACATTCCGACGCGGTTTCGGCAACGGTCCCGGGCAGCGGAGTACCATCCCAGCCTTTCGCTTTACCCGGGGTTTTCGTCCGGCCTGTGACGTAAACTGTCATGCCTTTGGATGCGAGCCCGAGGGCAATGCCCTTCCCTGCGCCCCGGCTGGCTCCAGTTACGATCGCGACTTTTGGTTCCGTCATATTCACCTCCACCTTTACCCTCACGCTCTAACAGACTTGCCGAAATGCGCAATATTATCTTGTTATTTTTACGATTTCTATGCACTTTCAAGAGCCGGCAACACATATTGCGTAATTTTACGTCTTATTTTTACGAGTTTAACATCATGACCCATCCCGACCCAAATTGGCTTTCAGACATAGAAGCCAGTCAAAGCCTAGCAGCTCTTGGTGATATTGATTGGGATGATGTCGCGGATGTCGTTGTCATTGGACTAGGCGGGGCCGGAGTTGCCTGCGCTTTGCAAGCCTTGGAGTTCGATCAATCCGTTATTGCCATAGACCGGTTTGAAGGTGGCGGCGCCACAAAAGCCAGTGGCGGCGTAATCTATGCGGGCGGAGGAACCGCTATCCAAAAAGAAGCCGGGATTGAGGACACGCCCGAAAACATGTTCAACTATCTGAAAATGGAAATTGGCGATATCGTCTCGGAGGCCTGTTTAAGAGACTTTTGTGAACAAAGCGCGCCAACCATTGACTGGATGAGATCGCATGATGTTGATCTTCGCGCGACCTATTGGCCTAAGAAAACATCCTACCCGGCTCCGGAATATTTTCTCTATCACTCTGACAACTCTCTTGTGCCGAGTTATGCGGCCAGAGCGAAACCCGCCGCGCGGGGCCATCGCGGATATGTCCCCATAGAGCAAGGCCGTAAGGCAACAAATCTGGGCGGATCGCTGTTTGATCCTTTACTAAGCTCAGCATTAGCCAAAGGCCTGAAAGTGCGGGACTACACCGAAGCCCGTCAGTTAATCACGGACGCGAAAGGGCATGTTCTCGGCGTAAAAGTCATGCAATTTAGCCATGAGGAAAGTAAGGCAGAGTATTTAAAACTCAGAGCTAAAGCTCAGAAATTGCTCAACCTGTTTCCGCCCATTATGCCCGGCTCTAAATTTTTCATGCGCAAGGCTTTAAGAATGTTGGAGCAAGCCAAAACCATCGAAGCAGAACGTGAGACCCGTTTCATTCGTGCTGAAAAAGGCGTGCTGCTGTCGGCTGGCGGGTTTATCTTCAACCGGAAAATGATCGACGAATATGCGCCTAAATATGCGCGAGGATATCCGCTCGGGACAGATGGTGATAATGGAGCTGGTATTAGGCTAGGCCAATCTGTTGGCGGCGCGATTGGAAATATGGATCGTGTCACAGCTTGGCGGTTCATAAACCCGCCATTGTCATTCGCCAAAGGTATGATCGTGAACACGGCAGGCAAGCGCTTTATCAATGAGATGGTTTACGGCGCAACGCTCGGGGTCGATATGGTCGAAAACCATGACGGGGAAGCCTATGTCATCTTGGACAAACGCCTGGTCAAAGATGCCTTATCTGAAGTCAGCGGAAAAAAGGCCCTTGCCTTTCAAAAGGCCCTCGCGAAATTAAATGTCTATTTCGGCGCAAAAAAATCCAAAAGCCTCGAAGGCCTTGCCGAAAAAATCGGCATAAATTCTGACGCGCTGAAATCGCAGGTCAGCGAGTATAATCAAATCGCCACGGGCGCTGTTGATGATCCGTTTGGAAAACTTCCCGATGACGCCGGGCTGATTGAGACAGCGCCTTTTTACGCTATCAATATTGGCCTGTCAGCGAGTCTCTTTCCGTGCCCGTCTCTGACTCTGGGCGGATTGAAAGTTGATGAAACATCCGGCGCCGTTCTGAATGATGCCGGGAAACCCATATCGGGATTATATGCGGCCGGACGGAATGCCATTGGGGTCGCGTCATGGAATTATGTCAGCGGATTATCCATTGCGGATGGTGTTTACTCGGGACGGCGGGCAGCCCGCGCTATGGCCAAATGATTATTCAGCTGCGGATTTATCAGAAAACTCCAAATTGTAATCAGAGAGAGGCGTCACGATTTTGGCAATACGATTATCATATTTAATCACATCCACCACTACAGACGTCTCGGCTAAACGTACGCCTTCGATGTCCAAAATTTTGTTACTGGCGACCTGATGCACTTCGCTCAAACCTTCAAACAAGCCTATGGCCAATATGTCAAAGCGGCCGAGAAGAATGATGACGGCGTTTATTTCGGAAATTTCCGCAATTTTCTCGGCTACGCGTTTAATCATACTTTGCTCGGCATGAACCCCGATCATGGCCAGATGCGGCGTATCCATATGCTCCATATTTGTGACAGCCGTAAAGCGGATGAAGTTTTCGTCCTCAAGCCGCTTAACGCGAGATCGAATTGTGCCTTCCGTAAATCCGAGTTCAGCCGCAATTTTACGGTTAGACAAGCGCGCATCCTGCGACAGCAAGCCAATGATTTTTTGATCCAGCTCGTCAATTTTGTAATTTCGATCACTCATATCGGTGCCACATCAAAATCATACTTTATAATGTCAACCGCGAAACTGGGATCCAAGGAACGGACGCCCTTAATTTGTGACAGTTTTGAGAGCAGGAACTCCCCCATGTCATCAATATTTGGCAAAGTAACCAAGATTTCAATGTCATGACGCCCGGATACCAATTGCACGACGGCCACTTCATCCAGCTTCGCCAACTCCTCGGCCACGTCATTGGCACGGCGTCCCTTCACATCGACACCAATCGGCAAAAGCAGATTATAGTCAAAAGCCGAAAAATCAGAGACGGCAACCACTTTCATCGCCTTGGCCTGCTCCATACGGCGAATGCGCGTGGCCACCATAGAGGTCGTTACGCCCAGCATATCAGCAATTTTCTGATTGCTTGTCCGTCCATCCTTTTTCAGGATTTCTATAATCTCACGATCCAGATCGCTAAACTCAAATGCAGATTCACCCATATATGTGACCATAACGATACGCGATTAAAAGGCAAGAATGCGCAGAATATTCTGTTGATTAATACGCATTTTTCTAATTTGAAGAGCTGAATCTGTTAAAACGCGTAAAAATATTGGTATGATGGAATTTGACTATATCATAATCGGGGCCGGATCCGCCGGGTGTGTATTGGCAAACCGCTTATCTGCGGACCCGAATAGTTCTGTGTGTCTATTGGAAGCGGGCATACCGGACAAGAACCCCGCCATTCATATGCCTATCGGATATGGCAAAACCATTCATGATCCAAAAATTTCATGGAAATTATTCACCCAACCCGAACCCCATTTAGATGGACGAAAACTCCCTCTTCCGCGCGGCAGGGTCATGGGTGGATGCTCATCGGTCAATGGGATGATCTATATTCGTGGTCACCGCGAAGATTACAACAGCTGGGCAAATTTAGGCTGTACCGGATGGGGCTGGGATGACCTCTTGCCGTATTTCAAACGAGCGGAGGCATACGAAACTGGCCATGACTTACATGGCCGCAACGGTCCGCTGTCAGTCACGTCCATCCGTCATAACAATACAACGAATGATCACCTGATAACGGCGTTCCAGCAATATGGGCTGCCGAAAAATGACGGCTTTAACGGCCCCAATCAGGAAGGTGCCGGTTTCTATCATGTGACCATGAAGGACGGCAAACGTCATTCAACAGCCAGCGCTTATTTAAAGCCTGTCATGAATCGGAAAAACCTAACCATTCTAACCGAAGCCATTGTCCGACGTATTTCTTTTGACAGGCATATCGCCCAGGCCGTAAAAATATCCTCAAGGGGGCAGAGGCGTTCCATTAAAGCCAAACAAGAAATCATTCTGTGTACGGGCGCGTATCACAGCCCACAGCTTTTACAGCTCTCCGGCATAGGCGCAGCAGAGCATATTAACGCACTTGGAATTGCGCTCGTCAAAGATTTACCCGGTGTCGGAGAAAACTTACAAGATCACTATATGGCCCCTATGGCATGGGAAGTCGGGCCGGAAGTCTACACATATAATAAAGAGCTTTCGGGCGTGCATTTATTCAAAAATATCTTGCGCTATTATTTGAGTCGTCAGGGCCCCATGACAATACCGGCAGCATCTGTCGGCGCATTTATGAAAAGTGACGCGGCTTTGGACAGGCCGGACTTACAGTTTCATTGTCTTGCGGCATCAGGTGATCTTGAAACAGCCAGCCGGGGGGAGCCCAGTTCCTTAACGGACTATCCGGGTCTGACGATTGGCGGAGCGCAGCTACGGCCAGAGAGCAGAGGTTTTGTCAAAGCCGTCTCGCCCGACATAAACATTGCCCCGCATATCACGCATAATTACCTGGAAGCAGATGAAGATAAACGCCTGACCATCAAAGCGATGCGAATAGCGCGTGAATTAGTCAGTACAACTGCCCTTGAAGGATTGATCAAACGAGAGACGACGCCCGGGGAAGTCTGCATAAGTGATGAGGAGCTTTTAGCGTTTCAGAAGGCACTCGGGACGACAATGTACCATCCGGTTGGTACATGCCGCATGGGCAGTGACCCTAAGGCCGTTGTCGATCCAGCATTACGCGTGAATGGCGTTTCCGGTTTACGTGTCATCGACGCCTCTATCATGCCGCGGATTATTTCTGGAAACACGAATGCCGCCTCAATCGCCATCGCGGAAAAAGGAGCCGAAATGATCTTATCCGGGGGGCTAAGAAAGTTTTGACTCATCTTACCCTGTGCGGCACGTATCAGCTATGAATCCAATCGACCTCATATCATCTCTTGCCATTGGTTATTTTCTGGGAGCTATTCCATTTGGGCTCTTACTCGCCAAGCTCGCCGGATTAGGCGATATCCGCAATATCGGCTCCGGCAATATCGGGACCACCAATGTCTTACGGACAGGCCGTAAAGACATTGCAGCCCTGACCCTGCTACTGGATGTCTTAAAAGCCGGCGGCGCGGGCTGGTTGGCGGCATCTCTGTTTGGCAGTCCTTTTGGATATGTCGCAGCGGCAGCCGCCTTAATCGGCCATTGCTATCCTGTTTGGTTAAAATTCAAGGGTGGTAAAGGCGTCGCCACTTTTTTCGGTGCACTGATCATACTCGTATGGCCTGTCGGACTTGCCGCCGCCGCCATCTGGATTGGGATGGCCTTTTTAAAACGCTATTCATCCCTAGCCGCGCTTACTGCCGCCGCCTTTGCGCCGATTATATCTTTTTTCATCGCGTCTTTGCCGGCTACTCTCATGGCCCTATTTATGGGGCTTGTTATCTACTGGAGGCATAGAGAAAATATAGGCCGTTTACGGCGCGGTGAAGAAAGTAAAATCGGGCAAAAAGGCTGATGCAGGTCACCGAGTTATCCTTTTCTGAAAAACGAGACTGGCTGCGTTTGACCCGCACGCAAACCGTTGGCCCTGTTGCGTTCAGAGATTTACTCAAGCGTTATAAAACGCCCGGCAAAGCCCTAGACTCACTTCCCTCCATTATTCGCAATAAAAACGTCCGACTTCCGACCATCGAACAAGTCGAAGCAGAAATGGCAGCGAGCGAAGAACTTGGTGTCCAAATCATTGCGGCCTGCGAATCCGACTATCCGGCTTATTTAAGAGCCTTGGATCCGGTTCCGCCGATTATATCTGTCTGGGGTGACGTTAGCTTGCTTCATAAACCCTGCGTCGGCATTATCGGCTCGCGCAATGCATCAGCCCTCGGCCTGAAATTTGCTGCCACTATGGCCCATGATATTGGCCATTCAGGTTATACGATTGTTTCCGGCCTGGCGCGCGGCATAGATGCCTCCGCGCATGGCGCGTCCTTGGCCTCTGGAACGGCGGCGGTTTTAGGGGGCGGCGTCGATCACATTTATCCTCGTCAGAACGCCCAGCTATTTAAAGACATCCGCCATCAAGGCGTTTTAGTCAGTGAAAGCCCTTTAGGATACCGTGCAACAGCCAGAGACTTTCCACGGCGCAATCGTATCATATCCGGTCTCTCCTTAGGCATAGTTGTCATCGAAGCCGCCGAACGGTCAGGAACCCTCATTACCGCCCGCTATGCCTTAGAGCAGAACAGAGAAGTCATGGCGGCTCCGGGCTCCCCGCTAGACCCGCGCACAAAAGGCTGCAACAGATTAATACGGCAGGGCGCAGCCTTGATTGAAACCGCTGACGACGTCATCGACATTTTACGTGACGTGACCCCACCCTATGTCATGGAGTCCGAAACCGCCTATGACTCCGCTGATTTTGACTATCAAGCAGAAGCTAAAAACATCAATCAGGCGATCTCAAATATCACGCCTCTATTGTCTACGACACCGACACATCGAGATGATGTCATTCGCTCTAGCGGACTGCCAACGGCCGTCATCAATGCAGCCTTATTGGAAATGGAGCTTAATGGTGATGTCTTAGTCGAGCCGGATGGCCGGATCGCAATTAACCCAGAGAGCTATTAACGAGGGCCGCTGAGATATTCATATCGAACACGTTTTAATTCATCAGAAAGTTGCTCTAAGCCTACGCGAACAGAAACATCCGCCATCTCTTTTAGCATGTCCATCACGTAATCCTCTACATAAGACGCGCCTAATTCTTCACCCATTTTATCCATGATCCACCCAGTATATCACCACACACATAAACACTTATAACGTGCATTTATTTAATATTCTATTTATTATACTGCAACGAGAAAAGCCAACAGATGTCATGCAGACAGTTGACATTGTTCAGTCTCTACCCCAAATGGCGCGCTCATTGAACGCTTCTCACGTCAAACATGCGACCTATTTATGAATCTTGTCATCGTAGAATCTCCGGCTAAAGCCAAAACAATTGAGAAATATTTAGGCAAAGATTACAAAGTTTTAGCAAGCTTTGGACACGTTCGGGATTTACCGTCTAAAAATGGCTCCGTCGATCCTGATAATAGCTTCGCCATGTCTTGGAGCGTCGATACGAGAGCCAAAAAGCGAATTAAAGACATCGAAAATGCCCTTACAAAGGCTGACAAACTGATACTCGCAACCGACCCGGATCGGGAAGGCGAAGCGATTTCGTGGCACCTGTTAGAAGTGTTAGGCAAGAAGAAGGCGTTCAAAGACAAACCGGTCGAACGCGTTGTTTTTAACGCGATTACCAAGAAATCCGTCACTGAAGCAATCGCCAACCCACGCAAGCTGGATCAGGAATTGGTTGACGCTTACCTCGCGCGCCGCGCTCTGGATTATCTTGTGGGCTTTACCCTCTCACCCGTGCTCTGGAGAAAATTACCAGGCGCCCGGTCCGCAGGCCGTGTGCAATCGGTTGCCTTGAGATTAATCTGTGAGCGCGAAACAGAAATTGAAAAATTCGAGTCACAAGAATATTGGTCAATAACGTCGGATGTCACATCAAATGGAAGCTCCGCATTCAGTGCCCGTTTAGTTTCGCTTGACGGTGATAAGCTGACTAAGTTTTCATTGGGCAATGAAGAAATTGCCATGAAAGCGAAAGCCGCTGTTGAAGCCGCAAACTTATCGATTGTTTCAGTTCAGGCCAAACCCGTCACGCGTAATCCACAACCACCTTTCATGACATCAACCCTGCAACAAGAAGCCAGCAGAAAATTAGGGTTTTCCGCCACACAAACCATGCGAACAGCACAACAACTCTATGAAGGCGTCGATATTGGTGGTGAAACGACTGGGTTGATTACATATATGCGGACTGACGGTATCTCTATGATCGGCGAAGCCATTAGCGATTGTCGCGCTGCCATAGCGTCAAATTACGGCGACACATACTTACCCGGTCAACATCGCGTCTACAAATCCAAAGCCAAAAATGCACAAGAGGCCCATGAGGCCATCCGCCCAACCAGTTTTGCTCGCACACCTGACTCGCTTAAACTCTCAGGCGACATGAAAAAACTTTATGAGTTAATTTGGAAACGCGCTATGGCCTCACAGATGGCTTCGGCTAAATTGGAGCGAACGACAGTCGAAATCGGTGATAAGGCCAATAGTGTGGGCTTGCGCGCGACAGGACAAGTCGTCCGATTTGATGGATTTTTAAAACTCTATGAAGAGACTAAACCCAAGACGGCGGAAAAAGATGAAGCGGATGGCAACATGTTACCGCCAGTCTCTGAAGGAAAATCAGTTGACGTTAAGAAAGCCGATGCTGAGCAGCATTTCACCCAACCCCCGCCGCGTTATTCCGAGGCAAGTTTGGTCAAAGCCATGGAAGAACTTGGTATTGGGCGCCCTTCCACCTATGCCTCTATCCTGAAAGTTCTCCAGGACCGCGGCTATGTTGAGCTCGACAAAAGGCGGTTCACGCCCGCCGATAAAGGCCGGCTGCTGACGGCATTCTTGGAAAATTTCTTCGGAAAATATGTCCAATATAATTACACAGCGGATTTGGAAGAACGGCTCGATAAAGTTTCGGCGGGTGATCTTGATTACCTGACCCTACTGCAAAACTTCTGGAATGAGTTTTCGGCTTCGGTCGACGAAACCAAAGACCTACGCGTGACTCACGTCTTGGATGCTTTGAATGACGCGCTAAAACCAATTGTCTTCCCGGAGAAAGAAGATGGCACAGACCCCCGGAAATGTACGAATTGTGATGATGGCCGTTTGTCTCTGAAACTTGGAAAGTTTGGGGCATTTGTCGGTTGTTCAAATTATCCGGATTGTAAATTTACGAGACCATTTGGCGATGGAGAAAACGCAGAAGCTGCTGCCGAAGACAAAATCCTTGGCCAACACCCTGAGACCGAAAAAGATATTGTGCTAAAAACGGGTCGTTTCGGGCCATATGTCGAAATGGAGACTGAGAAAAAACCCAAACGAACTAGCCTGCCCAAGACATGGGATTATCATGCCATGGATTTGGAAAAAGGTCTGCGTTTGATTAATCTGCCCCGTAAAATCGGACAACATCCAGAGGATGGAAACCAAATCATTACGGCATTGGGTCGTTTTGGGCCATATATCAAGCACAATACGACCTATGTGAGTCTTAAAGATCCAGAGGAAATGTTCACGATAGGCATGAATGACGCGGTTGCGAGAATCGCTGATAAAATAGCTAATCCCGGTCGGGGTCGGCGCGGAGGAACCGTTCTGAAAGATCTTGGCAAACACCCCGAAGACAAAAAGCCCATTCAGGTTATGGATGGCCGTTATGGACCATATGTCAAATATGAAAAGGTCAACGCGACTATTCCCAAGGGCACCGACCCAAAGGATGTGACGGTGGAAATGGCGCTGGAATATATCGCGGCAAAAATCGCCAAAGGCCCTGCTAAAAAGAAAACAACCCGCAAGAAACCTGCGGCCAAGAAAAAAACAGCTCCTAAGAAAAAAACGGCCGCAAAGAAGAAACCGAAAGCAGAAGCCTAATAGCAAGACCATATGGCATTATCCCGCGACGACATATTGAAAGCTGTTCGCGGCCAACCTGATCGTTTCGACAATAAGGCTTTGGCCCGACACTTAAAAGTGAAGGGAGCGGATCGGCGTGAGTTACGCGCTATGTTACGGGACCTAGAGGATGCCGGAGCCATTATTAAGTCCAGCAAGAAAACCTACAGGGAAGCCGACGCCTTACCCGGCGTTATGGTTATTAGGGTCACTGAAAATGATGAAGGTGATTTGCTGGGTGTTCCCGAAAATTATAAGGGTGATGGAGCGCCGCCCAAATTACTCATTAAAGAAGGTCCAGTTTCGAAAAAGGCCAAGGGCCATGCAGCCGCGACGCTTTCAGTTGGCGGACGAGCCCTTTGCCGCATAAAAAAACGCGAAGACGGCACAATCATTGCCCAAGTTATGAAAAAGTTGGGGGATGGCCCATCGAAACATCTCGGCGTTTTATGCAAGGGTGGGCGCGGCTGGCGCATTCAACCCGTTTCAAAAAAAGCGCGTCACGATTACAAGCCGTCAAAATTACCGGATGATGCTGAAGATCAAGACCTTGTCTTTTTCCAGTCGACCCGCCGAAATCAAGGCGACCTAAGACTGGCAGAAATCGTTGAAACCATAGGTTCGGCCAAAGGCGGAAAATCTGCGTCTCTCATATCGCTTTACGAAAATGAAATACCAATCGGATTTCCTGACGCTGCGATAGATCAAGCTAAATCAGCCAGGCTCCCCCAAATTGGCGGGCCGCGAGAAGACTTAAGGGATTTGCCGCTTATTACCATTGATCCGGTTGACGCAAAAGACTTCGATGATGCGATTTTTGCCCGCCCCGATCAGAACGCAAAAAATAAAGGCGGCTGGATCGTCTGGGTGGCGATTGCGGACGTCGCGGCCTTTGTGACGCCAGGCAGCCCGCTGGATAAATCAGCTTGGGAGAAAGGAAACTCTGTATATTTACCTGACCGCGTCGAACCTATGTTACCGCATGAGTTGTCGTCTGAATTATGTTCTCTTCGCCCTGATGAGGATAGAGCCTGTCTCGCTGTCCGAATGATTTTCGGTAAGGATGGCATTAAGAGGAAACACAGCTTCAAACGCGGCATCATGCGGTCTCATGCCCGCCTGACTTACGCGCAGGCACAAGCCGGATTTGACGGAAAACCCGGGCCAGAGGCAGAGCCTGTTTTGGATATTCTACATAATATATATGCCGCTTATGAAAGTCTACGTGAAGCCAGACGAAAGCGGGAGCCTTTGGCGATAGAGCTGCCGGAGCGCCACGTTCATGTGAATGAAAAAGGTGATGTTGTGAAAATCACCGTGAAAGAGAGGTTTGACGCCCATAAGCTGATCGAAGAATTTATGGTACAGGCGAATGTCGCCGCAGCGGAGGCTCTGTCGGCAAAAAATGTTCAAACCATCGTCCGTCTTCACGAAGCCCCCGACCGCCAAAAACTTCAGGGACTGACTGAATTCTTGCCTGCTGTAGACTTGAAGTTCTCCCTCGGAGAACGCGCGACTCCGGCTCGGTTCAACAAATTATTAGCGCAGGCAAAAGCCAAAGACTTGGAAGAAACTGTCGGGATGGCTGTGCTGCGGAGCCAAAGCCAAGCCGTTTACTCACCGGATCGCGGCGGACATTTTGGCCTGAACCTGACCCATTATGCTCACTTCACTTCCCCCATCAGGCGTTACGCTGATTTAGTCGTTCACCGCGCCCTGATTGACACATTCAATCTGGGCGAGGACGGCACAACACAGGAGGAAAAGTCGAGGCTGAAAGAAACAGCTGAACACATTTCCAGCACGGAACGCCGCGCGATGACCGCAGAACGCGACGCGACTGATAGATATATTGCGGCCTATCTTGAAAAACGGGTCGGGGCCGTCTTCGACGCCCGAATTACGGGCGTGACGAAATTTGGCCTATTCATAACTTTAACCGAAACCGGAGCCGATGGATTAATTCCAGCCAGGTCATTGGGCCGCGAATATTTTCAGTTTAACGAGAAAACGAAATCTCTTATCGGCGTTGAAAGCGGGGACACATTTCGTTTTGGGCGTTTGATCAAAGCAAAACTCACGGAAGCCACGCCAGTAACAGGCGGCCTTATTTTTGAAATGGTCTCGAAGGCTGAGAAAGGAAAAGTGCCGAAGAACCTTTCACGTGGAAAGCGTAAGGACGGCAGAGGTTCGCGCGGAAAAAAACACGCTCGAAAGCGCCGGAAATGAGTGGCCCAATTTCAGATAGCGGGCCGGTCAGCGTCGGCAAGATGAAAATTACCGATCAGGAGCGATCCAAACGTGAGGCACTGAAAAGAGCGGTCAAACCGCGCATTGCTTCCACAATTGTCCTGACATGTGGTCCGAAGAACAATCCTAAAATATTAATGGGGCAGCGTAGTTCGCGCCATGACTTTATGCCGAGTGTATATGTGTTTCCGGGTGGCCGGGTAGACCGTGCCGACAGCTATGCGCCCTATGCCGGAGACTTATCTCCCCGGACTGAAACTATCCTAGAGGCCGCCTATAACCCGCGTAAAGCTAGGGCAGTCGTTCTCGCGTCCATTCGGGAGACTTTAGAAGAAACGGGGCTGATGATCGGACAAGAGGCAGAAATAAACCGTAATATCAATCACATCACTTACGACCTTTTTCGGCAAGCCGGGCAATTACCTGATATATCAGATATCGAAGTCTTCGGCCGCGCTATTACACCCCCTCACCGCCACAAACGATATGACACATGGTTTTTCATCAAGGACTTAGACTGCAAAGTCCCTCCACCCATCAATGACAGTCATGAATTGCTGAATGTCGGCTGGTTTACATTTGAAGAAATTCAAGAGTTAGAGTTACAGCGTGCCACTCGAATGATGTTACAGGTTTTGAAGGACTATATGACGTCTAGCCGGGTTGAACCGCATGTCTTCTATTCCCGCGCCATGTATGGGAAATACGTCCAAGGCCGTTTCCCATAATTTGCGTGATGGAATGTATTGACACCTGCCTGTCCATGTCCTAATCGCGCGGCTCGAAATTCAATTTGAGAAGGCCCTAGCCATGGCGAAGCCAACAACCATTAAAATCCGCCTGAACTCTACGGCAGGCACAGGTTATTTTTACGTAACCAAGAAAAATTCACGCACCATGACCGAAAAAATGGTCAAAAAGAAATATGACCCAGTGGCTCGCAAACATGTCGAGTTCAAGGAAGGTAAAATCAAATAGATTTACCGTACATTTCCTGGGGGAGAGAAAAGCCGCGTTCTTTACGCGGCTTTTTTATTGCCCGCAGGCAGCACACGATTGCGACCGGCTTGTTTGGCCTTATAAAGCGCGTCATCTGCACGCCTGAACACATCCCGAAGCTGCTCACCTTTTCGGACCTGTGCAACCCCTGCACTCGTTGTAACACTCAAAGCCTGACCATCGACATATATGGGTGTTCCGGCAATCAGGCCGCGGACGCGATCAGCCGCAACCAGTGCGTCAGACTCTCTGGTTTCAGGCATAGCAATCATGAATTCTTCGCCGCCATAACGGCTGACGACATCAACCGCTCTCATGTTGGATGCCAAGCGGGTCGCAACCTCTTTTAAAATTACATCCCCCATATCATGTCCCAATATGTCATTGACCCGCTTGAAGTGATCAATATCAAAAACCATAATTGAAAATGGAGTATCCTTGGTCTCGAGTGCATCCAATAAAGGTTCAATTGCTCTGTCGAAGTAACGGCGATTTCCGAGCCCAGTGAGAGCATCCGCCACGACCATCTCCAAGTTCTGATTGAAGTTTTCGCGTAAGCTATCCGCATAAAATTTACGGCGCAGAAGCGTTGCCACCCTGGCCTTTAGCTCTTGGATTTCAACAGGCCGCATCAAAGTGTCGTTAATACCGATGTCATAGGCCCGCACAAATCGAGTCTCATCATCCGGGTCTCCTATAACAAGAATCGGAATATCGCGCGTCTCTTCACTAAATCGCAAGCTCGCACAGACACGAAGCCCATCAAAACCAGATGACACCAAACTGACGACAATCAAGTCCATGCCCGTCTTCGCAAGGCGTAAAGCCTTAACAGGATCACCTTCGACCAAAATTTTGTGTTTATCTTCTAACGGCTTAGCAATCTTCGCTGCGTGCTTTTCATGATCTTCGACCAGAAGGATTTTACCGGGCTTATCAACAATTTGTTCCAGCAGAATACGCGAATTAGATAATGTGTGTCCGGTGTGGCTTAAGAGTTGGTCCGTCACCATTTTTAACCGAAGAAGCGACCTTACGCGCGCCATCAGATTGAAATCATCAATCGGCTTAGTGATAAAGTCATCCGCCCCGGCTTCCAAGCCGCGGATACGGTCTTTGGTCTCTTCCAAAGCCGTGACCATGATGACCGGGACATGCCATGTATCTGGATTATTCTTGATGCGTTCACAGGCCTCAAAGCCGTTAATGCCGGGCATCATGGCATCCATCAAGATCAGGTCGAGGCGCTCTTTACTGGCAATTTCAAGGGCTTCATGACCTGACCGGGCCGTCAAAACATCGTAATATTCTGCCTGTAGTTTAACTTCCAATAAGTGGATGTTTGGGGCGAGATCATCGACAACCAATATTCGGGCGGACATAGCGGCCTACCCTATGCAGCTTCGACGAATTTTCTCACAGTCGCCAAAAAGGACGACACAGTAATCGGCTTAGCGATATAGGCCTCGCACCCACCATCGCGTATCCGCTTCTCATCGCCTTTCATGGCAAAAGCCGTTACTGCGACGACTGGAATTCCAGCGAGTTTTTTATCATCCTTCAGCCATTTGGTGACCTCAAGGCCAGACACTTCGGGCAGTTGAATATCCATCAAAATCAAATCAGGTTTGAAGTCCCGCGCAATTTTAATGGCTTTCAAACCTTCACGGGTTTGACGCGTTTCATAGCCATGAGCGTCAAGCAAATCAGCGAACAATTTCATGTTCAGCTCATTATCTTCGACAATTAGGACTTTTTTCGGCATGATTTTCAGCATTTTCCCAGTTCACCAATTCTTTTACGACGCTCCGGTCGTTTCTTGTTTTGATAGCTACATCTATGACAGAATATCCTTAATCAACGGTGTGCTTGCTATATACTATGGGTTAACCATAACATATAGAACATATCAGGAACAATTAAAGGAAGTGTAAAGAGACAATGCAGGCCGTATTGCAATGATAACAGGACTCTGCCGGGACTGTGCCGCGCGTGCGGGTGATAAGCCACGCTGTGTGTCTTGCGGCTCATCTCGCCTCCTCCGTCATCAAGAACTTGAAATGCTTTCTATTGCTCACGTGGATTGTGACGCTTTTTATTGCAGCATCGAAAAACGCGATGATCCGGATATCCGCGACAAACCCGTCATTGTTGGCGGTGGAAAACGCGGGGTTGTCTCGGCGGCTTGCTATCATGCCCGGATTTATGGCGTGCGCTCTGCCATGCCGATGTTCAAAGCCTTGAAACTTTGCCCGGAAGCCGTTGTGGTCAGAGGCAGCATGGACAAATATGCCCGCGAAGGACGGCGTATTCGCGCCCATATGCAGGCTTTGACGCCACTCGTAGAGCCTCTGTCTATCGATGAGGCTTTTCTTGATCTGACGGGGACCCAGAGATTGCACGGCAAAAGCCCGGCTGAGTCTCTTATCAATTTGCAAAAGACAATTCTTGAGGATGTCGGGGTTACAGTATCGGTGGGCCTTTCCTACAATAAGTTTCTTGCCAAGACCGCAAGTGATTTGGACAAACCGCATGGCTTTGCTGTGCTGGGCCAGGCTGATGCCTTGGAATTTCTCGCAGATAAATCGGTAGGCTTCATTTACGGCATCGGCCCATCCTTTGCGGCCAAGCTTGAAAAAGGCGGCTTGAGGACAATCGCGGATGTTCGCAAAGTGTCCGACAAGGAAATGGCTCGGCGTTATGGCGATCATGGCCTTCATTTGGCGCGTCTGGCCCGGGCCGAGGATTATCGGCGGGTCAACCCTAATCATGACCGCAAATCCGTTTCAGCGGAGACAACGTTTTTTGACGACATCTCTGATCTGGAAACCTTGAAAGACAAGTTATGGCAGGTTTGTTTGAAAACTGCCGATAGATCCAAAGCCAAAGACCTTGCCGGGCGGGTTGTGACCCTGAAACTCAAAACGGCCCGCTTCAAATCTATAACGCGGCGACGGACATTACAGCAGCCTGTCCAGCTGGCTGATACCATATTCCATGCCTTGGAACCTCTACTCGAAGCCGAAGCAGATGGTACGGCATACCGTCTGATTGGTGCAGGCATCTCTGATTTATCCACGCCAATTGGGGATAGTGCTGATTTGCTCGACCCCAAAGCCGCCAAGCGGGGCATCGCTGAGCGAGCGTCAGATAAGGCCCGCGCCAAATTCGGAAGCGATGCCATCACAACAGGGCGGGGTTTACGTCTCAAGCAAGGTAAAAAAGCGTCCCACATCACCGATCTGCCCGGGCGCATTAAGCCGGATTAGCTCCATATCGAGAAGGACGGCCAGACTCGATCCAGCCAATCACCCCCGCCAATAAGGCAAATGTCATTAACGCAGACAGTCCCAGCAAAGCCCCTTGAGGACCTGCGGCAGGATCAAATGTACCGGCTTGCAATTGCAATCCCGGCACAAGAATAAAGGCGGCCTGCAACATCGCCATAAACAGAAACAAGGCCCACAAGGCGATAGAATAACGCATCGACTTGGGAATTGTGACCCGCTTCCAAAACCAAAAACCGGCAAAGACCAAACCCATCTCCAGACCATAGGCCGCCCATGGATAATCCCAGACGGCAAAACCTAAAAGCAAATCACCGCCCGGATAGAGCGATAAATCCGGGCGATGCACAATCAAGTCCAGAACCCAATGTGACATGACCAATCCGGCAATGACCCAAAAACCACGATTTCCGCCAGAGGGTTTGAGCACCCGGAACATCCCGCCTGCACATAAAGCAATGAAAGCTGAGCCAAGCAGGGAATGCGAATAGGGAATATGAAAGATAGGCACACCCTCACGGATAACTTGCCCCTCTATGCCTGCGATAACCAAAAATGCCCAGACGATATCAATGGCCTGCACAGCCAAAAAACCCTGCCATAGCGTAACAAGCGGAGTGCCTTTCCCGCGCTGCGTGTCCCAAACCGCCGGTCCGTAATGCCCCATAAACATGGCTAGTTTCCCTCAGCCGCATAATCAGCGAAATAGTTGTAAATATCATCCTCCGAGCGGCTGGCCGCATTCCGCCAAGTGGGCGCCGTATCAAGGTTCAACACTGTACCATCTTTATCTGTCATGATGATTGTTGGCGTACCAGCGATGCCATCGAGACCAAAGCTGCGGGCTATATCAAGATTTCTATTCTTCTTGCCGACGTCAATATAAACGAGACGGTAATGCTCCGCGATGAGCGTGCGAAATCTTTCTTTTTCAAAATGCCCGGCCAAAGCCCGGCTATCGTGACACCAGTTAGCGCCCATCACGACAAGTGTTTTTAACCCGTCCGCCGCCGCCAGCTCTTGCGCGACTTGTAAATCTGCTTTGGCATCACGGCGACTATCAAAGGCGCAATAATCCCCTGACACCATCTGATCGGGACATCCCGGCAAAGAGCTGGCCATGGTTGTGCAGGCTGAAAGGAAAACGAATGAGAGCGGAAGCAGAATATATTTCAACATAAGATCAAACATAACACAGCTTTCTCTTGCGCGGAAATAAACTCTGCGCCAGTCTCGGATGATGTCGTTCTTTAATTTTTTCAGGCGTAAACCCAAGCCGCCGATACAAGCAAAAATCCCTGACGAAATCGTCCAGACCGCGCCTAAGGACCAAGCCAGCGGCGGGGCCAAGCCAGCTGATATACGCCGCTATTTTCATAATGAACGCGGCTTTCAATGCTATACAAGCTGGTTTGCTCATTGGAGCGGCTGGATCAGTGCCGGTCATTGCCTGACAGAGGCCCATGACCACACGCCGGATTTCATGAGCGGGAACGTGATCTCTTGGCCCGATGGTTTGGACGCGGCCTTGGTTGGATGCAAATTGCCGTCTAAACGACCCGCTCCGCCTGCGATAGGGCAGGATGTCATCTTGTACGGCTTTCCCGCGGGCAGCCGAACTTTGGAACAGCGCACAGGCCGTGTCTATTATGAACGTATGCCGGGTCAATGGATTGTCCATATTTTCGAGCCGGATGAGCCCGTGGTCACGGGTATGAGCGGCGGGCCGGTTCTGGACGCCCAAACAAAAGCGCCCATTGGTATCATCATCACACGCAACAGCCCTGCCGATCTGAATAATGATCGCGACCCAGATGAAAGCGCGGATTTCATTGCCCTGTCCGCCGTTTGGGACGCTATGCAGGCTGTGGGAACTGCCTGAACACAGCGGTGTTCATTGCCGTCCCCTTATCCCGGTGCACCGCCGCCTTCACATATTCCGGATCTGTCATAAAAGCCTTCATATGCGCCTTGTCGCGAAACTCCAGCAAAACCGCCTTATCTCCGGGCAGGCCGTCAAAGCGGGCCTGCTCATCATTGCCGAGCACTTTCACGCCCATTCGCATGAAAACAGGACGGGCCAGTTCCACATAGCGGGCATATTCCGCCGCATCATGGATCTCAATTGCATTGAACAAATAGAGCGACATACAAGCCCCTATAATATCGACATCACGACCATGCCCATCAGGCACAGAGTCGACAGGCTGAAGACTGTAAACCGCATCATGACCGGACCGGCGCTGACCTGAATGATGGAATGCACAATGCGCAGCACGACATAGGCGCATGCCAGATAGAAAATCACATGCCCGGTATTGTCTGTCAGATATAAATAGAACATCAGCGCATAGAAAATCGTCGGCTGTTCCATCAGGTGATTATAATTATGCGCCGCAGCCTGGGCTTTGAGCGGCATTTTCTCTTTCCAATCTCCATCCGGAGATTTGGCTGTATCGGGCGCTATCTTAGCTTTTTGCATGGCGGGAATGCGCCGCGCATATAATAAAACCCAAATCAAAAGACTCCACACAATCAGTGCCAGAACCGGATGTAGAAAACCAATAGCGGACATAAACCCCTCCCTCTTTTATTTGACTATACCTGTAATGAAACAGGCGCACACCCCATAAAGGTGAACGCCTGCCATACTATCACAGACTCAAAGCCCGTAATAAAAGTTTTTCTTTAGACTAAGCCATGCTGATTGTATCAACGGCGGAGCGGCCTGTGCGCTCATTAATCGCTGTGTTAAACTGTACTTTGTCGCCTTCATTCAAACCGGCCAGACCTGCATTTTGCAGGGCTGTGATGTGAACAAAGACATCACCTGAGCCATCATCGGCGGCGATAAATCCAAAGCCTTTGGTCGTGTTAAAAAATTTGACCGTACCGGCCTTCATTTCGTCTGACATAATTTCCTCTGTCATTTTACGCAGGGCTCACGGCGAGCCCGGCTGGGTATTCGGTGACAGGAAGAATTAACTCTGCATTGTGTGGCGTTGGGTCGGCGCGCCAAGTAAGCCGATTGTCTGGCTATCATCGAATGGTTTGCCTAAGCCGCATCAGAGACCATAGCAAGCGAATGTTTCATAACAGTTTTACATATCAAATAAATCACCCTGCCCTGACACGGAAACCGGCACACGAAACAGGGCCCGGTTCAGCGGCTGTCCGGAACGCAGCTGATCCATACCGGTTCTAATCTGACTGGCGCGGTATCGCTGCGCAATCAATTGCGCGAAAGGCGTTTTGACCTCCCCGCCTCGCGACCATTGCGGATCATAATCCCGCCCGCCATTCATGGTCCGGATATGATTCATGATCCGTTTGGCGCGATTAGGCGCAAAGACTTCCAGCCATTCCTGAAAGAGCGGGCTGACCTCCATCGGCAGACGCAGGATCGTATAAGCCGAATAGCTTGCACCTAAATCCGCCGCGCGCGCCATTATGCTCTCCAGCTCACTGTCATTCAGGCCCGGAATCATCGGCCCCAACATGATCCCCGTGCGTATGCCTGCCTTGGCCAGCGCTTCCAAAGCCTCAAAGCGGCGCTCCGGCGTCGGGCAGCGCGGCTCCATCGCCCGGGCCAGGCCCCGATCCTGTGTTGTGATTGAAATCATGGCACGGGTCAGGTTTTTCTCAGCCATGGGCGCGAGAATATCAATGTCGCGTGTGATCAAATTGGACTTGGTCAGCAAAGACACAGGATGATTGAAATCGGACAGTACCTGCAATACGCCGCGCGTGATCCGAAACTGACGCTCAATGGGCTGATAGGCATCCATATTTGTCCCGATGGCAATCGTACGCACCCGGTAGCGCGGATTTGACAATTCCTTGACCAATAATTGCGGCCCGTCCGGCTTGGCAAAAAGCCGCGTCTCGAAATCCAGCCCCGGTGAGAGCCCGTGATAGGCATGGGTTGGCCGGGCAAAGCAATAAATACAGCCATGCTCACAACCGCGATAAAGATTGATCGACCGGTCAAAACCAACATAGGGACTGTTGACCCGATTGATAATATGTTTAGGCCGCTCCAGCGTGACCGTGGTTTGGCGCGGCTTGCGGTCTTCGGGCGGCAAAGCATCCCAATCCTCCGCGCTCGTCTCCCGCCGGTCCGGCTCATACCGCCCGCTGACATTGCTCCGCGCCGCCCGCCCCTTCTCCAGAACCGGGCGCGCGCTTTTTTGCGCCTTGAAGGGTATAAAATGCGGTTTCGCCATAGGATATTTTTCCTAGGACTTAATTCCTTATATGTCAAGAACAATACAAGAACACACTCTGTGGATAAGTGAATATTCTATCACTCGTTAGAGCGGTCTTTTTGCACCCAAGCGACCACCCACGAACCTATTCTTATAAATGACCAGCCACTTTTGCAGACAAGTTATTCCTCCTACTGGCGATCTGGCGCTCAGCTTTGAAGCTGTAAGCGGGGCGGCCCGCGAAGCTTAGGCCCCCGATGGAACACCAAAAGGGGAAAATATTTTTCGAAGGCATAAGCTTCGCGGCGACGTCTTCTACCAGCGGCCGAACTGGGCAGTCTTTGTCCCAATCAGCTCGCGCTGAACCGGCCGCCCTCGGGATCATTACCCCCGAAGCTACACCGGCAAACGCCGTCCCTTCACCAGCCAGCCAACGATCGCTTGCCTGCCCCTGTGAAGAGAACAATTTGAATATAAGCGAGTTTCCAAAGGTGAGGATTCAAATGGGGGATTATTTTACAAGCAGTTAAAAGCATACAGGAAAATTTAGAGAGAACGCGGATTCAAACACATATTTCCTCCCCCGTGAACGGGGGAAGAGAAGATTACACCCTTACTCTGTCCCTTGAAGGAGATGAATTGTAAGTCCCTTACAGGCCGTGTCGCCACAAGGGGACCAATCTACTCCGCCGGTTCGACGGCGATTTGACGGTAGTCTTCCAGCTCTTCCTTATATTGAACCTGCCAGTCGGATTTGTGATTGGCGGGAGCGACATTGACGGCTGTAACCTTATATTCAGGACAGCTGGTCGCCCAGTCGACATTTTCGGTCGTCACAACATTCGCGCCAGTATCCGGATGATGGAAGGTTGTGTAAACGACGCCCGGCTGCATACGGCTGGAGATTTTTGCGCGGAGCGTGATCTCTCCTTTACGTGACGCCAATGAGACCCATTGTCCGTCGCGCACACCATAGGTTTCCGCGTCTGATGGGTGGATTTCCAGCAAGTCTTCTTCATGCCAATCCGAATTAGATGTTCGCCGCGTTTGCGCGCCCACATTGTATTGCGACAATATCCGTCCCGTCGTCAGAATGAGCGGGAATTTACGGTTAGTCCGTTCCGGCGTTGGTTGATATTCCGTCACTTTAAACAGGCCCTTGCCGCGGACAAATTCGCCGACATGCATAACCTCCGCCCCTTCGGGATGATCATCATTGACCGGCCATTGCAGGCTGCCGGCTTTATCCAGCACATCGAAAGAGACATTGGTGAAGGTAGGAGTTAAATCCGCGATCTCATCCATAATTTCTGAAGATGAATTAAAGCCCATATCAATGCCCATGGCTTTGCCCAGATCCTGCGTGACTTCCCATTCATGCTTGCCGGTCACAGGTTCCATGATCGGGCGCACACGGTTGATGCGGCGCTCGGCATTAATGAAGGTGCCGTCTTTTTCGAGGAAAGATGTCCCCGGCAAAAAGACATGCGCAAAGCGCGCGGTTTCATTTAAGAATAAGTCCTGCACGATGAGGATATCCAGCGCCTTCATCGCGGCTTCGACATGTTGGATATTGGGGTCGGATTGGGCGACATCTTCGCCCTGAATATACATGCCTTTATAATTGCCCGCGCAGGCTTCGTCGAACATGTTCGGAATGCGGTAGCCCGGAACACCGTCCAGCTTCGTGCCCCATTTGGCCTCGAACAGACCGCGCGCGGCGTCGTCTCCGACCGGGCGGTAGCCGGAAAATTCATGCGGGAAGCTGCCCATATCGCAGGAGCCTTGGACATTGTTCTGTCCGCGCATGGGATTCACGCCAACGCCGGGGCGGCCGATATTACCCGTCGCCATGGCGAGGTTGGCCATGCCCATGACCATGGTGGAGCCTTGGGAATGTTCCGTGACGCCGAGGCCGTAATAAATGCCGGAATTGGGTGAGGAGGCATAAAGCTTCGCCGCGCCGATTAAATCATCGACCGGCACGCCCGTGATTTTTGAGACATTTTCAGGCGAATTTTCATCGCGCAGGATCATCTCTTTCCATTCGGCATAGCTGTCCAGATCACAGCGCTCTTTGACGAAATCTTCGTCCAATAGGCCCTCTTTGGCGGCGATATGAGCAAGACCGTTAATCAGGGCAACATTCGTGCCCGGCATTAATGGCAGGTGATATGCGGCCTGAATATGCGGCGTACGCACCAATTCAATGGCGCGCGGGTCGGCGACGATCAGCTTGGCGCCCTCACGCAAGCGCTGCTTCATCTGGCTGGCAAAAACGGGATGGGCATCGGTCGGGTTAGAGCCGATCAGAAGCACGCAATCGGTTTGTTCCACACTGTCAAAATTTTGCGTGCCGGCCGATTCGCCGAATGTCTGTTTCAAGCCATAGCCCGTCGGCGAATGACAAACGCGCGCACAGGTATCGACATTATTATTCTGAAAGCCTTGACGGATCAGGCGCTGCACCAGCCAGACCTCTTCATTCGTACAGCGCGAAGATGTGATACCGCCGATTGAGGTGCGGCCATATTTAGCCTGGGTGGCTTTCAGCTTATCCGCCGCATATGTGATTGCCTCATCCCAACTGACCTCTTGCCACGGATCTGTGATCTTTTCGCGGATCATGGGTTTGGTGATACGATCTTCGTGATTGGCGTAACCAAAGGCAAAGCGCCCTTTGACGCAGCTATGGCCGTGATTGGCTTTGCCGTCTTTCCACGGCACCATACGTACAAGTTCATCACCTTTCAGTTCGGCCTTGAAAGAACAGCCGACGCCGCAATAGGCGCAGGTCGTCAAAACGGTTCTGTCGGGCATGCCCTGCTCTATGACCGATTTTTCCTGTAGAGATGTGGTCGGGCAGGCCTGCACACAGGCCCCGCAGGACACACATTCACTGCTCATAAAGTCTTCATCCATAGAGGCGGCAACTTTGGATTTAAATCCGCGCCCTTCAATGGTCAGCGCCAATGTCCCCTGCACCTCGTCGCAGGCACGGACGCAACGCGAGCAGACAATGCATTTGCTCTCATCAAAAACGAAATAGGGATTCGAGTCGTCAATTTCCGTGTTGAAATGATTATCCCCGGCCAGGCCATAACGCACGCTGTCCACGCCGACCTCTTTGACCATTTGAAATAGCTCACTCTCAGCGCCGCCCGGGGCGGAAACAGCATCGACCGGATGGTCAGAGAGATATAATTCCATCACACCCTTGCGGATTTTGGTGATCTGATCGTCTTTGGTCGTCACCTGCATGCCCTCTTCAGCCGGGGTGGTGCAGGAGGCAGGCGTGCCGCGCTTGCCTTCGATCTTACAAACGCACAGACGGCATGAGCCGAACGCATCCAGATTATCAGACGCGCAGAGTTTTGGAATAGCGACGCCCGCTTCGGCAGCGGCGCGCATAACGGATGTGCCCTCGGGGACTGTGATGGGCTTTCCATCAATCGCAAGGGTCACGCTTTTATCCGATTTGACGGCAGGTGTTCCGTAATCTTTTTCTGTTAAGAGCGTCATTTTGATCTCTCCGTAAAATCTTCGGGGAAGAGCTTTATCGCCGACTGAACAGGCATGGCGGTCAGCCCGCCCATAGCACAAAGCGAGCTGTCTGTCATAAGATCACACAGCTCATCTATCAGAGCGAGATTGTCCTTCACATTTTCCCCGTCCATGATTTTCTCGATGGTTTCTTTTCCGCGCACAGAGCCCACGCGGCAGGGCGTGCATTTCCCGCAAGACTCTATCTCGCAAAACTCCATCGCATAGCGGGCCATTTTCGCCATATCGACCGTGTCATTAAAGACCACCAAGCCGCCATGGCCCATCATACCGCCTGCCTCGGCTAGCTTTTCGTAATCCATTTCCACATCAAATTGATCCGGCGCAAGATAGGCCCCAAGCGGCCCGCCAGCCTGTACGGCGCGGACAGGTTTGCCTGAATAGGTACCGCCGCCAAAATCTTCGACCAGTTCACGTAACGTCACGCCAAAGGCTTTCTCTACGAGGCCCCCCTGCTTGATATCGCCTGCGAGCTGAAAGGGCTGCGTGCCTAAAGACCGGCCCTGCCCGTAATCTTTGTAAAACGCCCCGCCCTTATCCAGAATGATCGGCACTGAGGCGAGCGAGAGCACATTATTGACGATGGTCGGTTTATTAAACAAGCCTTTGATCGCCGGGATGGGCGGTTTGACTTTGACCTGTCCTCGCTTGCCCTCAAGGCTCTCCAGCATGGAGCTCTCCTCGCCGCAAATATAGGCCCCTGCTCCGACACGGACAGAGAGATGAAAATTTGTGCCGGAGCCTTGGATATCATCTCCAAGCCAGCCCGCATCTTCCATGATATGGATCGCGCGGCGCATGGTTTTAATGGCATGCGGATATTCGCTGCGCAGATAGATATAGCCCGTATCCGCCCCAATCGCGCGCGCGCCGATGATCATACCTTCGATCAGGCAGAACGGGTCGCCTTCCATCAACATGCGGTCGGCAAAAGTCCCGCTATCGCCTTCATCGGCATTGCAGCAGAGATATTTTTGCGGCTCGGTTTGCGCCAGTGCGGTTTCCCATTTTATCCCTGTCGGAAAGCCTGCGCCTCCGCGTCCGCGCAATCCGGACTCTTTGACCTGAGCCACAATTTCAGAAGGCTTCATTTTTAGGGCTTTTTTCAGTCCTGCCAATCCATCATGGGCTTCATAATCAGACAGGCTGAGTGGGTCGGTGATACCTACGCGAGCGAAGGTCAGGCGCTCCTGTTTGGCAAAATAAGGAATTTCTTCGGTTACGCCGTGCCCTAGCGGATGATCCTCGCCGGACAGAAAATCCGCTGCAAACAAACTCGCGACATCATCTTCGCCGACAGGCCCGTAAGCCACGCGACCCTTGGGCGTTTCAACTTCGACCAGTGGCTCCAGCCACAACATGCCGCGCGATCCATTACGGATGATCTGCACATCACTGCCGCCTTGTTTCGCAATCGCGCCTGCGACTTCATCCGCGCCCATGGAGAGAGCTGCCGCGTCACATGGCACATAAACTTTCACGCTCATGAGGCTGCCCCTTTTTGTTTGGCTCCATGTTTCTTGGCAATCATCTCGAGCCGTTTGGCATCTACGCGGCCATAAAGGGCTTCATCAACCATCACCGCAGGCCCAAGCGCGCAATTGCCCAAACAATAAGTCGCCTCTAATTTCACGTCTTTGGCTTTGGCATCCAGTTTTGTGCCAAACATCTGCTCGGCCTCTTCAATCAATTGATCCGACCCATTGGCCTGACAGGCTTCGGCGCGGCAGATTTTCAGGGTTTTCTTCGCGCCAGGCTCTCGTTTGTAATCATGGTAGAAACTGGCGACGCCGTGAATTTCTGCCCGCGACCGGTTAAGCGCATGCGCGATCGTCCGGATTGCCTCATCGGAAATATATCCGGACTGGGCTTGAACCGTATGGAAAATTTCCAAAAGCTCTTCCGGGCGGTCACCATATTGGCGGCAAACCTCCCGCGCGACTTTATCTTCGACCGTATTTAACAGCGTAACCACTTGCGGCTCCTTAGCGACAGACTACCAGATGATGTTGTCAAAATCTACGCCATGAATGCAATGACAGAGTTGGACTATTAGTGTTTGAAATGATGTCTATTCAGTCGCTTGCATTCGGCGGTAGTATTTGGCGGGCAACCCATTTGTGAAATACATGCGTGGGCACATCCATCACAGGCGAAAATTTCCCGCCGTCAAACATTGGTCCGTGGCGCCCCTTTTGCATACCTTCGACGACGCCGACATCCTCGGAAAAAACATTCCGCCATAAATCCGCATTGCGCGCACGCATATCCTTCCAGTCCGGAGATTCTGCCGCTTCTTTCATGTAGCACAGCGCCACACGCTCCAGCGTTTCCTCCGGGCCTTGCGGCATAAGCAGCATGGCAAAGGCGTGATCCCGGTGCACGCCTAGCAGCACATTGGGGAACAAAGCCACATATTCAGACGCCTGATCCCATTTCGCAGAGATGTTTTTAAAATCAGGAAACTTACGCCCACCTTCACCCAGCAATTGCTTATAGACTAAACTGCCCTGCCCTGCGTAATTCGGCTCTTCGTCGATATTATAATGATCACTGATATTGGAAATGCTGTTCAGCTCCGGATGCACCCAAGGCAAATGGTATGACTCGCAGTAATTCTCGACCGCGAGTTTCCAATTGGTATGAACTGTCATGTCAAATTTACTGCTGGCCGGGTCACAAAAATAGGGCTGATCAAATTCGGCCCATCGCTTTAACAAATGTGCGTGCTCGGTCTCGAAATCCTTTGCATCGCCGGACACATTCACAAAGACAACGCCCTGCCAGATATGGCTGCGTAATTTAAACAAGGATAATTGACTGCAGTCAATGGCCTCATGCTCGTCTTTATCTATGCCGCCGACATAGGGCGTGCGCACGAGGTCGCCCTCATGGGAATAGGCCCAGCTGTGGTAAGGGCAGCGAATGGGGCCTTTCATCCGTTTAGGCTCATCCACCAAAATCATGCCCCTATGACGGCAGGTATTTTGAAAGACATTAATATGGCCGCCCTTGGCGTGAACCAGCAATAGGGGCATGCCTAGAAAATCAACGGGGAAAACATCCCCTTCCGTTTGAACATCGCTCTCAAAAGCAATCGCAGCCCAGCTTTTAAAGAAAATCTCCTCGCGTTCTTTCTGATACATATCAGGCGAGATATAATGAGTATTGGGCAGGCCCGTTGCCTCTGCCGTCGGTTTTAGAACATTTTCAAGTTCAGAGATCATCAATTCGCAATAATCCCCAAAAAGCCACCGACGCAATCTGATTTTGCTTCATTTCTGAAACTTATAAACTCCATAACCCTCTAGCTTATAGTGGAACTTATGATGGGATAATTTCTTCATCCCAGTTTAACTTGTCTTCCAGCCAAGGAATATGACCATAGATCGTGGGCATGACATCCTGCCGAAGTAAGGCTTGCGCCGTATTGGCAATGCGGCTCGGCACATCACCTAAACTATCCTCACGGGCCAGCAAATCAAAGTGACGACTAAAGGCGCCGCGTTTAATTGGATGAATTTGGACGTGATCAAGCAAATCCGGCTTTTCCAGCAAACATAAAGGCGTCGTAATCCCCCAGCCCAAACCTTCGCAGACAGCCATCGTATGGCCGGGCGCGCGGTCAAATTCAGCGATTTCAGGGAACTTTAACCGGAGCCGGTTTAGCTGACTTTCGATCCGCAGCCCCATGGAGGAGCGCATGGACAGCCGCAGAAATGGTATGGTCTTGTCGTCTTGTAATTCCACCGACCCCTTAAAATCTTTAGGGAAAATCAGTACATAAGGCTCTTGGAATACCTTATACCGGTTCAACCCGCTAATATCTTCCATCACATTATTGGTGGCTATGATGATATCGATATTGTGAGAGAGAAATTCTTCGCGGTGATAGGGGGATAGCCCGCTCCAAAAGCGCCAATAGCCCGAAATGTCTTTCATGGATTTATAAAGCTTGGATCCCAAAACCGCCGCCATACTATCCGTCATGGCAATCGTCAGTGATGCCAATCTGCGCTGCTCTAATGTCTGTGTTTCGCGGAAAGCTTCTTTGGTGTCTTTTAATATTTGACGGCCGCGTTCCAGCAATATCCTGCCCGCAGATGTCAGCACGATAGGACGAACCGAGCGATCAAAAAGCTTCACTCCTACAGAGTCCTCCAGGCCCGCAATGATTTGTGACACAGCCGATTGAGTCATGCGCAAAACTTTGGCGCTTTGAGTCATGCCGCCTTGGTCAGCGGTGACGACAAAAACCTGTAGTGACCGGAGGTCAAAATTATTGGGTATTTTCATCAATTGTCTTCCCGATAAGGCGATTCCGCCGCATTATTAGGGCCGTTTATCATTAGAATTGTTACTTTGAAATACCCTTTTTGCGCCGCTCTCATAATTTAGCGTAATAGGCGCTGATTAATATCGATGATGAATTCTGAACCTGTTTGATACGGTTTCACTTTCGGATTAGGTACGAATGACGGAAAGGATATCTCATGGCCCTCCCCCAACATTCCAAATATGTGATCATTGGCGCAGGCATACACGGATTATCCACGGCTTATCATTTAGCTGCTGAGTTAAAAGCTTCGGGCAAAGGTGATGGGTCTGATATTATCGTTTTAGACAAGAACGGGATTGCGTCCGGCGCATCCGGCATTGCCTGCGGCGTGGTTCGCAATAATTATTATCAACCCGCCATGCGCGAATTAATGGCGCATTCCGTGGATGTTTGGGAATCCGATCCCGAAGCCTATTCTTACCATTCTGTCGGCTATATGCAGATTTCCTGTGAGAGCATGCATGAGGATGTTGCCTCGATCTATGAGCAGCAGGAAGCCATTGGCTATGAGAGTGATTTCATCGAAGGCGCGGATGATTGCGATCAATATATGAAATCGCTCTATAGCGATTGGCAGGCGCAGAATATCACCTCCGTGCTGCATGAAAAACGCGGCGGTTATGCCAATAATACAAAATCCATATACGGGCTTGCCGGTAAAGCCGAAGCCGAAGGTGTGCGGATTATTACAGGTATAGAAGTGACAGGCTTCAAAAGAGCCAATGGATCAAGTTCAGCCATCACGGCCGTAAAGACCGATAAGGGCGACATAGGCTGCGATTATGTTGTTATTGGCACCGGCCCGTGGGTGCGGGATTTCTGGAACATGCTGGAGCTGCCCAAGACTGTGTCCGTCAAAGGTCAGGACGGCCAGATGTATCATGACATCGGCATGTGGACTTTCTGGCAACTGGAAGAAGGCGTCTTGAAAGTTGACCCAGAGCTTTTCAAAACCAATGACGGGGCCATGCCGCCCGTCATGCATGTTGATACGGATGCGGAATTGCGTTCAGCCGTAGATGGCAGTGTGGTCGAGGAAGCTGGCAAGATTTGGGGACTATATTACAAGCCTGATTTCCATTTTGGCGGCGTTCAAGGCGGCGCGATGCCTTATCCGGTTACAACGCCGGTTGATGAGTTACAGCTTGACCCTTACGGGCCTGCCTCGCCGGAATGGATTTCCTCACCTGAATTTGCCCATATGTGGGTGTCGGCCCTGGCCCATTGCCACAAACGCTTTGAAGGCACGATGGCTCAGTTCGATAAGGAACCTTCCGGCGGCGTGGGATGTTTCACGCCCGACAGTTTCCCGGTCTTTGACGAATATTTCGAAAATTGTTACATCATCGCCGATTCAAATCACGGCTATAAAATGCTCGGTGTCGGTAAGTTGGTGGCGGAACATATTATGGGCCACACATCGGAGCTGTTAAAACCCTTCCGCTTTAGCCGTTATGCTGAGGGTGAACTGCACCCAACCTCAAACAGCCCCTTCCCTTGGAGCTAATGTCATTGGAGTTAATATGAATCCCGTCCTCTCCATTTCGCGACGTACCCGCAGCACGCCCTTTACCCGGCGCGTTACTGAGGCAGGCGTTAAAGGTTATACTGTCTATAACCGCATGTTGCTGCCAACCGTTTTTGAGGGGTTTGAGGAAGATTACCACCATCTGAAAAAACATGTGCAGGTGTGGGATGTGGCCTGTGAACGGCAAGTCGAGATCAAAGGCCCTGACGCATTCAAATTGGTGCAAATGCTGACCCCGCGCAATCTAGCAAAGATGGGTGAAGATCAATGTTACTACATTCCGGTCGTCGATGAAAAAGGCGGCATGCTCAATGACCCCGTCGCCGTTAAGCACAGCTATGATCGCTGGTGGATTTCAATAGCCGATTCAGACTTGCTCTATTGGATCAAAGGGCTGGCACTGGGGCGCGGTCTGAATGTCGATATTTTTGAGCCCGATGTCTCCCCCCTTGCCATTCAAGGCCCGAAATCTGATGACTTAATGGCGCGGCTCTTTGGCGAAGATATCCGGGACTTGCGGTTCTTTCGGCACAGAAAGATCGACTTTAACGGCACCTCATTTACAGTCGCCAGATCAGGATATTCCGTTCAGGGCGGCTTTGAAATCTATGTTGATGGCAGTGAGCATGGCGAACCGCTTTGGGATGCGTTATTTGAAGCCGGAGAAGACTTAAATGTCCGCGCGGGCTGTCCCAATCTGATCGAGCGCATTGAAGGCGGCCTGCTGTCCTATGGCAATGACATGACCATTGAAAACACACCTTATGAGGCAGGTCTTGGGAAGTTTTGCAAAGGCGACGCAGCCAAAGGCTGTATCGGCGCAGACGTCTTGCAAAAGGAACTAGAGAACGGCCCCAAGCGGCAAATCCGCGGCATCGCGATTTCTGGCAGCGCAACCCCGCCTTGCCGCAATCCTTGGCCTATTATGTCCGGTGATGAAAAAGCCGGGCAAGTGACCTCTGCTGCTTGGTCACCGGATCTGAACACCAATGTCGCCATCGGCATGATCGACAAAGCGCATTGGAAAATCGGCAACAAGCTGACGGTTCAAACGCCCGATGGAACGCGTGACTGCGAAGTTCGCAAAATGCCTTTTATCTAGCCTAGTTAAAAATCGCGGCTGGCCCGGACGAAGAAATCACGCAAATAAGGGCCAAAAGACCGCCAGCATTCTATTTGGAAACTCTCTTCACCCGTGCGCCGCAATAGGATGGCCGCGCTTTCAAAAATTGTGCGCGTTACTTTACCCACAGGGAAAGCCTCGATCGCCATATCAAGCGGACAGCCCACATTAATCAGTCGTGATGCCTTGGCCCCGGTGATCTCAAAGCCGACATTTCGGTGAGAAATATCTGTCACGGAACACACAAATTTGTTTGAGGCTTTGGCCAGTAATTTATCGAGTTTAGCTTTGGACTTAGCCTCTGCGATGACGAACCATTCATCCGGCCCGACACATAAACATGTGACATCTTTGGCCGCGCTGGACGTATTGATCTTACGCGGTAATTTTAGCCCTGTGAGTTTTTTAAACTCCGTCAGATCAGTGGATTTGATCCGCAAATTATACCGCGCGCGCTCCTCCATCAATGTCACCGAAACGGCATCACCCTTAAGCGTTTCAGGAATATCAATGGCCTGATCAAACAACATTGAGACGCTCCCCTTTGGGATCATAAAAGACAGGCTTTACGACTTTAGCTTTATGGGTTGTGCCCGGCATGGGGACATGAAGCGTCTCGTCCATCCGGTTAAACCCGTCCTTGACCAGCGCCATGGCCACAGACCGGCCCAAGCTCTCGCTCCAATAGGATGATGTGACATGGCCGAGCATGTCCATAGGGATTGGCTGATTTGGATCGGCCACAATCTGCGCGCCTTCTTCCAGCACGACATTCGGATCATCGGTCAGCAACCCAATCAAATGTTTCCGACCATCCGCAATCAAATCAGACCGTTTCAAGGATCGCATGCCGACAAAGTCTTTTTTCTTTTTTGCCACGGCCCATCCCATGCCCGCATCATGCGGCGTGACGGTTCCGTCTGTGTCCTGACCAACAATAATAAAGCCTTTTTCGGCGCGCAGGACATGCATGGTTTCTGTGCCGTAAGGACAAATCTCATATGACTGGCCCGCTTCGAATAATGTCTCCCACACGGTGCGGCCATAATGCGACGGGATATTGATTTCAAATCCGAGCTCGCCTGTAAAGCTCACGCGGAACAACCGGGTTGGTACCCCGCAGATTTTACCCTCCCGCACGGCCATATGCGGGAAAGCGTCCTTAGACAAATCGATACCCTCGACAAATGGCTCAATCAGCTTACGGGCATTTGGCCCGTTAATCGCGATCACGGCCCATTGCTCCGTTGTGCTGGTCAGCCAGACATCCAGATGCTGGAATTCAGTCTGAAGATAATCTTCCATGTGGCGGTAAACGCGGGGCGCGCCGCCGGATGTCGTCGTCACATGATAACGGTCTTCGGCCATACGCGCGACGACCCCGTCATCATAGATGTATCCGTCTTCGCGCAGCATCAGACCGTAGCGGCAACGTCCGGGTTTCAGCGTCGTCCAGCTGTTCGAATACATTAGGTTCATGAATTTTGTGGCGTCCGGCCCTACTACTTCGATCTTGCCCAGAGTCGATGCATCAAAAATTCCGAGGCTGTCCCGAGTCGCTTTGCATTCGCGCGCAACGGCGGCATGCATATCTTCGCCGTCTTTCGGGAAATACCAGGCGCGGCGCCATATACCGACGGGCTCAAAGACCGCGCCCTGTGCTTCGGCCCAAGGGTCAATCGCCGTCTTGCGGGTTGGGTCAAAGAGCTCCCCATCGCGGTAGCCCGCAAGCGCCCCAAAGGTCGTCGGTGTATAGGGCGGGCGGAACGTCGTCAGGCCGACTTTCTCAATCGGTTTGCCGACCGCTTTCGACGCAATTTCCAAGGCGTTCAAATTCGAGGTCTTGCCCTGATCTGTCGCCATACCATTGGTGGTGTAGCGTTTGACATGTTCAATGGATTTAAAGCCCTCTCGAACAGCGAGTTTGATGTCTTTCTCGGTGACGTCATTTTGGAAATCGACAAAGGCTTTTTGTTTGGAACTGTCGATATAATTTGGCAAATGATCGAGCACCACACCGCTGCCAAATTCCGGCTCTTTGACTTTGAATTTCTTCCGGCCACCACCTGCTTTGGTGCCGGCATTCAGCGCGGCCTCAATCCCAAAATTACCATTACAAGCCCCAACGCAAACTGCATTCTCGTTAGCCTGCTCCGGGACATAAGCGGCTAAATCTGCATCCCACTTGATACCGCCTTTGGAGTGTGACCAGAGATGCAGACTGGGCGTCCAGCCCCCGGACATCAGCAGCGCATCACATTGGAAGCTTTGTTTTTTACCGCTGGAGGCCGTGTAAACTTCGCAGCCATTTATGCGTAACTTACCCGAGGTTTTCGAAACCGATGATCCCAAGATCAAATCAATAGCGCGCGCCTCGACAGCTTGCTGCAAGTCCCCGCTGATCTTATCTCTGATGTCAACAATCGCGGCGATACTGATGTTGGCATCGGCCAGTTCAAAAGCCGCCTGATAGGCACTGTCATGCGATGTGAAAACGACGACTTCATTCCCGACGGCCACGCCATACTGGCCCAGATATGTCTGCGCGGCGGACGCCAACATCACGCCCGGGCGATCATTTCCGTTAAAGACCAGTGGGCGCTCAATACCGCCCTGCGCCAATATAACTTTGCCCGCGCGTATGCGGTGTAGTTTTTCGCGTGACCGCCCCGGCTCCACCGATGGAATATGGTCGGTCAACCGTTCATTCACAGCCACGAAATTATCATGATAGTAACCGATCGCTGTGCTACGCAGCATCACCGTCACATTATCCGCCTTGCGCAAAGTCGTGAGTGATTTCGTCAACCAATCCTGAGCGGCCATGCCGTCAATCTCAACATTTTGAGCCGATAATAGGCCTCCACCAGGTTCTGCCTGCTCATCCACCAGAATGACGCGCTGGTCTTTTTTGGCCGCTGCAACTGCGGCTGCTATACCCGCTGGCCCTGCCCCGACGATTAACACATCACAATGACCATAGACCGACGCGTAAACATCCGGGTCTGATGATTTCGGCGCGGGCCCAAGACCCGCCATATTACGGATGAAGGGCTCATAGACTTTGTCCCAAAAACTGGCAGGCCATTTGAATGTTTTATTGTAAAACCCCGCAGGGAAGAACATCGAAAAGATATTGTTAAACCCGCCAATATCCGTCTTTAAGTTTGGCCAGCGGTTCTGACTCTCCGCTTTCAGGCCATCAAAAATTTCAAGTGTCGTCGCGCGCACATTAGGTGTCACTCGACCCTCTCCGCGATCAAAGGCGACCAAGGCGTTTGGTTCTTCGCTGCCTGCGCCGACTATGCCGCGCGGGCGGTGATATTTAAAACTCCGCCCGGTCAGGTGAACGCCATTGGCCAGCAAGGCTGAGGCCAAAGTATCGCCTTGCAGGCCTTGATATGCCTTCCCGTCAAAAGTGAAATTTACGGGTTTTGAGGCATCCACCATGCCGCGCCCGGATTTACGAAAGGCGCTCATTTTTTGGCATCCGCGATTTGTTTGGCCGTTGGGCGGGATTTCCCCATTTTATAGGTCATGACAAATTTATCCGTGACCGTATGGCGCACGGCATTAAAGAACATGTTGCACCCGTGTTGATGCCACCATCGTTCGCAATGTTCGCCGCGAACATTATCCCGAATAAACATATATTGTGACCAGTCCGCATCGCTCATTTCGCCCTGGTCTTGGGCATTCGGGCGGACGATATGCGCCTCGCCCGCATAGGCGAATTCAATTTCGGGGCGCTTTTCGTCACAATAGGGGCAGTGAATTTCAAACATGGTTTTGCCCTTCCCTAATGCGCCACAGCCGCCGCCGCGGCCTCGTCAATCAGACGGCCGCCAACAAAACGGTCTAGGTTAAACGGCGCGTTGATTTTATGCGGAGCGTCATGCGCGATGGTATGGGCCAGCATATCCGCCGCCCCCGGCGTGGCTTTGAACCCGCCTGTCCCCCAGCCGCAATTGACATATAAACCCGGCACCGGTGTCTTCCCGACAATCGGAGATCGGTCCGGAGTCACATCAACAATGCCGCCCCAGGAGCGCAACATTCTCTGACGTTTGAAGATCGGGAAAATTTCACAAATCGACATCAAAGTATGTTCGATAATGTGAAGCGCGCCGCGCTGGCTGTAGCTCGTATATTGATCCGTGCCTGCACCAATGACCAACTCACCCTTATCGGACTGGCTGATATAGGCATGAACCGCATTAGACATGACGACGCAATTCAGCACGGGTTTAACCGGCTCAGATACCAAAGCTTGCAAAGGATAGCTCTCCAGCGGGAAGCGCAGCCCCGCCATTTCCATTAAGACGGACGAGTTGCCCGCTGCCGACACGCCGATTTTCTTTGCCCCGATATAACCTTTCTCCGTTTCGACGCCCTCGACGGCCCCATCTGCGCCGCGCTTTATACCAGTGACTTTGCAGTTCTGGATAATGTCAACGCCGAGCTTTGAGGCCGCCCGCGCATAGCCCCAGGCCACGCTGTCATGACGCGCTGTACCCGCCCGCATTTGCAGCGCTCCGCCCATAACGGGATAGCGGCGATCCTCTGAAATATCGAGAATGGGCAGGAAGTCTTTGCATTGTTGCGGCGTGAGCCATTTATTATCAACGCCGTTGAGGCGGTTGGCATGGACATGACGCTGAAAGCTCTGAACATCATGGACATTATGGGCGAGCATCAATACGCCGCGTTTGGAGAACATGACGTTGTAATTTAACTCCTGCGAGAGACCATCCCAGAGATCGACGGCGTGGTCATAAATGCCTGCACTTTCATCGAAGAGATAGTTAGACCGGATAATGGTAGTGTTACGGCCCGTATTGCCGCCGCCGATCCAGCCTTTTTCGAGCACGGCGACATTGGTAATGCCGTGTTTCTTGGCCAGATAGTAAGCCGCGCCCAGACCATGTCCACCGCCGCCGACAATGATGACATCATATTCTTTTTTCGGAGCCTTATCGGGAAATTGCTCGGGCCAGTTTTTGTGACCCGACAGCGCATTCGCAAACAGGCTGACTGCAGAATATTTCATAGCGCGTTAGCTTCTAAGTTTTTCATTGGCCGGATCATGCGGACTGTCTTCGAGGACACGGCATTTATAGCGCTTGCCTAGAATTTCAATCTCCAAATCTGTTCCAACATCCGACAAAGCGGGGGTGACCATGGCCAAAGCCAGTGATTTATTCATTCGCCACCCAAAGCCGCCGCCCGTGGCACGGCCAACGACCTCACCATCTTTATATATCGGGTTATTCCCGATCACATCTGCATCATCGACATCCATCACTTCCAACGTCACAAACGCATTGTCAAAGCCGCGCTTTTCCCATTCCAATAGCGCCTCCTTACCTAGGAAACCGCCCTTCTTTTTCAGGCTGACAAAACGGTGCAGGCCGGATTCATAGGCTGAATACTCAATCGACATTTCTGTCCCGACGAGACGGTAGGATTTCTCAAGCCGCATAGAGTTCATCGCGCGAATACCAAAAGGTTTCAGGCCATGTTTTTCGCCCGATTTGAACAGCGCATCAAAAATATGGTTCTGATATTCAATCGGATGATGGATCTCCCAGCCAAGCTCGCCAACGAAATTGACCCGCAGCAATTTGACGGGCGCGTGACCCACATAAGTCTCTTGTCCCGTCAGCCATGGGAAGGTTTCATTGGACAGGTTAGACCCGCAAATCGGCTGTAAAATATCACGCGATTTAGGCCCGGCTAGTACAAGCACGCCCATGGAATTCGTCAAATCTGTCATCTGAACAGAGCCGTCCGTTGGCATATGTTTACGCAGCCAGTCATGATCCAGACGGTGGTTGGCACCTGCAGAGACCAGATAGAAACTATCCTTGCTTTCGCGCTGCACCGTAAATTCGCTATGCACGCCGCCTTTGGAGGTCAGGCCATGACACAAAGCCAACCGCCCCGGCGTGACCGGCATTTTCTGTGCCAGCATCCAGTTTAGCCAAGCCCTCGCCCCCGGCCCTTGAATACGGCATTTCGCAAAAGCCGTCATATCCAGAAGGCCTGCATTCTCGGCGACATTTTTACATTCATTGCCGACATGTTCGAAATAGGATGAGCGGCGGAATGACCAATCATCTTTTTGCTCAACGCCCTCAGGCGCAAACCAGTTTGGACGTTCCCAGCCGAAAAGCTGCCCGAAGACCGCGCCGCGTTCTTTCATCCGGTCATAACAGGGGGATGTCCGTAGAGGCCGCGCGGCAGCACGCTCTTCATCCGGATAATGAATCGTGAAGACATCGGCATAGGCTTCTTCGTTTTTCTCAATCAAATAAGACTTCGTCGCATATGGGCCAAAGCGGCGCGGGTCGACGCCCAGCATATCCACCGTTGGTTCGCCTTCGACAATCCATTCCGCGAGTTGCCAGCCGGCCCCGCCCGCCGCAGTAATCCCGAAACTATGGCCCTCATTCAGCCAGAAGTTTTTCTTACCCCACGCCGGGCCAACAATCGGATTTCCATCCGGCGTATAGGCAATCGCGCCATTATAGACTTTTTTGATACCCAGCTCCTCAAACATCGGAACGCGGGCAATCGCGCTTTCAATATGCGGCATTAGGCGGTCGATATCTTCCTGGAACAGCTCATATTCTGAATTGTCATCCGGCCCGTCGACATAGCAGGCGGGCGCGCCATGCTCATAAGGGCCAAGGATAAGGCCGCCCGCTTCTTCGCGCATATACCAACTGCCATCACTCTCGCGTAGAACACCGAGTTCAGGCTCGCCAGCTTCGCGGCGTTTGATAATATCCGGATGGGACTCCGTGACGATATATTGATGCTCGACTGGTACCACGGGAATATCCAGCCCGATCATCTCGCCGGTTTTACGGGCGAAAGAGCCTGTGCAGGACACGACATGCTCAGCAATGACTTCGCCTTTGTCCGTCGTAACTTTCCAGCGCTCATCTTCAAGCTGCTCAATCGCTAGGACAGTTGTATTTCGGTGAATTTTTCCGCCGCCAGCCCGTGCGCCAATCGCCAAAGCCTGTGTCAAATCTGCGGGCTGAACATAACCATCCTCCGGATGGACCATCGCCCCCACAAGACCATCAGGCACAGCGAAGGGCCATATTTTCACAACTTCCTCAGGTGAGATGAAGTCTACCTTCACGCCAATGGTTTGGGCCACGCCTGCATATTGACGGTATTCATCCATCCGGTCCTGATTAGTGGCAAGGCGGATGTTCGAACAAATGCGCAAACCTACATCCTGCCCGGTTTCTTCTTCAAGGCGTCCGTAAAGCTCGACGGAGTATTTATGAAGCTGCCCGACGGAATAGCTCATATTGAAAAGCGGGAGCAGGCCCGCCGCGTGCCATGTCGAGCCGGAAGTCAGTTCTTTACGTTCAAACAACATACAGTCTGACCAGCCTTTTTTGACCAGATGATAGAGTGTGGACACGCCAACAACTCCGCCCCCGATCACGACTACTTTGGCTGTGGATTTAATATCGCCCATTGGTGAACCCTTGATAATAGTGTTGCGTTAGGCCCTATCTTGCGGGGGGATAGCGGTCAAATAGCCAGCCAAGTCATTAGGTGTATTTATGTTATAAAAAAGCGTTTCATCTAACCATGTTACATGTCGGGCATGGCAGCGCTCAGCCATCTTCCGTAGCGAGATAGACCCGCGCAAATCGAGCTTGGAAAATGCAGCGTTCAAATCATCCATTCGCCACCAGCCATAGGCTTGGTGCAGCCCGCTTGGCGATTTGGCGATAGAGGTTCGGCCTGCGTAAAGACGTTCACATAAATCAGCGGGGAAATTTGGCCCGTCAACGGGGACTGTGAAAAAGCCCGGCTCGCCCTTCAAACTTTGTATGGCCGCGTAAAGCGCCGCAACCGGCCCTTTGGGCCCATCCGGAAGATCGGGGATATAATCAAGGCCCAAGCCGTAATCATCGGGGCCGGAGAGCCAAATTTCGTTGCATTGAATTTTGGCCCTTGCGTAAACGACATCAATCAGGCGGCGATTTCCCAGCCTGATTTCAGCTTTATCCCGCCCCATCCGGGCACTTTTACCGCCTGCAAGGATGATCAGCTTCACTCACCGGCCCCCTTTCGCGAGGCCTCAGTGGCTTCAACCAGGAACCGATCCGCTATTTTTTGCAGTTTTTCGATGCATTTATGGTTAACAAACAGACCGTCCATCAGGTTTTGTCGGGCCTGACAACGGATCGCCTTCGCAGTACGGTCAATGTCACTTTGTGGGGCGTTCAGCCCCGCTCCACAGGTCAGACACAACTCGGTCTCAGCACTGTGATATGTAGTGTAACTCCGCTCCGCAGACTTCGCATAGACGCCCCGCCCGTCCGCTGTCACGAAAGCATCAAATCCCTGCGAAGCACATAATGGCAATGCTGCGATCAAAGCTTTTGGCTGCCGGGCATTTTGCACAATAAGTCTGGCTGGCCTGTCGCTCTCTGAATTCTCCAGCGCCAGATCCGCGATCATATGAGCGGCAAGAATTAGGCTGCCTCCATTCAAATCGACGATATGACCCGTGTCAGTTTCTGTCACATCACACTCGACGGCCTGCAAACACAGATCTTCGTCAAAGGACTCCATCAACATGGCAAGCCCGTCAAAGCCGTGTGACTCGAGCCAGACGACAGATTGCGCCATGGCCGCCCAGTCCTGCCCATGCGCGAAACAAGCCTGAAACACTGATTTCAGCAAAGCCGCCAATTCATTATGGGAAAGCTTAAGCGGCGCGGTCATCACTGTCTGGCTTGATTGGGAAACACCAATGATCTGATGTTGTCCGGCCAATATCCGAGATTAAAGGCGCGCCCTGAAACATCGTATTGCGTACCCATAGGCGCGAGCGCGGATCAAATTTCCCGACCCCGAAAAAGGACAGCTTACAGCGCAGTAAATGGATCGGCAAAATATCAGCATCCAGAACATTGGCCCGGATCTCACCATAGCGCGTTTGCGACATGGTCTGTATCCGGCGGATCATATAGCGGTGCTTCGGGTGTTTCAGAACAAAGCGGGCAATGGACTGATCAGCGTCGAAGGCCTTTAAATCATCATAGGCGCAGCGCACGGAATGGGCGATCCCCAGATATATTTCCTTCTCCGCCCCCGGCTCTTCAAACCGTTTGCCCAGGCGCGGCTCACGTTTTTCTTCAGACGCATACCAAAAGGTCGAGAGGCAATTTTCATCGGAAAAATCAATTTCCAGAGCCCAATCATAATGCGCCTCTATGAGTGAGGTAACTTCCGCGCAGCGCATATTAGGCTTAAGCTCATAACGCTCATCAACGTTCAAGCTATCTTCCAAATCCAAGATCAAATCCGGATAAAGCTCCAACAAAATCGCGTTTAACAGCTCTTGCGTTTCCGGCTGACAATTCGCCTCCGCATGGGCTGTCAATTCCGCCCAGTCACGCAAGCCGTCTCGCGCCTTAAACCATTCCAGACATGAGAGCATTTCTTCTCGCGCATTGGCGTTGATGATATTCTGTTCGCGATTATCCGTTGCGATTTCCTGTAAATGCTGACAGGCCTTCTGAGCAAGGCAATCAAAATCGCCGAGCGTTTCCTGTGTGACCTGACCGCTCCGCTTAATCCGGGCCAAAGCGGTCTCCCTGACCTCGATCCAGTTATTGATCAAAAGCGGATGATTGATCAGATAGGGCGCCATGCCCAGCCCGGTCGCGTTGCCAATCCCGACATAGCGTTTCACGTCATCGGCCATGGAAACGGCTGTTTGCGGGCTACGCCGCTTGGCAACGTAATCCGCTTTGAACAGGCTGAAATCCCGGATCAGGAAACAGGAAAACATCTCCGCCGAAAAAGGCCGCGCAAAATCAGAATACTCCGAGCAGACCTTGTCCCAATCCGCCATGCCGAACTTGCCCGATCCGTAAACCGCCGTCGTCCGGTACAGATAACCGACCTTGGCCATAACGTCCAAATCCGGCTGCTTCCCCTCTGCCAAACGGCCAACGACATATTCAAAATTGCGCGATGATTTATTGGCGCGCGACAGCACAATACAGCGCGTATCGACCCGACCTTTTTCCTGCAAAGGCACATTTGCCCGCAGAAATTCCAGACGGTCATTATCCACACGACCTTCGCACAGCGTCACCGTCATATCCCAATCTTCGGCGATGACCCGGTCACTGCGAATATCCGGATCCAGATATTTGGCAAAGATCACATAGCTGTAAAAAGCACTGGGCGTCTTTATTTCATAAATAACATGACCATAGCCATTATCATCAAGACTGACTTGCGCGCGCTGAATGTCCCATTTTTCACGCAGCAAACGCCGCGTCAGGCTACGCATAAAACTCAGCGGATAGGGATAAAGCGTGCCAAGGCGGCTCAAATCCATAACGACAGAAGCAGGCCGCATATAGGCGTCCAAACCTTCGGCTTCATGTTGAGGCCACCCCGCCATTACATAGGCGCAAAGCCGGCTTCAAAGAATTTAAACCAGTTTTGTCCCATCACTTTTTCTATGTCGCCTTGGGCCATACCTTTATCCGCGAGGCCCTTGGCAATATTGCCAAAATCCTTGGACGAGGCGAACCAATCGGGCTGGCGCGGCCAATCGGCATTGCTCGCGCTGCCCTCCCCGTAATCGGGTTTGAAAGTCCATTTGCCAGAGCGCATCCATTCGAGCGTTTCATAGCCCCAATTCTGACAGAGGTCAGACCCGATACCGATATGATCAATCCCCATCAGCTCCGCCGTGTCCATGATCATGCCGCAGAAATCATCCAAGGTGCAATCCGGGCCATTATTGAGATGGAACGGATACATGGAAAAGCCCAGCATACCGCCGCTCTGGCCCAAGGCTTTGAGCACATCATCAGATTTATTGCGCAGAGCTTCGTGCCAGCGCGAGGGATTGGCATGGGTGATCGCGATTGGGCGCTGCGACAGTTCTATCGTCTGTAATGTGGAGTGTTCCGCGCTGTGGGACATGTCGATGATCATGCCGACGCGGTTCATTTCCTTGATCGCTTCGCGGCCAAACCGCGTCACCCCGCTATCACCTTCTTCGTAACATCCGGTCGCCAGCAGGGACTGGTTGTTATAAGTCAGCTGCATGATCCGTGCACCTTCATTATACATCGTCTCCACGAGGCGAAGATCATCTTCAATCGGGGAACAGTTCTGAAAGCCCAGGATAATACCGATTTTATTGTCTGCCTGCGCCGTTAGTATATCAGCCGCTGTGTGAACCGGCATAATGATATCGCTGTGATCGCGGAACCTACGCCGCCAATCGCCGATATTTTCCAACGTGTCCCGGGTGTTTTCCCAATAGGCGATGGTCACGTGAATGGCATTGACGCCGCCATCGCGCGCCTCTTCAAACAGCTCTCTTGTCCAGTTTACATATTGAAGGGCGTCAATAATCAGCATGATCTATCTCGATATATTAGCCGGGATTGGTGTAGGCGGTTTTCATGATGGTGTAGAAATCTTTGGCATGTTCGCCTTGCTCCCGCGGGCCATAGGAAGACGCATTCCGCCCGCCAAATGGGACGTGATAATCGAGGCCTGCAGTCGCGAGATTAACAAGCACAGAGCCGAATTGAGCATTGCGCTTGAAATGTTCGGCTTCTTTCAAATTTTGGGTCATGACGGCAGCCGCCAAACCGAAATCCGTATCATTGGCCAAAGCAAGGCCTTCTTCGTAGCTCTCAACCTTCATGACGCAAGTCATCGGGCCAAAGATTTCCTCGCGGTTGACGCGCATGTCATTGGTCGTGTCCGTATATATGGTCGGGGACAGATAATAGCCTTCCGTGTCACGTTCTAAACGCTCTCCGCCCGTGACAAGGCTACCGCCTTCGTCTTTGGCGAGCTTCATATAGCCTAGGATTTTTTCCATTTGGCCTTCGGAGACAATCGGCCCAAGCTCTGTGCCCTCAGCCAGCGCGTGACCAACCTTTTTGGCCTCCGCCGCTTTGGCGAGTTTCTCGACAAACTCATCATGAATTTTGGCATCCACGATCAGACGCGAAGACGCGGTACATTTTTGACCGCTCGCGCCAAACGCGCCGTGAATGGATTGCGCCACTGCCAGATCAATATCGGCATGTTCCGTCACCACAATCGGGTTTTTACTGCCCATTTCACATTGCACGCGGGCCATGTTCTCAATCGCGGCAGCCGCAATTTTCCGGCCTGTTGAAACAGATCCCGTAAAGGACACGCCATCAATGTCAGAGCGGGATAACGCCGCGCCGATATCTCCGCCGCCTTGCACCATGTTGAACACGCCTTTGGGCAGGTGACGGTCCAAAATTTCAGCCAGAACATTGGCAGTCGCCGGGGTCACTTCTGAGGGTTTCAAGACCACCGTATTGCCATAGGCAAGGGCCGGGCCCATCTTCCAAGCCGCAATCGCGACCGGGAAATTCCATGGCGTAATCAGACCGACAACCCCCAAAGCTTCGCGGGATATGTCGATATGGATACCGGGCCGGACTGAGGCCGCAGACTCGCCGATTTGGCGCAGACATTCGGCGGCATAATATTGATAAAATTCACCCGCGCGGAATGTTTCCCCGCGCCCTTCGGCAAATGGCTTGCCCTCTTCGCTTGAGAGTAATTTTCCGATCTCATCGCAGCGGTCGATCAGCTCTTGTCCGATTGCATGGAGGATGTTTTTCTTTTCTTCCAGCTTCACTGCTTCCCAGCCCGGCTGCGCGGCGCGCGCAGCGGCAACTGCATCGTGAACTTGCGCCTCTGTGGCGCTGGCCATCATCCCAACCGTCTCTGAAATATCAGATGGGTTGATATTGGGCGTTTGCGGGCCAGAGCAGTCCCATTCACCATTGATCAACTGACCATAAATATCTGTCATAGCTTTATCCTCTTGGCCCTGACCTAGATTGAAACTGGCTTATTGCCTAGCTTAAAGGGCGCTAATCTTATCCAGAATTATATTGGACACGGCGACACCTGTTTTGGCCGTTTCACCTCTATTTTTGTGGCGGCGCGCACCCGGGAGGCGGACATTATCTTGTTCCAGCATCTTATCAAAAAACGCATCCGCATGATCTGCCCAGCCATCCGCATCGCCAAACAGATTTGGATCCATCGCCATCATGAACTCGCCGCCTTGGGGCGGGCCGCCATCACCATTATCGCGCTGGGCGGCTTCGAAGCTGAAGCTCTCTCCAATGAGGCCGCCGGCCAGCAATTCCACCATCATGGCGATCGAGCTGCCCTTATAGCCACCAAAGGCCAGCAAGGCACCTTTGAGCACTTCATCCGGATCGGTTGTCGGGTTGCCGTCAGCGTCAACACCGACGCCTTCAGGTAATGTGTGGCCTTCGCGGGCAGCCAGCATGACCTCGCCCCGCGCCATAACGGAGCTCGCCTGATCAAAGACCATGGAGGGTTTTCCCGGACGCGGCCAACCGAAACAGATTGGGTTGGTGCCATAGAGCGCCTTGGTGCCGCCCGCCGGAATAACCGCCGGTTTATAAGATGTGCAGGCAAAGCCGATCAGGCCCGCATCCGCGATGGGTTCCACCTCAGCCCAGAGCGCCGCGAAATGGTGAATCCCGATCAGCGGCATGGCGGCAATCCCGCAGGTCTTGGCCGCGTCGATCAAATGGGCCCGGCCCTCATTTAAGGCCATGGGTGCAAAGCAATTATGGCCATTTACCTGCACGACCGCAGGGGCGAGCTTTTTGACGCTTGGCCGGGCTTTGCCATTGACCTTGCCGGATTTGAGAGTCGCGACATAGCCGGGCAGACGCATCAGGCCGTGGGAATGACACCCATCGCCTTCGGCGCGCGTAATTGTATCCGCGACAGCGCCGGCATTTTCGGCATCGCAGCCATGGGCCATAAGGGTTTCTTTGGCGAGTTTGTGGATTTCATCAAGCGTCATGGTGGTTTCAGACATAGTCATTCCTAATCAATTGGATAGCGTTTCAGGATTTCCGGCCCTAGGGCCTCTTTTAGCGGATCCAGCCAAGGTTCGAAATTGCGCCACTGCTCCAGGCCGCTTTTGTAAATTGGCTGACGCACCTGCTCCGAGCTCGCCGTGCGGACAGACCGTTTCGTCTTGTGAAACTCCAGACAGTCCTCTTCAAATGGCAGGCCGAGATAGTCCAAAATCCGGTGAACCTGCGCCTCGGTATCGGCCACCACATCCTCATATTGCACCCGCAGGATTTTACCCGGTAAAACCTTATCCCAATGATCCATAAGATTGACATAATCGCGATAATAGCGGCCGACACTTTCTAGGCTGTAAGTAAAGTCCTGGCCTTCCGCAAAGAGCTGCTTAAACCCGGAGAAACAGCAGGCCATGGGATGGCGGCGCGCATCAATGATCTTTGCATTGGGTAAAATCAGGCTGATCAAACCGATATGTCGAAAATTATTTGGCATTTTGTCAATGAAGAAAGGTGCGTCCTGACGATGGATACGGGTTTCCTCGATGAATTGCTGGCCAAGTTCTTTCAATGTTTCGGCGGGCAAATCATGCAGAACTTTCGGATAGACGCCGTCTATAGAAATCTTTTCCCGCTTACGCAGCCGGTACGCCATCGCCAATATATTGGGCAGTTCCAGCGTCCCGTCCACCTGGCTGTGAGAGGCGACAATCTGCTCCAGCAAGGTCGAGCCTGCGCGCGGCAACCCCACGATAAAAATGGGGTCCGGCGCTTGATGGCCATTGCCCTTATTTTTCTCAAATAAATCCGCAGTACATATTGCGGCTTGGGCCTTGAGTTCTTCTTCCGTGTCATCGGCATCATATCCGGATTGCACATGTTTCAAATCATTTCCGATCTGATAATGCTGGAAAGACTCTTTGAATTTTTCATTATCTTCAAAGGCCTTGCCCAAAGAAAAATACATGTGAACCCGGTCCATCAAAGCCAGATCACGACGCCCAATCTGAGATTTCATCAGTTCAAGCTCTTCATCTGTGAACCGATAGGTTTTCAGATTGGCGAGGCCAAAATAGGCATCCCCGTGACTTGGCACGGCTTTATAGGCGGCCTGATAACACGCAACGGCTTCGTCGTGACTCCCGTAAGTCTTTAAGGCATGGGCTTTAGACGTCAGGGTTGAGGGCTCTTTGGGGTTTTTGGCCAGCAACTTATCAAAGAGCGTGAGGGCCCGCTCGTGATCTCCGGTTTGCATGCTCTCAATGGCCAGATGAGATTGAAATACCGGGTTGTTGGGATCCCGATTATACAGGCTTTCGGCCTGCTCTAATGCGGCGACAAATTTCTGACGTTTGCGGAGAATCTTTATGTGATCCAGACGCAATTGAATATTTTCAGGTTCAAATTCAATCGCGCTTTCAAGTAGAAAATCCGCCTCTTTCTGCGCGCCAAAACGTGCGCCAATCTCCGCCAGCAGGCGCATCGCTTCGGTATTCTTTGGCTGTTTCCTCAAAACCGCACGGCACAGCTTTTCGGCTTTCAGAATTTTATTCTCATGGATCATATTCGTCACAGCCATGAGTTCAGGCGATAATTGCTGAAGCCGCTTAAGTTGAGACTGGGCCAGCCCCGCCTCACGCATCATGCCCTTTCGAGCCATAATGTCTGATTGCGCTTTCCAGCTTGCGACTAGACCCGGATTATAGCGCGTTGCTTTCTTATAGGCTGACAGGGCCGCATCATACAGGCCTTGGTCACGCGCCAAATGACCCTCCTCTTGAAAGGCCCGGCCAAATTCAGGCTGAACGTCGATGAGAACATCAAGCGTTGATTGCGCGCCGTCAAAATCTTTCAGGTAGCGTTGGCAGACTGCTTTAATATACAAAAATTCCAAATGTTTGGGCTTTTCAGAAAGCACCGCCTCGGAGCCTTGCAAGGCATCAGAAAACTTCCCCTGACGCATGAGGTTTTGAATATCTTTTTGTTTTTGCTCTATCTCGTCCATAATACCCGCATATGAAAAACGCGTCCCCAAAGGGACGCGTTTTTACTTTATACGATAGAATTCGACTCGTCGATACTATCGGAAATTATATGAGACCCGAGCTCCGATTGTCCGTGGACGACCGTAAGTGACACGCTCAACATCATTGCCGTAGAAACGGGTCAGTTCATTGCGCTTGTTCGTCAGGTTATCTGCAAAGATTTCCATCGCCCAATCATCGCTGGTCAGGCCAGCTGAAAGACCAAAGGTTGTCCAGCCATTCACCTTGTCACGGTTAATGATGATAATATCACTAAATGAAGAGGACGTATGCACAACTTGCGGCATGATATGTGCCGTCAAGCCGCCATTGGTTTCCCATTCGTAGCGGGCCCTTAGATTTCCTTGGAATTTCGGCGCGAATGCCAGGCTATCACCCTCACGCACATCATTTGTCGGAATGAGAACTTCGGTGATTTCAGTATCCAAGAACGAGAATGCACCGCTAACGGTCAATCCCTCCATACTGATCGGTGCATATGTGATATCACCCTCGACACCTTTGATTTCAGCATCCGCCGCATTGGCTGAGAAGAACAGGTTCACAATACTCGGATCGAAAATTGTGGTCTGCAATTTGCTAATATCCACGAAGAAGGCATTACCGTTGAAGCGCAACTGATTATCCATCAGCGTCGTCTTCCAACCCAATTCAAAGTTATCGACATCATCTGTGTCAAGTTCAAATGGGACGGTAAAGTCACCCTGCGTTGCACCTCCCGGACGATTTAACAAGCCAGGCCGGAAGCCCTGTGAATATGTTGCATAGAACAACATGTCATCATTTGGCGTCCAAGTACCCGTGACTTTGAAGATCGTCCCTTTGGCATTTGCCGTGTCAGGCGCACGCAATTCATTAAATACGCGTGCGGCTTGTGCTGCCGCCGTGCTGGCACCCAAACCTGCCGTCAAGAACGCATTTTCAATGTCTTGTTGAGAGTCATCCAATGTGAAGGTCTGAATAGCGGCATCATTACAGGAACGTGTAAATGTGTAGCTGCCATCGCCATCATACAAATCATTTACATCTGTACCAAAGCGATCCCGGTCAATTCCTGAGAAGAGGTTACAGAATGACGAGTTCGCCGTCCCTTTCAGATCCACTTCGATGTCATAATAACGGGCACCTACCGTCAAGGCGAATTGATCGGATAAATCAAATGTACCCTCACCAAAGATACCAAACTGCTCATCTGTCCGTAGGAAATCATTCCGGAAGCGTGTATCTGCCGGGTATGGCCCGGCGTCAGTGAAAAATCCATCACCTTGATCCGGGAAGGATGTGTTATCCGGGAATGGGCCGTAGGCGATATTGGCATCCCCCGCATAGGAGAAGTCATTGCGCTCTTTTAGTTTCAAGTCGCTATAGAAACCGCCAAATGTGGCGCGAAGGCGCTTTTCAGCCGGTGTGTTGAAACGCAATTCATGTGTCTGAACCTCTGTACGGCTTCTGGACGGCACATAAAGTGCTGGTGCCTGACAGGTTCCACCTTGCGGGCGGTAAACCGGATTGTTTGGATCGCTGTAATCCACCTGACTGTCATTAGTGTAATACGCATTGTAATAATCACAGATATAGTAAGGTAGATACTGCGCCACATAGAGATAGTCTGTGTAATCAATGCGCTGATCCGTCTTCCGCTTCGTAAATGCACCCGTGTATAGCGCGTCCAGCATGCCAAGGCGGCCTTTCAACGTCCAGTTTACGTTGTCAAACTCATCCTCAATGAATGATTCTTCATAGATATTGACGTTATAATCGCCGAGATCAGGATTTGAGTAGAAAACCCCGTCAGAGTCCAGTTCCTGATGCGCGTAACCAACACTTAAAGACCAATCATCCGTAAATTCATAAAGCCCGGAGAGACGGAAACCGAAATAATCTGTGTCATTAATGTTATCTTCGGCAATGTCGGAGTTATCATTCTGCAAGAAGGTAATACCCGAAAGATCCACTGGAATGGAAACATTTGGCGTTGTCGGGTCATTATCTGTGTCAAACAGTGTACTGAAACCGGCACGCACTGATGACACAGGCACACCATTTGAGCGCACAGTGCCCTCTTGACGATAGCGAGCTGATTGACTCATATCAATCGTGCCCGGCACGTTATCAACGTAACCCCCTTGATGATCGTAATAAACGACAGCACGAAGCGCCGCATTTTCAGTCACAGGGACATTATAGACAGCCTCGGCTTTATAACTCATCTCACCGCCATCGGTGAAAGATGTCCCCGCGCTAAACTTGGCTTCTTCAACGCCAATTTTCGGCTTATTCGTAATCATCCGAACTGTACCAGCCTGAGATGACGCGCCAAACAGCGTGCCTTGAGGGCCGGATAGAACCTCAACGCGTTCTAAGTCAGCCGCATATACATCCAGGTTACGGCCCGGCTGAGCGAGCGGCTGTTCATCAAGATAAAAAGCGACGTTTGGCGCTAAGCCAGCAACACCGGCAACTGACAAAGTTGGCGTTGTGGAAGCCAGACCACGAATGTAGATGGTGTTTTGACCCGGGCCGGAACCACCCGCTGAGACACCGGGAAGCTGCACCAAATAATCTGTGAAGACATCGACGCGCAACTCATCAAGCGTATCTTCTCCCAAAGCAGAGACAGCAATCGGAATATCGGCGGCGCTTTCAGCGCGCTTGGTCGCTGTTACGATGACTTCGTCTTCAAGCTGCGCGTAAGCTGTGCTTGGCATACCGGTTGCTGCGATCGCGCAGATGGCCGTGCAGCTGAGTAGGTTTTGCTTCTTCATTGATTTCCCCTGTTTTGAGACGTGTTGGCGTTGATTTTTATACATGTGTAGTAACATTACTATTAGTCAATTCAATTATATGCACCAGTAGCATTCCTTAAATCATGTGATTTTTACTAATTTTATCGAATTATGTTGCATTTTAACCACACGAGCCCCCTCCTTCGCCCTTAACATTATCTTTTCTAATCCAGCCCATTATCGCGAATTATCGACTCAGTGGAGTTTCGCACTAGACTTACCTCTCTGAGTCGAAAATGAGTGACTTCAAGAGTGAGATCGCCATCAGCGCCATCACAAAAGAAAATGGCAAAGCCCCGATAATCATAGCCGAGCGCAAGGCATCCATTCCGCCCGCAGTCAATAATGCCGCAACCATCGCCATATATATAACGCCCCAAACAATAATATGTTTGGCACGAGCCTTGGCACGATTGCCGACAGATGTAATCGTATTGATCACCAGAATGGCCGAGTCAGCCGACGTTACCAAATAGGTCAGCAAAAGCACGACAATGACAAAAGACATTAACTTGGCAAAGAACGGGCTAAGCACCAGATTTATAGTTTTAAAAAGCTGCGCCGAGATATCAGCATTGACAATCGCCCCATTCGCTACGCCTGATAGCTCTAGGCTTATCGCTGTCCCGCCGACCAAAACAAACCACGTCAAGCCCATAACCGACGGCACAAATATGGCCCCCAATACATATTCGCGGATTGATCGCCCTTTTGAGACGCGCGCCAGGAACAAGCCCACAAAAGGCGCGAAAGCGATCCACCACGCCCAATAGAATATGGTCCACGCGCCCTGCCAATTGGCAAGATCGCCGTCTTTCCACACCGTGAAGGACATGGCAGGCAAAGCGGCGAAATAATCATAAATCGTGACGAAGAACTGCTTAAATGCGAATAACGTCGCCCCAAACACCGCAAAGAAAAAGAGCAAGAAAAAAGATAGTCCCATATTGATATTGGACAGCCACTTAATCCCTTTGCTGACACCGGTCAGGGCAGACCAGACCGAAGCCGTCAAAATAATAATCAGCGCCAATAACTGAGCCAACAGAGTCGGCTTACCATTCTCTGCGCTAATCCAGGAAAACCCTGTAATATTGAATACGCCAGATGCAAATTGCGACACGCCATACCCAATGGTCACCCCGACCCCGACGATTGTGGCGAGGATCGCAATGATGTCGACGACATGCCCAACCGGGCCTTGCATAGTCTTGATACCGAATAGGGGTGTCAGCGAAGACCGGAATGATAAAGGCTGCTTACGGTTATAAGAAAAATACCCCAAGGCCATGCCAACGATGCCGTAACAGGCCCATGGCGTCAGGCCATAATGTAGAAAGGCCCATTTATAAGCATTGCGAACATTATTCGCGTTTTGGCCTTCAGACAGGCCTTTGATCACATCCGGGTTATTGGCGAAATGAAAAATCGGTTCTGCGGTTGAATAGGTCAACATGCCCACACCAATGCCGGCCCCAAACATCATGGAAAACCATGAAAATCTTGAAAATTCCGGGGTCTCGGCCGGCCCGCCAAGCTTAATTCGGCCTGTGCGCGGATAAAGGGCAATCCCCAAACAAACGAGCAGGTAAAAGGCTGTGACATAGATATACCACCCGCCAAACGCGCCGGTTGTCCAGTTTTGCCAGTCGAGCAAAACGGCTCCCGCTTCCTTGGGGAAAAGCGCCGCTGCCAAAATCAGCAAGCCAACGCACAATTTTGCGCCCAGCGCTACGAAGCGATTAAACCCTTCATAGAAACCCGATTTTTGCAGATTGACCTTGAGTGTCTCTGGCGCAGCTTCAGATGACATGAATTCCCCTTTTTCTTTTATCTATGGGGGATTGGCAGGACCGCATCAAATGGTTTTCACCGCTGGCGAAGGCATTAAAGCCGCATTTCAGTTCGAAATAATAGATTTATATGGAACTATTAAACCGCCTTATCTTATTCAGACATTCGCACCACATAGTTTGTAACCATCGTGACATACGCCTTTTAAATGTCAAAAACTGTCCTATGCTTCTTCCATGATTGAAACGATAATTATCGGCACAGGTTTTGGCGGCTTGTGTATGGGGGCCAAACTGTCCATGGCGGAACGCCATGATTTTCTCATTCTGGAAAAAGCCGAAAGTGTTGGCGGTACGTGGCGGGAAAATACTTATCCGGGGGCGGAGTGCGATATTGCCAGCGCTTACTATTCTTATTCGTTTTGGCCAAATCCGACTTGGGATTTCAAATGGGCCAAACAGAAGCAAATCCTAAACTATCTGAACGATTTCACAGACGCCTTTGATTTGCGGCGGCGAATAAGATTTAGAACGGACGTGGTTTCGGCAACTTGGAAACATGATCATTGGGAAGTGGGACTGCGAAATGGCGACCACTTACAGTGCCGATTTTTAGTATCTGCAGTGGGACAGCTTCACCATACCAAGACACCTGAATTCAAAGGCCGCGATTGTTTTAAGGGCATAGCCTTTCACTCCGCGCAATGGGATCATTCTGTAGAACTCAGAGATAAAAACATTGCGGTCATCGGCAATGCCGCCAGCGCGATACAGCTCATCCCCGAACTGGCGAAAATCTCCCAAAAACTAACAGTCTATCACCGCAGCGCCAATTGGATTTTACCAAAACCCGACAGAGCCTATACGAGATTGGAAAAATGGCTCGGCAGACGCTTGCCCTTCCTCGCACAAATCGCCCGCTTTAACCTCTGGGCACAAGGTGAATTTTTTGTCTGGCCAACGATTAAAGGCAATCCAATCACAAGCAGCTTTGCCAAAGCATGGAATCAATACGCGCTCAAAAAATATATCAAAGACCCTGAACTCAGAAAGAAAATGACTCCAATTTATCCGATTGGTGCCAAACGTATTCTGCTCTCGGATAAGATCTATCCTACTCTTGCACGCGACAATGTTGAGAATGTCACCGCAGCCATAGACAGGTTTAACGCGTCAGGCATTCAGACGACGGATGGCGTAAACCGTGCGCATGATGTTGTTGTTTTTGCGACGGGGTTTCAAACTAGGCCCTTCCTGAAAGACATTGTTGTTAGGGGCAAGAACGGGCTTACTCTGGATCGGCATTGGAAAAACGGAGCCAAAGCTTATCATGGCGTCATAACGGCCGGCTTTCCAAATATGTTTATGCTTTACGGCCCCAATACAAATTCAGGTCATACTTCCATCGTCTTCAAAATCGAGCAGCAAGTAAGCTATATTCTACAATTAATGACAAGGAGTACGCCGAACATTATCAGCGTTAAACCATCTGCCGAAATTGAATATGACAGAGAAATGCAGCAGCGGTTAAGTCGGCTAAATTGGAACAAGGTCGATGCCAGCTGGTATAAGGACGGTGATAAAATTACCCGCAATTGGCCCGGCTCCACGCTGGAATATAAACGCCGCATGAAAACCCCGATCTGGGCAGATTACGAGATTACCTGATGAGCAGTTTTCGTTACAAAACCGTCCAATTCATCCTACGGTCAACACGCTATCGCAACAATATGATCAAGGACCCCGCACGCGGCAATCCGCGCCATAGCTTACCAAAAGGAAAATATAAGGCCCGTTTTAAACGCTCTAAATTTGACGGACAAAATATCTGGACGATACACCCAACTAGCGGGCCTACAGAGACAGTTTACGTGCATCAACATGGCGGCGGCTTTGTGTATGGACTCCAGCCCGCCCATTGGATGAGCTTTACTGAATTATGTGATCACGCAAATATGACGATTATCCTACCAGACTATCCACTTGCGCCTGGTTCTGTTGCGACAGAAATTCATGATTGGACGGATCGTCATTTTCGTTCGGTCGTTGAAACTTTTGGGATGGACAATATATATCTGGGCGGAGATAGCGCTGGCGGTAATTTGGCGCTCATGCTGGCGCAAAAAGCGGCAGAGCGGCGAATGCCCATCACCAACCCTCTCATTCTCTGGTCTCCCTGGCTGGACCTGACCGAGAGACGCGAGCCGATCACAAAGGATGATGATTACGAGGCTCTCATCACGCCATATGGATTAGAACCTATCGTCACAGTTTTTGCAGGAGATATGGCCAGAACCGACCCTCTGATCAGCCCCGCCCTGGCGGATATTTCCAGCTTGCCCAAGATGCATATCATAACAGGCGCGCAAGACATTCTGCATCCTGAAATCATGGAATTTGCACGTAAGGCCAAAGCCGAAGGCAAACTTCGAAGCCTAATCTCAGAGCCCGAATATGGTCATTACTGGATGTTCTATCCCGTGCCTGATCGTCATAAAACCTTACGCCAGATCGCGGCTTTGTTGGCGTAAATCATCAGGCTTTGCCATAGCTGACTTCAACAACGCTTATCAAAGCTATAAGCCCCGTTGACATTGGCTTCGTTCGGACGGACTGTTTCCCTGCACATAATAGGATGCCGTTATGCAAACCCTGCCTTTTCCAAATCACAGACCACCGGAATATTTAAAGCTGGAAAATGAACCGGAATTTAGCGCTGCCAGACATCTGGCGCTAGAAATGCCGCAGGCAGTGACATCACTATCAGAGCTGGGTTACGACGCAGAAACCATCAAAGCCTGCCCGTCAGAATTTGGCGTAAGCAGTGCCTTTCGCATTTTATCCGATGAAGGCCTCGCAGCCATGCGGGATATTTGCCTGAAAATGTATGACAACCGCAATGTCAGTGTCGGCACTGGCGTCAACCGTCTTGGGTCATATGTGCGGGGCGCGGGCTATCGCTCGCAATTTATGAAAGATTTCTGTGACAGCCCTGAACTTGCCGAGCATATCTCAAAAATTGCAAGCGTGAAACTGGCACGCCATTCCGTACCCGCTGTCGCTTGCGGCGTGAATTACGCGCCCGAAGACATCACCAAAGCGGTCGACACATGGCATGTCGATTCAGTTGCCTTTGATATTGTGATGATGCTGTCTGATCCCACAAAGTTTGAGGGGGGAGAGTTTCAGTATTTTCACGGCACGAAAATGGAAGGGCAAAAATTGTTGGGCATTGACGGGGAAGAAGGTAAGGATACGGACCTCCCCGCAGATCGCGTTATCACTGTCCCGTTCCCGACCGGTGGATATGGTTTTATGCAGCAGGGTAATATGATCTTTCACCGCGCCTGCCGCATGAAACACAAGGCCGAACGTATCACCGTGATTCCGTCCTTTGTCGTCGCACAAGCTGATGCGGCGGATGCGACCAATTCTGTAAACATGGCGGGATGGGACGATCCAGGCCTGAAGGCTGAGCTGGCGCGTCATGAAGCTTGGCGGGCCTCGGCCAGATTGGAAGCTTTGGTGGATAAGATCAGCCTACATGATGAAGGTGAAGCGCTGAGTGCGCAGATCGATGCGGCCCTCGCGCCGCTGTTGAAATTTCGTGATCGTATTGGCGGCGCATAGTGACTGATTTTGCAGGCAAATCCATTCTGGTGACCGGTGCTGCCGGCTGCATAGGCGCATGGACGGTTAAATGCCTGACCGAAATGGGTGCAAAACCGGTCGTCTATGATTTGACTGATAATCGGGCGCGTCTTGATCTGATCATGGAAGGCGCAGAGGATGTGGTTTGGGAGACAGGAGACATCACCGATTATGACCGTCTGACGGCGATTATCGCGCAATATGATATCTCTGCCATTATTCACCTTGCCGCGTTGCAGGTCCCGTTTTGCAAAGCTGACCCGGTGGGCAGCACCCGCGTCAATGTGATGGGCAGCATCAATATATTAGAGGCCGCCAGGCAAGCCGGGATCAAACGTCTTTCCTATGCCAGCTCAGTCGCAGCGCCCGCCATGGGGGACAATGAATTTCTTGCCACACTTTATGGGGCGCATAAGATTTGCGGCGAGCAGATGGCAGCCGTGTATTGGCAGGACTGGCAAGTGCCCAGCATTGGCATTCGCCCCGGCATCATATATGGCCCCGGCCGCGACCAAGGCATGAGCGCCGCCCCAAGCGTCGCAATGCTCGCCGCATTGGAGGGCAAACCTTATAACGTACCTTTTTCAGGCCCCCTGACATTCTGCCATGTTGAAGACGCCGCGCTCCGTTTTATCGGCGCGGTCTCCAAAGACCAAACAGGCGCGCCCGTTTTTGAAATGAACGGCACACCCGCTGACACGGCATCTATTCTAGACATGATCACTGCGAAAACCGAAGTGAGTGCCGAAATTAGTTTTTCAGGCGACCCCATGCCCTTTCCGGCAGAGCCCGATGATGGCCGGCTTGACGAATTAATCGGCGCCTCGCCCTATCGTTCATTGGAGCAAGGCATCGAAGATACGTTGTTGATGTTCAAGCAGGCCAAAAAGCGCGGCGTCGACATCCCAGCTCTGGCAGAGAGATTGACCACATGAAGCTAATAAGGTTTGGCGATAAAGGCAAAGAGGTTGCAGGCCTTATAGATCAAGATGGCGTTCGGCGTGACGTCAGCTCCGTCGTGCCAGATTGGACAGGGCAAACAATTGGACAGGCTACAGATTTATTGGCGGGCCATAACATATCCAAATTCCCGGAAATATCCGATACCATCCGCCTCGGCCCGCCCGTAGGAAATGTAGGCAAAATCATTGGCTGCGCCCTCACTTATGGCAAACACGCGCAAGAAGCGGGCCTCGAAACACCCAAAGAGCCCATGTTCATGCTGACATCGCGCACAGCCATAAACGGGCCTTTTGATGATGTTATGATCCCGCGTGGCGGGACCGAACTGGATTGGGAAGCGGAACTGGTCGTCGTGCTGGGTAAAGGCGGGGCTTATATCCCGGTCGAAGACGCCATGGACCACGTTGCCGGTTATTGCGTGGGCAATGATGTGTCTGAGCGGCAGTTTCAGCTGGAACGCGGCACGCAATGGACTAAGGGCAAAAGCGCTGACACGATGAAACCTTTCGGGCCTTGGCTGGTGACCAAAGAAGATGTTCCCAACCCGAATGCACTCGATATTTCAATCACGATTAATGGCATAGAACGCCAGCGCAGTCATACGGGCGACATGGTATTTTCGATCGCGGAACTGATTTCCAACATCTCAAATTATGTGCGCTGGGAGGCCGGCGATCTTATGTTTACTGGCACGCCGCCCGGCGTTGGCTATGGCATGAAACCACAGCTTTACCTAAAACCCGGAGATGTGATGGAGCCGAAAATCGAAAGCCTTGGAGCCCTGCGAAATAAAGTGGTCACCTATCGTGACTAGGGTCGTCATCGTCACAGGCGGATCTCAGAATATCGGGCTTGCTATTGCCCGAGGATTTCAGGCCGAAGGCGCACGCGTGATTATCGCAGATCTCAATCCGCCAAATGATAGCTCTTTTTCATTTCACAAAACCAATGTCGCGGATGAAGACAGCGTGCAATCTCTCTACGCGATGGTAGAAAAGGATTTCGGCAGGCTGGATGTTTTGGTCAATAATGCGGGTATCTGCATCGAAACCCCCATCACTGATATGAGCGTTGATGACTGGGACAAAGTCATGACTGTCAATGTGCGCAGCGTATTTTTAATGACCAAATATGCGTTTCCCCTGATGACCAATGGTGTTTCGCAAAATCCAGCTATCGTCAATATCAGCTCTATTGAAGGGCAGGGCGCGAACCCCAACCATTCTGTTTACGGCGCGTCCAAAGGCGCGGTTGCCAGCTTCACACATAATACGGCACTGGAATATGGGCCTCACGGCATTCGCTGTAATGCGATTGCGCCGGGCTGGATTAATACGCCATTTAACGAGGCCTTTTTGGACCAATATCCTGACCGCGCTAAAGTTGACGCTGAGATTAAAGCTCTGCATCCCGTCGGCCGCCTCGGTCTGCCCGAAGATATCGCAAATACCGCCGTCTATTTGGCCAGCGAAAAAGCAGGTTTCATCACGGGACAAGAAATTGTCGTTGCTGGCGGACGCATGACCAAACTACCCACACCGAGTTTATGATATGGCAGGCAGTCCAAGAACGTTAGAAAACAAGACCGTTTTAATCACTGGCGGCGGTTCCGGTGTGGGTTTGGAATGTGCCAAATTATTTGCTTCGGAGGGCGCGAAAGTCATCATAACCGGGCGCACTGAGGCCAAGTTAATGACCGCTTGCCAAGACATTTCCAACGATTGTCAATATGCCGTTTGTGATGTGACGAATTCTAAAGCCGTCAATGCCATCTTCAGCCAGACCGTAAACATCCTGATCAATAATGCGGGCACGATTTTGCGCAAAACCGCTATGGAGACATCCGATGCCGAGTGGGCATCTGTTATGGATACAAATGTGACCGGAGTTTTCAACGCGTCCCGTGCCTTTGCGCAGCAGGACATCGACGGCGGCGCGATTGTCAATGTCTCATCTACATGCGGACAGGTGGGCGCCGCAGGGCTTGCGGCTTATTGCGCGTCCAAAGGTGCAGTGGATCAGCTGACCCGTACCATGGCGCTGGAACTGGCCCCGCGAAATATCACCGTCAACGCCGTCGCGCCGGGCGCTATTAATTCGCCCATGTTATTCTCAAAGCATGACGATAAGGCGATGGCGGAAACGGCGATTGAGCGCAATTTGGATAGCATACCTATCCGCGCGGTGGCTGAGCCTCAGGAAATCGCCCGCGCCATCCTCTTCCTCGCGCGGGAACGGCATATCACGGGCACGGTCTTGTCGGTCGATGGGGGTTATACGGCGCAATAAAGTTTTCTTATGTCTCAAATGCCAATTGACCCAATCTCGGCGGAATGATTATGGAAAATTCAGGGAGAGTTTATGGCGAGACGGACCAAACGTGCCAGCCGCAGCCGAAGCGGAACTTACGCCGCTCCTATCGCCTCGCCCGCCTATATCACCCGTCAAATTCCCTTCTATGAATTCTTAAACGAAGAAAACCTCGTCAAACTGGAAGATCAGGCCGACTGGATCATAGAAGAGATTGGTCTGGAGTTTCGCGAAGACCCCAAAGCTCTCGAAATTTGGAAATCCGCCGGGGCAGATGTTGATGGCACACGCGTGCGGGCCCCAAAGGGCATGATACGGGAATTATGCCAGACAGCCCCGCAAAAGTTCACACAGCATTCCCGTAACCCGGCTCGCAATGTAGAAATCGGCGGTACCAGCCAAGTCTTTGCCCCTGTTTATGGCCCGCCCTTTGTGCGCGATCTGGAAAAGGGCCGGCGTTACGGCACCATCGAGGATTTCAAAAAATTGGTTCAGCTAAGCTATATGCTGCCCAGCCTGCATCATAGCGGTTTTGTGACCTGTGAGCCTTGCGATATCCCCGTCAGCAAGCGCCATTTCGATATGGTCTATGCGCATATGAAATGGTCGGACAAGCCACATTTGGGTGCGATCACTGAAATGTCCCGCGCGCAGGACAGCGTGGATATGGCACGGATTCTCCACGGCGCAGACTTCATGGAAAAGAACTGTGTGATCATGGGCAATGTGAACACGAACTCTCCTTTGGTGGTCGACAGAGTGGTTACCGAATCCATTCGTGTTTATTCCGCCGCCAATCAGGGCATGATCGTTGCGCCCTTCATTTTAGGCGGCGCTATGGGCCCCGTCACGACAGCGGCCTCTATCGCCCAAGCTTTCGCTGAAGCCATGATGTGCTGCGCTTTCACACAACTCGTCCGGCCCGGTGCCCCCTTCATACTGGGTAACTTCCTCTCTTCCATGAGCCTGAAATCCGGCGCGCCTACTTTTGGAACGCCCGAACCTGTGATGTCGAATTTGATTATCGGGCAACTTGCAAGGCGGCTCGGCGTCCCGCTACGATGCGGCGGATCTTTGACTGCCTCTAAGATCGCGGACGCACAAGCGGCGGCGGAAAGCGCGGATAGTATGCTGTCCACCGTGATGGGGGGAGCCAATTTCGTTTTGCATGCGGCGGGGTGGCTCGAAGGCGGGCTTTGCACGGGTTATGAAAAACTGATCATCGACGCAGACCGGCTTGGAGCTTATCAAGTTATGCTCGGCGGCATGCCCATTGACGATAATAATCTCGGCAAGACGGCCTATGATGATGTGCCGCCCGGCGGTCATTTCCTTGGCTCTGCCCACACAATGACCAATTATGAAACCGCTTATTATGATGCGGTCATGAGCGACTCAGAAAGCTTTGAGCAATGGGAAGAAAAAGGCTCACGGGATACGGAACGCCGCGCCTTTGAACGCTGGAATCAAATGCTGGAGGCTTATGAACCGCCGCCACTGGATGATGACACAGACGGGGCCCTTTTGGATTATATAGCGCGGCGTAAAAGCGAGATTGAGGATCGTTGGTATTGAGTAAGCCGCTCGACATATCGCACGCCAAAGACCCGCTTTTGCAGCCATATAAGCTTAAGCATCTCACCTTAAAAAACCGCATCATGATCACTGCGCATGAACCCGCCTATCCCGAGGACGGCCTGCCCAAAGACCGCTACCGCGCCTATCAAGTCGAGCGGGCCAGAGCAGGTATTGCTTTGACTATGACGGCTGGCTCCGCCGCTGTGTCAAAAGATAGCCCGCCCGCTTTTAACAATATTCTCGCCTATAAAGATGAAGTCGTCCCCTGGCTGAAACGGCTGACCGATGAAATCCATGAGCATGACTGCGCCGTGATGATCCAGCTGACCCATCTGGGCCGCCGCACAGGTTGGGATAAGGGCGATTGGCTGCCCTCCCTCGCCCCGACGCATGAGCGCGAACCGGCGCATCTCTACGCATCCAAGCAAATTGAAGATTGGGACATTGCGCGCATAATTAATGATTTCGCCGACGCTGCCGAACGCATGAAAGCGGCGGGCATGGACGGTATCGAAATCGAAGCCTATGGGCATTTGATTGACCAATTTTGGTCACCATTGACCAATACACTGGAGAATGAATATGGCGGCAGTCTTGAAAACCGGGCGAGATTTTTCTTTGAGTTACTAGCCGCGATTCGTAATCGCGTCGGACCCGACTTTATTGTTGGCACGCGAATGGTTGCGGATGAGGTTCAAAAAGGCGGCCTGACCCGGGAAGATGGACTCGCGCTCGCGCGCATGATGAAAGAGAGCGGACAGATTGATTTTCTTAACATTATTCGCGGGCGCATCCACACCGATGCCGCTTTAACCGATGTTATCCCTGTGCAGGGCATGCGCTCCGCTCCGCATCTGGATTTCGCCGGAGAGCTGCGCGCCAAGATTGGCTTGCCAACTTTCCACGCAGCTAAGATTTCTGATGTCGCCACGGCGCGCCACGCCGTGTCAGAAGGTCTGCTGGATATGGTTGGGATGACGCGCGCCCATATCGCCGATCCACATATTGTCCGCAAAATCATCGAGGGCCGCGAAGAGGATATCCGTCCCTGCGTTGGAGCCACCTATTGTCTTGACCGTATTTATCAGGGCGGTGAGGCGCTCTGCATTCATAACCCTGCGACCGGGCGCGAGCTTACCATGCCTCATAATATCGCACCTGGGGATGACCAAAAGAAAATCGTCATCATAGGCGCCGGACCGGCGGGCTTAGAAGCAGCAAGGATTGCGTCTAAACGCGGTCATAAAGTTATCGTTTTCGAAGCCGCGCCCGATGCGGGTGGACAAATTCGCCTAACCACACAGTCACCACGCCGCCGTGATATGATCGGAATCGTCGATTGGCGGCTGGCGCAATGCCGGGATGTCGAATTTCGGTATAATAGCTGGGCCGAAGCCGAAGATGTCATAGCTGAGCAGCCCGATATCGTGATCGTGGCCACGGGCGGATTGCCTGATACCAGCATCATTGAAAATGGCGAAGAGCTGGTTATATCCGCATGGGATATTCTATCCGGCGATCAAAAACCGGGCGAAAATGTCCTGCTATATGACGAAGTCGGCGACCACACGGCGCTGCAAGCCGCCGAGATGATGGCAATGACCGGGGCAAGGTTTGAAATCCTGACGCCTGACCGTAGTTTTGCGCCCGATACGATGGGCATGAACCTTGTGCCTTATATGCGGGCATTACAGGATAAACACGTCACCTTTACCGTTACGCGACGCCTGATAAATGTCAGCCGCGACGGCAATCATCTTAAAGCCAGCATTGGCACTGATTATTCCAATCATCGATATGAGAAAAATTACGACCAGATTATTGTCAATAAAGGCATCATCCCGATGGAAGACTTATATTTCGATTTAAAACCCCATTCCATCAATCTTGGTGAAGTGGATTATGACGCGCTCATATTCGGTAAACCGCAAGCTATCCAAAAGAACCCTGACGGGCTATTTCAACTCTTTCGTATCGGCGACGCTGTCTCAGCGCGCAATACGCATGCCGCTATCTATGACGCTCTGCGCTTAATGAAAGATATTTGAAGCGTCATTACACTTGCTTCTGCAAATTCTCCATTTTTCTTATTGAGGCGTTTTAGACTTGCAGAACGAGGATAATTTGCAATGTTTGACCCGACCGATTGATGGAGCAAGCATATGGCCACTCTGCAAAATAACATAGAGATTGACCATGAAACCGGCGGCATTTGTCTATTTGACAAGCCGGACAAATCAATAAAATTGCATCCCCTATGGCTTCGAGAACGCGCGAATGGCCCTAATGACTTTGATCCTATCAGCCATCAGAGACTTTATGAGCACTCCGATTTTCCAGATGATTTACGTGTGACCAAAATTAATGCGTCTGGATTGGATGCCGTCAATCTGATCTTTAGTGATGGCCATGAGTCACAGATCATCTTGGGGGATGTCAAAAAGGAATTGGGCTGGCAAAAAAACCCAGAAAGCCCCCCTCTACCCAAAAGCTGGACGACCCGGACAAACGAAAAACAAGAGTTTGATTGGGAGACTTTGGATGACCCACAAGCCATGAAGGCACTTCTAAACAGTTACTTCAAGAATGGCTATTGCGTGATGCAAAACACGCCGACCCACAAAGATGCATTAAAAATGCTGGCGAGACGTTTCGGCTACCTTCGAGAAACAAATTTTGGGGAGTTATTCAACGTTGAAACCAAACCAGACCCAACTGACATAGCTTATACGGATGCCGCTTTAGCATCCCATACTGACAATCCTTACCGTGACCCTGTGCCCGGCATACAATTCTTACATTGCCTGAGAAATGAAGTGGCGGGTGGATTGTCTACACTTGTCGACGGTATGGCCATAGCCGAACAACTGCACAGAGATGCGCCCAATGAAGCACAGGTCTTGGAAGAAGTGATTGTCAGATTTCGCTATGAAGGTCCCTCAGCCATATTAGAGCATTACGGTCCGCTTATTGAACGGGACCATACAGGCCTGATCCGTCATATACGGCTAAGTTCGCGGGTTGATTATGTACCCGCTCTGGACCCCGAGACATTGGCACTCTTCTATTCAGGGCGGCGGCGTTTGCATCAAATGGCGAGCTCTACAGAATTTCAAATCAACTTCCCATTTCGGGCCGGTACATTACTGATGATGGATAATTATCGTCTGCTTCATGGCCGCACAGCCTTTAACGGGAAGCAAGGACATAGGCATTTACAGGGCTGCTATATTGATCACGACGGACCGGATTGTCTTTACCGCCTGCTCGCGCGGGATGGTCAAACCACTTGGGTCATTCGGGAAGAGTAAATGAAAACAGTCTCCTTTACCCGCATGGAAGATGGCACGGCCGAAGATTATGCCTTTTTAGACAAGCATGAGCGTGAGTTTGCCCATGATCTACCCAACCGCATTATGGCGCGATTGGAAGGGCTGCGCGATTCATTGGCCGGGTATAAAATTGACCGGCTTGAACACAGCCTGCAAACCGCGACCCGCGCAGAAAGGGACGGCGCCGATGCGGACTGGATTGTTGCCGCCTTAATTCATGACCTCGGCGACGACCTCGCGCCTTACAATCATGACAGCCTTGCCGCAGCCATCATCAAGCCCTATGTGCGCGAGGAATGTTCATGGACGGTGCAACATCACGGGATTTTCCAATATAAATACTATGCCGATAAGATTGGCTTGAATCCGGAAGAACGGCAAAAATACAAAGACAGCCCTCATTTTGATGTGGCCGAGAAGTTTTGCCGAGATTGGGATCAAACCAGCTTTGATCCAGATTATGATACACTCCCGCTTGAGCATTTCAGGCCTGTCCTAGAGGAGGTTTTCCGCCGCCCGGCTTGGGATGAAGCTGTCATTCATCCGCCTGGTAAACGAACCTAAACCTTAGCTTTACTCATCTTTCCAAACAGGCTGCCGCTTTTCGATAAAGGCGCCAATACCCTCCTTCGCGTCATGGGCTAACATATTTTCTACCATCACTTGGGCCGTGTAATCATAGGCTTGCGCGAGTGACATCTCGGCTTGGCTGTAAAAAGCGCGCTTACCTGTCGAGAGGGTCATGGAAGATTTGCTTGCAATTTTCTGAGCCAAGTTCGTGGCGGTCTCAGTCAGATCTTTTAAAGGGACAGCCCGGTTTATCAGGCCGATTTCAGCAGCATGCTCAGCGGACATCATATCGCCAGTTAACAACATCTCCATGGCGTGTTTGCGTGCAACATTTCTGGAAAGCGCCACCATGGGTGTCGAACAAAACAAACCGATATTTACGCCCGGAGTGCTGAATTGCGCCTCAGTAGACGCGATTGCCAAATCGCAGCTGGCCACCAATTGGCATCCGGCGGCTGTGGCTACACCATCAACTTCGGCGATCACTGGTTTTGGACAATTGACCATAGCCTGCATGAGCTGTGAGCATTTTCCCATAATGAGCGCAAAATAGGCCCGCCCGCCATCTGCGTTCTCACGAGCGCGCGACAGTTCCTTCAAATCATGCCCAGCGGAGAAAGCCGGACCATTCGCTGCAATGATAATAACGCGTATATCGGTATTATCGGCTGCCTCTGTGATAGCGCTGTGAATTTGTGTCAGCATCGCTTCGGATAACGCATTGCGGCGTCCGATATCATTGAGCGTAAGCCGTAAAATGCCCGGATCAACCCGTTCTATCGATAGTAATTCGCGCGTCTCAGGCATGTCTATATCCTATCAATCTGAGCCCAGCTCTTTGGCCTGTTCGCGTAGGACCTTTTTCTGAATTTTGCCCGTGGCCGTTTTAGGCAATTCCCCGAAGACAATTTTTTTCGGCCGCTTGAACCGTGCCATATTCTCGGTGCAGAAATGGATCAGCTCGTCCTCTGTCGCTTCGCCTTTAAGCTCGACAAAGGCGCAAGGCACTTCGCCCCATTTCTCATCCGGCATGGCGACGACCGCCGCCTCGCCGACCGCGTCATGTTTGTAAAGTGTGTTCTCGACTTCAACCGAGGAGATATTTTCACCGCCTGAAATTATGATGTCCTTCGCCCGGTCTTTGAGCTGGATATAGCTATCCGGATAGACCACACCTAGATCGCCCGACTGGAACCATCCATCTTTGAATGCTGCGTCCGTGGCTGCCATGTCTTTCAGATAGCCTTTCATGACGACATTGCCGCGCATGACAATTTCTCCCATGCTCTCTCCGTCATGCGGGACAGGCTGACCATCCTCTCCTATGACCTTTGCCTCTTCCAGATTTGTAAAAACAACGCCCTGACGCGCATTAAGCTCGGCTTGCCTCGAAATCGATTCCGCTGCCCAGCTTTCTTGCGGAGCAGCTTGTAAGACATGGCCATAAGTCTCGGTCAGGCCGTAAACATGCATGATTTCATATCCCATATTGGCCATGGCTTCGAGCACGCTGGCAGGCGGCGGCGCACCAGCCGTCATCGCTTTGACGGTATGATCAAAATCAGGTTTAACCGCATCCGGTGCATTGGCGAGCATATTCATAATGATCGGAGCTCCGCCAAAATGAGTTATATTGTGCAGGCCGGCCTGTTCAAAAAATTTCTCAGCGGAGAAATGGCGTAGACAAATAATTGTGCCCGCCATCAGGGTCATCGTCCAGGCATGGCCCCAGCCATTACAGTGAAACATCGGCACCGTGTAAAGGTAACGCGGATGCATGGGCAAAGCCCAGCTGGCCACCGTTCCCATCGCCATCAGATAAGCCCCGCGGTGGTGGTAAACCACGCCTTTGGGTCGGCCTGTTGTCCCGGATGTGTAATTCAGCGCCATGGCCTGCCACTCATCTTTTAAGGGCTCCGGCTCATAATCAGGGCTTTGATCCGCGATAAAAGCTTCATAGGTCAGAACATTCGCAGGCACATCCGGCTTAGTATCAGCGTAACTGTCATCGACAATGATTACATCCGGGTTCAACTCGCTAATTTCAAGCGCAGCGACGGCGACGGGATAAAGTTCACGATCAACAATCATCAACCGGCTTTCGCCATGATCAATAATATAGGCGATTGTATCAGCATCCAGACGGGTATTTATCGAGTTAAGGACGCAGCCCGCCATTGGCACGGCAAACTGACATTCAAACATCTCAGATGTGTTGTGCAGCAACACCGATACCGTATCATTCTTTCCTAGGCCGCGCGCATTCAGGGCCGATGCGAGTTGACGGCATCGCCCTCTAACCTCTGACCAATTATACTTACGATCTTCATAGACCAGCGCTTCGCGATGCGGATAGATATTGGCCGCTCGATCTAGAAAGCTCGCGACCGATAAGGGAACGTAATTTGCGTCGGTTTTCGGAAGTTGATCATATGCTACCGTCATTAGTTCCTCACAGCTTTCCCGTCATCCAGTAGCGTGCGGATACGCTCTTGCGTCGCCTCTGTTTTCACCAAACGCAAAAAGGCACGCCGTTCCGCATCATACAAATCCTGTTCACTCCACTCGGTCCCGGGGTCAATATCGCCGCCCGTTACGATCTCAGCAATCTGAGTCGAAACAAAGACATCATGGGGGTAGAGCTTGCCTTTTGACTGCATGTCCTCAGCCCAGGCAATCATTTTACGATATTCTTCGCGGCCTGCCATGGCGATAGGATCGCGTGTAAATGACATTTGCTCAGAGCCTTCAGCAATGGCCACCATGGCTTCTGAAAATAAACGATCCCGGTTGTTCTCAAACCGATCATTCGGACGTAACATGGCTAAATCGCGTGCTAAAAGCGGAGAGCTGGCCGTCTTGCCATAGCCCAGCGACATAAAGGCTTCCCAGGCCGCAGCCGTGACGTCTCCATCTTTTTTCTCGATCCATCGGTAAAGCGTTTCTTTACAGCCTCCGCCCGCCGGGATGACCCCGACACCGGACTCGACCAGACCCATATTAGAATTCGCATGGCAAATCACATGCTTGCCATGTAAGACCACCTCAAAGCCCCCGCCTAGAGATAAACCCACTGGCGCGACGACCACTGGAAACTCGGCGGAAGCCATGCTGTGCACAGTCTGCTGGAAATGATTCAAAAATGCATCCAAACCGTCCCAGTCCCCGGCTTCGAAAAACGCCCGAACGGCATTTAAATTCACCCCGCATGAAAAATGCTGCGCATCATTATGAACAATCAAACCGCGCATCTTATTTGATTTGACAGCTCTTAAAGCCGCTTCCAATATCTGCATGGAGCCCGCACCAAGCGCATTTGCCTTGGAGTGAAATTCGACTACTGCCACACCCTCGACATCATACCAACTGGCCTCCGAATTGGACTCTGATGCGGATAATTCTTTCTTTCGATCATTAAATCGTAAGGTGCCGTCTGGGCGCTGTATAGCCTGCCAACCACCACCAAAGACAGACACCTTTAAGCCATTATAGAAAGATGAACCTGCAGCCTGCCGCAGATATTCCGGGATAGGACGTTGCTCTGATTCCAACCGCCCGATTAGATAATCTGCGCCAATCTCGTCGATTAGCTCAAACGGGCCTTTGATCCAATTATAGCCCATCTTCATAGCGTCATCTATCGCAACTGGATTGTCCCCGACTTCGGGCACGAGCGACGCCGCATAAGACAGGACATTGGACATGACTTTCCAAGCATAGTCCCCATATTTCGTCTTATCTTCGAGGACATGGATAATGCCCTCCTTCTCGGCTTTCAGGACCACAGGAATTTGAAGGTTTTGGACGGGCTCATATTCGCCCGTTTCAAGATTTATAACCTCTTTCCCGCCATCATGAATTCGGTAAAAACCAGCACCCGTTTTTCGGCCTTTTTGTCCATTGGCTATCATATTTTCCATGAGGGCCAATTTGGTGCCTACCTCATGAAACGCATCCCCATCCGGCAATATAGACACCAAACTACTGGCCACGTCGGACATCAGATCAATGCCAATTAAATCATAAAGGCCAAATACACCCGTCTTCGGGATTCCCATCGGACGGCCAAAAATTGCGTCTGCTTCCTGCGGGCTCAAGCCCATATCATTGGCCGTGTGAAGGGCCGCTTGGATGGCGTAGCAACCGACGCGGTTACCCAAAAATCCGGGCGTGTCCCGGCACACCACGACGCCCTTACCCAGCTGCTCATCACAAAAGCGGTGAAGCAGGTTCATGATATCCGGATCCGTATCATCACCCGCGACAAGTTCCAGCAATGGCATAAACCGAACCGGATTAAAGAAATGCGTAATGGCGAAACGTTTACGGAATTCCAGAGGCATATCCTCGACCAATAATTTAATCGGGATCGTCGAGGTATTGGATGAAATAATTGCATCGTCTTTGCAGACAGAATCCAATTTCTTGTAGAGGTCTTTCTTTAAATCAAGCCGTTCTAAAATAGCCTCCGCAACCCAGTCGCAATCAGACAGCTTATCAAAATCATCCCGGATATTGCCGACTGTGATCCGATCTGCAATATCCAGTGATAGGATACCGGGATTGCCGGGGTTGGAAATCCGGTCCAATCCCTTTTGCGCCAATGCGTCCACATCCGGACCCTCACTTGGCAGGTCTAGCAATAAGACATCGCAGCCAGCATTGGCGGCCTGCCCGGCTATGCCAGCGCCCATAGTACCTGCGCCAATAACGGCAACTCTTTTAATGCTCATGCGGCTGCTCTCTTCGTTTGAACCATCTCGATAAATGCCCGCAAAGCGGTCAGGGTTTGTTTCGGGGCCTCTAAGGGTAACATGTGGCCATAGCCTTTAATGATAGTTGGCGTAACGCCCAGACTTTCCGCCAAGGCCATACCGGCTTTTACGGGTGTCATTTTGTCAGCGCTTGCGAGAATACAATGTGCTGGTACGCTTAAAGATGCGACCACATCGGCCCCGCCTTTATAATCTGCGCAAGCTTGTAAATCCGCGGCCAATGGATTGCGGCTCATGATGGCGCGGGATATGGCGATGGGCTGCATGCCCGGCACAGAGCTATTGCCCAAATGCGCGTCCGGGCCAAACCCCCAATTACACATCATCTGTGCCGCCTTATCTGAATTGGCCTTCGCAGTATCAATCAAAGCCTGATTGACCGGAATAGCTGCCGCCGTACCAATCGCCGTGATGGACATCAATTTTTCTGGCGCTGTCCTGGCGAGTTCAAGCGCTGATAGGAAACCTTGGCTATGGCCCACGACATGAGCGGATTTCACCCCGACTGCTTCCATAAAGTCTGAGAGCCATGGCCCGCTTTGCTCGATTGAGGTAAAGGCCTCGCCTCCGGACAAACTATGGCCCGGCAAATCCGGCGCCAGGACAGAATAGCCATGATAGGCAAACCAGCGCGTTTGCAGTGCCCATGTTCGGTGATCCCCGCCGCTGCCATGTAGAAATAGCACTGTCGGCAGTTTCGGATTAAAGTCTTTGCCGCCCGTGGCCACATAGACCGGTGCATTGTTGATCGTCAGTTCCATTATCCTGCTGCCCGTATTGCGGCTTTTAGGCCTTTGGCAAAATCCGCCTGTATATCTTTGATGTCTTCCAGCCCGACAGAAACCCGGATCAGATCTTCATTGATGCCTGCGGCTTCCATATCAGTTTTTGTCAAGCGTGAATGGGTAGTGCTGCCGGGGTGCAGAACCAGCGTCCGGCTGTCTCCGACATTGGCCAAATGGCTGGCAAGGCTTACCGTTTTGATAAAGGCTGCGCCGCCCTCTCGTCCGCCTGCGACCCCAAAGCAAAGCATAGAGCCGGCCCCGTCCGGGAACATTTCCGCAACGAATGGTTTTGCGTCATCTTCAGGATGGCGCACCCATGTCACGCCGTCTTGCTGCGCCAGCCAGTCTCTTAAGGTCGCCGTATTGGAAACGTGTTTCTGCATACGCAAGTTTAAAGTTTCCACCCCTTGTAAGATTAGAAACGCATTATGCGGCGATAGTGCCGCGCCGAGGTCTCGCATAGCCTCACTTCGGATTTTCATGACGAAGGCTGTCGGGCCAAATTCTTCCCAAAATTTCATACCATGAAACGGGGCGTAAGGCTCGGTCATTTCAGGGAATTTGCCATTCCCCCAATTGAAGTTTCCTCCATCAACGATACAGCCGCCAATCGCCGCGCCATGACCGCCAATCCATTTGGTGATGGAATGCACGACGATATTCGCGCCATGCTCAATCGGGCGGTTAAGGGCCGGCGTGGCAAAGGTTGCGTCAACAACGACCGGAACGCCCGCCTCATTGGCAATCTTCGATATCTCCGGCAGGTTAGACACCTGCATACCGGGGTTTGAGATCGACTCACAAAAAACCAATTTCGTATTGGGTTTGATCGCGGCTTTCAGCGCCTTGGGATCATTGATATCAACGAAGTCAGTCGTGATACCAAAGCGTTTCAAAGTATAGCGCAATGTCGTCGCCGTCGACCCATAGATTTGTTCCGAACTGACGATGTGATCTCCGGCAGAACACAGCGTGATAAATGTCGCAAATAATGCTGACATGCCTGACGCCGTGCAGATCGCGCCCGTTCCGCCTTCGAGTGCGGCAAGACGCTGTTCCAACACTGCAACGGTTGGGTTGGAGATACGCGAATATATATGCCCGCCTTGCTCGACATTAAACAAAGACGATGCCCCTTCGACAGAATCAAACGCATAGGACGTTGTTTGGTATATAGGCACGGCCCGCGCACCATGATCACTCTCTGGCGTATAGCCCGTATGTAGCGCGATGGTGGCAGGTTTGAAATAGGAAGATTTGGTCATGAGGGTCTTTAAAATTTAATGTGAGAAAATCCAATGTCTAAAACTATGAAATCACGCGATGGACATAGATCGCATGCTGAATACCCGGATCACCATCGGGCATGGAAATAAAGGACTCTGTCTCAAAGACCGGCTCCCATGAACCAGCCTTTGACAAGCTCTGCCGATAGTCATGAAAAACCTTTGTGCGCTCATTTCTATGGGCATGGGTCGACCAGATGATCAACCCGTCCGGTTTTGTTACCCTAATAAGCTCATCCAAACTTTCTGGCGGGGCATGGCCATGGGCGAGCGCGCCAATACAATAGGTCACCTCAAAATGATTGTCCGGCAAGTTTAGGGGTCGACCTAAAGCCATCGGGCTCAGATCATCATAGATTTGTTTGGCTTCCGCCTGTGCCAACATAGCCGCAGAGATATCGATCCCGTGAAAGCCTGTATAACCCATCAACGCTAATGGAAGCGTATGCATACCTGTGCCGCAAGCGGCGTCTAAGACGGGTTCGGTTCCCAACGGAACATGCCGGGCAAAGACCGCCGCGCTTACATAAGGCAGCTGTATACCAAACCCGGTGACATCCCTGTCATAGCTATCCGCCCATTTGTCATAGGCATCACGCCGCTCATGATCCGTTTGCGCCGAATAGACTTTTTCTAATATTTCATTGCGGCTATGCGGCATGGTCCCATCTCTCCCAAGGGCGATATGACTCGATTATAGCTTATGTTAAAGTCCGCTGACGCTAATGAAGCCGGTCAAAGACGCGCTTGTCGTCAATGAAGTAAAGATCGATTTTCATACTGTCATCGTGATCCATGATATGATCCCAAACGATATAGGAAAACGTGCTGACCTGAATTCCGCTGGCATGGTAATCAGCCACGAGCCCGGCTGTGGCCATGTCCTGCGGCACACAAACCGAACTGACAATCTCCCGCATCCGTCCTTTCAGAGGCCCGTCCACAAACCAACCCGACGTCTCACCGTGAATATAGCCGCGGCCGGATTTCGGTATATGACCGGACTTCGCCTCGAAGACTTTATGCTTCGCCCGGATCATATTGTTTGGCTTTTGGCACCAATGAGACAAACACAGCTCCGCCTCCGGGCTCATCTCATGAATGGCATATAAAGCCTCCGGCACCCAGGACACATAGACCACCCGATCCTGAAGACCATGTAAATGAACCAATGAGACGATCTCAGTTTCAAACCCGGCATCTTTGATATCGACGAGTAGCTTCGCCGTCTTATTGTCATGCCGCCCGGCCATTTCAAACAAGGCCTCCGCGCTTGGCATATGCGAGAAGGTTCCGCCAAGCGCTGCAAAATCATCCGCCATGACATCACATAAAAAATGAACGCGACCTTTCGCGTCCCCGGCATAAGCATCATGATAAATCATGGGCGTGCCGCATTTGGCGACGCGGATATCAAATTCTAGATATTGCGTCCCAAAATCCAGTGCCGCCTGAAGCCCTGCCAGCGTATTTTCTTGCGGGGCAAATCCCCGAAAGCGGTGTGTGATTAAACGGTCTATTGGTAACATTATTTCACTTTATCAAAGTCTGACCGGCCCGCAAGATATGTCACGCGATCGTGTCCTGATACTGATTGCGGCTTTGATCCGTTTCGTCGATAAGCGCTTATGAGCGAGTTTATCCTGACCCATGAGACCGCGCTACGCCTTGGCATATTTGCCGCAGCTCTGTTGTTGCTCATAGTGGCCGAGGCAATCTTTCCCCGCAAAGCCCGGTCTCAACCCAGGCCCCGCCGCTGGTTGGCCAATCTCTCCCTCGTCATCATCGACACAGTCACGCTCCGTCTCGCCTTACCCGTCCTGGCCGCCGGGGCTGCGATTTATGCCCAAAGCCGGGGCTGGGGCCTGTTTTATCAGACCGCCCTGCCCGCTTGGCTGGAAGTTACTCTGGCCATGATCCTGCTGGACCTGGCTTTGTATTGGCAGCATGTGGCAACGCATAAAATCCCCATCTTGTGGCGGCTACATAAAGTGCATCACACAGACCGGGATATCGATGTAACAACGGGCAGCCGCTTTCATCCGTTAGAAATTCTCCTCTCCATGATTTATAAAATCGCCCTTGTGATGATGTTGGGCGCGCCCGTCTTAGCCGTGATTTTATTTGAGATTATCCTAAATGGCTGCGCCATGTTCAACCATGCCAATCTTCGCTTGCCTAAAGTCATCGATCATGTTCTTCGAAAATTCATCGTCACGCCAGATATGCACCGGGTTCACCACTCCGTCCGTCCCGAGGAAACCCACAGTAATTTCGGCTTCAGCATCAGCCTGTGGGATCACCTCTTTGGCACTTACCGCGCCCAGCCCAAAGCCGGACATGAGGCCATGGTCATCGGCCTGCCTGAGTATCAATCCCGTGAACCGTCTTCACTCTTATGGTCGCTCCTCTTGCCGTTTAAAGCGATCAAAAAACCGGCTGACCCGCCTTAAACCTTCCCGTCAAAATCAGAGGCATCATGCCGTTCTTTTAGGCCTTTTTCTTCGTCCCAGGGCCGGTTGACAACTTGCCCGCGCTGGAAAGCTTTACGCTCGGAAAGCTGCTTAGCCCAACGACCGACATGCTCATAGGATTCGACCTGTAAAAACTCTTTAGCGTCATAAAGCAGCCCGCGCGCCAGACCGCCATACCATGGGTAAATCGCAAAATCGGCAATCGTCAATTCGTCCCCGGCAATAAACTCATGCTCCGCCAGCTGCTTATCCAGCACATCCATTTCACGCTTCACCTCCATGGCAAAGCGGTTAATCGCATATTCGATCTTGACCGGTGCATAGGCATAGAAATGACCAAACCCTCCGCCCAGATAGGGCGCGCTGCCCATTTGCCACATCAGCCATGACATCGTCGCCGCCCGGGCGGCATTGTCTTTCGGCAGAAAGGCATCAAATTTCTCCGCCAGATAAAACAGGATCGCCCCGCTTTCAAAAACCCGCTGCGGCCCGCCTTTTACGCTATGGTCCATCAAAGCCGGGATCTTGGAATTGGGGTTGGCGGCCACAAAACCGCTGCCAAATTGATCGCCATCCATAATATTAATCAGCCAGGCATCATATTCCGCGCCTGTGTGACCTGCGGCTAAAAGCTCTTCAAGCATGATTGTGACTTTGACGCCATTAGGCGTGCCGAGGGAATATAGCTGTAAGGGATGTTTCCCGACAGGCAGGTCTTTTTCTTCGCGCGCACCGGCGGTGGGGCGGTTGATACTGGCAAATTTATTCCCATCCGCGCCGCCATCCCATTCCCAGACTTTAGGCGGGGTATAATCTGAAAGCTCTTGAGCCATAATTCTCTCCTGTTTTGGAGACGTCTAACGGGTTTTTACGGGCGGGGGTAGTGACAGATTTGTGAGGCGCTAATCGCAAATGTTGATGCTGCGGCCATATTAAGCGGCCATATTAAAAGGTAAGCCATCCCGGAGGAGGCGCTTTGCGCCGATATCCGTAGGGCAGGTTAGCGCAGCGTAACCTGCCGTTTTGCGGAATTGGCGGATTACGACCTAACGGTCTAATCCGCCCTACGATATTGTTCCGCCCATGCGTTTTCTCCTGCGGCCATCACGGACTCAGCCTTTGGGTTAAATCCTTGGTTAAGGACAGCCCGCGAACCCTGGCGTTCATGATGGACACCATTGGGTTAGAATCATATTTTACACGAACGCCAAGGTTCGCGGCGATGCGTTTTATACTGGCGGCCCAAGGTTACCTCGCAGTCGTGGCAAGTGGGGCTCTCACCAGCAGGCCCGGCACAACCGAATGTGTCACCACCCGGCGCTCAACCCGCACCGTCCTCTGATCAGGTAAGTGACGTCTCACCCGTCCCGCGACCAAAAGAACAATTCTAAAATACTACGGTTGCTGAGAGTGAGGATTCAAATGTGGGATTATTTTGGGTTTGGGAATGAAACCAAGGGCATAGAGCCAGCAGGATTTGGGAAAGACGAGGACTCAATCACCCATACCCCGCTCATCCCCGCGCAGGCGGGGATAGGGAGGGCGCAAAACTCGATGAAAAGAAATGACCTGAACTTTATCATCACTGATCAGGAAAGAATGTTCAATCAGTTGGCCAAATCTTTCAATCAGTTGGCCAAATCTAATGTCCGACACGGTTAAGCTTTATTCGAACACACAGAATATCCCCTTATCCCCGCCTGCGCGGGGATGAACGGTAAGCTGGGAAGGATGAGGGTTTATTACGCAGAATGTATATCCCTTACCCTGAGGAATAGCTCTAAAGTCCCGGCAGTTTGGGGCCGGAGGGGCGTTTTGTGATTTCGACCTGTCCGCCGCCTGTTGCCGCCTGGATAGACTTCAAGCGCCTCGCTTCATCTTCGGCATTGAGAGGGACTGGATTGCCTTGCTCATCAACGATTTGTCCGTTTTGCCAGAACAAAATTCGGGAGGCTAGACCTTCACTTTTGCGCTCAACCGAGTTCTGACCGTCAATTTTCAGGCGGATTTCCTGATCTGAGCGCCCAACACCGGCTTTGGTCATGAGAACGACCTCACCGCGGGTTGGTTCAGCATCATCGACATTGCCAATTAGGGCTTCGCGGGCAGCTTTTTGGGAGTAATTATTCTCTGCGCTGCTTTCCCCCACGCGCGGCGGGCGGAGGTTATATTCCGGTGGCACCACTAGGGGCGCTTTGGTCAGGATGTTAAACTCGTTAGGTGCCTCTTTGGTCAGGCCCAAGGCTTTGGACGCGGTCGTGCAGCCTGATAAAGCTGTTCCAAGTAAGGCGGTCGCGGCCAAGACTGAAATCATACGTGTCATAAGAGAGTCTCTTTGTTTGATTACTTGCTTTGTTCATTACTTGGAGCAGGGTCTAGCCAATCTTAACCCATCCGCCAAGTGAGCATTTTGTTAGTTCGCAGCGGATTTGGCCGCTTTTTCACGCTTATCCTGTATAAAACTGGCCAATATCAGGCCGATAACCCCGACTGTAATGGCACTATCGGCGACATTAAACACCCAATGAAAGCCAATATCGCCAAAATCGATGAAATCTGTCACCGCCCCAAAGAGCGCCCGGTCAATGCCATTGCCAATCGCCCCGCCAATCACCAGTCCGAGCGACAGGCGCGTTAACACATCCCGGCTTCGGCCCAGCACATAATATAAAACTGCGCACATAAAGAAGGCGAAAGCTGTCAACGCCCAGCGCTTGACCGGGCTGTCCCCCTGCAAAAGCCCCCAGCTGATCCCCTGATTGCAGACCAATGCCAGATCCATGACCGCCCAAAAATCCACATCAAAGCCCGGCCGCGGGTTCAGCTCGCATATATTCATCGGGACATTGAAAAAGCGGGTCGCCCACCATTTGGTCAATTGATCCAGTACAACTGTAACAGCCGGCACGGCCAGCCCGAATAGCGCCCAGTCCTTGCGTGTGGTTTTAGTCCCGATTTCAGTCATGAGCCGCCCCTGCCATGAAGCGGGAATATTAGCAATCCGCCAATGTGTAAAACACTGTAAAAGTAACCATGTTTTCATTGGCGAAACGCCAGATAGTCGTTAGAAGCACGTTATCAAGACTCACGCAGGCACTCCATGATACCTGCAAATAAAGTAAACTGGGATTGCGATATGCATATTATCTCCGCGCCTTATAAAAAGCGTTTGATGGGCAGTACAGCCGGGATGGTTCTGGCGATGGGCCTGTCGGTCTGTGCATTTGCGCAGGTCGACCCTGTCACGATTGAAGATGCCCGCACGGCCCCGGTCAACACCTCTACGGCGGGCGATGGCGGCGTTCCGGCAGATGTGACCATTGCCTCAGGCGGCAGCGTGACTTTGACAGATGATGCAGGCCCGGCAGTGGTTCTGGACTCGGATAATGATCTTTCAATAGCCGGAACAGTTGAAATTGAAAATGTCGATGGTGCCACGGGCGTCAGCCTCGAAGGCGGCGCGGACCGCAATTACACGCAATCAGGCGCAATTAGTGTGACTGAGGATTTCACACTCCCGACCGATACAGATTCTGATCCTTTCTCCGATGGTCCCTTTGCAGAAGGCACAGGTCGGACTGGTATTTTGATCTCAGGGGCTTCCCCTTTCCAAGGGAATATTGAACTGGCATCAGGTTCGAGCATTAACGTTGAGGGCAATGACAGTTTCGGTATCAATTTGGCAAATACGCCTATGATGGTAGATGGCCTGACCGGGAACATGACGACGTCCGGGGCCATTAATATCACCGGCGACAACAGCGTAGGCATAAATGTTGCCGGAAATGTGACCGGCGATTTGGAAAACAGGGGTGACATCAATGTATTAGGTACCGGCTCGACCGGATACAATATTTCAGGGGATGTACAGGGCGGGTTTGCAAATTCTGGGTCTATTTTGGCCACTGGATATCGCTTTGCCAGACGACCTCCTCTTAACTCAATTGGCACAGGCCGAGATGACCTATCCGAAGAAGATTTACTTCAAGCAAGCTCCGCCATCCGGATCAGCGGAGATGTGGATAATGGCATATTTCTACAACAACGCCGGCAAGCTCGAGTAGATGCGAATGGTGATCCGGTTTTGGATGATGATGGCAACCCAATTTTTGATGTTGTCGGATCCAGTTCTGTGACACAACTCGGGTCAGCCCCGGCAGTCTTGCTCGACGGGGACGGGACTATACTTTCCATCGGCATTGTTGCCCCAACAACGAACCCGGCAGATACTGATTACGATCCTGCCCTGCAATACGCCTTCATAAATGAAGGTTTCCTGAGTGCACAAGGCATCTATGATGATTTTGATGCTACGGCTTTGTCCGTATCGGAAGCCAATTTAGACGGCGGTATCAGCAATACAGGCACCATGACATCAGTCACTTTCCGCTCCCCAACTGAACTGGATACACCCCGGGGAACTGGCACCGCTCGCGTCATCGTTTTAGGCGATCAGGCGGTAGCAAATGAGATTAATAATAGCGGCGTTATTTTTGCGTCTGCCTCCGAAGCCATTGATGCTGTCTATGCAGATGCCGCCAACCCACTCGCACCGCGTGACGTGACCGCTATCGCGATTGACATCGGCGCTGATGCAACATCGGACACGATAACCAATACAGGCGGCATTACTGCAAATATTATAGCCCGGGAGGGCCGGGCAGTCGCCATTCAGGATGCCTCCGGCACGATTACGGCGATCGACAACACCGGATTCATACAGGCAACCGGAACTAATTCCGACGCCACAGGCCAGGCAGATACAGACCTCACACTCATAGCGATTGACGTATCCGCCAATATGAACGGCTTCACCTTAACCCAATCCCGCGCCGTGGATGAGGACCCTGATGACGATGTGACACCGGCTGATCCAAGAATACGGGGCAGCATCCTTATGGGCGGCGGCGATGACTCTTTGATTGTTAATGCCGGCACGATCACAGGCGATACAATCGATTTTGGCGCTGGCAATGACACCCTGACTCTGTCGGGCGGCTCGTCCGTCACAGCTGACGTGATCAATGATGGCGCTTTGACCATGAGCGTTACGGATAATTCCACCCTGACCTTGGGCAGCGGTACACCTATTAATGTCGCGGATGCCACTTTTGACGGCACATCCACCTTTAGCCCGGTAATCGATGGGGACGCTCAATCAGCCTCCTCCCTTATCGCCAGCGGCGATATCACCTTTGCGGATGGCGCGGCAATTGCGCCAGTTCTGACCAATATTGTGGGGGCACCCAATCAAGTTTACACAATCGCCAATGCCGCGAATTTGACGATTGAAAATCTGGCGGCTTTGTCTTTGGGCGCATCGCCTTTCCTTTATGATACGAATTTCAGCATTTCCCCCACTGACTCCAACACATTGGTTGTTACGCTGGATCTGCGTGATCCAACGGCCACATTGGCCGAGGGGGGTTTAGGGCTGGATCAAGTCCAGCAAGATGCCTTTGGCGCCGCTTTCGAGGCAATGGGAGCCAATAATGCCCTTGGCAATGCCATTGCCAATATCACCAGCGCGACTGAGTTCAACAATGCCTATAATCAAATCCTGCCGGAATTCGCAGCGGCGCCGATGCAATTCGTCATCGCCAATGTTGACGGCGCGACCGGGGCCGTCGGAACGCATCTGGATAATGCCCGCCGCTCCCCTGAAAAGCCGGGCGGAGCCTGGCTGCAACAATATGCCTATTTTGCAGACCGTGACCGCGCGGGCCTTGCAGAGCAATATCGCGGTTCCGGCTTTGGTCTGACCGGCGGCTTTGACACGGCGCTTGGACCGTTTCACACAGTCGGTTTGAATTTCGGCTTTGCCAGCACCGAAATCGAAGATGTGGTCGGCGTTGACGACCCGCTGGATGTCTTTACCTTGCAAGGCGGCGCTTATGCAGGTTGGGGATCCGGAGCTCTGGGCGTTGAGGCCTATGCCGGCGGCGGTTATAACCGGTTTGAACAAGAACGCCGCGTGGTCATCAATGAATTTAGCGGTGACGCCTCCGGTGAGTGGACCGGGTATCACGTCAATGGATCCTTGCGGGCTGGGTATGACGTAGCTCTGTCAGAAAAGTTCTGGCTGCGACCTACAGTGTCACTGGATTACCTCCGCCTGTCAGAGAATGCCTACACAGAAACCGGCACATCCGGCATCGCCGTCGCCGTTGACAAGCGCACAACTGAGTCAGGCGCTGTCACAGGCATGATAAATCTGGGCGCGAAATTCCAAGGCAAGCGCACCTGGATCAGGCCAAGCGTTCGTGTGGGTTATCGCAATGAATTTATCAATGATCCGGTTTTGACTAATTACCGTTATATCGGACTTGAGAATGGCGGCGGTATTTTTGACAGCCAGCGCGCACAGCTGGAGTCTATTCTATTCCCGGATCAGGCGATCTTGGTCGGTTTCTCAATCGCGGCAGGCTCAGCCTATTCATCGATCGGATTTGATTTCGACAGTGATATCCGGGATGGGTTCATCCGTCACACCGGACGCGTCGTGGTTCGCCTGCTATTCTAGCAGGCGTGACAGCCAACCAGCTTTCTGCCAGCCCTTATTTATCCGGGCTTCTTGAACAATTTGGCGTCCCCCAGCCTGGGGACGCATTAGAGCTTCTGGCGACGCTCCGCGAGCTTGATGTCAAGGCAGATGGGTTCGCTGAAACCTTACAAACCTTGAAATCAAAATTTGATCTGGCCTGGGCAGCAGAAGCCTTATCTGGCAAAGTTGATTTCGCTGAACATGGCCGATTGCGCAGTGATTTTGCAGGACACTCTATCGACAAAGCTCTGCACGCCGCCTGGTATCAGGAACTCACCGCCCAGCGCATCAAGCCTACCCCCCTATCCGGGCTCTTTATTCTCGGTCTCGGAAAGCTGGGTGGATATGATCTGAACTTCTCATCCGATGTGGATTTGATCGCCTATTACGACCCGCAAACGCTGCCTATATCCGAAAATAAGGGGCAGAAATATATCATCAACAAAGTCCTGCAACGCCTGACCCGTATTTTAAAACCCAATCATAAGCCTGACTTTGTCTGGCGGGTGGATTGGCGGCTGCGGCCCGAAAGCTCGGCGGGTGGTTTGGCCATGGCAGTGGATGAGGCCAGTAATTTTTACTTCTTCCGGGCTCTGCCCTGGCACCGCCTCGCTTTGATGAAAGCCCGCGTCATTGCCGGTGACAGAGAAATCGGCGAAGCCTTTTTCAAAGAGCTGACGCCTTTTATATGGCGGCAAAATTTGGATTACCGCGCGCTGGATGAATTGGCCCATCTGAAAACCCGGATTAATCTGGAACATCCGGGCCTACAGGCCGAGCGGGTCGCCGACAGCCCGATTGCACAAGATCCATCAGGATTTAATGTCAAGCTAGGTCGCGGCGGAATCCGTGAGATAGAGTTCATCGTCAATGCACAGCAGCTTGTCTGGGGCGGCAAAGAATATGCTCTTCGGACGACCCATACACTCACGGCGCTTAGCACGCTGCGTGATTTGGGCCACATAACCGAGAAGGATGCGAGCCGCCTCAGGCAGGCTTATATCACCCTAAGGCAGCTCGAAAATGCCATACAGATGCTGTGGAATGACCAAACTCATATCGTTCCGGACAGTCCCGAAATTCAAACCGGCATCGCGGATTTACTCGGCGCCGCATGGCCCGCGCTCAGCCAAGAGATTTATACGCTTAGGCAAACCGTCAATAAAATCTTCAACACCTTGTTTCAAGCGGAAGACCAAAACGACAATGATGATATTCCGCTGTTTAATGACCTCTCGCCCAATGGGCAGAACATTGCGCAAAGCTGGCTGAACGGGTTTGATCATCATGGCGTCAGACGGAATAAATTGCAGGAATTTCAGCCCTTTGGGCAAGTGCTTATGCAGCGTGTATTGTCCTCTTCCGCCGCCTCAGATAACGCGTTAATCCGGATCGACCGGTTCCTGTCCACCCTCTCCCGCTCGGAGCAATATTTCCATCTTTTACAGCGCAATCCGAAACTGCTGGATGCCTTGATATTGCCCCTGCTATATTCGCCGCATATGACGGTATTGCTGGAGCAATCCCCCCATATAATCGATACATTTCTAGACCCGCAAAGTCCCGTTAATTCAGGCAATCCCGCCCCCCGGACGGATTTCATATTCGCGGATGAGGATTATGAAACGCGGCTGGAGCGGTTACGCCGTTTCGTGAATGAATATCTATTTCAATATTATCATCTATTTCTGCAGGGTGATGACGGGCTCTCTACGTTGCACAAGAATCTGACCCGGCTGGCGGAAATGGCCATCAGCGCCGCCATAGAGATTGTGCGCCATGATCTGTCGCTGGATACCCTGCCCATGACCGTGCTGGGGCTTGGCAAAATGGGCACGGCGCGGATGGCGCCCCAATCCGACCTGGATTTGATATTTATCTTTGATGACAGCATTGAGAGTGAACTGGCCGCAAAAGTCGTGCGCCGCCTGCGCACGGCCATCACAACACCCTTACGTGAAGGCATTGCCTATGAGCTGGATATGCGGCTGCGCCCATCGGGGCGGTCCGGCCCGCCTGCCGTCAAGCTTTCCAGCCTGCGCGAACATCACATGACCCGCGCCAGAACCTGGGAACATATTGCGCTGATCCATTCCCGTATCGTGGCAGGCGATGAGACTTTAGGCCAACAAGTCGAGGCAATTCGGGCAGAGATCCTGACCCGCCCGCGCGACCGCGATCAATGCCTAATGGATGCCAAGCTGATGTGGTCGCGGCTGGCCGATCAACGTATCAATGATCGCAAAGCCGACATCATTGATGCCAAACTTCGTACGGGCGGGCTCATGCAGGCGGAATATCTGGATGCATGCCTAAAGCTGCTCGGTGAAGACTCGCAGGACTTAACCCCCGCCATCACATTCTGGAGCGATATACAAATCTGGGAGCGCCTGCTCGGCCTGACAGGCCAGCCTATCAGCCAGATACCGGAGAGCTTTAAAAGCCAAATGTTAAGCGGCAAACCCGCCGCCTTCATCAAGGCCGTCAAAGCCCATGAAAAACGCGCCAATAAACGTCTGGACGCCCTGTTCGGCCATTTGACCCTGCCCGCTCATTACAGCGAGAAACCTATTCTCTGGCGTTAACGATAAAAGCCTTGCCCCCTGCCCGCAGCGGATTCATAGTGTCATCTGATTCACTGTTTGGCCCCACAAATTGGCCCTTAAGGACATTATGGCATCGACAAAAAAGAAGGACCTGTTTGAAGGCAAAAAGGGCGGCGCAAAAGGCCCCGACAGTGCCTCTTATTCCGCCAAGGACATCGAAGTCTTGGAAGGTCTGGAGCCCGTTCGCCTGCGTCCGGGCATGTATATTGGCGGCACGGATGACCGCGCCCTGCATCACCTTTTTGCCGAAGTGATCGACAACTCCATGGACGAAGCCGTGGCCGGTCATGCCAGCCGGATCGAGGTTGAACTGGACGCAGAAGGGTTTCTGTCGATCATGGATAATGGGCGCGGTATTCCCATTGGGCCGCATCCGAAATATCCCAAAAAATCCGCGCTGGAAGTCATTATGACAGAGCTGCATTCCGGCGGGAAATTTTCCAACAAAGCCTATGAGACCTCCGGCGGCCTGCACGGGGTTGGTGTCTCGGTGGTGAACGCGCTGTCTGATTTCCTCGAAGTCGAAGTGGCCCGCGATAAAGAACTGCACAAAATGCAATTCTCGCAGGGCAAACCGGTCGGCAAGATCAAGAATATGGGCGCGATCAATAACCGCCGAGGAACGAAGGTCCGCTTCCATCCCGATCCTGAAATCTTTGGCCCCAAAGCTGCCTTCCGCGCCCCGAAACTTTTCCAGATGACCCGCGCCAAGGCCTATCTACAGCCCGGCGTGGAAATCCGCTGGAAATGCGCGCCAGAGAAACTGAAAAACACGCCGGATATTCCGGAAACGGCGACCTTCCATTTCCCGGGCGGGCTGGCCGATTATCTGTCCAATGAAATGGGTCCCAAAGCCACCATCGTGTCGGAGATCTTTGCTGGCCGCTCCAAAAAAGACAGCGGGCATGGCCGGGTGGAATGGGCGGTCACCTGGAGCCCGGCGGGTTACGGCGAAGCGGATAGTTTTGTCCGGTCTTATTGTAACACCGTTCCGACCCCCGGCGGCGGCACTCACGAAGCCGGGCTGCGAGCGGCCATCACCAAGGGCCTGCGCGCCTATGCCGACATTACAGGCATGGGTAAAAAGTTCAGCCATGTCACGCCGGATGATGTCATGTTCGGCGCAGGCGCGCTTGTCTCGGTCTTTATCAAATCCCCGGAATTTCAGGGCCAGACCAAAGACCGCCTCTCCAATAATGAGGCCGCGCGTCTTGTGGAAAATGCCGTGCGCGACCCGTTCGATCATTATCTGGCCAGCTCGCCTAAGGACGCTCAGAAACTTATGGAATGGGCGATTGAACGCGCCGATGAGCGGGTCAAGCGCCGCAAGGCCCGTGACGTGCGCCGCAAATCCGCGACCAAGAAACTCCGCCTGCCCGGCAAGCTGGCCGATTGTTCCCGCAAAAACAGTGAAGACACAGAGCTGTTTATCGTTGAGGGCGATTCTGCGGGCGGCTCCGCCAAACAGGCCCGCAACCGCGAAACGCAAGCGATCCTCCCGCTGAAGGGTAAAATCCTCAATGTCGAATCCGCCACCATGGATAAGATACAGCGCAATGCCGAAATCAATGACCTCTCGGTGGCATTGGGTGTGGGGCTTGGCAAGAAATTTGATTTGGATGATCTGCGCTATGAGCGCGTCGTGATCATGACCGACGCCGATGTTGACGGGGCGCATATCGCCGCTTTGCTGATTACATTTTTCTATCGCTACACACCGGGCCTGATCGAGGCGGGACGGCTCTATATGGCGATGCCGCCGCTCTATAAAATGACCCAAGGCAGCAAGATCGAATATGCCATTGACGATGCCCACCGCGAAGAGCTGATGCAAACGGTCTTTACTGGCAAGGGCAAGGTCGAGATTGGCCGCTTTAAGGGCCTGGGCGAAATGAACCCCGCCCAGTTAAAGGTCACAACCATGGATCCGAAAACGCGGCAGCTCGCCCGTATCACCATCGATCCCGATGACCTGCTGACCACAGAATCTCTGGTCGAAACCTTGATGGGCAAGAAATCCGAATTGCGCTATGAGTATATCCAGGAACACGCCCAATTCGTCGATGACGTGGATGTGTGATCCAATAAGCGAATGACCCTTCGAGACGTCGCCCATTTGTTTGCCGTCTGAACCCATATAACTCTCTTCCCCCGTTCACGGGGGAAGTACCCGCCGCTTGGCGGGGGATGGGGGGAGCTACAGAAACCAGCCGGAAAGATGGAATGCAAAAACGGTAAATCCTTAATTACCGCTCCCCTCTCCGCCCCTACGGGGCACCTCCCCCGTGAACGGGGGAGGAGATAAGTATTTAAATCCGCCATTACCCCCAAATTTTCCTGCTTAGTTTCAACTGCTTATAAAACAATCACATATTTAAATCCTCACTCTCAGCAATCGTAGTATTTTAGACTTGTTCTTTTGATCAGGGACAGGAACGCGTCGGGTTCTGGATCAGAGGACGGTGCGGGTTGAGCGCCGGGTGGTGACACATTCGGCTGTGCCGGGCCTGCTGGCGAGAGCCCCACTTGCCACGACTGCGAGGTAACCTTGGGCCGCCAGTAGAAAACGCACCGCCGCGAGCCTTGGTTTGCGTGTAAAATATGATTTTAACCCACGGTGTCCGTCACGGAGACCGGGGCTCGCGGGCAGTTCCGCTTCATCTATATGCCGCGCAGGCGCCTGCGCAGGTAACATATACGGCTGGACGCGGCATGCATCTCCGGCCCTCTCCCCCACCCGACCACCCACAAGGGTAAACTGATTGGGTGGTCGGGAGGGGGAGTGGGCTGGTGCCGCGATATCACAGCCAACTCTGTTGGCTGTGATTGGAAATAAAAATTGCCGATCGCAAAACAAACCCGGCTTCAGTTTAGAGTTGCCACATGAGAGGTGCGAGCTAAGAGAGGCCATGGATTCCGTCACACAATTTGGACATGACAGTATCAAACGTGGGAGCAAGTCTTTCGCGCTGGCCAGCCGTGTCTTGCCGCCTGCCTTACGCGATGATGCCTCTATGCTTTATGCGTGGTGCCGCTATTGCGATGATGTGATTGACGGGCAGGAAATGGGCCATGGCCAGATCGCCGATTATAAGACCGGACAGGCCGAACGACTCGATGAATTGCGCGCGGATACGTCCAATGCGCTGGCTGGCAAGCCTATGGACAATCCCGTTTTTGCGGGTCTGGTGCGGGTCGTGAAAACCCATGATATCGATCACCGCCACCCTTTTGATTTGCTCAAAGGCTTTCAGATGGACGCCGAAGATCGGGTCTATGAGACCACCTACGATGTGCTGGATTATTCCTATCATGTGGCGGGCGTTGTCGGTGTGATGATGGCCAATATTATGGGCGTTAGAGATGAGGCGACTCTCGACCGGGCGAGCGATTTGGGCCTCGCTTTTCAACTGACCAATATCGCGCGGGACGTGGTGGATGACGCCAAGGCCGGACGGGTTTTTGTGCCGAAAGAATTGCTGCAAAAACATGGCGCGCCGACGGGAGCCGAAGAGCTCGCCAAGCGTGAAAATTGGCCCGCCGCCCATGCCGCCGCCTGTGAGCAATTAGATATCGCCGAGCAATATTATGACAGCGCGCGTGTCGGCATCAAAGAACTCGACTTCCGCTGCGCCTGGGCGATCAGCGCCGCGCTGAAAGTCTATCGCGAAATCGGGGAGAGATTGCGCGCAGGTGGCCCCGACGCTTGGGCGGGACGAGTGTCAGCAGGTAAGGCCGGTAAGATCGCACTTGCGCTTAGCGCCGCCGGTCCAGCGATGACGCGGAAGCAAGTCGGCATTACACCGAGGGTGGGTTTCTATGAAAGGAGTTGACTTACAACTGCTTCAATTGCCGATCAGCTAGTTTATTTAAGTTCTGGGCGACTTTATTAGAAATAAAGAATAGAATTAACGCCTGTCCATTATCGATAGACCAAAACCCTCTGCCGTCAGCAATTATACCTGTCACTTGGTCTAAAAACGTTTTCACAAAATTTGGGTCAATCCAATCATTATCGACCTTTAGGGTATATTCTTTTTGGAGTCCTCCCAATGAATAGGTTAGGTTTGCAGCAGGCTTGTCAAAATCAAAATCGTCAACAACATCGGTCAAAACTATGTCGCCGCCTGTGATCCTAACAATATTTTCCATAACTTCTGCGTAACTACCAGAACCTTCAATACACTCAGTATCCAAGTTCCAGGCACAATCAGAAAAGTAACGCCCCCATGGTTCTTCCTCGATTTCAAATCCATATGTTTGAAGCGTCAAATTATAAGGGTTTTGTTCGTAGCTTTCTCGATCAAATGAAATCAAGAAATCTCCTACACCTACTCCTTCATTTAAAACTATACCAGTCTCAGCAAGAGTGCTGATTTGTTCTTCCAAAGAAACGGGAGTAATGCTCCTCTTGCTAAAAATTCTTTTAAAGAAAGGCATGGTTCACCCCTGCCCCTCTAACCACTTCTCCAGCCAGTGGATGTTGTAATCGCCTTTCTGGAAATCTTCATTGTCCAGCAGAGCTTCGTGGAGAGGTTTGGTGGTCTCAATGCCGTTAATGACCATTTCGCCTAGGGCGCGGCGCAGGCGGAGGATGGCACCTTCGCGCGTATTGCCCCAGACGATCAGCTTGCCGATCAGGCTGTCATAATAGGGCGGGATGGAATAGCCGGAATAGAGGCCGGAGTCGAACCGCGTATTCATACCGCCCGGTGCGTGGAAGTCCGTGACTTTGCCAGGGCTCGGCGCAAAGGTTTTGGGATGTTCGGCATTGATCCGGCACTCAATGGAATGGCCGTTAAAGGTCACGTCCTTTTGGGAGTAATTCAGCGGCAGGCCTGCGGCGACGCGGATTTGCTCCCGCACCAAATCGATGCCGGTGATTTCCTCCGTGACGGGATGTTCCACTTGCAGGCGGGTGTTCATTTCAATGAAGAAGAACTCGCCTTTTTCATAGAGGAACTCAATCGTGCCCGCTCCGCGATAACCGATTTTCTTGATGGCTTTGGAGACGATTTTGCCGATCTTCTCGCGTTCTTTGGCGGTCAAGGTCGGAGACGGCGCTTCCTCCAGAACTTTTTGGTTCCGGCGCTGGAGCGAGCAGTCCCGCTCTCCCAGATGGACAACATTGCCATGCGTGTCGGCCAAGACTTGGATCTCAATATGGCGCGGGCCGGTCAAATAACGCTCCAGATAGACCTCGCCATTGCCAAAGGCGGCGATGGCCTCTTGCTGCGCGGCAGAGAGAGCCTCTTCAAGTTTTTCCGGGGTTTCCGCCAGACGCATACCGCGCCCGCCGCCGCCCGCCGCCGCTTTGACGAGCAATGGAAAGCCGACATCTTTGGCGACTTTCTTGGCGTCTTCATAATTGTCGACCGCCCCGTCAGAGCCCGGCACAACGGGAATGCCTGCAGCTTTCACCGTATCTTTGGCGGTGATTTTATCCCCCATGATACGGATATGTTCCGCGGTCGGGCCGATAAAAGCCATGTCATGGGCTTCGACAATTTCGGCGAAACGGGCATTTTCGGACAGAAAACCATAGCCGGGATGGACGGCGTCCGCGTCGGTGATTTCACAGGCGCTAATGATGGCCGGGATGTTTAGATAAGAATCTGTGGCACTGTTCGGGCCGATACAGACGCTTTCATCGGCAAGGCGGACATGCATAGCATCACGGTCCGCTTCGGAATAAACAGCGACCGTACTAATGCCCATTTCCTTACAGGCCCGGTGAATACGCAAGGCGATTTCACCGCGATTGGCAATCAGAACTTTCTTGAAGGTATCAGCGCGGGACATGGAATAGATATCCGCCTAGACGATGATGAAGAGCGCTTCGCCAAATTCGACAGGCTGAGCATCTTGCACGAGAATTTCTTCGATCTTTCCGGATTTGGGGGCGGTGATCGGGTTGAACGTCTTCATCGCTTCGACGAGCATGACGGTATCGCCTTCTTTGACCTTATCGCCGATTTTGACAAAGGGCTCTGCATCAGGCGACGGACGGATATAGGCCGTGCCAACCATAGGCGACTTGACCGCACCGGGATGAGACCCGGCATCTTGTTTCTCCGTAGGGGCGGACGGGGCAGCCACGGGCTGGCTTTGAGGCGCGGCGGCAGAAGCCACGGGCGCGGCAGGCGCAGCCGCCATGGTTTGAACAATTTGACCGCCGCCTTTGGATACACGGATTTTCAAATCGCCTTTTTTCATCTCAATCTCATTGAGATCCGTATCATTCAAAATCTTAGCGAGCTCGCGCACAAGCTTGGTGTCAGAAGTCACAGTGGATTTAGGTTTTGTTGCCATTGGCTCGTCTCTCTTGGTTATGTGTCCGAGTCAGTAAATTACGTCTTTAACAGATTTATCACGGCTTGCAGCCCCAAATGATAAGAATTCGCCCCAAATCCCGAAATCGTTCCATGTACTGCCTGCCCGACATAGCTAATCTGGCGGAAGCTTTCCCGTTTGGCAGGCTGGGACAGATGCACTTCGATGGCAGGAATATCGATGGCTTTCAGGGCGTCATGCAAGGCCACCGATGTATGCGTATAGGCGGCCGGATTGATGATCAAAGCGGCGCCTTTGCGTCCGGCCTCTTGGATCATATCAACAATTTCGCCTTCAATATTGCTCTGCTGAAACGCGATCTTATAACCTTCATCTTTCGCGGCCTTCGCGCAGGCGGCCTCAATATTTGCCAGCGTCTCAGAACCGTAAATTTCAGGCTCTCTTGTGCCCAAAAGGTTGAGATTCGGTCCGTTGATTATATATATGGTTTTAGACATTGTATCTCTCGTTTGGCCTATGGTAACGAGCCGCGGGAAAGGCGACAAGCCTGTAATTTGGACGGATTTTTCATGAATTTAGTCATTAACGGCGAAGAGCATACAGGATTGCCTGCCGGCTTGACGGTGGCGGCTTTGCTGAAGCATCTGAACTTGCCGGAGCGAAAAATCGCGGTTGAGCGCAATTTGCAAGTCGTGCCAAAATCCACCTTTGGTAAAGCATTGTTGTCAGACGGCGACAGGCTCGAAATCATCCATTTTATCGGAGGCGGCTAATGGCATCTGACAAACTTATCGTCGCTGGACGGGAATTTAGCTCCCGCCTGATCATCGGCACCGGAAAATACAAGGACTACGCACAAAATGCGGCGGCGCTGGAAGCCTCCGGCGCGGATATGGTGACAGTCGCCGTTCGCCGGGTCAATATCAGCAAGCCGGATGAGCCTATGCTGATGGATTTCATTGACCCGGCCAAGGTGACTTACCTGCCCAACACAGCCGGATGTTTTACCGGCGAAGACGCGGTTCGTACGCTTCGTCTGGCCAAAGAGGTGGGCGGCTGGAATCTCGTGAAACTCGAAGTGTTATCCGACCCGAAACATCTCTATCCGGATATGGAAGAAACGCTGCGGGCAGCCAAACTTCTGATTGATGACGGATTTGATGTCATGGTTTATTGCAGTGATGATCCCGTTTTTGCCCGCAAGCTCGAAGATATGGGCTGCGCCGCGATTATGCCACTGGGCGCGCCGATTGGGTCTGGGCTTGGCATCCAAAACCCCGTCAATATCAGGCTGATCGTCGAGCAGACCAAAGTGCCCGTCATTGTCGATGCCGGAGTCGGGACGGCCTCTGATGCGACCGTGGCTATGGAGCTTGGCTGCGACGGGGTGCTGATGAATACGGCCATCGCCGAAGCCAAAGACCCGATCCAAATGGCGCGCGCGATGAAACATGCTGTGATCGCAGGGCGGGAAGCTTATCTTGCGGGGCGGATGCCGCGAAAAAAATACGCCGACCCAAGCTCACCTTTGGCGGGGCTGATATAATGATTAAGTCAATACTTATAGTTGGCGGCGGGAGCGCAGGGTGGATTACAGCAAATTTACTGAATTCAAAATTAAATAGCCAAGAAAAAAAGAACGTCGAGATCACGGTTTTAGAGTCACCTAACATACCCAAAGTAGGTGTAGGTGAGGCTACAGTTCCACACATTCGCCAGACTTTATATGATATTGGTTTGGATGAGTGGGAGTTCATGAGGCATACTGATGCCACTTTCAAAACAATGATCCGCTTTGAAGGATGGCGCAAAAACTCCTATTATGACCATCCTTTTGACCGAGCAGATCCTGCGAATACGATAGCCGGGGTGAAGGCTTGGTTGCTAAAAAACCAAAACGCTACCGACTCAAATGAGTTTTCGGAAGCATTTTCATTACTCACCCACTTCGCTAATCATAATATGGCTCCAAAGCAGTATGATATGGAGCATTTCAAGTCTCCAATATCTTATGCCTATCACTTTGATGCCATTAAAGTTTCACAGTATTTATCGTCTATTGGAGTGAGTAGAGGTATAAATCATTTAATTTCAACTATGATTAATGCGGAGTTGGATCAAAACGGATATATCAAGTCTATAAGAACAAACAAAGACGTTACACTTACAGCTGATTTATACATTGATTGTACCGGCATGGCATCCCGTCTTTTATCAAAGACAATGTCTGTTGGATTTTATGATTATTCACAATATCTACTATGTGACAGCGCTGTTTCCATGAACGTTGATTATACAAAATATAAACCTCAGAAACTCAATCCTTACACAAGAGCAATTGCTATGTCAGCTGGTTGGAAATGGGATATAGTCTTACAAAACAGGCGAGGACTTGGTTATGTCTACAGCAGTGCACACCAAGACGCGAACTCTGCCGAAAGCGAACTCCGTAAACATGAAGGAAACCATGCTTCGGAGCTACCAGTAAACCACATAAAATTTAACAGTCATCGTAGTAATGCATTCTGGACCAAAAACTGCGTCGCAATTGGTTTATCTGGTGGCTTCTTGGAACCTCTTGAGTCTTCCGGATTATATTTTGTTGAATGCGCAGCTAAGTTTTTAACAGAATATATTCCTTATTCTTCCGGAGGATATTCCGCATTGTCGAAAAGTTTCAACAAAAGAATGAATCGGCTTTATGACGAGGTCGTCGAATATTTAAACTTACACTACTGTTTAACAAACAGAGATGACACTGATTTTTGGGTCGATGTTCAAAAGAGTGAGCACATTTTAAGCGAACTGCGAGACAAGCTAGCTCTTTGGAAGGTCAAGCCTGTTTCCCAAGCTGATTTTGGATCCAATAATCATTTATTTCCCGTCACGAGCTATGAATATATTCTTTACGGAATGGGGTTCAAGCCCACTAACTTGCCCTTCACCTCTAAAAAACCTCCCAATATTTCTCATCCTGTCAAACTAGGGCTTTCTAAATTACCAACGCATCAAGAATTAATTGATAGAATTCATAATAAAAACTCTATAACATGACTTGTAATTCGCACTGGCCTTTCCACATAGAATGGTCTAAGCCGCGCGCGAATTGAAATACGAGACCTACATGTCCACAGTCCTACTTATTATACAGCTGATTATCAGCGTTATCCTGACGGGCCTTATCCTGATTCAAAAATCTGAAGGCGGCGCTCTAGGGATTGGCGGCGGTGGCGGCGGTGGATTCATGTCCGGCCGCTCTGCGACAACCTCTATCGCGCGCATGACCGGGATATTGGGCACAATTTTTTTGATAAACTGTCTGGCATTGTCAGTTGTTTTCAACATGGAAAACAAAGACCAGTCGATTTTTGATGATACAAATGAAGTTGCCCCCTTGACGCAACCCCTCGATTCACCTGATACGGCACCCCCGTTAGCTGAGGAAACTTCGCCTGCGGAAACTCCTGATACAGAGACCGTGATCGAAGACGAAACAGCAGCCCCTGATCCTGAAGGTGAAGGCGATAATACGGGTGAGCCGAAGGAGTAATCCTCCGCGCATTGACCCGCAAATGGTGAAGGCGGCGGGTATGCCACGATACATTTTCATTACAGGCGGCGTGGTCAGTTCGCTGGGCAAGGGCTTGGCCTCGGCTGCCTTGGGCGCCTTGTTACAAGCCCGTGGCTACAAAGTCCGCCTGCGCAAGCTGGACCCTTATCTGAATGTCGATCCCGGCACGATGAGCCCCTATCAGCATGGCGAGGTCTATGTCACCGATGACGGAGCCGAGACAGATCTGGATCTGGGGCATTATGAGCGTTTTACGGGCGTGTCCGCCGCGCAGTCCGATAACATCACCACGGGCCGTATCTATTCCAATATTATCAGTAAAGAACGCCGCGGCGATTATCTTGGTGCCACCGTGCAAGTCATTCCGCATGTTACGAATGAGATTAAAAACTTCGTGCTTTCTGACGCAGGCGATGTCGATTTTGTCCTCTGTGAAGTTGGCGGCACGGTCGGCGATATTGAGGGCCTGCCCTTTTTCGAAGCCTTGCGCCAATTAGGGCAAGAACTGGAACGTGATCAAACCTGTTTTCTGCATGTGACCTTGCTGCCATTCATCAACGCAGCGGGTGAGATGAAAACCAAACCCACTCAGCATAGTGTCAAAGAGCTTCGCTCCATTGGTATCCAGCCGGATATTCTGCTGTGCCGCGCCGATAGGCCGGTCAGTGATGGCGATCGCCGCAAAATAGCGCGCTTTTGTAATGTGCGTGAATCTGCTGTGATCCAAGGGCTTGATGCTGCTTCGATCTATGATGTGCCGCTTGCCTATCATGCTGAAGGCCTTGACCGTGAAGTGCTCACACATTTCCGGATCAAAGATTACCCGGAAGCCAAGTTGGCTAAATGGGAAGAAATCTCTTCTTCCCTGCAAAACCCCGACGGGCAGGTCAATATTGCTGTTATTGGCAAATATACAGTTCTGCCCGACGCCTATAAATCCATTACAGAGGCTTTGGTTCACGGCGGGATTGCCAATCAGGTTAAGGTCAAAATCAAATGGCTTGAAGCTGAAGAATTTGAAAAAGCCAATCCAGCGGTCGTACTGAAAAATATGCACGGCATATTGGTGCCGGGCGGCTTTGGTGAGCGCGGCACAGAAGGCAAAATCAAAGCCGTTGAATTTGCCCGCACCAAGGCTCTGCCATATTTTGGTATCTGTCTGGGCATGCAAATGGCCGTCATTGAAGCCGCGCGTAATCTGGCCGGGATCAAGAATGCCAGCAGTTCAGAATTCGGCGAGGGCGGTGAAAATGTTGTGGGTCTGATGACCGAATGGACCAAAGGTAATGAAAGATTGGAACGCACCAAGGATACCGATTTGGGCGGAACAATGCGTCTGGGCGCTTATCCGGCAATGCTGGAGAAAGGCTCTTTGGTGGCCGAGCAATATGGAACAACCGAAATTGAAGAACGCCATCGCCACCGCTACGAAGTCAATATCGATTATAAGGATCGCCTTGAAGAGGCCGGTTTAAAATTCTCCGGCCTGTCTCCAGATGGGGTCTTACCGGAAATTGTCGAAATTCCGGGCCATCCCTGGTTTATTGGCGTGCAATATCACCCCGAGCTTAAGTCTCGGCCTTTCGACCCGCATCCGCTCTTTAAAGGCTTCATCCAAGCCGCGATCACACAAAGCCGCTTGGTTTAATGATCGATACTTCACGCGAGAATATGTCACCACAGAACTACAAAACGTGGCTCAGCGGGAATTTATAGTCTTTTGATGCTGCGCGGAGAGCCAATTCTCTGGATCGCTTTTTTAAGGGGTTCCCGAGCGACCACCATATGATGTGCATTGGCATGGAGAAGACGGGATTTTGTTTCCATAATACCGACATGCCCCGGCCAGAACACTAAATCACCGCGCCGCAAAGAGGCCTGATCGACGAGCTTGCCCAGTTTTTTCTCCTGCTGGTCCGCATCTCTTGGCGCATCAATATCACAAGCTGCAAGCGCCATTTGCACTAGCCCCGAACAATCCACGCCTGCAGCTCCGGTGCCGCCCCAGATATAGGGCCGCCCTAAGAATCTGCCTGCGACCTCAGCATAGTCCTGCGGAGCATCTAGGCTAACGCGCCGGATATGAGCGCGGTGAATGAACCCTTTACCCGCAACCTCCAAAAGGTGCTCCGTATGGGCAACAGCCTGAATTTGAGCATTCATCGGCAAGGTGGTTTTGATACCGCTTTTGATGTCCGACTTTTTGAATAGAGGCGCGGAGAGCGCAGTCACAACATGTGTGGCGCGGACTGGTTCTGACGAAAAAGCTTTGCGGGATATATAGCCTACATAGCCGCGGCGGCGCGCGCCTGCAATCAGAGGCCTGGCCCGTCCGTAGAGCCTTTGACCGACTTCCGCATGAACATCAAAGCCCTGCCCGTAAAGCAGCTCTGTATCCATAGATGCCGAAGCCTTCGGACCATCGCGCAAGGCCACATGAGACGCGATAACCCGCCCTCGATACAGACAAACCCGCGCGTTATTCAAAAGCGTAAATCGACGATCCATAATAACGTCATTGCCCCCAAGGTATGTTGACTCAGCTTAGCTTGAGAGGAAATTCTGTCTGAATTATGTCAGCAAAGTCGCGCAAATAATGAATTCCGTTCGGCGTGCGGGTCAATATAATGGAGCGCTTGTCCCGGTGGTCCGGCGCGCGTTGGATGTAATTAAGTTTGCAAAGCCGGTTAGCGGCACGGGTGATAACCGCTTTTGTAACATTTAGCTTTTTTGCCAGCGATCTGACCGTATGCGGTCCGGCCTCAAGATAGACACTCATCATCACAGCGAGTTGCCGCGCTGTCAGATCCGGCGCATTGTTTAAGACACTGCCTAATGTGACGCGATACCAAAGTGAGAGGCTATCTGTTCTTGAAAGGGATGGTGGTGTGCTGGGATCGCCTCCGGCAAAGCCGCCTTCGTGCCGGACAAGACATCCTCCAGAGACGGTCTGAGCGGCGGTGTACATAGTTATCAACCTCATTCTGAGCAAATCACTTAGCACATGATTCGCATAGTAGTGATTCTTTGGTCAAGGCGGCATTTGTTTCTGACCCGAAATGAAACGGTAAATGATTCAAAATGAAGGAAATTTTTTAAGACATTTGATGTTAAAACTAGCTGATATGAGTGTTTCAAGGACCATAAACCCGATGAAGTCAGGCCCTGTCTTTCATCTGTCTCAGCTAAATGCTGTGCGCCTGTTGACTATTCTCATAATGGGAATGGGCTATGCCTCAACAATGCCGCGGGGCCCCGGCAATATGGAATGGGGTCATATATGGGGTCATGATCCAAGTTGGTTTGCAATCCAGATAATGTTTTTCTTATCAGGATTAATGGCTATGCGTAGCCTGTCCGAAGGGAGGCGCGGATGGACATTTTTGAAATCCCGTATTCGGCGGGTTATACCGCTTCTTGGGCTCTATACCGCTGCCGTAATCTTGATTATTTATCCTGCACTATGCAGCCCGGAAGCTAGATCAATTTCTGCAGCGCCAAAATTGGCGAAATATTTCTTCGAGACCGTGTTTTTAATCAAACCCAGTCAGCCCTTACCCGGCCTGATGGATGATGCAAAATATATGTGTCTGGCGCAGGGCGCGATATGGACTTTGCGCTGGGGCGCAGTTCTCTACATTGGAACGGCTATTTTTGGCTCAATTAGAATCCTCAGGAACAAACATGTCCTCTTGGCAGCAGCAGTCCTGTCCATACTGCTTTACGGGGTCACTCAAAATATAGCTGTGAAGGCAAGCGTGACCAGTCTTGAACCGTTTCTGGCTCCTTTGCGGCTGGGTTATATATATGTTTGCGGTATGGCTGCTTATGCTTGGAGACATCATCTGCCAAAACACAATATTTTACAGTCAGCCATTTTGGCAAGCTTGGCCACATTAGCGACTGTAAACTTTCTGTTTCTACCCTGGACACCTGCTATTGAAATTTTGGCGACAGCTCTATTCTGCTATCTCGCCACTTTGGGTCTGCAAAAATCGGCCGCAATCTTAAAAGATTGGGCCAATCTGGTTCTGGCGACATTTTTAGGGGTGTGGCCGCTGGCGCAAATATTTACGCTCGCCTTTCCAAATATGTCAGTTGGCATGGTCATTATCTCAACCCTGACCGTGTCTTTAGCTTTGGCCTACACTTTACTTATGAGCTGGAACGCGATCAGGCAGAGTCTTTTAAGCAGAAAACCCGCCATTCAAGCCCCCTGACTTTAACCAAGCATAGAGCGCTCTCACGCCATACATATCCCCGCCTTTGGGGTGAGACGGACGGGCCGCCGGGTTCCAGCCATAAGTATCGAAATGCATCCATGGACGGCCTTTAACAAACCGTTCCAGAAACAGGGCGGCGGTCACAGAGCCCGCAAAAGCACCACCCGCATTTTTCATATCCGCGATCGGTGAGGATAACATCGAGTTATAAGGCTGCCAGAGTGGCATATGCCAAATGGGATCGCCTTCACGGCTGGCTTGGTGCATCACTGCCGAAACAGGAGCTTCCCGGTTGGAAAAGAAAGGCGGCAGATGCGGGCCAAGCGCGACACGTGCAGCCCCGGTTAGTGTCGCAAAGTCAATCATGAGGGCGGGTTCAGCTTCGGCAGCCTTACAAAGCGCGTCTCCTAACACCAAGCGCCCTTCCGCATCTGTATTATCTATTTCGACCGTCAGCCCTTCTCTCGATCTTAAAATATCCCCCGGTCTGTAAGCCCCGGCTGAGACGGCATTTTCAGCCACCGCAATCAGACAATGAAGATGTATTGGCAAATTCGTTGCCATGATCATTCTGGACAAAGCCAAAGCGTGCGCTGCGCCGCCCATATCTTTCTTCATCAGCCTCGCCCCGCTCGCGCTCTTCATATTCACGCCGCCTGTGTCAAAGGTGATTCCCTTACCTATCAAAGCCAAGCGGGGATGATCAGGATTACCCCAGATAAATTCTACCAAACGCGGCGCCTCATGCGCCGCGCGGCCGACCGCATGAATCATGGGATAGTTTTCGCTCAGCAAGTCTTCACCCACGACGGATGTCACCTCGGCCTCAAATTCTTCTGCCAGGCCCCGCGCAGCCGCCTCCAGCGCCACCGGCCCCATATCGCCGGCGGGCATATTGATCAAATCCCGGCATAATGCTGTGGCTTCCACGGCAGCTTTAATCTCGATGAGGTCCACATCATCTTCTAGAACGAGTGTAGGCGGCGTGATCTCGTCATTCAGATATTCTGTAAATTTATAACTCCCCATACCCCATGCGATCGCAGCCAGTCTGGGGGAAAACTCCACGGGCAGATTGACAAGTTGATAATGGCCTTCGGGTAGACTCCCGCCCAATGAACCCAATCGCATTGCGCCCATATCGTCTTTGTCTTCAGGGCCACAGCCAAACAAAACATGGTCAGTTTCGCCCTCAGCATTTGGCAAACGCAGTCTCTGTCCGGCTTCGGCGGAAAAGCCCCTGGCCTTGGCAAAATTTCTTTGCGCGTCTGTCAGGGAGTCTTTGAAGCCTTCCCAGACCTTGGGCCGTAAAACAGACACAGGAATGATGCGCTCACGCGTCGGTAAATCTGCGGCGATCTCATAAAGAACTGTCATTCTTATCCTAACTCTCTCAATTGCTAACGTCTCGTTAACTGTCTCTGTTTACGTTTGTTAACGAAATAGCTTTTTAACGCAAGAATTTGCGGCGGTTATTCATGTCTTGGAGCCTATATGTTTGCGATTAAACCTCTCACCTTAGCCGCTATGCTGGGCAGTACTGTGCTTTTCGCAGGCTGTATGGCCGCTCCGACTATGACAGAACAGGAAACTGAGCTGAAAGATAGCCTGGATAGCTCTAGCTATATGCCCGCCAGCCGCACCATGCGGGATAATATCGAAACGCAGGAACTCTTCGCCCAAGCCGCCTTCTGGTCACGCGAATATGACCTAAACCCGTCAGACCTGGAAGCTACAATCAAGCTGGCATCATCCGTGCGCAAGCTTGGTAATCCTGAGCGCGCCGTTGAGATCACACAAATGGGACGGGCCCTTTATCCCCGCGACCCTTATCTGGGTGCAGAATATGGCGCGGCTTTAATTTCTGCCGAACGCGCCGCTGAAGCCTCGCCTGTTTTAGATGAAATGCTACGGATTGCGCCCGGATATGCCCGATTGTGGTCACTCAAAGGCGCCGCGCTAGATCAGATGGAGAATTACGATTTGGCGCGCAAGCATTATGCCCGCGCCCTGCAAATCACACCGCATGATCCGAATATTTTGACAAATATCGGTCTTAGCCACGCTTTGGCCGGAGACGCGGCAGCCGCTGAAGGTTGGCTCCGCCGGGCCGCCGCTATGCCCGGCGCAGGTCCAGCCGTGCAGCAAAATCTGGCGCTTGTATTAAAGTTACAAGGCAAAAGCGAAGAGGCTGGTCAATATGACAAACGGGCATCAGCCGCATCTCAAACCCGGCCCGCTTTTTCTCCGAAACCTCAAATGAGCCCCTCTTATTCAGCCCCCGCTGCGACTCGTCCCGTTTTAAGGCCAGCGTCTCCGGCCTCAAGCCAGCCATCTTTTTCCAATACGCCAAGGGCGACGATGCATACAAATGGACAATATAAATCCAGTTCAGACGCCGCCAGGCATGCCGCTCAACGCGCCGCGCAGCGCAATCAACAGCAAGTCACCTCAGCCGAACAATTGCGCGCCCAGCAAGAAGTCCTTGCAAGTCTGAGGAACGGAAACCCGCCAACTCAAGCCACGCCTCAATTCTCGAAACAATCTTATCCGCAATCTGGTGGATATCCACAAACGCAGCCACCAGCTTATAATAACAGCACCGCACGCCGTCGTCGCTAGTTTAACTCACCGCGCGCGATACTCACATATCTATCGCTCGACGCGCCGTTGTTTTTCAAACGAAGTTTTTAAAGATTCTTCCGGTTTAAAGTCCGAGCGCAGAAGACATACGCATACCGGCCGGTGTCAGGATGATAATGAAGAGCACTGGCAGGAAGAACAAAATCATTGGAACTGTCAATTTCGCCGGCAGAGCGGCCGCTTTCTTTTCTGCGGCCATGACCCGCATTTGGCGGTTTTCATTTGCCATTGTCCGGAGTGTGTCCCCCAAAGGCGTACCATATCGCTCTGCCTGAATAAGGGCAGTTGAAACCGCCCGAATACCGACATGGTTGTTCCTGCGCGCCAAATTTTCATAGGCTAAGCGGCGGGATGATAGGTAGGACAGCTCCGCTGTTGTTAACGAGAACTCTTCGGCAAGTTCAACAGAGCTCTCCTCTAATTCTTTCGCCACGCGTGCAAAAGCCGCTTCGGCGGACATACCCGATTCAACACAAATTAATAGCAGGTCCAAGGCATCCGGGAAAACCGGCATGATAGAGGCCATGCGCTTACTCGCCAAGTTTTTCACATACATACCCGGCAAATAATAACCGATCGCGAGCATGAATATGGCGCCCGTGATCCGCTGCATCATACGCCAATCCCATGGGTTTATGCCCACAAATAAGACCAAGCCTATGAAGCCCATAATCAATGGAAGAGCCAATCTAAAAGCATAGAATGTGTAAATCGGCTTCTGCCCGCGCAGACCCGCCTGGGCCAGCTTGTCTTTCAAGTCAGATGCCTCTAATAATTTTTCAAGGCTGAACCTGTTGACCAAATTTTTTGCCAGACCCTGATCATTTTTGCGCAGAGATGTCTGCGCGTTTAGATTTGCCATGCGTTCCTTGCGCATCCCTTCACGGGCATTAGCGACAGAGTCCATACGCTTTTTAAGCTTATCACCCTCGAGTATAGGGGCAACGATTGTGTAGATCGTAGCAACAACCAGTAAAGTTACGATCAAATAAGCCGCATTTTGGAAAAGAGCAACTGACTGGGGATCCATATCGCGCTCCTATACCTTAAAGTTCATCATTTTGCGCATGACCAGACCGCCAGTGATCATCATCCCGGCGCCAATCATCAGATTCCGGTGTCCCGTCGGCGTGAAGTATAATTCATTCATATATTCCGGACTGATAATGGTCACAAGTATCATCACAACAATCGGCAGCGCCCCGATAATGATCGCGCTCATCTTTGCTTCGGCAGATAACGCCTTAATTTTCTCTCGCAGAATTTTACGCCCCCGCAAAACTCCAGACAAATTTGCAAGCGATTCTCCTAGATTACCGCCTGATGTTTTTTGAATGTTCAAAACAGTGGAGAAGAAGTTTACCTCAGAAATAGGCATTCTTTCATAAAGCTGTTCGAGACATACTTCGATAGGTATGCCCAAGCTTTCACCTTCTACAACGCGCCGAAATTCTGCACCCAACGGATCCGGGCTTTCATGAGCGATGATCTTGAGACAATCATTCAAAGGCAGTCCAGTTCGAACGCCGCGAACAATAATGTCCATCGCGTCGGCAAAGTGAGCCGTAAATTTCTTTTGCCGCCGCCCAATCAGAAAGCCGAGCACAAAACGCGGAAAGCCAAATCCCATTGCGATGGCAAGACCGGCACAAAATAACGGAGGAACGCCCATAGCAAAAGGCAGACCACCAAATATGACAGCCAAAACCGCAGAGATGATTAAAAAAGTTTGAGGCTGCATGCTCACATCTGCCTGCACAAGACGTTGCTGCAATGATTTGGATTTCTTCTTTTTTGATTTCTGGCGCTCTTCAATTTTACCGAGGCTTTCCTCGATCTGCTTCCGGCGGCTACCCTGATCTTCGACCTTAAGCTTATTTAGAATGCCATCGCCGACTGTCTGCTTGCCGCTTATTTTCTTCACTCGTTTAGAGTTAGAGGCAGTATTTCCGCCGCCCATAAACAACAGGCCTACACAGAAAACCATGCCGGCTGCCATTAATGCTATGAGTGTTTGAGGATCCATTTAGCCGCCTGCCGCATCCAAGGCTTCAGCCAGTTCTTTTTCCAGATTGAAATAGCGTGCTCTGTCCCAAAAGGCAGGGCGCGCAATACCTGTAGACTTGTGTTCACCGATGATTTTGCCATCCGCATCTTCGCCGTCCATTTCATAAACGAGCAAATCCTGCGTGACGATAACATCGCCTTCCATGCCGATAACTTCGGTGATTTTCATGATGCGGCGTGAACCGTCCCGTAAGCGTGAGGCCTGAACGATTACATCAACAGACCCAACAATCATCTCACGGATGGTTTTAGCGGGCAGCGAAAATCCGCCCATGGTAATCATAGATTCCAGACGAGAGAGGGCTTCGCGGGGGGAGTTGGCGTGAAGCGTTCCCATGGAACCATCATGGCCCGTGTTCATGGCTTGCAACAAATCGAAAGCTTCAGGGCCACGCACCTCACCCACAATAATCCGTTCCGGGCGCATCCGCAGACAGTTTTTCACGAGGTCTGACATGGTAATTTTACCCTTGCCCTCCAAGTTTGGCGGGCGGGTTTCAAGACGAACCACATGAGGCTGCTGCAATTGCAGTTCGGCGGCATCTTCGCAGGTAATGATACGCTCATCCGGGTGAATAAATCCGGTCAGACAGTTAAGCAATGTCGTTTTACCGGAACCCGTACCGCCGGAAATAACGACGTTACATTGGCAAGCCCCAATGATCTGTAGCACCTTCGCACCGGCCGGAGATATTGATTTAAATTCGACAAGGTTTTGTAATGTCAGCTTGTCTTTCTTAAATTTCCGAATGGTCAAAGCGGGACCGTCAATCGCCAGAGGCGGTGCAATCACGTTGACACGAGACCCGTCCAATAGGCGGGCGTCACAAATCGGGCTGGCTTCATCCACGCGGCGGCCCACTTGGGACACGATGCGCTGACAGATATTCATCAATTGTGTGTTGTCGCGAAAACGAATATTCGTCTTCTGCATCTTACCATTGGTTTCGATAAAGACATGCTTCGCGCCATTGACCATGATATCGGCAATATCATCGCGCGCGAGCAGTGGCTCTAGCGGACCATAGCCCAAAATATCATCACAAATCTCACCAATCAGCTGGCTTTGCTCGGAAACTGAAAGCCGGACATTCCGAATGGCGATAATTTCATCGACAATTGTACGAATTTCATCTCGTGCCCGGTCCGGCTGCATACCCGCCAATGCGGAAACATCAATCGTTTCAAACAAGGCGTTGAAGATCGTCGCCTTGGTTTCGTAATATTCTTCTGAAGGCTCATTTCGGCGCGCTGGGGCTTGCCCCGTATTTGCCGGGACAGCTGTCGCTTTAGGTGTCGGCTTAGGGGCTGCCTCCGCTGCCGCGGCGACGGGCTTTTGTAAGGCCGCTGATGCTTCGCTGCGCTTTCCAAACATTTATCTTATCCCTTTTTCTTCATGAAAGAAAAAAGTGGTTTTGAGTCTTTGGCTGGCTTATCTCCACCGCCGCCACCAAGCTTGAAGCGACTTTTCGTTGGTGTGGCCGCTTTGGCTTTGTTGCTGAGTTCGAAAGAGCCGGTTTTTAAACGGTTTGCGATGTAGGACAGCCCTTGAACAGTCTGGGCCGCAGCTTTGACATCCGAAAGCATTTTACCTTCATTGGTAACCTCAAAGAAACTATCCGGGTCAAACCCAACAACCAATGCAGGTTCTAAACCAACTGCTGAAGCAAATTCTTTGACAGCTATTTCTCCGGTTTTCGATATACCGGTTTTGTTTAAGATAAAGACGGGGTCAGGGTCGTTAGGCCGCTGTGATTTCAGGAAATCAATTAAGTTTTTTGTGTTCCGTAGATTGGCGAGATCGGGCGTCGCCGTGATCACGATATCATCCACAGATGACAGAACATTAGTCGTCCAATCCGTCCAGTAATGCGGTAAATCCAAAATTGCCAATGGGCTGATTCCCCGAACAGCATTGACCACAGCCTCATAGGCTCCAGAATCCATGACAGGCTTCATGTTTAAGGAACCGGCTGTCGGCAGGATAGATAACTTATCAGTATGCCGGATCATGATCCGATCCAATAAGGTCTCGTCTAATCGGTCAGGTTCAGCCAAGGCCTCTTCTAGGCCTGAAGTGCTATCATAGGCAAAATCTAGACCTGTTGTTCCCCATGATGCGTCCAAGTCGACCAGAGCCGTTTCCTGACCTAATTGCTCAGCCAATATCCATGCGATATTATGGGCAAGAGTTGAAGACCCAACGCCGCCTTTGGCGCCGAAGAACGCGGATACGCGACCCGTAAAAGGCTGCTCTGGATCTACATAAAGATCGCTGATCGACCGGATGACATTGAGTGGATGCAGCGGAGGCACTAGATACTCAGATACGCCTTTTTCCATTAATTGACGATAGAGACGAATATCATTTGTCGCCCCGATAATCACAACTTTTGTGCCTGCGTCACAAACTGACGCCAGTTCTTCGAGCTGATTGAACAATTCTGCGCCGCGCATACCGGATTCAATCAAAATTAAATTCGGCGTATTTTCTTTATGATAATACTCGATCGCCGCAGTTAAACCGCCCATATATATTTTCATATTCGTGCGCTTCATGCGCCAATCACGCGTGGTCTCATTGATACACTGCGCTGTTTCTTGGCGGTCACAAAAGGCTTGGATTGAGATTTGCGGAAGAGCGCGCTCTCCGCCTTCTCTAGCTTGAGCCTCATCGATAACCGCTCCTGCGATTGGCAGCGGTGCCGCCTGTGGCGCTGGAATATGCTGCTGAGTTGCTGGCGGCATGGATTGTGCGGGTACTTGCGAAACCGGTTGCGCTTGCATTGGGGCCTGATGGCCTTGCATTGGAACAGCGGGCGGCATTTGCGGCATAGGCTGGGCACTGGGCATAGCGACGGGCGCGGGCATAGCCGGCATAGGCACAGGCTGCGGCATAATCGGTCTTGGCGCGGCCGCAACCTGTTGAGCCGGAGCTGTTGGTCTGGGCGTAAGTGGTTGGTTCATAACGGTCATCCGGTTTGGTCCACAATCTTAATCATCATCCGCTGTCAGGAGCTGACGAGTCGGAAATTCCGAGGCGCTTAATTCGCCTTTGATATATTTGTCATAAACTACTTGCCTGCGCTGCGCATTTGGGTTGCCCTGAGTATATGGTTCAAGCAATTGGCGAGGGTCGCTGATCATCGCGGCGATATTCGCTGATTGGAAACATCCAAAATTGTCATAGGGCTGATTATTATATGTATCACTGAGACTACCCAGACGACCACATTTTTGCGGAATCGCTTTCAGCGTTCGGTAAGACACAACAACGGGTGCCGGTGCATTCGGCGGCGATTGATATTGCCCGCTTTGTAAAGCCATAGGATTAATACCGCCTTCAGCCATAAGGCCGCGAATGACCGCTTCGGCTTGTCGGGTTCCAATGCCGCCTTGCGCGCCGGCTGGCTTGTTCATGTATAAAGGCCCGTCACCACCATTGCGGTAACCATCCAAAAATTGCGCAACCGCCAATTTGTCCCGTGCGGAAAGCTCTAACCCATTTGGCCGTGCATAGAGCTCTAAACGTTCAATTGACTCGGCAACTTGAATAGGATTGCGCAAATCAGTCGGCGGAAGTGATGGCGTCGGCGTTGAACATGCGCCAAGTACGATCGCTGCGAGCGTCGCGCTAATAAGGGCTGATTTCTTGAATGAATTATGCATCTTTTTCCCCTTAATCGACCACGTGACCAAATGGACCATCTAATGTCTCAGTCGAAATCTTTGGCTGTCCGTTTTCAGCGTAAACTTTGTTGATACGGCCCAAGAGGAAATTATCACCGTCACTTTCAGGCACAAATCCATCCAGTGGCGTTTGCAAATTATCCGGATGGGTCGGATCCACGAGATAGGGCGTCACAATGACGACCAACTCCGTTTGCACAGTTGATCCGTCACGCGCCCGAAATAAGGCTCCAAGTCCCGGAATATCTTTCATACCCGGTACGCCCTCGACAGCGTTTCTAGCCTCTTCTCGAATAAGACCTGCGATTACGAGGCTTCCGCCGGCAGGCAGTTCGACCACCGTATTGGCCCGACGGACACGAATACCTAAAATATCGCCGCCAATCGTATCAAAAGCGTTTTCAACGGTTGGCTCTGACACCTCAGTAGAGATATTTAATGAAATCATGCCTTCTGACAAGACAACCGGGGTGAAGCCAAGAGATACGCCGTAAGGCTTAAACTCAAATTCGCGTATCAAACCGCCTGTTTGAGGATCGATTGAAACCCCTGACAGGATTGGCAGTTCACCACCAGACAGGAAGTTGGCGGTTTCTCCGGAAATAGCCGTCAAAGTTGGCTCTGCCAATGTTCTGATCAAACCAACACGTTCTAGGGCCTGTAGTCGCGGAGCAAAACTCCTTATCGCGCCGCCTGCACTGGTAAATGCCGCACCCAATGTCATGCCGCCATCCATATCCGGTGTCACATTATTCACAAGACTGACAGTCGCGTCACCAAGTCTGGCCCCTACGCTTAGATCAAACCCCAGCTGCTTGGTTATAGAGCGCTGCATCTCAACGATGCGCACTTTTAGCATGACCTGGTCTTTGCCTTCGATTGACATCAGATTGACAATGTCCTCGGCTTCACCGCCGCTGCTTCGTGATCCAAAAAATCCGCCAGAACCAGCTGAGTAACTCCACATACGCGCCAGCTTTTCAACAGCGTCGGCTGTCGCTGAATTCGGGACTGAACCCGTCAACAATATCTTGTCATTAATGGCCGTCACTTCCACATTGGCATTCGGCGTGTTTTTCCGGATAAGTTCTATTAAGCCATTGATATCTTTCTCAACTCTGATGTCCAAATTCAATAATTCCCGGCCATCATGACTGTAGAAAAATGCATTCGTCTGTCCGGCATTCTTGCCAATCAAAACTGTCCGTTTTGATGTATGAACGACCGCCTCAACTATTTCAGGATTAGAAACAATCACGTCCATGACATTTTCCGGCAATTCGACGACGCTGGACTTACTATAAGGCAGGACAATCGAACGGTTTGTTGCGCCCTCGCCGGGGGATTGAATACGGATATCACCACTGCTTTGCGCATTCTGGATATGAGAATAAGACCGTGTGCCGGCATCCGCATCGAGGCTTACGCCTGCCATGAGAACAAATGCCGCTGAACTGGTCAGTAATAGAGAAGAAATTCGTTTCAACATCATCTTTTAATCCTGAATAGCAACACGTGTCGGCTGCCCCGAGCGGTAAATTGTGAGCGAACTTTGTTCTGATCCGGTTTTATTACGGGAAACGCTGGCAGCGCTCACGCCTCTTGCGCTGGAACGGGTAATTCCACGAAGAGTCAGATATATGTCCCCTGCGCCCTCAGCCTCCTGTAATAACTCAGCGTCATTTTGGTTGAGCTCAAAAGTTGCTGTCGACCCGATGACAGTTGCTCCATCTTCAGAGGTCGTAGCATAAGTTTGATCAATCGCGAGCACCTTGACGTTCTCGAACAAAGTTCTTGCCATAAAGACACGCTCCCGTTTCAGCTGGGCTTGATTTTTGTTCTCATCATTGTCTTCAATGCGAAATGACTCACGTAAAATCACGTCAACACGATCACCAGGCTGAATAAAGCCGCCCGCAGCGGTATCGACACTAATGCGCGTAGTCACGGCCCGCATACCAGGGCTTAGGAGAGCGGCCATGACGCCACTGTCGCCGGCCGAGACAAGTTTAACCGGATTAATCGGCTCGCCCTCTACGATCGGCGAACGAACAATAGAGTTTTCCAGCTCTGCTTTTGCGTCAGGCCGATTGTCTTCAGTAATCAGAGCAGGCGTGACAGCCTCTGCGGGCCAATCAATCCATGAAAGACTACTATCGGAAATGCGTGACCCCAGGGGCATATCTTTTGCCGCGGCCAAGACCCCGACATATTTGACTTTTTCTACAATGGTTTCAGGTGCCTGTACGGTCTGAGGCGGCGGCGTGCCAAGTTTTTTGACAACATTGAAGATACCAAATGCCAATATGGCCATCACAGCAATCAAGATTATTTTTCTCTTATCCATATCCCCTCACAGAGCCGTTCAGACCTAAGGCATAGGCCGAGACGTTCTAAAGCATGGTTAACGCGTAGAAAATGAGGGCAAAGAAAGGGTTAACGATAATGAGAAAAACCTATTATTTCTGAAATATTGCAGAGATTGACTCAATCATCGACCACAAACCAACATAGCGGGCCCAAATAACCCGTTAAGTCGACAGAAATTTGATAAAATTTAGCCGCCGAGGACTGTCCGGTAGATATCGCTCTGAATCAGTGTCAGCACACCGCCAATGGCTAAAGCGATGCCATATGGCATTTTTTTCTCGTCTTTTAACATTTTATAGGCCCATGGCGAGGTCAAAACCTTTACCGGGATATATTGACGTCCTGCCAACAAAAACAAACCCAAGGCTCCGCCAGCAAGTGCAGTGTAGAATATGTAATTCAAAGCATCAGGCCAGGTCCACCAGAGAGCCGTCGCGGCCATTAGTTTTGCGTCGCCGCCTCCGAGCCAGCCAAAGGCAAACATGGCAAATCCAGCCAGAAAGAATACAAGACCAACGGATAAATGTTCCAGGAAAACCGCACCGCCCTGCCATGTGAAGGGCAAAGCCACAAAATAAGCGGCTATAATAGCAAGGCTAATCCAGTTCGGGATGGTCATGGTTGCTGCATCTTTCAAGGCAGCAAAGATCATAAGTATTGAAAATGCGAATAGCGATATAATGGCTATGATCATGTGACATTCCTTAAGCTAGTCACTTGAGCTAACGTAATTAGATTAATAGGCGGTTGATGCAATTGGCAAAGTTTTGGCTTGAGCCCGCCTAAAAAGAGTTTGCAGCATCCTCATATAAGGTGCTTGTAGATTGCCCCAAAGCCGTAGCGCCCAATATCATAGCTGCTGCTATCAATCCCGCGATGAGACCATATTCAATGGCCGTTGCGCCTGAATCGTCATTTAAATATTTTTTCAAAAGCTTTTTCATATCCCACTCCACGTTGAATCTTATTACGGCCGCTAGGTAAAATAAACGTTAAAATTCATAAAGTTAGGCAAAAAAAATAGGTCACAAAAGTGACCTATTCTCAGCTATTAACTTAGATCAGCTTATTACTCACCCATAGTGCCAGATAAGCCTACAAAGCGTGTATTGATGTTTCCACCAAGAGCTGTCGCGCCGCCGATCATGGCAACAGCGATAAGTGTTGCGATCAGACCATATTCAATAGCTGTCGCACCTGATTCGTCTTTAATGAAACGAGTTACTAGATTTTGCATAACAATACTCCCACGTATGCTAGTCATTATGAGGACAATCCTCCTACAGGGTCATCCCTGTTGAGACCGCTTATAGGGGGGGCGAATTACCATTCGGTTAGAAGACACGGTAAATTTCAGGTAAATTTCTACTGAATACGAAGAAATTAAACTGAAAAGGCGGAACAACTCTATAATAGGCCTAAATGTCCCTGATGCCCCGGCCATAATATAACATCGATTTTGTAAACCCTTCGTTCACTACATCTGCCTAAGAAGCTCTGTGTAACGCGGAGTGTCTGATGCGATTTTTGACTTTTTTAACGACCCTTGGAACAACTTGTCTGGCCAGCACTACGGCTTTGGCGGGAAATAATGGCTATTTAGTCGATTTGAATAAAACAGAAATCATCCAACTTCCTTCTGCCGCCAGCGCTGTGGTCATTGGGAACTCCGATATTGCCGATGTTTCGGTTCACGCAGCTGACACGCTGTTCGTCGTTGGACGCGGCTTTGGTGAAACCAATTTGATCGTTTTAGATGCGGACGGCCAGATCATGATGAATGCGGATGTACGCGTCAGACAAACGACACCCCATGAAGGCGTTCGGGTCTTCAATGCTAAATCCCGGGAGTCATATAATTGTCAACCCTATTGCCAGCCAGCGCCAGTTCTAGGTGACAGTCCGGACTTTATCGAAGCAAATACAACGCCAAGCGAACCCATTGATCCTCTGACGGCCTTATTCAGAGCCGCGACACAAAATATGACATCTAATAATTCTTCCTCGTCACAGCCAGCCTCTCCGGCTGGTGGCGGGTCGTTTAATGGCGGTCCTAATTAGGACTGCCTATCGACGAGTGGAATAACCAGATTCACCATTTGTTAAGCCCGTTCCTTACCCGAATATTAATACCTAATGAGTAGGTAATTTCCTCTCTGAGCACAATGCCAGACAGGAGTGGGATATGTTGGGCTATTACAAACGTCTGTTGAAACGGGCGAGACAATACCGAAAAGACAAGGAAGGCGTCGCAGCCGTCGAATTTGCAATCGTGGCTTTGCCATTCTTTATGTTGCTATTTGGCATTATTGAGCTTGCGGTCATTTTCTTTTTGAACTCGGCTATGACTCACGCTGTGTCTGAGGCCGGTCGTCAAATCCGCACAGGCAATTTTCAAGCTTGCGGCGGCGCGGCAAAATTCAAAGAACTGGTCTGCTCCGAAATGGACAATATGATGGATTGTCAAAACAACATCAGAATTGATGTTTTGAGCCAGCCAAAGTTCAAAGATATCAACATGCCAGACCCGGAAGAAAATCTACAACCCGGTAATTACGCAAACACAAATGCTGGCGATCCGGTGGTTATCCGAGCTCTGTTTTATTATCAGCTTGCAATGCCAGCCGCCTTAACGCGCATGGAAACGCATCAAGGATCAGGGTATCGCATTCTGGAAAGCTCGACGGCATTCCGAAACGAACCTTTCCCGGCGCCAGGTTCTTGTCCGGGTTAATTAAGAATAGGATTTGTGATGTTAAACCGTATGAAAACAGCCTTACTGAACAGCTGCGCACTGGGTATGGGTCATATCCAAGATCAGCGGCGAAAGCTGAAATCTAACGAAGATGGCGTAGCTGCGATCGAGTTCGCCCTCATCGCCCCAATCATGATCATGATGTATTTTGGCCTCGCTGAAGTCGCCTATGCGATCTCTTTCGATCGTAAGATCTCGCACTCGACCAACGTTGCCGGCGATCTCGCCACGCAAGTTTCGCAGATAACGGCCGATGACATGACTGAAATCATGACAGCCACCTTGAAAGTGTTGAGTGTTGACAATGTATCAGACATTAAATTGGAAATTGCGAGCTATGATCTGGATCAGAACGGCAACCCCCGCCTGGTCGGTAAAGCTCTGATGAATGACGGGCCTCAGCAATTTAAACATTTTGATCCGGCTTCACTGGACTCCCGTATTCTGAACGAAAACTCCGGTGTTGTCGTCGCGCGAATTGCTTATGATTTTGAACCGATTAAGGTAAAATATTTCAAATCGAACTTTACGCTGCGTGAGAATTTTTTGCTAAAACCGCGCAAATCAGCCCGTGTTGATATTGGCGATGCGATTGGCACAGAGATTTCATGCTCGGCTTCGACAGAAAACAATGTCGTATGCGGCGGATCAGCCAACTAAGGCACTAAATCTCAAGCGAGATATCTCGCCTGCAATTTATCAATGTCCTGAGGCGAAAGCTTCAGGACATTTTTTGCATATAGCTGCATGTCGCCCATTGTCTCAAGCGCCGCCTCAAGAAATTCAGGTGTCACGCCAAACATGGGCCGCAACGCCTCCGCATCGATCTCTCGGCCATAGCGTTTGGTGAACATTTGGGAAGCCGGTCCGATAATGGAATCAATATCCACGGCTTCCATCGTCAACATGTAATCGGCCATAATGTCATCCTCTGACATACCCAGCAGCCCTTGAACCAAAGCCACCAGCGTGCCCGTCCGGTCCTTACCCGCTGCGCAATGCACCAAGACACCATTTCGATGATCTTCTTTATCAGAAATCAGGTGCCGGATCGTGTTTCCAAAGATGGCCTGAAAGCCCTCATCATTTGGACGCGCGCTGTAGGAGCGCATCATATAGTCATGACTATCTTGCGCTGTGTTAAGCTCATGCTGCATGAAGGCTTCATGTGGGGCTACTTTATCCCCGGCAGTTTCAGGCGCGTCAGGGTATTCGAAAATAGACGGTGCAGGATCATATAGGCGTGAAGGCTGGCGCTGGCGTTCCGGTGCATGACGCAGATCAACAATCAAACCGATATCCAGCGCAGCGATGGAATCCAGATCTTTATCGCTTAGATTATTCAGATGTGCGGAGCGAAATAAATGACCCGTTTTCACAGGTCTGCCCCCTGTCCCTGCATAACCACCGAAATCGCGGAAATTATAAATTGTCTGATAAGGATACAGGCGCTCGGTCGTGGTGATTAATG
>JAHDHS010000070.1 GCA_020631215.1 Hellea sp. | reverse complement strand
ACGTTTCACCCATTTCATAGCTTTCCCCTTTTTTATCGGAAGAAAGCTATAACATATAAGGTTTATTGTAAAACGATAATAGCGTTAACCATAAATGGCCCGAAAACACCCGAAAATCGGGTGTTTTTGTGCTGGGTCAAGCTGAGGCTAATATTTCAGCCGCGTGTAGTCGAGCGAATTGGCGACCTGTTTGAAGGCTGCTTTTAGCTGACCGGGGTTCTTTGGATCAAAGACCTGAGAAGGTGAGGAGGCACAGCTTTTCAGCACAGCCTTTGTGTCTTCTGTGCCACCCGGCATGTTGTAAGCGACCGTGAATATCTGGATGTCGTCATTTTTGATGTGATCGCAAAGCTTTTCTGACAGAGCCAGTCCGGCTGCTTTATCACTTCCGAAATGCTCGCCGGTCGTATAGGCGCTTTTGGTGTTCCCGCCATCCGTCATGAATAACATGGCATTGATCGTCCCTTGCTCTCGGGGTTTCGTGTCCCGGAAGGGCTCATTTTTATTTAACGAACGCCATCCCCACATCAAACCGGCAGGGAGATATGTCTCTCCCTTAGCTTCTAAGTTCTCGATAGCACTTTCTATCGACTCCAGGTTGTCAGTCAGAGGAATCATGGGCGCGCCGCATAAACTAGAGTTGTTGTAATTGCCCGGAATTCGCGTAACGCCAAATTCTGCCTTTTCATTAAAGGGGGCAATCCGCGAGTCCACGCAGCCATACCATGTAAAGGTCGTATCGCGCATCTCACAGCGTTGTTCTTCCAAGGATTTAACACCATCCGTACAGGTCTGTTCTTCGTAAGTGTGGTCTCTGATATGAACGCCATCCTGATAGATGGGGGTTGTGATTTCACGGCCTGTCCCAGTGCAGGTGGGGGCTTCTTCCCATTCCACATGGGTCCAGCAGACCTCATTTGTGTCAACGGTTCCATCTTTTGAGACATCCAGCCAGCTGGCGCCTTTGTTGTTCATGCCGACATTCACATATTGTGCGAAGGGCACCATAGAGACACGTATGTCATTGCCTGAATCTTCCAGAGCTTCAATCAAATCCTCACTGGCGTCAATCAAGGCGCTCATATTCGCGCCAGCCATCGAGCCGGTTGTATCAAGCACCAAAGCTAGGTTTACGTTTGTGTCCTGTTTTAGAGGCGAAGCTGCTTCGACTCTTACAGGAAATGAATTCTTACCGACAACCCCCATAAATACGGTATCATATCTTCCGATCGCCTCGATACGCACATCTTCGCTGTTAACAAAGATTGTGGCATCCATCGGTATGTTATCTGTGTTGTGAAACACCAGAGAACTTTTGGCGATCTCTTTCAGCTTGTTAATGTCTTTTTCACCAGATGCAGCGGCGGCTAAGACGGCTGCGTCTGCATAGCCCTGAAGTTGCGTACTTTGCTTCACGGCACCGGAATAGTCGACGGCCGCGCCAATACAGATCAAAAGCGCCGTCGCCGACACCGCAAACATGGTGGCTACATTGCCGCCAGTATTAAGTAAGTAATTTTTCAACATAGTTTTAGTCCCACAAATTTGCGTACTCACTACAGCTGAAAAGCTTATATTTTGTTTGAAATCATACTTAACGAGAGCTTGATTTACTTGATAATTCAAATTGTTTTAAGGTCTAGTGATGCTATAGGCGCGGCTTGTGAGTGACTCTACACATATCATTGTCATTGGTGCGGGCTTGATTGGGCTGTCATGCGCAGATAGCCTGTCGCGCCGCGGTACAAAGGTGACGGTTATCGAGCGAAAAAAGACGCCCGTCCGCGGAACAAGCTATTCCAATTCAGGGATGATTCACCCTAGCCAGTCATATGACTGGTCTAAAGACCTGATCGATGCCGCCCATCCCGCGAAAGATGTATATGAACTGGCCAAACGTTCGGCGAAATTGTTGGCAGAAAACATAAAATATCTGGGATTGAAGCATCGGCCAGAGGGCTGTGTGCAAATTTTTGATAGTTTGGATATAGCGATTCAACAGGCTCGAAACTATGAAGCCTTGGGCGTCGAATGCCATGTAACGGAAGGCGATGCCCGCAGCCTGAATCATCCGGCTTTGATCTTCCCCAATGATATGTCGGGGAATGCCCGGCTTTATGGCGAAACATTGGCATTGGATTTAGTCGGTAGGGGCGTTGATTTTAATTTTGGCGTGACCTCTATCAAGCTGAGCCCGTCATCGTCTGGCTGGTATATCGATATAAAGACTAAAGCTTTGCAGGTAGATCATGTTATTATCGCGGCGGGGATATGGAGCCATGACCTCTTGGAGCCTTTGGGGCTTTCATTACCCTTGGAAGCGGTGAAAGGTTGCGCGATAAATTTCCGCCATCCGGAGAGCGCTCTGCCGGCACTGCCGATTATGGATATGGCGTCGCGTTCCGCCTTAACCATATTTGATGACATCATACGCATTTCAGGTGGATGGGATGTGGATGACACAGCCATCTTGATGGATCGGTGGCATGTTCTGGCCCCGGACATCATGTCGACTTTATCAGAGCCAATATCAACATGGTCTGCCAGCCGGCCGGTTTCAAAATTAGGCAGGCCTTTCATAGCGGAAAGTCCCCTCCCAAAGCTTTGGGTCAATACGGGTCAAGGCCATATGGGATGGACACTGTCTGCGGGCTCCGGCGATCTGATGGCGAGGATGATTTTGGATGATTATCAAGATGATCGCTTTGCATTTCCTGACTAGACAGCTAGTCAAGATCTCATGACAAAGACACTTAAACTTGCCTTGCCGCAAATTGCGCCTGTCTGGCTTGATCGGGACAAAACCTTGGCAAAGGTCGCATCGACCATTGAGGAGGCTGCGAAAGAGAGCGCAGATTTAATCGTTTTTGGCGAGGGGCTTGTGCCGGGTTATCCGTTTTGGGTCTCGGAAACGGGCGGGGCGAAATTTAATGATGCAAAGCAAAAGGAGATTTTTGCGCATTACTCTGATCAGGCTGTCACCATAGAGGCAGGGCATTTAGATAAAATTTGTGCGCTTGCGAAATCTCATAATATCGCGATTTATCTGGGTATCATTGAGCGGGCCGCAGATCGCAGCGGGCACTCTTTATATTGCAGCTATGTCTATATTGATCGTGGCGGGATTATACAGTCCGTCCACCGGAAATTGCAGCCGACTTATGAGGAGCGGCTGGTCTGGTCGCCGGGTGATGGGGCAGGCCTCGTCACTCATAAAATTGGCGGCTTTACGGTTGGCGGATTGAATTGTTGGGAAAACTGGATGCCGCTTTCCCGCGCCGCTCTCTACGCGCAGGGCGAGGATTTACACATCGCCTGCTGGCCGGGGAGTGATAGAAATACAAAAGACTTAACGCCCATACTTGCCAAAGAAGGCCGCAGCTATGCCGTCTCTATCTCCAGCTTGATGCGGGCCTCTGATGTGCCAGATCATGTGCCTTACGCGGCGGAGATCCGAGATGCGATCGGAGATATGCCGGCCAATGGCGGCTCTTGTGTGGCCGCGCCCGATGGCAGCTGGGCGCTGGAACTTGTCATTGGCGAAGAAAATTTGCGCTATGCGGATTTGGATCCGGAGTTTGTGAGGCGGGAGCGGCAAAATTTTGACCCGGCCGGACACTATTCCCGGCCTGATGTGACCCGGCTCATCGTGAACCGCAAACGCCAAGCCTTGGCGGAATTTGAAGATTAAGCAGGATGTCTTGATATGAGAAAAACTTTCATCGCCCTTCTGTCAGGTGCCTATCTCACTGCCTGCGCCGCTGATACATCCGCGCCGCCATTTGACAGAGAGGCCATGGATGAAATGCTCTCAAGCGCTGTGGAGAGCGGCGAGGTCATTGGCGTATCCGCGCTGGTTTTTGATGAAGGACAGGTAGTCTATCAAAATAACTTTGGTTTGGGGGACCGTGAACGAAACACGCCCGTTCATGACGATACGGTTTGGCGTATTTATTCGATGACCAAACCGATGACTTCGGTTGTCATTATGGATCTGGTTGAAGAGGGAAAGATTGGACTGAACGATCCGGTGTCTAAATATATCCCGTCTTTTGCAGATGTAAAAGTCGCCAGCCTCTCCGATAGCGGAACAGCCGAACTCATAAATCCGAAACGGGAAATGACCGTTGAAGACCTGCTTCTGCATACCTCCGGTTTAGGTTATGGCATTTTCGGCCCGGTGACGCCTCTCGAAGAGGCATATATGAAAGCAGATCTCTTTCGGGTGGGCGAGAGCTTGGAATCTAAAGTTGACCGCATGGCGGCAATCCCTCTGCTCGGACATCCCGGAGAGCAGTGGTTTTACAGCGCCTCGATTGATGTGCTGGGGCGCATCATTGAAGTCGTCACAGAGCAATCATTGGCCGAGGCGATGGAGGCGCGCTTATTTGCGCCGCTAGGCATGACCGAAACATCCTTCCGTGTCCGAGCTGATCAGAAGCCGCGTTTCGTGTCCAACTACGCTTTTCAAAAAGATGGCAGTTTCGTTTTAGCTGAGGACGGGCAGAGCAGTCCATTCTTAGATGATAATGGCTATCAATCGGGCGGCGGAGGCCTCGTTTCCACACGGGCGGATGTTGCCAAATTTGCGCAAATGATGCTGGAAGATGGGCAGTTAAACGGTGTAGAAATCCTAAAGCCTGAAACCGTCAAATTGATGATGCGCCCTCATACAGACCCTGACATCGCGTATTTACTCCCTTGGATTGGCGGCGAGAGCGGGGCTTTGTTTGGATATGGCGGCTCCGTGCAGGTCACGGCGTCGCAAGCGCAACAAGAGGAGGCCGGGCGCTATCCAGGTCAATGGGGCTGGGGCGGGGCGGCGCGCACAAATTTTTGGGTTGATCCGGAAAATGATGCATTCGGCATCATCATGCTGCAATTCTTCTCCCCCGAAGACCCGCCTCTTCATGATGATTTCCAGGCCTTGGCGCTAAAGCAGACACGGGATGATAGATAAAAAGAACCTTATTCCGCTCCGATGGCCTCTGCAATCAAACGTCCGATTTCATCCTGCTCCATCACCCCGCGCACGTTTTCCGATCCTGGACCGGTGGCGTAGAGCGGAACATCTTCGCCGGAATGGGTTTCGCTATTTAGATTGACAGCGGTTTGCTGGCGGAAATCCGGGGCCTGTACCATATTGTCCGACAGAGCCGGGCTATCAGCCTCGCGCACATTTGGTCCATTATGATAACCGAGCGTGGTATAAGGTTTGCCGTCTTTATCAAGTATAAGATCAACGGTCTGCGTTTTGGGATCAAAACCTTTCGCGAGTCCCAGGATTGGATTGCCGCGCATAGGGTAGCCCGCCATGGTAAAGACGTGGCTGTGATCGGCGGTCACCATAATGAGTGTATCATCACCGGCTTTGTCCTTGGCGACTTTCACCGCTTCATTGAGTGCCTGCATATCTCTAAGAGCCCGGTAAGCATTGGTGCCGTGATGGGCATGGTCCACGCGCCCGGCCTCGACCATTAAAACATAGCCCGCTTCATTTTTGGACAGGCGATCAATGGCGAGTGTGGTCATTTCCGCCAGGGACGGTTCAGATGTCTCGGCGCGATCCGCCTCAAAGGACATATGCGTAGCGTTAAATAAGCCCAGCAAAGGCTTGTCATTCGGTGCGGCAAGCATTGCCTCTCTATTACCAACAACGGTTCCGGGCCAGGCGTCGATTTGGGCATCTGAAAATTCTTTGCGCCCGCCGCCCAGAATGATGTCGATATCACTCTTTATAAGCTGTCCGGCCAGAGCTTTGCAGCCTGCCTGTGCCATGGGACCGGTTTCATCCTTATCAGCCTCCCAGCCGCGATTGACGACATGCCCATACATGGCCGCGGGGGTGGCATGGGTTAGGCGCGCCGTTGAAATCACGCCGACGGCTTTGTCTTTGGCTTTCGCGCGTTTGGTCAAAGTCGGGGGTAAGGCGTACGGGTTGCAGACATCACCTGAGCGCGCACTGATCAGATCGGCGGGCACATTCACTGCGCCTATATTGGTCTTATAGCCCGATAATATGGCTGTTGCTGTGCCGGCACTGTCCGGGACTTGTGCATTTGTATTATATGTCTTGATCAATGCGAGGTTCTCAAAGCTCTCAAATTCAAGACTATGTTCCTCCCCCGTCATGCCTTTGGACTGTCCGTCAAAGATTCGCGCGGCTGTCACTGTGGAGACGCCCATACCGTCACCTATGAATATGATGACGTTTTTGGGGCCGTTTTTGTCTGAGGAATTGCTTTCGCTGGCCGATTCTGCTATGCATCCACTCTGGAAACTGGCCATAATGACTGCGCCAAGCAGTCCGAAACGCTTAATTTGACTAAAAGTGTATGGCATTGGGGTCTCCAAACGGTTCGTAAATCCCATATTTTACGGGCTTTTTTGTACCATAGTGAGTTTGTGAAAAAAAGAATGCACTTTTTATGCATTTTCACGAAAAAAGGTGTTGCAACCCCAAAATCGTTTCCCTATATAGCGCGCCTCGCTGAGGGAAACCTAATGCGGGCGCCGGGCCTTTTAAGGAAGGCCTTTTATTTTGGGAATAAGTCGCAAGGCATATTTTCGCTATTTGACATCGTGAATATTGGGAAGAGAGACGCAGGCGGCGTTTAGCTGTGAGCGAACCTGGTAACAGGACGCACATTTCTTAAACGTCTGTGTTGACGTTTCTTTTCATGAAGTTATGACATTGCTTGGCTTGTTCTTATGGGCAAGTTGAGGATCTCGTAAATTCTTTGAAACGCACAAACGCTACATTTTATATGTAACGTCAGTGACAACGACACAGTCAGTTTAACTCTCAACCTGAGAGTTTGATTCTGGCTCAGAACGAACGCTGGCGGCGTGCTT
>JAHDHS010000069.1 GCA_020631215.1 Hellea sp. | reverse complement strand
CCCTGACGATAGCTAGACACGACTTTGACGCTTGCTTTATAGTTGCGGCGTGAAACACGAACGACCATTGCAATGACCCTGCGCCTCAATCAAGTCACGTTGGGCACCAAGGATATGGCAGCAAGCGTTTCGTTTTATCAAAACTTAGGACTGACGCTCATTGTCGATAGCGCGCCGCGTTATGTCCGCTTTGAATTCCCTCTTAGAGACGACACACCGGAACCAGCCACCCTATCCCTGCATGATGTGGAAGAAAACTGGCATCCGCCGCAAGACTGGCCGCTTATATATTTTGAGCTCGATGATCTGGATGAGTTTATCAAAGCGCATGATCTCTCCCCGCTCACCCCGCCCGAAACCAAATCCTATCTCTGGCGAGAGGCCGACATACTCGACCCATCAGGCAATCGCATTCGCCTGTATCAGGCCGGAAAGAACCGCCGCTTCCCGCCATGGCGTGTTACTTAATTGACAACCCTCTAAAAAGCTTGGCGTGAACCCGCACCGGGGCGGTGAAACAGACAGGGCTGGCTCTGCGCTGAAGAATTAGTCCGAATTGATCGGATTAGCCCCAACCTTTATTTTCTGAACACAGGATCACGGCTAACGCCCTGTGAAATACCCAAACTAACAGTGATAGATTTCATATTGGAAGTTTAGTCAGTTTTCTAACCTGACGTTCCAAGTTTACGGTCGTCATCACGTAAACCTCTCATCAAAGTTATTCGCGATTTTCTGAATTACGGCATAGCCAGCCAGCATGAAATATACACTCACAATAAGCCTTCTGGCATTTACATTCTCCACCCCAGCCTTTGCACAAATGCCGGAGAAAATGGCATCTGACACATCCGGAACAGGCTATATTGGCGCAAGCCTGTTAACCGGTTCGGAATATCTCGGGTCCGCGAATGAAGATGTCACGGCCCTGCCTTATCTGAGCTTTGATGACATCAAAGGCTTCGATCTGTTTGGCACAGCCCTGACATATCGCGCAATTGAACTTGGCACCGGAGAAGGTCTCGGAAAATGGTCGTTACGCGCTGGCCCTCGCCTGGCATATCAAGCCGGCAGGGATAGCGACGACAGCATCAATTTGAACGGATTTGACGATGTTGATGGCAGCCTATTAGCAGGAGGATTTGTCCGCACAACCATCGGCCCTGTCGGCTTTCGATTGGATGCCGGGCAGGATTTCATCGGCGGGCATGACGGCTTCACAGCTGATGCGTCAGTTGGCACATTCTACAAAACAGGTAATTTTGCGATCCAGCCTTCCGCGACACTAAGCTGGGCAAATAACGACTTTCAGGATAGTTTCTTTAGCGTGACCAATGCGCAGTCCACGACCTCAGGGCTGGACAGTTATAATGCGGGCTCCGGCATCTATGCCTATTCAGCGAATATTCTATCATGGGTCGAAATTGATGAGCGCTATGCCGTCAGTTTTTTCGGCTCATATCGCTGGTTCACAAATGATGCAGCGGACAGCCCGATCCTGAATGCCAGCGATGGATCCGACCAAGGATTTTTCGCAGCTTTCAGCATCTCAAGAAAATTCGACACGAATAAGTGGTAAATCTGCGCATATAGGCTTTTCAGCTTTACTGGCTTAACGGCGTCCCTCCATTATGCTAAATAGTGATATGGCGGATATTTCTACACATCTTGACGCAGAAAGTTTTCAGGAGGCCAAAGCCCGCTATGATGCGGATGGTTATCTGGTGTTTGAAAATGTGCTGGACACGCAAACTTTAAACAGAGTGCGAGATGCGCTGTCACCTTATCTGGGCACCCCGCTAAAAGGCCGCAATGATTTCGAAGGCACAAAGACAAACCGTGTCTATGCCATGCTGGCCAAGGACCCGGTCTTTGCCGAGCTTGCCATTCACCCCCTCGCCCTCGCCTTTGCCGAAGCCGATCTCGGCGAGACCCTGCGCCTGTCGGCCTGTCTCGCCATACAGCTTCACAAGGACGAAACCGTACAGCCCTGGCATTTTGACGATGCCCATATGCTGGCCCCGCGGCCGCGCGCGGCGTGGGGATTATCCGCTTTTTGGGCCATTGATGACACCACCGCAGAAAATGGCGCGACGCAATTTCTACGCGGATCGCACCTATGGGGCGATGATCAACGCCCCCTAGCACTTGACAGCCCCGTTTTTGAAAAACATGACAAAGACTATAGCGCCGATGACGCCCGCTTTGACATCGTGACGCCGGAGCTGCCCGCAGGCTCTCTGATGATTGCCAAGAGCACCCTCTGGCATCGCGGCGGCGCTAATAAAACCGATCAACCCCGCACCATTATCACCCCGCAATATTGCGTCGGCTGGGCGCGGCAACTCGAGAATATGGTGCTCGCCGTCCCGCCGGAGACCGCCGCCAAACTGCCCAAACGCGCGCAGGAATTGATCGGCTATTCCATCCATCATCCTTTCATGGGTTATGTCGACGGGATGCATCCTTCCAAGGTGTTAGGCTAACGCCTCAGTGGTCGTCCACACGGCAAGCTCATTCCCCGAAGGGTCTTTGAAATGAAATCGACGCCCGCCGGGGAAGTCAAATTGCGCCAGACTGATCTCCCCGCCCGCCTTTATGACGCCCGCTTCTGTCGCGTCCAAATCATCGGAATAGAGCACGACCAAAGCGCCTTGATCTGATGGCTTGCGATCCGCCGCGCCGTCCAGACCTCCATCGACCCCTGCCCCGGTAATGGCGGCATAGCTCGGCCCGTAATCAATATAAGTCCACCCGAAACACGCCGCATAAAACGCTTTCATTTGGGATAAATCCGTCGCGGGCAATTCGATATAATTAAAATGATGATGGGCTGACATATCGTCTCCTATAATGAATGGGATTTTCCGGTCTCTAACATATCAAGCGTCAGCGGCATGACCTCCTGACCCGTGAGTTTGGTACGCGCCTTATCAAATCGCATCAGCGTGCCGTCCACCACAGCCACCAGCCGCCCGCCTGGCGCGAGCTGATCCCGGAGCGCCTTGGGCACGGATTTCACGCCGCAGCCTAAAATAATCCGGTCAAACGGCGCCTGCCCCTTCCAGCCATAACGCCCGTCACCATGACGCGTCACGACATTGACAATACCCATCTTATCAAACCGGGCTTCGGCCTCTTGGAGAAGGGTTTTATACCGGTCCACGGCATAAACCCGCGTGACGATATGGGATAAAACCGCCGACTGATATCCACTGCCCAGACCAATTTCGAGCAGCTTATGCTCGCGCCCAGCGCCGAGCACCTGACACATCAGCGCCGTGGTCATGGGCGATGTCAGGCTTTGCCCGCAGGCAATCGGCAAAGCGCGGTCGTCATAGGCCTCACCCCAATGGGCCTTTTGGACGAAATGTTTCCGGTCCACCAATTCCATCGCCCGCAAGACCGCATTATCTGAAATGCCCCGGCTTCGCAGGGCCATGATCATGTCTATGAGCCCGGGATTAAACACCTATTGCAGCGCCTTAATCGTGGCCTCGTGGGTCAGGTCCGTATGTAGCGGCGTCACGGAAATATAGCCGTCATAAATGGCCCGCAGGTCTGTCCCCTGCGGCGGGTTGGATTTCTGCGCCCCGTAAGTCAGCCAGAAATAATGCCCCCCGCGCGGATAGTCGCGTTTCTCAACCCCGGTCATTTGAAAATCGCGGTGCCCTTGCCGCGTGATCTGCACGCCCTTCACGCCATCCACCGGCGTGTCAGGAAAGTTGATCGACAGCACGACATCACTCGGCCAGCCCTTGGCCACCAAATCCCTAAGCAATTTGGGTGCATGGGCCTCCACTGTCTCCCATGGCAAGCTGTTGGCCCCCTGAAAGCCGCGCGCCAGCGACATCGCGATGGACGGAATGCCCATCTGCATACCTTGCAGAGCGCCCGCAATCGTGCCGGAAAAGGTCACGTCTTCGGCCAAATTCTGCCCGCGATTAACCCCCGATAAAATCAAATCCGGCGGGTTGTCTTTCAGCAAATCCATCAGGCCGACGATTACGCTATCCGTGGGCGTGCCGGAGACACAATAAACGCGCTCTTCCAGCTTTTTCAGGCGGACAGGATTATGCAGAGAGACCCCGCGCGAGGCAGCGCTTTGTTCCGTCTCCGGCGCGCAAACCCAGACATCATCAGACAGCTCTGCGGCAACCCTGCGAAGCACCGCCATCCCCTGCGCCCGAACACCATCATCATTTGTGAGGAGGATTCTCATTTTCTGCCCACTTTGCTAACTAAAGGGTATCTTTCCAAGAGAGCACTAATTTGATTGAGAATTTTAGGAAAGTAACTCTGGTTAAGTCTAAAAGTGAATGAGTGAGATTGACTTATATGGTCCGGTGTAATGTCAACAATCATTTCAGCCGCCCCCATACTATTGACCATGGCGATAGAAAGGTTGAAGTTCATTTCCATACATTCGAGAGTAGCTTTACCTTTCAATGAATCATTTAAAACTTTGAGCTCTCCGTGGAAGGCATAAAGCTCATCCACTCTTAAAATTGGCCCAGTTACGGTAACTTTGGCTCCCTTGTCAGAGCAATGGACAACAACATTTAACCAATTACCATCCCAATAGTCTATTAAGCCCTCATACTCACGACTATTGACCCATAAGGAGAGCCCAGCAACCGATAAGTCAGGTTTTCCGAGTTTTTCTAGATTCACTTAATCACCTCGACCCCGCCCATATAGGGCACGAGAGCGTCTGGCAAAGTGATGCTGCCATCTTCATTCTGGTAATTTTCCAGCACGGCGACGAGCGTACGCCCCACCGCGAGGCCGGAGCCGTTCAGCGTATGGACGAAGCGGTTGTCTTTTTCGGCATGTTTATAGCGCGCCTGCATGCGGCGGGCTTGGAAGTCACCGCAATTAGAGCAGGAGCTGATTTCGCGGTAAGTGTTCTGGCTTGGCAGCCAGACCTCGATGTCAAATGTCCGCCGCGCCCCAAAGCCCAGATCACCCGTGCAAAGCTCCACGACTCGATAAGGCAGTTTCAACCTTTTGAGGACTTCCTCGGCGCAGCCCAGCATACGCTTATGCTCCGCCTCGCTGTCTTCGGGGCGGGTGATGGAGACCAGCTCGACTTTATTAAACTGATGCTGCCGGATCATGCCCTTCGTATCGCGCCCGGCACTTCCCGCTTCAGAGCGGAAACAGGGCGTATGCGCTGTCATACGCTTAGGCAGCGTGTCGGCATCGACGATGGATTCACGTACGATATTGGTCAGGGAAACTTCGGCTGTGGGAATGAGGTAATGATCACCGGTTGTTTTGAATAAATCTTCTTCAAACTTCGGAAGCTGATTTGTTCCAAACAAAGCCTTCCCCCAAACTAATACGGGTGGCGTATGCTCGACATATCCATGCTCTTCAGTTTGCAAGTCAATCATAAAAGCAGCAAGCGCTCGGTCGAGCCGTGAGAGCAGGCCGGAGAGCACGACGAAGCGGCTGCCACTCATCTTGGCGGCGGTTTCAAAATCCATCATCCCGAGTTGTTCACCCAGCTCATCATGGCCTTTCGGCTCGAAACCTAGCTTGGTCGGTTCCATGAATTTATGCAGCTCGACATTGCTGTCTTCATCCTCCCCTTCCGGCACATCGGCGAAGGGGACATTGGGGATGGACGCCATGAGCGCCTGTAATTCCGCCTGCTCACTATCCAGCTGCGCGCCCAGCGCGGCGATGACATTTTTCGCGCCCGCGACTTCGGTTTTCAGCCGCTCGGCTTCATCCTTATCGCCCTTGGCCATAGCCTGCCCGATCAGCTTGGAGGATTTATTGCGCGCGGCTTCGGCCTCTTGCACCATCTGTTTGGCTTTGCGGATCAGCGTGTCTTTTTCCAGGATTTTCGGCGTTTGAGGCTCCAGCCCACGCTTGGCCCAAAGCTTGTCAAACTCTTCCGGATTTTCCCGTATGGCTTTAATATCGAACATGTGTCGTCCTGTCGTCTAAGTCGCGCCCGCTATAGCCCCGCGCATTTGTCTGGTAAAGCGTTAAGCAGTTGATTTACGTGCCGCGTAGGTGCCTGCCCGCCTCTTTGTCATCCCGGACGGAACACAGTGACGATCCGGGACCTCTTGACCCACAAACAGTCAAGACGTCCCGGATCGCGCCGCTTTGCGGCTTGTCCGGGATGACATGTGAGATGCAGCCAAGCTTTTCCTCCGACTGACAATCCAGTGTTCAGCAATTGCGACAATATCCTGTAAGAAGGACTGCCCGCGAGCTTGGCATCCGCGATGGATACCAAATATTTTTAATGTTTTACGCGAAGCCAAGCTCGCGGCGGTGCTTGGTCGTAGCGGCCTTGTCAGCCCCGCAGTTTCTGCCCCGCTTTTCCTCTTGGAGAAATTGCCGGGCGCGGCGGGTATGGCACACGCTTTACGGGGTCCGGATCCCTCCGGCTGTCACACCGGCCTCTCAACCCACACCGTCCCTTGACCCAGAACCCGACGCGTTCCTGTCCTTGATCAAAAGAACAATTTTGTTTGAGCGGGCAGATGTCTGACCACTCAAAATTGCCGAAGCCAAAGCGTAAGCTTTGTCATCAACAACCCAAACAAAATAGCCCTGTTTCACAAGGTGAGGATTAAATTTTATCGGATGTTGAAATATAAAAGAAAATTGGAATTTTCAGAGGAATACAATGGTGCGGGTGAAAGGACTTGAACCTTCACATCTCTCGATACCAGAACCTAAATCTGGCGCGTCTACCAATTCCGCCACACCCGCACAGGTATGTCGTGCATTTCCTGTTTTTTCTTATCTAGTTAAGTATTGGAAAATGGGCAAATAAGGCCCAATTTTCAATACCGAATGAACAGGAATTGCACTGGTGTGCGGGGTTTTAGGGCTTGGGCGGCACTTGTCAACTGGCTTTGGCGGTCATAGGCGCGCGTTTTAATGTCCATAATAACGCGATCATCCCGGAAACGATATTGGCCGCTGCGACGCCGATATAAGCCCCGTTCAATCCGGCGATCTGAACGCCGATGAAAACAAAGCCGACATATAAGATCAGTGAAC
>JAHDHS010000068.1 GCA_020631215.1 Hellea sp. | reverse complement strand
CGAACTGGGCAGTCTTTTGTCCCAATCAGCTCGCGCTGAACCAGCCGCCCTCGGGGTCATTACACCCAAAGCTACACCGGCAAACGCCGTCCCTTCACCAGCGAAGCAATGTGCACTTGCCTGCCCCTGTGAAGAGAACAATCCCAATATAAGCAAGTTTCGAAAGGTGAGGATTTAGTTTTTCTCAGCGCTGAAATATAAGGGAAATTTGAAAATTTTGCGGGGATTTAATCGGTCTATGCGTTTGCCATGATTTCAAAACGCTTAGGCTGCCTGACTTGTGCTTGACATTTCCGGCGGCTTTGTCACCACGGTTCTTATGAAGCCGTTACCGGAAAAAGCATTTCAGAAAGCTGTGGAGGCTGGACGGTTTTTGGATGAGGCCTGTGGGGCTATGCGGGTGCTGTCTTCTGTCGCGTGGAGCGCCGAGCTGAAAGAATCCTTCTTAAGCAATGGCCGCCTGCCCCGGCCGGTTTATCCAGCGGTTGATACGCAAATGGCGCGCGAAGCGATCGCCAATGCCCGAAGCCGAATAGATGGCCAGCATGTCGTTTTGGAATGGCTGTCCCGTTTGGCAGATACGCTGGAAACCACCGCCAATATGATTGATGCGCGGGGTACAGAGGCATTTTTCAATCACAGCGCCGAGCTTTATGGCCGCCCGACGCGGCTGATGCTGGATAAAAAGACCAAGGTTCTGGATTTGGCCCATCACATGGACGGCGTATTGGCGGATCTGGATTTTGATAAGCTGGTGGTGGAAGGGGACGACAAGCCCCTGACGGCGTCTCAATTCATTCGGGGCTTACGTCCGCATCTGGCAAAGCATTTTGGTGAGGCCGCGCCGCGCGTGCGTATTTCGTCAAAAGTCTCGGCCAAAGTCGTAGCGGGTTCCGCCCGTATTCGCGTGCGTAAGGGGGCGAGTTTTACCGAGCGCGATATTGATCAGCTGTTACAGCATGAAGCCTTGATCCATGCGGCGACCGGTTTGAACGGCAAAGCCCAGGCTCATTTTCCCATTCTGGGCCGCGCCCATGCGGGTACAACCGAAGTGCAGGAAGGGCTGGCCGTCTTTGCCGAGATTATCAGCGGCGCGATGGACCCCAAACGTTTTCGCCGCCTGTCCGGTCGGGTCATAGCCATTGAAATGGCGATTAATGGCGCGGATTTCAAAGAGGTCTTTGATTTCTTCAGAGACCGGGTTGAAGACCCCTCACAGGCCTATGAAAACACTCGCCGGGTTTTCCGGGGCGGGGTGATCACGGGCGGCGCGCCCTTTACTAAGGATATGGTCTATTTGAACGGGCTGTTGCGGGTGCATAATTTCCTGCGCACTGTGGTCAAGCTGGGGCGGGCGGATTTGATCCGCGTGCTCTTTGCCGGAAAGATGGACATTGAGGATATCCCGGCGCTGGCGCAGCTGGCCAGTGCAGGCCGCCTGACACCGCCCAAATTCATGCCGCCTTGGGCGCGGGATCTGCGTTTCCTTGTCAGCTATATGGCCTATTCCAGCTTCCTCAACCAGGTCAAAATGCCGGGGTTCCAGGCCTATTATAAAGAAGAGCTGGACGGCGTGCCGGAAGTTTGGGGGTTTGTGGGATGACTCTTGAATTTGACTCATCTGTGACCACCCATATGTCGGATCGCATTAATCTGGAACTCAAACAGGTTGAGGAAGAACATGATGTTAAAATCATATTTGCCGTGGAAAGCGGCAGTCGGGCTTGGGGATTTCCATCGCCAGACTCTGATTATGACGCCAGATTCGTTTATGCTCACCGGCGCGATTGGTATTTGTCGTTAAACCCTGGGCGTGATGTAATAGAGCTGCCAATTGATAATGAATTAGACATCAATGGTTGGGATATTCGCAAGGCGATTAACTTGATGTTGAAGCCTAATCCCGTTTTGCTGGAGTGGCTGTCCAGCCCCATCAGGTATATTTGGGAAGAGGTCTATTGCACGAAGCTGATTCAACTTTGCCGGAAAGTGTCCCATGCCAAAGCATGCACATATCATTATTTGCACATGGTTCAACGACAAGAAGGCTTAATGTCCACTAACTCAGACATGGTAAACCTAAAAAAATACTTTTATTCTATTCGGCCGGCATTGGTTTTACGTTGGATCAGGGAAAATCCTGAATCACCGCCACCCATGAATTTACAAGCACTCATGGAAGGTGTTCATACAAGTGCTGATTTAGATCGAGCTATTGAGAGTTTGCTTAAAGCAAAAAAGAATACAAGAGAGATGGGTTTAGGCAAGAGAATACCGGTCATTGAGGAGCTTTTGGCGAAAGAGAAAGAATGGGCTGAAAATGTAGATATTGCCGTGAGTGCTGGCCCTAAGACACTTCATAATGACGCAAACTTATTATTTCGGGAAATCGTCGAGAAAATTTGAACACGATTACGCGCTAAATTTTGCCCCTTGAAGGCATAGAATAAATTCCTATCTGAAGCTCTGACTTAAGCCAATGACGGCCTGATAGAGAGTTTAGACGAGGGAATATCATGGATATCCAAGCTTATACCCAACGGGGGCGCGGCGTGATCCAAAGCGCCCAAAGTGAAGCAGTGACGCGTGATCATCAACAGCTCGTGCCGCTGCATATTATGGCGGGGCTGCTGTCAGATAAAGGCGGCCTGCCGAAAAAGCTTCTGCAAATGGCGGGGGCGGATGTCATGCGGCTGGACGGGGCATTAGAGACTGCACTGGATAAATTGCCGCGCGTCGAAGGCGGGTCTGGCCTGTCCTTGTCGACAGCGGCGGCCAAGATTTTTGCGAGCGCCGAAAAGGCCGCGAAGAAAGCCGGTGACGCCTTTGTCACGGTCGAGCAGCTTTTGCTGGCGACAGTTTTGAATGCCGATAAGTACTTAAAAGCCGTGCTCTCACAGAGCGGGATGGATGAATCGTGCCTAACCGAGGCGATTAAATCCGTACAAAAAGACGAACCTGTGACCTCCGATGCGGCGGAAGATCAATATGAGGCGCTGTCCAAATATGCGCGCGACCTGACCCAGGCGGCACGGGATGGCAAGCTGGACCCGGTCATCGGACGGGACGAGGAAATCCGCCGGACGATGCAGGTGCTCTCGCGGCGGTCAAAGAACAACCCGCTGCTGATCGGTGAGCCGGGCGTAGGCAAAACCGCGATTGCCGAAGGTTTGGCCAACCGGATTATCTCCGGTGATGTGCCTGAGTCGATACAAGGCAAACGCCTGCTGGCGCTGGATATGGGCGCGCTGATTGCCGGGGCGAAATATCGCGGTGAATTTGAAGAGCGTTTGAAAGCTGTGCTGAAAGAAATTGAGGCCGCCGATGGCGAGATCATCCTGTTTATTGACGAAATCCATACGCTAGTTGGGGCCGGTAAAACAGACGGCGCAATGGATGCGGCGAACTTGCTTAAGCCTGCGCTCGCGCGGGGCGAGCTGCACTGTGTCGGCGCGACGACGCTGGATGAATATCGCAAACATCTGGAAAAGGATGCAGCTCTGGCGCGACGCTTCCTGACCGTCTTTGTGACTGAGCCAACCGTCGAGGACACGGTGTCTATCCTGCGGGGCCTGAAGGAAAAATATGAAGTCCATCACGGCATTCGTATTTCCGACGGCGCGATTGTGTCGGCCGCGCAGCTTTCCAATCGCTACATCACAGACCGTTTTCTGCCCGATAAAGCCATCGATCTGATGGATGAGGCGGCTTCAAGATTGAGAATGCAGGTGGACAGTAAGCCTGAGGCTCTCGACGAAATTGACCGCCGCCTTGTGCAGCTGAAAATCGAGGTTGAGGCGCTGAAAAAGGAAAAAGACAAGGCGTCCAAGGACCGCCTGGAAAAACGCAAAACCGAGATTGAAGAACTGGAAGCGCAATCGGCGGAAATGACCGCTGATTGGCAGGCTGAAAAATCCAAACTGGCTTCCGCCACCGATGTCAAAGAACAGCTCGAGCAGGCCCGGTTTGAGTTGCAAGATGCTGTACGCCGGGGGGATTATGCTTTGGCGGGCAAGCTGCAGCATGAGGATATCCCCGCCCTCGAAGAGCAAATGGCTAAACTCGAAGACACCGATGATGATGAACCGTCAGCGCTGGCCTCTGAGACCGTCACCGCAGAGACCATCGCCGCGGTCGTCTCTCGCTGGACCGGCGTACCTGTCGAGAAAATGCTGGAAGGCGAACGCGAAAAGCTGCTCTCTATGGAAGATGTTCTTGGCAAACGTGTTGTCGGGCAGGAGAAAGCCGTGGCCTCCGTCTCTGATGCGGTTCGCCGGGCCCGGGCGGGTCTGCGCGATCCAGCGCGGCCGATTGGCAGCTTCATGTTTCTGGGCCCGACGGGCGTGGGCAAGACCGAACTGACCAAGGCGCTGGCCGAATTTATGTTCGATGATGACGCCGCGATTACGCGCATGGATATGTCCGAATATATGGAAAAGCATTCCGTCGCCCGCCTGATCGGCGCGCCTCCGGGCTATGTCGGTTATGATGAGGGCGGGGCGCTGACCGAAGCGGTTCGCCGCCGCCCTTATCAGGTTGTGTTGTTTGATGAGATCGAGAAAGCCCATCCAGATGTGTTTAATGTGCTGCTGCAAGTGCTCGATGATGGCCGTCTGACCGATGGGCAGGGCCGAACAGTGGATTTCCGCAATACGCTGATCATCATGACGTCCAATATTGGCGCTCAACATCTGCTCAATCTGGGCGACGGCGAGTCCGTACAAAAGGCCAAGATCGGCGTCATGGCGGAAGTCAACGCCCATTTCCGGCCTGAATTCCTGAACCGCCTGGATGAAATCCTGCTCTTTGAACGGCTCAAGCCTGAACATATGGGCGCGATTGTGGACATCCAAATCCGGCGCTTGCAAGGCTGGCTTAAGGATAAGCAAATCACGCTGGAACTGTCAGATGCCGCCCGCAAGTGGCTCGGCGAGCAAGGCTATGACCCGACTTACGGGGCGCGTCCGCTGAAACGTGTGATCCAAAAACAGGTGCAGGACGGCCTCGCCCGCGAAATCCTCGCAGGCCGCCTGATGGACGGCCAGGCGGTCAAGGTGGATGTCAAAGGCGGCAAGATCAAACTTGCCGCCAAATAGGTTCTAACCCGGCAGCGTATAGGCCATGGGTGCGCCGGGGCCGAGGGGCAGGCCGAGGAAGGCCCAAGCCACAACCAAAATGACGCCCGTGATCAGCATCCAGATGGAGTAAGGGATCATCATGGCGGTTAAGCTGCCGAGCCCGAAATTCTTCTGCCAACGTTGCGCAAAGACCAGGATGAGCGGGAAGTAAACCATAAGCGGCGTGATGATATTCGTCGCGCCGTCGCCCACGCGGTAAACCGCTGTCGCGCCGTCGGGTGAAATCCCGAGCAGCATCAACATCGGCACCATGACCGGCGCGAGCAGCGCCCATTTGGCAGAGGCTGAGCCAACAAACAGATTGATGAGCGCAGAGAACAGCACGATTAGGCCAAGCAAAATTGGCAATGGCAATCCGCTGGATTCAATCGCATTGGCGCCGTGCACCGCAGATATCAAGCCTAGATTAGACCAGCCAAACATAGCGACAAAGTGCGCCGCCGCAAAAGCAAGCACTAGGTAATAGCCCATATCCTTCATGGCTTCGGCCATCATATCGACGAGGTCACGGTGATCTTTAATCGTGCCGGCGGCCTTACCATAAGCCCAACCCGCTGCGAGGAAGAGCACCAGAAAGCCTGCTACCAGAGAGCGGAAGAAATTACCGTAATTGGCGATTGTGCTGCATTCGCCTGCGGCGGCGCTGGCAGCCGGACAGGCTGTCTCGTCAATTAGAGGGGTACCGGGGCCATAGGTCATGGCGGCCCATAAGATGACTGTGCCCAGCACTGCCAAACCGGCCCATTTCAGGCCTTTCTTTTGTTTATCTGTCAGAGGCTTGTCTTCATCGGCATAGCTGGCATTTTCACCTTCTGCGACCCATTTACCGAGGCGCGGCTCGATGATTTTATCTGTCACAAACCAGATGAGCGGCAAGTAAATCAGCAGTAGAGCAATAATGAAATAGGTATTGCCCGCAATATTGGCGTCATAGCCCGCGACCAGAATTTCGCCCGCTTCTTCGGTAATGCCGTAAAGCAGTGCATCGAGCTGCCCCGGCGCAATATTGGCCGAGAATCCGCCGGATACGCCTGCAAAGGCGGCGGCAATACCAGCCAACGGATGACGACCTGCACTGGCAAATAATACGCCTGCCAACGGGATAAGAACCACATAGGCGGCATCGGCGGCGTGATTGCCAATCATGGCGACGAGCGCGACGACAGGAGTCAGCAGGTAAGTCGGCGCACTACGCACAGCCGAGCGCATGGCGCTGGCAAACAAGCCGGATCGCTCTGCCACGCCCGCGCCGAGCATAACAACCAGCACATAGCCCAGCGGATGGAAGTGGGTGAAGGTCTTGGGCATTTCGACCCATAACCTTGATATATTTTCCGCCGATAGCAGGCTGATCGCCGGGATTATCCCGTCTGCGCCAATGCTAAACCGGGCCTTTTGACTGTCAGGCATGCCGCGCAGCACATCCTGGCTGAGCGTAGCTGATCCGCCCATCAGGGCGACAATCACGGAAATGACGACCAGCGCGATAATCAAGTAAAAGAAGATAAAGACGGGATCGGGCAGCTTATTGCCCGTCCGTTCCACCCAGGCCAAAAACCCTTTTTGCTTCGGCTCCGCCGCCACTGTATCCGTCATAATTTTCCCCGACTTTGTATTTCGTTTGGAGTTTTATAAGTTATCTGGAGTCAAAACGCCAATTGACTTTTCATCTACCCTTCACGTCTTGATAGAAACGCCAGGCGCTCAAATAAATGTACGTCCTGTTCGTTTTTCAGCAGCGCGCCATGGAGGGGCGGGATCATCTTCTTTGGATCGGCTTCGCGCAGGGTTTCCGGGTCGATATCCTCAACGAGCAGCAGCTTTAGCCAATCTAGCAGTTCTGACGTGCTTGGTTTTTTCTTCAGGCCCGGCATTTCGCGCACCTCAAAAAAGCGTTTCATCGCAGAGGAGAGCAGGCGCGGTTTAATATCAGGGAAATGAACCTGCACGATTTCGGCCATGGTCGCCTCATCCGGGAATTGGATATAATGGAAGAAACAGCGGCGCAGAAACGCGTCCGGCAGGTCTTTTTCATTATTGGATG
>JAHDHS010000015.1 GCA_020631215.1 Hellea sp. | reverse complement strand
AGGCCTCGGCTGTAGTGATACAGGCGCCAAGCGGAAAACCGCCGCCCACACCTTTAGCCACCGCCATGATATCGGGCTCGCCGCCCTCTACCCATTGATGGGCGAAAAGCTGTCCGGTGCGCGCTGCGCCGCATTGCACTTCGTCATAGATCAGTAAGATACCCTGTTCATCACAGAGCGCCCGCAGGCCGCGCAAACATTCCGGCGGCAAAGCCCGCACACCGCCCTCGCCCTGAACGGGCTCGACAAGGATTGCGGCGGTTGTGTCAGAGACCGCGTCCTTGAGCGCCTCATGGTCACCAAAGGGAATATGGATAAAACCGGGTAAGGCCGGGCCAAACCCTTCGAGATATTTCGGATTGCCCGCTGCATTGATGGTCGCAAAAGTACGGCCGTGAAACGCGCCTTTAAAGGCGATGATATCGTAACGCTCTGGATTGCCCTCACCGAAATGATAACGGCGGGCGGTTTTCATGGCGAGTTCCAGGCTCTCCGCGCCGGAGTTTTGGAAAAAGACTTTCTCCGCCCATGGCAAGGCGGCGCAATATTTTGCTGACAGCTCTTCCTGTCCCGGCACACGGAACAGGTTGGACAAATGCCAGACCTTGTCCATCTGCGCTTTGACGGCCTCGCCGACCTCTTTGGGGGCATGGCCAAGGCCGTTCACAGCAATACCGGCAATGAAATCAAGATAACGTTCGCCATCTTCGGTATATAAATAAGCTCCCTCGCCGCGCTCAAAGGTCACGGCGGGCGGGTTGTAACAATCAAAAAGGTGGTTTCCTTTGGCCATGTGTAGTTCTCCGTAAGCCTTAGGATTTGATCCGCCAGCCTGCGCGAAGCACCAGCATGACAGCGATAAACAGGACGATATTCAGCCCGGTGATAAAGGCAACCCCTATCATGACGTTTCCGTCTGATTCCCCTAAAAATCCATATCGAAACCCGTCAATCAGATAAAAGAGCGGGTTAAACAGGATCAGTGTTTGAAAACTCTCCGGCAGGACATCGATCTTGTAAAATGTGCCGGACAGAAATGACAGCGGCAGGATGATAAATTGATTGACCACGGCCAGTTGGTCAAATTTCTCCGCCCAAATACCCGACAGTACGCCAATCATAGCCATCATGACCGAGGCCGAGACGCCAAAGAATAGAACCGCCCAGAGATGCATTGGCACCATCGGCGTGAAAATAGAGAGCGCCGCACCTGTCGCCAGAGCCACAAGCACGCCGCGCGTCGCCGCGCCGCCGATCCAGCCCAGCGCCAGCTCGAAATAAGACAGCGGCGGCATAAGCACATCGGTGATCGACCCCATCATCTTGGCCGTCATAATGGAGGAAGAGCTGTTGCCCGCTGCGTTATTGAGGATGCCCAGCATCACAAGGCCGGGCGCGAGGAAGGCCATGAACTCTTTGGGGTTGTCACGCAGCGCCGCAAAGGCGAGCACGAACACCGTCATATAAAGCAGATTGGAAATAATTGGCGCGAGCAGGGTTTGCGGAAATATTCGCAAAAACCGTTTGCACTCTTTCTTGTAGAGCGTGGCCAGACCCATCCAATTGACCAGCCCAAATTGGCGGTCCGCCGGGCGGGATCTGACAGAATTGTGCAAAGGCGCAGACATGGAATCGGGCCTATCACCCGGCTTTGTCATTGGCAATGGTCAGCCAAGCTCAGATTCTAATCACGGCTGAAAGCAAAAGATTTCAACCATGATCTTTACTTAAAGGACGGACCTAGGCTTTCTCGACCCAAAGCGTGGCGCCTTTGACGGCGGTGACGCGAAGCTCGTCGCCCTTGGAGGCGTTGCCGTCTTCCATGGCGGCGGCCCATTGGGTGTCACCGACCTGCACACGGCCCCGGCCAGTGTCGAAATTATTGACGGCTTTGACGCGGGCGCCGACCATGGCGCGGGCACGGTCATTCAAATCAGACGGCTCACCGCCTTTGACTTTCGGGCGGATAAAATAGTGCCCAAACACCAGCAGCGCCGTGGACAAGGCGAAGAACAGAATAAACTGCAACTCCCATGACACGCCGGGCGCAAGAAAGGTCAGCAAACCCACCAAGATCGCCGCTGCGGCTGGCCAAAGAATATAGGTCGTGCCGGTTAGCATTTCCGCCCCGAACAGGACGACCCCCAGGATCGTCCAGCGCGTTGCGTCCATGCTCTCAAGCATCGCTATGAATGTATTGGTTTCGGATTCCATCGCGGCCTCCTACTTCTTATTAGCCTTGCCGCCGGCATCCAGCAGCGCGCCAATCCCGCCCACAGTCGCCGCCAGATTGGACAGCTCAGCCGGCACAATCACCGTTTTTTGGTTGGGCGATTTCGCCAAGCTTTCAAAGGCCTTCACATATTCCTGCGCGACAAAGTAATTGACGGCATTGACGTCACCTTTGGCGATGGCTTGGCTAACCATATCGGTTGCTTTGGCTTCGGCTTCGGCTTCACGCTCGCGCGCTTCGGCATCGAGGAAGGCAGCGGTTTTGCGGCCCTCAGCTTCGCGAATAGCGGCTTCTTTCTCGCCTTCGGCCTTTAGGATTTGAGACTGTTTATGACCTTCGGCAATCAGAATGTCAGAGCGTTTTTCGCGCTCGGCTTTCATCTGCTTGTTCATGGCCTGCGTGATATCAGCGGGCGGTGACAAATCTTTGATTTCGATCCGCGTGACCTTCGTGCCCCAAGTATCTGTGGCTTGGTCAATCACTTCCAGCAATTTGGCGTTAATCGCGTCACGCTTGGACAGCACTTCATCCAGATCCATGGAACCGACCACCGTCCGCACATTGGTCAGGCAGAGGTTCTGGATCGCGTTTTCCAGATTACTGACTTCATAAGTCGCCATGCGCGCATCAATGACCTGAATAAAGACCACAGCATCGGCCGTGACCATCACATTGTCTTTGGTGATCACACCCTGTGAGGGGATGTCGATCACCCGCTCGCGCATGTCCATTTTCTTGCTGATGCGCTGGAAAACAGGGATGATGAATGACAGGCCGGGTTTCAGTGTCCGGCTGTAACGGCCAAAAGTTTCCAGCGTATATTCACGCCCCTGCGGGACGATCACCACCGCTGTCGCAATCAGGATGATGCCGACCGCGACCAGCACTAAAGGTAAATATTCAAATCCGTCCATATCTCTCTCCTTTTAAATGACGGTTATCTTGGCGCTGTGGCACCAGCGCCCGGTTTGCGCCCCGTTTGATTATGTTGGGGCAAATCTATAATTGCTCCAGCATATATTCCGCTGAGGAGACTTTAAATTCGCCCCCCTCCTCGACGAATAATTGCTCTACTGTGCCGTCATTGACGACCATGGCATAGCGTTGAGACCGTGCGCCCATACCGAAACCTGTTGCGTCGAGCTCCAGGCCGATAGATTTAGCAAATTCACCATTGCCGTCTGCTAGCATCAAAACCTCTTCGCCAGCACCCTGATCCTTGCCCCATGCATCCATAACAAAGACGTCATTGACAGATGTGCAGGCGATTTTATCGATGCCCTTGGCTTTCAAGGCTGCTGCATGCTCTTTAAAGCCCGGCAGATGTTTGGCCGAACAGGTCGGCGTGAAAGCACCGGGCACGGCAAAAAAGGCCACTTTCTGGCCCTTGAAAATATCGTCCGTATTCATCGGCGCGGGGCCGTCCGGACCCATGCTCATAAAGGTGGCGTTGGGTAATTTGTCACCGGATTTGATACTCATATGGGAGTCCCTTTGTTATTGTGTTTCGATATATATGGGGGGAAGATGACAGTTTCGCAAGATTAGCTTGACGTTTTTCGCGGGCAGGCCAATCTTGGGCCTATGGATGCCCCAACAAAATTTGCCGGAAAATTGCTCCTCGCCACGCCGGATATGGGAGATCCGCGTTTCGCCTATAGTGTGATTTATGTCTGCTCCCATGATGATCAGGGCGCGATGGGCATTGTCATCAATAAGGGCAAAGCTGGCATGCTCATCTCTGACCTTTTGGAGAAAATCGGAATTGAGGGCGATGTGCGCGTCGCGGATAAACCAGTGCTCTCCGGCGGACCGGTGGACATTAATCGCGGTTTTGTCCTGCACAGTGCTGATTACTTCCGGCAGGAAACCAGTCTGAAACTTTCCGACACATTATCACTGACGGCGACCAAAGATATTCTGGCGGCCCTTGTCAGTGAGGATGCGCCGGAGAAAGCCATGCTGGCCATTGGCTATGCCGGATGGGGCGCGGGACAGCTTGAGGCCGAAATCATGCAAAATGCCTGGCTGACCTGTGACGCCGATGAGGCCCTGATATTCGAAGATGATCTGGACGGAAAATGGGCCAAAGCCTTGTCGGGTATGGGCATCAGCCCGGAAATGCTCTCTCATTCCGGCGGGCGGGCTTAATCGCCTGATTTCATAATTTCCATGACCCGCTGCCTAAGTTGCGGCTCCCAATCCGCCACCATTTCACGGACTTTTTTGACATAGGCATCATTTTCATGGGCTGGAATGTTCACATTATAGGCGCTGGCGACCTCCAGCATGGACTTGCCATCTGACTCGTTAAACTCATCCTTCATACGTTCGGCTGTCTCATAAGACACGCCGAGCGCCTCATAGGCTGAACGGCCAATGCGCAGGGAGCTGTCATAGCTTTCCCGGATAATATCACGGCAGCCATGAGCCCAGAGGTCGAACACATGGTTCCGGTCCACCGCCCGCGCGATGATGTGCAGATTGGGATAGTTTTTCAGCGCATATTTCACCAGCTCATCAATTTCATGCTTGTTATCAATCGCGACGATCAGCAGCCTGGCTTTGGCAATGCCCGCTGAATGGAGCAAATCAGGGCGGGTCGCATCCCCATAATAGGCATGGACTATCCCGTAACGCTTCAGCATATCCAGCTGCCGCGAACTATAATCAATCACCGTCGCTTCATGACCTGCCGCCCGCAGCATGCGGTCCACAATACCTCCCACGCGACCGCGCCCGGCGATAATGATATGACTGTCCGGCGGCATATCATCCATCTCGCGTTCCTGCGTTTGCGAAAAGCGCGGCGCGATCACCTTGTCATAGAGAATAAACAAGAGCGGCGTCAGCAACATAGAGAGCGCGACGACCAAAAGAAGCCTGTCGGCCAAATCGGGCGGTAAAATACCATTGGCAGTCGTAAAGGCCAGCAGAACAAATCCAAATTCACCGGCCTGAGCCAGCCCCAAAGCGAAAAGCCATTTGTGCCCGCCGCGAATTTTGAAGATATAAGCCAGCGACAGTAAAACGAGAAACTTTGCCGCTATCAAACCAAATGTCAGGAGCAGGATATTGGTCAAATTATCTGACAGGAGCGCGAAATTAATCCCTGCCCCGACCGTCATAAAAAACAGGCCCAGTAGTAAGCCTTTAAAGGGCTCTATATCGGCCTCTAATTCATGTCGGTATTCGCTATTCGCCAGAACCACGCCTGCTAAAAACGTGCCCAAGGCAGGGGACAATCCCACCAAGATCATCAAGAGTGCAATCCCGATCACCAGCATCAAAGCCGCACTGGTGAATAATTCCCGCAAGCCTGTGGAGGCGATAATCCGGAATAATGGCCGGGTCAGATAATTCCCGCACAGTACAACAAAGCCCACCGCGCCTATCGTCACCAGCGTCGTTTGCCAGCCATTTAGGCCAGACACGAGGCTTATGCCCGACCCGTGATCGCCCTCCTCTGCCCCGTGATGCACGGCGTCCATCAACTCCGGCATGGCCAGCAGTGGCATCAAGGCCAGCATCGGAATGACGGCGATATCCTGTGTCAGTAAGACTGAAAAAGTCGACTGCCCGCCATCGCTTTTCATCAAGCCTTTTTCATTCAAGGTTTGCAGGACAATTGCGGTTGAGGACAAGGCCAGGATTAAGCCGATAGCCAGTGAAATTTGCCAAGGCTGCCCCAGCAAGAAAGCGGCGATCGCGATAATTACCGTTGTCCCGATAATCTGACCGCCGCCCAGCCCCATTAATCGGTGCCGCATCCCCCAGAGCAATTTGGGTTCCAATTCCAGTCCGATGAGAAATAACATCATTACAACGCCAAATTCGGCGAAATGCTGAATGGCGATGACATCCACATGAAGAAAATTCAGGATCGGCGCTATGGCGATCCCGGCAAGCAAATAGCCTAAGACGGACCCCAAACCGAGCCGCGTGGCAATCGGCACGGCAATAACGCCCGCAAATAAAAACGTGAATGCCAGTAAAAGAAAATCCGTCATTCAATTCTTATGCCTAACTAAGCCGTCACTGGCTAGGTGATAGGCAGAGAATGAAGCGATAAAAAAGGCGGGATTAATCCCGCCTCGAGTGATTCACTCTTTGTAGCAAAACTTACTCAGCCGTCGCAAACCCGCACTGTTTGCGTTCCATGGCGATTTGTTTTGTCAGGCGCTTGGCGTTTTGGGCATAGGCTTCCGTGACTGTGCCGCTGACCACATTTTTACCGCGCAATGTGCTGACATCCGGGCAAAGGTGGAAAACAAGCTCATGTGATGACTTTTCGGCTCCGCCTTTGGGCGCAATCCAATAGACCGTATCCAGACCACCCGTGGCCTCGGCGACTGCCTCTGAGTCTTCGGCGATGTCTTTGGCTTGCGCAGCCACTTCAGGTGAACAGGCTGTGGTTGGCTGATTGGCTTTAATCTGGGCCGCACATTCATTCATGTCCTGCGTATATTGCTCAACGGATGGCGGGTTGAAATCGATACCAACAACCGTCGCCAGCGCAGCCAGTCCGACACCGATACCACCGGCGATCTTCTTCGTACGCGGATCCATATCTTTATCCATAAAGACCAGAGCCAAAAGCGGCAGGAAGGCCAGCACGGTGATAATTGCGCCGAGCTGATTTTGGATGAAGAACTTTGTCGGTTCGGCTTTGGTGGCGGGATCATGTTTATTGGCCCGTTTCCAAAGCACGCTGCCTGCCATAGCGAAGATGGCAATGACGACCAGAAGACCAATCAACAAGGCCAGATTACCTTCATTGAACTTGTCTTTCAGCACTAAGACAATCGCGCCGATCTCTGTGCCAATCGCAACCAGCCATGACAGGCCGGCAAAAGTGCGAAGCTTTTTGGCTTTACCTTTTTGGTCCTGCGTCGCGGCCCAAGCTTTGGTCACATCGACCTCTTCGGTTTGTTCATTATCGGCCATTTTATTCCCTATATCGATATTTGCGGCCCGATATTCCCCGAAATCTATCAAATGTCAATCCGGCCTACCAGTCCGTGAGCACCCATTCAGGAGACATTCAGACCGCTCTGATACCCAGGATGTGTCTTCTAAATCGAAAGGAATAGGCATGAATATAATGAACCTCGCTAAGGGCGTGTTGGGTGACAAGCTGGGCGGTAATTCAGACGCCATAACAGATGTCATGGACAGCCTGCTGGGTGATGGCAATAAAGCCGATATTGGCAGCCTCGTGAGCGGCCTGCAGGCCAAAGGGCTGGGTGATGTCGCCGCCTCATGGTTGGGCGATGGCGAGAATGCCGAAATTTCCGCAGAGCAGCTTAAGGGCGTATTAGGCGAGCAAGAGGTTGCTGAAGCCGCAGCAAAGCTTGGCACAGATGAAGGTTCATTGCTCGATCAGCTCAAGACCGCCGTGCCGCAAATCGTCGACCAAGCTAGCAGCGGCGGATCGCTTTTAGGGTCTCTGGGCGGCGTTGGCGGCCTTGCGAAAAAGTTCCTTTAAGGAAAGCCCCATTTTCAAAGTATCAACGCGCTCTGCGGAGCGCGTTTTTTTTGACCCGGAGCATCAATCCCCGGATAGTTTTGCGTAGATTTTGTGATCGCGCCATTGGCCGTTGATTTTCAGCAGCCCTCTTGCCTCACCTTCATAGGTAAAACCCACAGCTTCGAGCACTTTGATCGAAGCCATATTATCCGGCTGAACCGCGGCTTCGACGCGGTGCAGTCCGAGTTTTTCAAAGCAAAATTGTGAGGTTACGCTCACAGCGGCCCGGGCAAATCCATTTCGGGCAAATCGTTCTCCGATCCAGTAACCCAGCTTGGCTGATTGCGCGGCGCCGCGTTCAATATGGGTGATATTGCACGACCCGATCAGAACATCCGAGTTCTGCCGGAAGATGTGAAATGGATAGGCTTTGTCCTGCGTGACCCATTTTTTCAGACGTGACAGGCGGGATTTATACATGGAGCGCGTCAGATGCTCCGGCCCCCATTCGGGCTCCCATGGCATCAGATAGTCGGCGTTTTGGCTGCGAAGCTCCGCCCAGCTGTCATAATCTGCCCAGCGTGGATGGCGCAGGACAATCCCGCCGCCGACCGCATTTGCGCGTAACTCAGTTTGCACCCCAAATCGCATCACCTCAGTCTTAGCCGCCCGGCGCGCCGGTGCAAGAGAATATAGAAAATCACAAGCAGCCCAGCAAAGGACCACCATGTCCACATATATTGCCAGTGATTATTGCGGATGTCGGGACGCATGGGCGGAAGGTCAGTATCTGCCCTGACATTGCGGCTGTCGATCCAGACGCGCATATTCGTCTTTTCATCCTCCCATAAATCGTCCTGATTGAAGCCATACCATCTGTTGGCCTCTGGGTCGGGTTTGTTTTTAATCAGTCTGCCAATCCAACTGGGCGGTTCAGGTGCCAGACGGACATAGCCTTCAAGCCGGGTTTCGGTTTCCGTAAATTGCGCGAGCTTTATGGCGGATAAATATTTTACAGGATCAGCCACCACCAGAGCACTTGCCTTGTAAATAGTGACGCCGTCATCCCGCACCCGCGAAAAATCCCGAAATCCAAATTGGCCGTCCAGCGGTATATAGGTCCAATATTTAAAACGTTCCGTCGTGGTAACCTGACCCTCGAAGCGGCGGTAATCCACGGGCTCTCCGGCCTCCAGCGCGTCTATGATTTCAGTCAGGCTTTCAAAGGGCGGGCTTTCGGCGGCGGCCTCGACTCTGTCTAGAATATCCAGCTTCCACGCCAGACGCTCTTTCTGCCAGAAACCAAGCTTTAGCAGCAAGATCAGCCCGAACATGGAAAACACGGTTAACCAAGGCATGGGTTTGAAATGCAGGCGGGTCATTGCTGGACGTCTTTATTACGCACTTCGCGGGCGCTGCGCTGCCAGGCAATATTGAACATCACGCCGCGCAAAAGCCTGAGCAGATAGAGACAAGCGGCAATCAGGACCGGCCCCCAAATCAGCAGGGTCAGCCACATCGGCGCGTTGGTCGCCATCCCAAATCCCAGCGCCATAGGGACAATCAGAATGCAGACTGCAAACATAGCAAAAAAGGCCGGGCCGTCCCCTGCGTCCTCATCGCGGAAATCCGCGCCGCAGGCCTCGCATTCATCATGGAATTTTAGAAAACCGGCAAACAGCGCCCCCTCCCCGCAAGCGGGGCAGCGGCCTCTCAGGCCGGTTTCAACGGGGGGTAATCTGCGCCGGCGAGCTGTGCGTTTCGCGGGCTCTGTCACCTTAGAGCGCGTTAAAGCCAAAGACGATATAGACAAAGGCAAAGAGGAACAGCCAGACAACGTCAACGAAGTGCCAATACCAAGCCGCCGCTTCGAGGCCGAAATGCTTTTCCGGTTTGAAACCGCCGCGCATCAAACGCGCCCAGCAGACAAATAGGAAGATCGCGCCAATGGCCACATGCAGGCCGTGAAAGCCTGTCGCCAGGAAGAAGGCCGAGCCATAAGCATCGGTAGAGAGCCAAGGCTCGCCATGTGTGCGGCCATGGAAGGCTTCAAGATATTCAATCGCCTGCATGATCACAAACCAAACGCCCAACAGCACGGTCAGGCCCAGCCCCCATTTCGCGCCCTTGCGGTCATTATGGATCAAGGCATGGTGCGCCCAGGTCACGGTACAGCCGGAGAGCAGCAGGATCAGCGTGTTCATCAACGGCAGACCCGCCCAGTTAATCGAGCTGATGCCCGGCGCCATGGAATCGGCATAGGCAGGCGCGTTTTCCAGAACATCTGTATTCCATTTGGCGCGCATTTTGTGGAACAGGCCAAGTTCAAAGAACATCCAGAACCAGCCGACAAAGAACATGGCTTCCTGCATGATAAACATGATCATGCCATAGCGCAGACCGATATCAACAACCGGCGTGTGATCACCGACCTCGGATTCGCGGGCGACATCGCGCCACCAGCCAAACATGACATAGGCGGCAAAAAGCGAGCCCAGCACAAGCAATATCCAGCCGCCGGATGCGCCCTCTTTGCCTTGCAGCGTATCCAAACCCTTGGAGAAGAAAAACTCTTTCATCGGGCTATCGCCATTGCGCGGCTGCAGCCCCGCAAAAAAGACCACCATGCCAAGGCCCCAAACCATACAGGCCACACCGGATAAGAATGGCCACGGGCTTGGCGGAATAAGGTGATAGTCGTGTTCTACGGCGTGTCCGGCCATGATAATATCCCTTCTGACGCAGAATCTGCGTGAAAATCTGAGACAGCTATAAACAAGGCAGGCCCGCCCTGCAATATCGACTTGGGCTAGTTTCCGCTATCGCGGCTAGCTGTCGCAGCCCCGTCTTTTCGGGCCGCGGCATCAGAGACAAAGAAGGTATAGCTGAGCGTGATCTCCTTCACATCATCCAGACGCTCATCTTCATCCAGCTGCGGATCGATAAAAAACAGAACCGGCAGCGGCATTTCCTGCCCGGGTTCCAAGGTCTGCTCTTCAAAACAAAAGCAATCCGTCTTGATGAAATATGGCGCGGCCTTGATCGGGGTCACATTGAAATTGGCAATTCCGGTGACGGGCAACGCGCTTTTATTCTCAACCGTGTAATAGGCCAGACCCGACGCGCCAAGCCGCACGTCCAATTCGCGGTCTTGCGGCTCGAATGACCATGGCAGGCCGGAGGCTACATTGGAGTCAAATTTGACGGTGACTTTGCGGTCAATCACCTCGGAGAGGTTTTCCTCGGCCACGCGCGTTGTCCCGCCATACCCCGTAATCTTGCAGAACTGATCATAGAGATAATCCGACGCAAAACCGAGCCCCAGCATGGCCATCGCCACGGCAATCAAAATGATCAGGGTTTTGCGGTTCGCGCTCATGACCTAACCGCCCCGCGCAATCATCGTCACAAAAACAAAAATCATGAAGGCCGCCAAGCCAATCGCAATGGCGACATTGCGCTTGCTCCGCGCCTTGATCTCCGCCTCACTTGGGGCGTGAAACTCTGTCGGCTTGTCACGATACTCTTTCATGACCGCAATATAGGGCGGATGGGCCGATAAGTATATGGGCGGAGCTAGGGCGGAATGTCGCTTTTCGCAGCTATGCACCCAACAGCGCTTCCGCCGCCAAGACGCCGAACAGGGCGAAGAGGTATAGGATGGAATAGAGGAACAGATTACGCGCGGCGCGGTCACCTTTGGTTACGGCATAGAGCGAGGCTTCATCGGCGGCATCTGCTTTTTCGCCCGCCCTTGATTGCCAGACTTTAAATGACAATGCCAAAAAACCAAGATTCAACAGAACAGCGGCTACAGCATAGACCCGTCCGCCCAGCCCAGTATGTATCGGCGCAAGGCTCACCACGGCCAAAATCACGGCATAGACAAATATCTGTAACCGCGTGGATTTTGCGCCCGCAACATTGGGCATCATGGGAATGCCGACCTTGCCATAATCGCCCGCCTTATAAAGCGCGAGCGCCCAGAAATGCGGCGGCGTCCACATAAAGATAATCAAAAAGAGCAGCACACTATCGACCGTGATCGTCCCCGTCACAGCGGCATAGCCGATCATGGGCGGGAAGGCCCCGGCCGCGCCGCCAATGACAATATTTTGCGGCGTGCTGCGCTTTAGCCACATGGTGTAAATGACCAGATAGAAAAAGATGGTGAAGGCCAGCAAAGCTGCGGCCACCATATTGGAGGCAATATAAAGCATCCAGACCGAAGCGGCGCTGATCGCGATCCCAAAGCCCAGCGCAGCATTGGGGTTCATCTTGCCTTGCGGCAAGGGGCGTTTTTTCGTCCGGCTCATTTGCGCGTCGATATCGGCGTCATACCACATATTCAGCGCGCCGGAGGCCCCCGCCCCCGCTGCGATGCAGGTGATGGAGGCAATCGCCTTCCACAGCGGCAGGCTGCCCGGGGCCAGCATCAACCCCGCCCAAGCCGTAAAGACCACCAGGCTCATCACGCGCGGCTTCATCAACGCGAAATAATCACGCGGCTCCGCCAGGCTAAGACCTGACGGATTAAAGGCCGCATCTGATGATACGGCCTTTATATTTGTGTTATTTTGAGCCGCAGCCACTAATGCTCATCCGTGTCCTCAATACGTGGAAGCGTATTGAATTGGTGGAATGGGGGCGGGCTGGAGAGTGTCCATTCGAGTGTGGTCGCGCCGTCGCCCCAATAATTGTCACCGACGCGGCGGGTCTTGCGGCCAATCGTGAAGGCCTCCAGCAGCATCAGGAAGAAGAAGCCCGTGCCGATCAATGTGATGATCGCGCCGTAAGAGGAAACCTTGTTCCAGAGCTCAAAGGCCTCGGGGTAATCGGCGACGCGGCGCTGCATACCATTATAGCCCAGGAAGTGCTGCGGGAAGAAGATCACATTCACGCCGATAAAGAACAGCCAGAAATGCGCGGCAGCCAGCCACTTATTATACTGAATGCCGGACATTTTGCCGAACCAGTAATAGAAGCCCGCAAAGATACCAAAGACCGCGCCCATAGACAGAACGTAATGGAAGTGGGCCACAACATAATAAGTATCATGCAGATAGGCATCGACACCGGCATTGGCCAGCATCACGCCGGTCACGCCGCCAATGACGAACAGGAAGATAAAGGCCAGCGCCCACTGCATGGGGATGGTGTAGCGAATAGAGCCGCCCCACATCGTGGCAAGCCATGAGAAGATTTTCACGCCCGTCGGCACGGCAATAATCAAGGTCGCCGCGAGGAAGTAAGCTTTCAGGTTCACATCCATACCGACCGTATACATATGGTGAGCCCAGACAACGAAGCCGACCACACCAATGGCGACCATGGCATAGGCCATGCCCAGATAACCAAAGATCGGCTTTCTGGAGAAGGTCGAGACGATATGGCTGATGATACCAAAGGCCGGCAGGATCATGATGTAAACTTCGGGGTGGCCAAAGAACCAGAAAAGATGCTGGAACATTTGCGGGTCACCGCCCATGGCCGGATCAAAGAACCCTGTGCCGCCGTCAATACGGTCTGTGAAGAGCATGAAGAGCGAGGCCGCGAGAACCGGCAGCGCCAGTAACAGCAGGAAGGCTGTGACCAGGACACTCCAGGCAAAAAGCGGCATTTTATGCAAGGTCATGCCCGGCGCGCGCATATTCAGGATCGTCGTAATGAAGTTAATCGCGCCAAAGATAGACGAGAAACCCGCCGCCAAAAGGCCGATAATAATAAAGTCAAAGGCCGGTCCCGGCGATCCGCTGGTTGAGAGCGGCGGATACATGACCCAGCCGCCGCCAAATCCGTCTCCTGCCGCTGTGCCCGGAACAAAGAAACTGATCAAAAGACAGATCAGCGCCACGGGCAGAAGCCAGAAAGACAAATTATTCATACGCGGAAAGGCCATATCCGGCGCGCCGATCATGATCGGGACAAACCAGTTACCAAACCCGCCAATCACGGCCGGCATCACCATGAAGAAGATCATGATCAGCCCGTGCATGGAGGCAAAGACATTAAAATCATGGCCATTGGCAAAATATTGGAAGCCCGGCTCCATGAGTTCCAGACGCATCATGAAAGACAGATAACCGCCGATGAGGCCGGAAATGATCCCGAAGATCAGATAAAGCGTCCCGATATCCTTATGGTTGGTGGAATAGAACCAACGCGCGAAAAAGCCCGGCTTGCCGTCATCATGATCTGCGCCGTAACCACCTGTTTCTGGAATTGCTACCATCGTTCTGGCCTCTTATTTCTGCGCGGCGGTTGTGGTTCCGCCCAATTGTGCCGTTTGGCCCGGGAATGCACCGTCATTGGCGACCCATCGTTCAAATTCCGCTTTGCTGACGACTTGAACCTCAATCGGCATGTAATAGTGATTGACGCCGCAAATTTCTGAACACGGGCCGTAATATGTGCCCTCTTCAAAAACCTCGAACCATGTCTCATTGACCAGTCCCGGCACGGCGTCCATTTTGATGCCAAAGCTCGGCACTGTCCAAGCGTGCATATTATTCAGGGACGTCACGAGCACTTTGACTTTGGTATTAACCGGCACAACCAGCGGGGCGTCCGTGCCCAGCAGGAAAGGTTTACCGGCGGCCTCGGAGGCGTCTTCATCCAGAGGGTTGGAGATATAGCTCTCGATATTTTCGTAATCGGGATAGGCATATTCCCAGTTCCAGGTATTGCCGACCGCTTTGACCGTCAGTTCCGTTTCCGGCACCTGATCTTGGTAATAGAGCAGCTGCATGGACGGAACGACAATCACCAACAGGATCAAGACAGGCACAATCGTCCAAATCACTTCGATCAACGTATTGTGCGAGGTTTTAGATGGGACGGGATTCGCTTTCTCGCGGAAGCGGATCATGATGTAGCCCATCAGCACCATGACAAAAATGACAATGGCGCAAATGATCCAGAATACCAGATTATGAACCTCGGTCAGTTTGACCATGACCGGAGTCGCCGGTTCCTGTAGCCACCAGCCGCCCGGTGTCGGCTCCGCTGCCATAGCCGCGGATCCGGCGAGTAGAGCCGCCGTCAGGCCTGTCATGACGGACATCAAATTTGGACGCTTAAAACGCATCAAAGCCTCTTTTGTTAACCATAAATCGACCGAAAATGCCGATATTTTGCCCTCTATAGCGATAATCGGCTCACAAATCAGTGATGATTTGAGGCGCGGATTGTCGCAGAATGCTGGTTTACTATCGCGGGAAAGTCCCTAGATAAAGCATTCAATGATAAAAAGTCCCCAATATGTCTGATTTTGTCTTCGAAGATTGCGATTTAACGGCCTCTATCGCCCAAAATCACGTGGATAACGCCCTGTCCGGCGCTGATGACGGGGAGCTGTTTGTCGAGCGCAGCGCCACTGAGTCGCTGACCTTTGATGATGGCCGCCTGAAAACCGCGAGCTTTGATACAAGCCGGGGATTCGGCCTGCGCTGTGTGGCGGGTGAGACCTCCGGGTTTGCGCAAGGCACGGAGATGACGCCCGCGGCTTTGACGCGCGCTGTCAACGCTGTCTGTTTGGCGAAGTCTGGCCATGAGGGGCAAATGGCGCTGCCCCCGCAGCGCAGCAATCTACGCTTCTATCCCGATGTCGACCCCATTGCCGCGCCCGGTTTCGGCGTAAAAGTTGAATTATTACAAGAGATTGACGCCTATTGCCGGGCGCTGGACCCATCCGTCGTGCAAGTCACCGCGACGATATCCGGCTCTCGGCGGGCGATTGCAATATTGAAGGCTGGCGGCGAGCGCTATGATGATATCCGCCCTTTGGTGCGCCTGAATATACAGATCATCGCCGAAAAAGACGGCCGGCGGGAGAGCGGATATGCCGGTGCCGGAGGGCGGAAAGCCTATGATGATTATATCAGTCCTGACTTCTGGAAGCCCCTAGCACAAGAGGCTTTGCGGCAGGCGCAAGTCAATCTGGAAAGCGTTCCCGCCCCCGCCGGACAGATGGATGTCGTGCTCGGCCCCGGCTGGCCGGGCGTGCTGCTGCATGAAGCCATGGGGCACGGATTAGAAGGCGACTTCATTCGCAAAAATATGAGCGCTTTTGCCGGAAAGCTGGGTGACCGCGTCGCCTCCCTTGGCGTCACCATCGTGGATAATGGCGCAATTGCCGAAGGCCGCGGCTCGCTCACGATCGATGATGAAGGCACCCCGACCGGGGAAACTGTGTTGATTGAAGACGGCATTCTTGTGGGATTCATGCAGGATCGCCTCAATGCCCGCCTCATGAACGCAGCGCCCACGGGCAATGGTCGCCGTGAAAGTTTCGCCCATCCCCCAATGCCGCGCATGACCAATACCTATATGCAAAGCGGCCAAGATGACCCAGCGGAGATCTTAAGCAGCCTGAAAGACGGAATTTATGCCGTCAATTTTGGCGGAGGACAGGTGGATATCACCAATGGCAAATTCGTGTTTCAGTGCACCGAGGCTTACCGGGTTCGAAATGGTAAAGCGGAGGAACCGCTTAAAGGTGTGACATTAATTGGGGACGGCCCAACTGTGTTGACTCAAATCAAACGCATCGGAAATGACAGCGAACTTGACCCAGGCATTGGCGTTTGCGGCAAAGCTGGGCAAGGCGTGCCCGTGGGTGTTGGACAACCGACGCTCTATGTTGAGAACCTCACTGTAGGTGGTAGCGCAGTTTAGCTGCCGTTTTTCCTCGCCAAACCCCTTTGGCCTTCCTATAGCTAGCTCAAGCAAATGGTGAGGAGGTAAAATACCATGGCAATGAATATGATGGATATGATTCTACAAGCGGCGGGCGGTCAAGCCCCGCAGCAGGTTGGGTCATCACTGGGACTAAATCAGCAACAATCGCAACAAGCTATCGCCGCGTTGCTTCCGGCGATTTCCAGCGCATTGAAGCAAAACACATCTAACCCGCAAGGTCTCGCCGGTTTACTAGGCGCGCTACAGCGCGGATCTCATGATCAATATCTGGATAACCCGCAACAGCTGAACCAACCCGAAGCGATTAATGAAGGCAATGCCATTCTCGGCCATTTATTTGGATCCAAGGATGTCAGCCGGGCCGTGGCCGGACAAGCCTCTCAAAAAACAGGCATAGGCGCTGACATTTTGAAGAAAATGCTGCCAATGGTCGCCATGATGGCGATGGGCAGCCTTGGCAAGCAAACCCGTCAGCCGACCATGCAATCGGCTCTGACGGGTCTTGCCATGCAGCATTTGATGGGCGGTCAAAAATCTGGACTTGGCTCTATTTTGGGCGCGATCACGGGCGGCAATGCGCGCGCCGCACAGCGGGCAGAATCGACACGTCAACAAGGTATGGGCATTATCGGCAAAATGCTCGACGCAGATGGCGATGGCAGCACAATGGACGATATTCTAGGCATGATCGCCAATAGCCGCCGTTAAGTTTACGACAAATATCCAAAAGAAAAGCCCGCTCAATTGAGCGGGCTTTTTTGATGGGTGAGCGGCCTAACCCGCAGATATTTCTGCTTTGGCATTGGCGTCTTCGACCTCTTTCTCCCAACCTTTGGTGAACATGCCGATCAAGAAGACGACAGCGCCGACACCAATCGCGAAGGTCGCAATCGTTTTAAACAGATCGGGCATGTCCGCTACATTCTCCGGGTCGAACCCGCCCGCCAAAAGACCGGCAATAATACTGCCCATTGAATAGGTCAGGATGAACATACCCATCATCTGTCCTAAGTATCTCGGAGGCGCAAGTTTACTCACTGCAGACAGCGCAATAGGACTAAGCGTAAGCTCACCGACCGTATGAAGAAAATAGGTCAAAACGAGCCAGAAAATAGCCACCTTACCTTGGGAGGCTGCATCAGCTGCAAAGATCATCACAACAAATCCTAACCCCATTATGATCAAGCCAACACCACATTTCAGACCATAGCCAGGTGTCATCATCCGCCTGCCTAGCCAAACCCAAAAAGCGGCAAAGAACGGCGTTAACAGTATGATGAAGGCCGGGTTCACATTTTGCAGCCACGCCGTAGGCAATTCAAAGTCACCCATCATTCTGTCCGTAAAATCCTGCCCAAACAAATTCAGCGATGACCCGGCTTGCTCGAACCCGGACCAGAACATCGTAGAGGCAATACAAATCAGAAAGAAAGCCCACATGCCTTTTTTCTCAACGGCATTTAGGTTTCCTTTGAAGTAGACCCAGAAAAAATAAAGCAGGAAAATACCAATAAAGGTCACCGCAACATATTTCGAAGCCACGATTGGATCGATTTTTAAAGTACCGGCAAACATCAAGGCCGTGACAATTGCCAGGCCAGCTAAAAATAGCGCGATAAATGACCAACCTCTTTTGCGCCCTGACTCAGTCAGCGGCGATGTCGGCTCCGCCCCCGCCCCCTTTAGCGAGCCGCGTGTGAACCAAAAAATAAGCAGGCCCAGAGCCATGCCGATTGCGGAAGCCCCAAACGCCCAGTGGACGCCATGGCTTTGATATAAAGCGCCACAAATCGTATATCCGATCAGAGATCCAATGTTGATCCCCAGATAATAAATCGCATAACCACTATCTCGGTGAGGGTCTGCGGAACCGTATAGTTGGCCCACGATCGCTGAAATATTGGGCTTTAGAAGTCCGGTCCCTAAAACGACAAGGATCAAACCTAAAAAGAAAGTTTTATCATTTGGAATCGCCAGAACGATATGACCGCACATAATTATGATGCCGCCATACCAAATGGCTTTTTGACTCCCGATCATGCGGTCTGCAATCCAGCCGCCGGGTAGACCCATGAAATAAACTGAAGCTGTGTAAAGCCCGTAGATCGCCACCGCTGTTGCCGTGCCAATCGCAAGTCCGCCTTCAGCAATCGCCGCAGTCATGAACAAGACCAGAAGAGCCCGCATGCCGTAATAGCTCATCCGCTCCCACATTTCGGTGAAGGAAACGGTCAATAAGCCCATTGGGTGACCAAACAGCCTTGTGTCTCTGGATGGTTGTGCGGCTCCGCCTAACGTATCTGACATAAAACTCCCCTTAGAGTATTTTTAAATTTGGGCCTTTCTGGCACAAAGATATATGCGGCGCAAATTTATTGCGATTAACGGCATTTTTATATCCATATTACAGGTTGAGCCTGCTCTAAATTGTCGTTAGAGCGCAACGAATTCAAATCAGGGCCTAGTTACAGGGGAAAACTTTGCGCCGAACACATCGCCACATCTTTGCCTATGCCTTCATGACCGCTTTATTTGCGGCCATGCCCGAGAGCGCGCTCGGACAAACCGGCAATTCTGACCAGACACAAATTTACGCGCCCGATTATTTCACAATATTCCAGCCTCAAACGGCGGCTGATATGGTAGACAGATTGCCCGGGTTTACCGTGCAGGGCGGAGAAGGCGGTGAGCGGGGCTTTGGGCAAGCCAGCCTGAATGTGCTGATCAATGGGCGGCGGCCCTCTTCCAAATCATCTGACGCCAATGAAATTCTGCGCCGCATTCCAGCCAGTAATGTGACAAGCATTGAGATCCTTGACGGCGCCTCTTTAGATATACCCGGACTGTCGGGACAGGTCGCAAATGTTATCACAAAATCCACAAAGCTTTCCGGCAGCTGGGAATATGCCGCCCGCTTCCAGGAAGGCACGCAGCCCCAATTGACCGAAGCACAAATTTCTTTGTCGGGTGAGCGCGGCAATCTCAGCTTTGTTGGCAGTATACGTCATGATCCCTTTTTCTTTACCGAAGATGGTGTCGAGCAATATTTCAATGGTGATCTGGAACTCATTGAAGACCGGATTGAAGACACATATTTTTATTTCAGCCTGCCCAGTGCCAATCTGAATTTAACCTGGACGCCCAAGGTTGATCATATCGTCAATTTGAACCTATCCGGGCAGTTACGAAACCGCAGCAATGGTATACGTGAAAGCTTTACCGCCGTGACAGCGGAAGGCCAAAATGGCAGCAGCGAAATCTCTGCCGGAGAAGATGAGTATAATTATGAGATTGGAGGGGATTACAGTTTCCCCGCCTTGGACGGGACACTTAAATTCATTGGTCTATACCGCTTTGAAGAATCCGATTTTAATCAGCTATTCCTCAACCGACCCCTGGGCGAAATTCCGCGCCGCCAAGTCTTTGACCAGCTTGATCACGAGACAGAAGCCATCCTTCGTGCAGAATATAGCTTCAAGCCGGGGGTCAATCACGACATCCAATGGTCTGTGGAGGGCGCGCTGAACTCACTGGAGAGCGACTCGGTTTTTTCTTTCACGGGCGGCACATCAGAGATTTTGGACAATGTTAGAGTTGAAGAAGATCGCGCCGAGACCAATGTCACCCATAGCTGGGCCGTCTCTGATAAATTCACACTGCAAAGTTCAGCCGGAATTGAATATTCAAAAATCGATGTCGTGACCTCGGGTGAGCCATCTGATGATTTCCTTCGGCCCAAGGGTTTCATTTCTGCAAGTTATGACCTTAATCCAACCTACACCTGGCGGGCAAAAATAGAGCGCGAGGTCGGGCAGCTGAATTTTGGCACTTATGTTTCCGGGGTGAATTTGGGCAATGATACGCGAACTGCGGCGGGCCGAACCGTGCCGGAACAAAGCTGGCTGGGCGAAATCGAACTGGAACGCAAAGACAGCACAGGTTTGTCAGGCACGATCAAGCTGTTTGGGGAGATAATTGAAAATCCGATTGAGCGGGTTTTATTTGATAATGGGACGCCCAATGACCGAAGTGATGATCTAGACGGCCCGGCCAATCTAAACAGTTCAGCCTATCGATACGGCGTGTCCGGTAACGCAACTTGGCTGCTGGATGGGTTGGGGTTCAAGGGCGGACGTTTCACCTTTGACGGAGAGCTGGGCGATTCCAATCTGGATGATCCAATTACGGGTGAAACACGGCAGATAAATACCAATCTTGAATACCGATATGAAATGGTTCTGCGTCAGGATATTCCGCAAACGGATTATGCCTGGTTTGTCTATCTGGAAGATGATGAAAACAGTCCATTTTACCGGTTGGATCAACTCTTTGATGACGGGCGTGACAGGCCGGAACTTAGGCTCGGGTTTGAGCATAAAAACCTATTTGGCATGAAGGCCGAATTTAGGCTGGATAATATTTTAAACTGGAAACTAAAACGCGAACGCCCAATTTTTACACCGGACCGGGCGGGCGAGCTTGAGCAGCTTCACATTTTTAACCGCCGCCGGGGCCTGCGTTTCTCTATCGTATTGTCAGATACGTTTTAATAGATACATTCCTCATAGGCACGGCGGACATCGCCGTTCCAGCGCGTCTGAAACAGTTTGATCAAACGGTCTGCATTGCTCTCGCCCTCGGCCACCATTCGATCTAAATCCTGCAAAAACACGGTTTCATTTTCGCCATGGGCGTTCAGCTTCGCCCGTGCGTTCAGACCCGCCCGGGATATCTGCAAAGCCTGCTTGGCCAGATCCAGTAATTTACCGCCTCGAAACGGCGTCTCAAAGCCATGTTTCGGCACGCCGATACGCAGCTCAAACCGCTCTATTTCCGTCCAATCCTTGACCATATCCCACGCCGCATCCAGCGCGTTTTGATCATAGAGCAGGCCCACCCAGAAAGCCGGCAGGGCACAGAGCTCATCCCATGGCCCTGTATCGGCGCCGCGCATTTCAAGGAAGGTCTTAAGCCGGACTTCCGGGAAAATCGTCGAGAGATGATCGTCAAAATCAGACAGCGTCGGTTTTTGCCCCGGCACAACATCCAGAGTCCCGCCCAGAAAATCTTTGAAACTCTTACCGGACGCATCCAGATATTTCCCGTCGCGGTAAACAAAATACATTGGAACGTTCAGGGCGTAATCGATATATTGTTCGAACCCAAAACCTTCATCGAAAACAAAAGGCAACATGCCCGTGCGGTCATCATCTGTGTCCAGCCAGACGCGGGATCGATAAGATTTATATCCGTTTAGCTTGCCTTCCATAAAGGGAGAATTGGCGAATAGCGCCGTTGCGATAGGTTGAAGCGCCAAAGACACGCGAAATTTTTTGACCATGTCCGCTTCGGATAAAAAATCCAGATTGGTCTGAACTGTGCAGGTCCGAAACATCATCTCGCGGCCATGCGTTCCAACCTTTTGCATGTAATCACGCATGATCTTGTAGCGGCCCTTCGGCATGATCGGAACATCTTCAAGCTTTGTTTCGGGGCGAAACCCTAGGGATAGAAATTTCGCGCCAATCTCATCAGCGACCTCTTGCACTTCGCGCAAATGACGGGACACTTCTCCGCAGGTCTGATGAATATTTTCCAGAGGCGCGCCGGAGAGCTCTAATTGCCCGCCCGGCTCTAATGACACGGATGCGCCATCGCGCTTAAGGGCGATCAAATAGCCGTTCTCTTCAACCGCTTTCCAATCAAAGCGCTGCAACCCTTCCAGCATGGCCTTGATCGAACAAGACCCATCATAGGGCAGTGGTTTTTGGGCCGCCTTGCAAAAGCCGATTTTTTCATGCTCCGTGCCAATTCGCCATTCGGATTTGGGCTTATTACCCGCTGCCAAATGCTCGACCATTTGCGCCTTGGTCTGAATAATGGGGGATGATTTGGCCATGGTCACTCACTTTATACGAAACTGCGTATAGCCAAGCTATGCGGCGAAACAAGCAAAAGCTTATTCACGATATTGTGGCTATCAGTCTAATACCTTGTCTTTGGTGTAGGCACCCAGAACCTTGTTATAGCTTTTCGGAAACAATCGGTAAGCCAGCGAAATAATACGCGAATCTGCGCCGATCATAATGCGCGGATTGCGCCGCGCCGCGCCCTTTAAGATTGTCTCTGCCGCTTTTTGCGGAGATGTTTTTGCCAGCGTATCGAATTCAGCGTTCATTTCTTCACGCGTTTTGCCATTGTTTGGCAGATGATCAACCTCGGCATTCCTCGCCACATTCGTTGCGACGCCGCCTGGGTGCACACTACACACCCCGACGCCAAGCTCTTCCAGTTCCTGACGCAATGTTTCGGTGAAGCCGCGGACAGCAAATTTGGACGCGCAATAATGGGTCTGACCCTTATAGCCGATCATGCCAAACACGCTGGAGATATTCACCACCGTGCCTTTTGTCGAAATCAGCTGGTCTAGAAACGCCTTGGTCATTCGGACGACCCCGTAAAAATTGACGTCCATGACTTTTTCAAAGGACTCCAGCGGTGTATGCTGAAACGCCCCGACACGCGACAATCCGGCATTGTTGAACAAGTAATCCGCCGGACCCAGTGCCTTCTCCGCATGGCCGGCATAGGCGGCAATCATTTTGGCATCGGCGACATTTAATTTGTCGAGCAAGACATTTCCGGCCGTGCCGGGCAGCAGGGTTTTCGTTTCAGCCAGTCCTTCCATATTCACATCCGAGAGGGCCAAATGCGCGCCCATCTCTGCCAATTTAATCGCCAGCGCCCGGCCAATCCCGGAGGACGCGCCCGTGACAACACAGACTTTCCCTTTAAACATTTCCGGTTTCATTCCGCCGCCTCTTGTACAGTCACATCACTCTCAAACCGCAAAGCCCCGTCATCAATCGGCGCTTTAATCATGTGCTGAATATCATGCTTGTAATCTTGCACATTCAACCAAGGCATGCGGTCTCCCTGTTTGGGCAGATCATCAATCACACGCATTAAATAGCCAGCCTGAAAATCAATCCAGGGGTTTTTTGGCATGCCTTCCGGCGCGGTAGGCGTGACACGCACATAGCCGCCCTCTTTCATATGCCGAATGAGCCTGACCATATAGCGAGAAATCAAATCCGCCCGCAGCGTCCAGCTCGCATTGGTATAGCCAAAGACTGATATCATATTTGGCACACCGGAAAACATCATACCCTTATAGCCATAGGAACCGGGTATATCGATAGTTTCTCCATCAATGGTCGCCTCTATTTCGCCCACAAAGATGACAGACAAGCCCGTTGCGGTGACGATGATATCGGTTTTAATCTTATCTCCGGATTTCAGTAAAATTCCGTCTTCGGTAAAACGGTCAATATGGTCAGTCACAATGCTTGCGCGATCTTCACGAATGGCGGCAAATAAATCTTCATCCGGCACCATACAGACCCGCTGATCCCACGGGTCGTAATCAGGTTTAAAATGTATATCGACCGGATAGTCCTTCCCCAAAGCCTTGAGGGTTTTCTTGCGAAACCACTCTCGTGTCTTTTCCGGGTTCTTACGAGCCCGTTTATATAGCGTCCGAAAGAGTGTCATGTTCTTGGCTTTGTTCAGCTTGAACGCCCAGCGCGCTGGCAGAACCCGGCGCATAAAGTTGCCCAAATGATCTTGCGATGGGATGGAGGCGATATAGCTGGGGGAGCGTTGCAGCATTACGACATGAGCGGCCGTCTTCGCCATGGCCGGCACCAATGTGACCGCCGTCGCGCCGGAGCCAATCACGGTGACATGTTTGCCCGTATAATCATAGCCTTCAGGCCAGTGTTGCGGATGAATGATATCGCCCTTAAAATCATTCCGCCCTTCAAATTCCGGCGTGTGGCCCTGCTCATATTTATAATAGCCCGCACAAGACGTAATGAACCGCGTTTTGATTTGTCGGGTCTTTCCGCTTTTTTGATCCTTCAAAGTCAGTGTCCAAAGATTGTCGGCGGTTGAAAAATCCGCGGCGATGACCTTTTGGCCAAATTGGATCATGGGCGTGACGCCATATTCATCCGCCGTCTCTTCGACATAGTTTCTTATGCTGGTTCCGTCGGCCAAAATCTTGTCCCCAATCCAGGGACGGAAATCATATCCCAATGTCAGCATATCGGAATCGCTGCGTATTCCCGGATAACGGAACAAATCCCATGTTCCGCCAATCGCGTCGCGGGCCTCGACCACCGCCAAATCTCCATCCGGAAACTCCGTGCGGTAACGGCACGCCGCGCCGACGCCTGACAGGCCCGCCCCGATGATCACCATGTCATGTATTTTGCTCATGATGTCCTATGACCCGTGCAACTCGGATGAACAAGCGCATCTTTGGTTCGCTGCGCATTCATTTTTGTTGCCAGTCCCCGCAGATCGCCTGACAAAGCGTCAACAGCGACAGCGCCGCCGTATCCGCCCGTAAGATACGCGGCCCAAGCGACACGGGCTTTACGAAATCATGCTCACGTAAGGCCCGCCGTTCGGCTTCGGTAAATCCACCCTCTGGCCCGATTAGCAAAGTCAGAGGTGCCGAGAGAGTTTTCAGCACCTCGCTGGCGGGCGGGCAACCCCCGGCTTCATCTGCAAAAATCAAAGGATGTTTGAAATTCCACCCGCCAAGATAATCATTTATGCCGCCGCGATTTGCGTCCCGGATTTCCGGAACATCGAGCCGCTCTGTCTGCTCCGCCGCTTCAATCGCCTGCAAGCGGGCTTTATCCGTGTTAAACTTTGGGAATTGCGTGCGCTCGGTGATGATCGGCTGGAGTGTTTTCACCCCCAGCTCTGTGGCTTTCTCAATGATAAAGGCCGTGCGGTGTTTGCGCACCGGCGCGAAAGCCAATGTTATATCCGGAACAGCAATGGGCGAGCGGAGTTGATCCTGAACCTGTAAAGTCACAGAGCGTTTGCTGACGTCCATGATTTCGGCCCGCCATTCCCCGAACGCGCCATTAAACAGCCTGACGTGATCGCCAGACCCTTTGCGGATCACTACCCTTAGATAATGGACCTGAGCTTTTGCAAGCTCAATTGACGTACCCTTCTGTAAAACGCCCTCAAAAAACAAACGCGGCAATGTGTAATTCTCTCTCATGGGCATTTCATAAACCCTGCCCGCCCAAAAACCAATCGAAGTCTTGAGGGGCCGAAATTTCCGCCCCTATTCAGCTGAGAGAATTTATGCTATTATGCAACTTCAAATGGGGGGGCAGATATGGCGCAATATTGGAAATTACGGACGATCAAAAGCAAGGCACATCAGATATTTGTGTCTAAAAGGCTGCGGGCATTGCGGGATCAGCTTAAGACGGAAATCACAGACCGGACGGGCGAGAATGATTTACGGCTCGCGACTTGGAACATCATGCATTTTGGCAGTGACGGAGCCTCGCAGCGTCAAATCGATGCCATGCTCTATATCGCGGAAATCATCGACCATTTTGATCTGGTCGCGGTGCAGGAGATTAAAACCGATCTGACGCAATTGCAGGATTTGATGGATGATTATCTGGGCGATGAGTGGGACTATATCGTCACGGATAGTTCCGGCGAAGGGCTGGGCAATGATGAACGCATGGCGTTTTTATACCGCAAAGGTAAAGTCAGTTTCTCCCGGCTGGCCGGAGAAATCGTTTTGCCGGACGGTCAGACCATAGTCAGTGAGGCGCAGGTGCACCCGGACGTATTTGACCGGCATCACCAATTTGCGCGCTCGCCCTTTTTGGTCGGTTTTAAGTGCGGCTGGTTTCATTTCAAACTTTGCACTGTTCACATTTATTTTGGGGCCGACCCGAAACAGCCAGATTGGATGAGCGACGCGGATTATGACAATCTGAAAGGCAGCTATATGGATGTGCGCCGCACCGAAATTGCCGAGCTCGCCAAGTTTTTCAAAAAACGGCAGGATAAGGAACGCCGCGACGAGAAAAAGAAACTCCGCGACAAGGGCTGGGATACCATTCCAAGTAAAGCCAATTATATCCTGCTCGGTGATTTCAACATTGTCTCGCCTGAGCATGAGACCATGAAAGCCCTGATCGATGAAGGGTTCAAGGTTCCAGATAATATTCAGGAACTGCCGACAAATTACGGACAAACCAAAGCCTATTACGACCAGATTGCGCACCGCCTGAAAGATGAGAGGATTGAGCACCGGCTCAGCGGCGTGTTCGATTTTCGCAAATCGGTCTTTCGTCACCGCGAACTGGATACGAATTTTGAAGAAGCGGATCATTACATTGATGTCGTTAAAGATGGCTATGTGACGGGTGAGATCAAGAGTAAAAACCGTAACCGCAAAGCCATGCGGGATTATTTCTATGCCTGGCGTTATAAGGGCCAGATGTCGGATCATCAGCTATTATGGTCGGCCTTCAAAGTCGATTTGGCCGAAGATTATCTGGAAACCATCGAGAAAGAGGCGCAGGGCGCAATTGACGGCGGCGGGGTCTAAATCCCGACTCGCAATTTGGTTTTAAAGTCCTTACATCCATCCCATGCGGTTTGGTGAGAATTTTCTCGAAGAGGTGAAAGCCCGTGTGCGCGTCTCCGACGTGGTGGGCAAACATGTCAAATTAAAGCGGCAGGGCCGGGAATTTGCCGGGCTGTCGCCCTTTACCAATGAAAAAACACCCAGCTTTTTCGTCAATGATGCCAAGGGCTTTTATCACTGTTTTTCCTCCGGCAAACATGGGGATGCGATCAGCTTTCTGATGGAGGTGGAAGGCCTGTCCTTCCCCGAAGCCGTGGAGGCCATGGCGGGGATGGCCGGTATGGAAATGCCCAAAGCTGACCCAGATGCCGAGCGCCGCGCGGCCCGTAACAAGGCCACTATATCCTGGATGGAGCGGGCCCAAGAATTTTTTGAAAAGTCGCTCTACAGAAGCACGGGGCAAGCTGCGCGGGACTATTTGAAGGGACGAGGCCTGTCGAAAACGGCCGCGCAAAATTTCGGCATGGGCTTTGCGCCGGAGAGTTTTTCGGCCCTTAAAGATGAGCTGATTGCCCAGGGCGCGCAGGACAAACAATTGATCGAAGCGGGCCTGTTGATCGAGCCGGATGATGCGTCCCGCGGGTCATGGGATCGGTTCCGCAACCGCATCATGTTTCCCATTCATGACAGCCGCGGGCGTCTGGTTGCCTTTGGCGGGCGGGCCATGGAAAAAGATGCCAAGGCGAAATATCTGAACTCGCCGGAAACCCCGATTTTTTCCAAAGGGCGCCTGCTTTACAATTATCACCGCGCACGAAAGGCATTATCCGATCCGAAAAACAATGCGCGGGGCATGATTGTCGCCGAAGGCTATATGGATGTGATTGCCCTGTCGCGCGCGGGATTTGCCCATACCGTCGCGCCCATGGGCACAGCCCTGACCGAAGAGCAGCTGGATCTGCTGTGGCGCGCAGGGCCGGAGCCGATTTTATGTTTTGACGGAGACAGCGCAGGGCTGCGCGCAGCTTACCGCTCTATCGAGCGGGCCTTACCGATGTTAAGACCCGGACAGTCCTTGCGTTTTGCCATGCTGCCCAAGGGGCAAGATCCGGATGATCTGATACGGGCCAAAGGCGCGCCGGCCATGCAGGCGGTGCTGGACGGGGCCATCCCTCTGGTCGATATGCTTTGGCAGCGTGAGGTCGGCGCTGAGCGGCTGGATACGCCCGAGGCCAAGGCGGGGCTGAAATCCCGGCTCTATCAAGCGTTGGATGAAATTCAGCACGCTGACGTCAAAGCGCTGTATAAGACAGAACTGCTCGCACGCTTTGATGCGGTCTATGGCTGGCAAGCGCAAAGACGCGGCCCGGGCCGGGGCGGATATGAGAATAAAAGCCGCAAAGCAGATAAGATTACGGCCAAAGCCGCATCTCAAGGCCTGGCTCAAAATCAGCGCCGCGAAACCGTCCTGATCGGGGCAATCCTGGAATATCCTGAGCTGCTTAGCCTTGTCGACGAACGTCTTTTTGAGCTCGAATTTACGGATCCCGCCTGTCAGAGCTTACAGCGGGCGATATTGTCATATGCGCGGGTCACAAAAGCGGTTGAAAAAGAGTCTTTAAACGCCCATATGGTGTCCGAAGGATTGGAAGAGGATGTAAAAGCCTATTCCCGACGCCGCGCTAAGGTTAGAGCGGCGATGGGCGGGCCGGATGCAGAGTTGAGCGACAGAGCGGCGATTTGGAACACCGAAGCCGATGCCCAGGCGGGCCATGCTCAACCGGATCATATACAGACCGACACCCGATCCCGAATGGCGGAAACAATCCGCAATGATAATGCCGACGCGCTTAAGCGTCTCATGCGGGCTTCTAAAAAAAGCTCGTAACAGAATTTTATGGCTCTGTTTCCAGCTGGGAACGGGGCTAAACTAATTTTTAAAGACGCCTCTGTTAAAGGCGCGTCTTTGACACCGGAGTGTTCCCATATGGCAAAAGCTGCCGCAAAAAAGACAACGACGAAAAAAGCCACCAAGACAACCGCAAAAGCCAAGACCGCCGCCAAGAAAACAACGGCAAAGAAGGCTCCTGCGAAAACGACGGCAGCTAAGAAAGCTGCGCCTAAAAAGGCGGCTCCAAATAAAACAGCGGCTAAGGCCAAAGCGGCCGAGACGGCTGTGGAGGAGACTCAAGCAGCTGCAACTGAGACAACCGCAGAAATAACGCCCACTGAAGCGCCGAAAAAGCCCGGCACGCGTCTGGATATGGACAATATCGAGGTCAAGCGCATGCTGGCCGTGGCGCGAAAATCCGGCCTGCTGAAAACCGAGGATCTCAATAAACATCTGGATTTGAACGGCATCACGCCGGACGAAATCGAAGTGGTGCTGGCGCAGCTCTCTGACATGGGCATTTCCGTCTATGAGGAAAAAGACGAGCCAACACTCGGCCCCAAAACTCTGGCCCGTACGGAAACGACGGCGGTTAAGGGCGGTAATTCCAAAGAAGAGCTCGACCGCACGGATGACCCGGTTCGCATGTATTTGCGGGAAATGGGTGTGGTGGAGCTGCTCTCCCGTGAGGGTGAAATTGCCATCGCCAAACGCATAGAAGCCGGCAAGGACACGATGATCAAAGGGCTGTGCGAATCTGCGCTAACCTTTGAAGCGATCATGATCTGGCGCGAGGAACTGGCCGAAGAGCATATTTTGCTGCGCGATATTATTGATCTGGACGTCACTTATAACCGGGCCATTGGTAATATTCAGGAAGACCGTTCTGCGTTGGCTGTGCGCCGCGAGAAAATCGAAAAAGGTGAACTGGAAGCCGAAGAAGGCGATCTGGCGCCGCTGGCAGAAGAGCGCAAGGTCAAAATGCCTGAGCGCAATTACGAAGAAGGCCAGAAACCCATCGATGATGATGAGGACGAAGAAGAAGATAAGACCAATGTTTCCATGGCCTCAATGGAAGCCGCGCTTCGCGACGATGTCATGGAAAAGCTGGACCGGATTGCCGCCGATTTTGGCCGCTTTCAGAAACTCCAGCAAATGCTGATCCGCTCCCGGCTGTCCGGCCGCAAGATGCGCCAACCGCAATATGAAGAATATGAGCAGATTCAGGAAACGATCATTGAAGAGATCAAAAGCCTGCAACTGAACAATGCCCGGATTGAGGCTTTGATTGATCAGCTTTATGCCATCAATAAACGCTTTATCTCGCTGGAAGGACGCTTGATGCGTCTGGCGGACGGCAATGGCGTCCCGCGTGAGGACTTCCTCGCCTCTTATCTGGGCTCAGAGCTTAACCCGAATTGGCTCGATGAGCAGGCTGGTAAATCCGATGCCTGGGACCGTTTTATTAAGCGTGAGAGCAAATCCATCAACAAGATCCGCGATGAAATTGGCGAACTGGCGCAGGAAACCGGCGTGCCCGTCGATGAGTTCCGCCGCATCGTTCAAACCGTTCAAAAGGGTGAGCGCGAAGCGCGTCAGGCCAAGAAAGAAATGGTCGAAGCCAATCTACGCCTCGTGATTTCCATCGCCAAGAAATACACCAATCGCGGCCTGCAATTCCTCGATCTGATTCAGGAAGGGAATATTGGCCTGATGAAGGCGGTGGATAAATTTGAATATCGCCGGGGTTATAAATTCTCGACTTACGCGACTTGGTGGATTCGTCAGGCGATTACACGCTCTATTGCCGATCAAGCCCGGACCATCCGTATTCCGGTGCATATGATCGAAACGATCAACAAGATCGTCCGCACATCGCGCCAGATCCTGCATGAAATTGGCCGGGAGCCGACGCCCGAAGAGCTGGCAGCAAAACTCTCCATGCCGCTGGAAAAAGTGCGCAAGGTCATGAAAATCGCCAAAGAACCGATTTCTCTGGAAACGCCCATCGGCGATGAAGAAGACAGCCAGCTCGGTGATTTCATTGAGGACAGCAATGCGATCTTGCCTATTCAAGCGGCGATCCAGTCAAATCTGCGCGAGACCACGACCCGCGTGCTGGCATCCTTGACCCCGCGCGAGGAACGCGTGCTGCGCATGCGCTTCGGGATCGGGATGAACACGGATCACACGCTGGAAGAAGTCGGACAACAATTCTCCGTCACCCGCGAACGCATCCGCCAGATCGAGGCCAAAGCCCTGCGCAAACTTAAACATCCAAGCCGAAGCCGGAAACTTCGGAGCTTCCTGGATCAGTAAAAGTCAAAGCCGTCCTTGAGGCGGCTTTTTTATGGGGTTAGAGTTGTCTGTCCACCTTGACACACAGGAGCCCCGCATCGCCACGCCCTTAAAAGAAACGCAGCTTTACGGCCCTGTGAAAGCCTATTTCACGGCGCGGGGTTATATTGTGAAGGGCGAAATTGGGGCGGCGGATTTGGTGGCTGTGCCGATCGGCGCGCCGGAAGGCTCTGAGCCGATTATTGTCGAGCTGAAAACCGGCTTTACATTGTCGCTATTTCATCAAGCCATTCACCGTCAATCCATGAGCGATCAGGTCTATATCGCTGTGCCGCGCAAATCCGGCAAAGCGGCTATGACCGCCATTCGGCGCAATAAAATGCTCTGCCGCCGTTTGGGACTGGGCCTGATCACGGTGCGCCTGTCAGATAGCCGCGTGGATGTCCATTGCGAGCCTGCGCCTTTTGTGCCGCGTAAAATCAAGAAACGCAAAGCCAGACTGTTATCCGAATTTGAACGCCGGCATGGCGACCCCAATGAGGGCGGCATGACGTCATCCGGGATGATGACATCCTACCGCCAAGGGGCGCTGCGCTGCGCCAAAGTCCTGCATGATGAGGGCGCGTGCAAAGCCTCCTATGTGGCCAAAATGGCCGGATTTGAAAAGGCCCGTAACCTGATGGCGGATAATCATTATGGCTGGTTTGAGAAAATCGATCGCGGCATATACGGTCTCACGCCGCTGGGCGCCAAAGCCTTGTCCGAACATGCCGACGCGGTGACATCCATGATGGGATAGCGGCTTGCGCCAATCTTAGGTTTAAATTCAATCTCCGGATAAATCTTGCACCCCCAAACCACATGAAATTTCAATAAAATTTTATTCATCTTTTTACTGTAAACCGCTTCTATAATAATAAGGGGAATGGGTGTGGTGAGGGATAAACTCCGCCAGTTCATAAGAGATTATGAACGCTTTTTGAGATTCGATGAAGTCTCAACAGCGGGTGACATCATGCGTGCGCGTGGTGTTTACGTTATCGGTTGGGTCTTTATTGCCTCGCAAATATTGAACAATGTCCTCATGACGATGAGCTATCGCAGTCTGACACTGGATCACGTGATTTCAATTATCTCATGCGTCTTGGTATTAGCGGTGATCCACACATTAAGATATTCAAAAAAGTTCCCGCTTTTCGCGGCCTTCTATTCGCTGCTTTTGCTGGGCGGTGTGGCGGCTTCAGCGGCGGATCAGGTGACAGGCATTAATTCGGCGCTCATCCCGCTATTGCTGGCGGGCGCCTTGCTGAACGCCTTTATTAGCGGCTGGCGGATGGTTGTTACCTATGCTTTTGTGGCGACGGCCATGATCTGGGCGCTTTACGGGATTTCATCCAATGCCCCGACATCGCTGCAAACCAGTGCCAGCCTGATCGAAACCCGGCAGTTCCAGCGCGCGATCCAGGCTTCCCTCGCCTTCTTCATCACCGCTACGGTCGCAGGGTTTTTCAGCGTCAATATGTTCCATATGTTTGAGAGACTGGAACGCAATATTCTGAAAGCGCAATCAGCGGATCAATCCAAATCTCACTTTCTAGCCAATATGAGTCACGAGCTGCGCACGCCTCTCAATGGTGTGATTGGTATGAGCGGATTACTGCTGAAGAGCGATCTGGACGACACACAGCGCCAATATGCTAATATTGTCCATCATTCGAGCAAGAACCTGGTGATGATCATTAATGATGTGCTCGATCTGTCAAAAATTGACGCCCATAAAATGGAGTTCAAACATCAGAGCTTTGATCTTAAATATATGCTGCAAGGTTTGATGGCACTGCATCAACCAACCGCCCATGGCAAAGGCCTTGCGATTGGGCTCGACTATACTGCCAATATCCCGGAGCGCTTTATCGGCGATGAAGGCCGTATCCGCCAGATCGCCAATAATTTAATCGGGAACGCTGTAAAATTTACCGAGACAGGCTCTGTGGTCATTCATGTGACGGGCTCTTATGTCGGTGCGGATGAATTTGAATGCGATCTTTATGTTCAAGATACGGGCGTCGGTATTGCAAGTGATGATTTGGGCCGTGTCTTTGACCGCTTTGTCCAAGTTGATAACCGTATTTCACGCTCTGTGCAGGGCACGGGATTGGGCCTGACCATCTCCCGCGAGTTAACAAACGCCATGGGCGGATCTATGCGTGTGGCCAGTAAAATCGGAAAAGGCACAACATTTCACATGCGCTTGACCATGCCAATAGATCGCCGCCGCACCCAAGAAGCTGCGCCGCGTAAAGCCATACATAACCGGCAAAGACCCGCTGCTTAGGCCTCTTTCTCAAAGATAGCGACAACCAGAGTCTGAAGCTGCTGACTTGCGTGTCATCGCGGAGTGCTGTTTAATGCCCTATGGAAATTTGGGTCTTGTTGTCAGTTGCGTTTATCGGAACAATTCTGATTGGCTCGATTATGGGTATGACAGCCCATCAACGCATTACAAAGCTTGAAGCTGCCATCAGAGATTTAAAACGCCAGCTCGGGCAGGATATACCGCCCGCACAAAGCGGTTTCCAATCGCGCGAAGACATATTGCAAAAGACGCAATTTGATCGCGCAGAGCAAATCTTGAAGCCTCAAAATAAAGAGGCAGCAAAACCTGCGCCCGTTCCCTTGGCCGCCAAAGACCGTATGATGCCAGCGGGAAAAGCCATTGACCATAGCGGAGAGGACAGCCCTGAAAAAGCGGACCCCATAATAACGAAAGCCCAGGAATCGCAGTCTTCTGAACCGTCATCGTGGGAACCGCCATCTTGGGAACCGCAATCCCGGGAAGAAAAACCTTGGAAAACGCAAGCCGAAAAAATTCAGTCCCGCGTGACCTCGCCCAAAAGCTGGTCATTCGAAGAAGAACTTGGCGCGCGCTGGGCCGTCTGGGTGGGCGGAATCGCCTTGCTGTTCGGCGCAGTCTTCCTGTTGCGCTATTCCATAGAGGCCGGGGTTTTCACACCTGCCATGCGGGTCGCAATGGCGACCGTGCTGGGCGGTCTCATGCTCTCCGTCGGCGAAGCCTTGCGGCGCGGCGATATCAAAATTCCCGGTCAGGCGGATCTGGCCGCTTCAATCACTCAGAATGCTTATATCCCGGGTGTCCTGACGGCAGTGGGCATTTTCACCCTGCTGGGTACAACCTATGCCGCCTATGCACTCTATGAATTTATCTCCCCGGAATTTGCCTTTGCTTTGTTGGGAGCCCTGTCATTAGGGGGCCTGTTTTTAGGCCTACTACACGGCCCGAAACTGTCGGCTTTGGGGCTGGTGGCCGCCTTTGCCACGCCGCTATTGGTGCAGACAGATGTGCCAAATGCCTATGGCCTGTTTGGCTATCTCACGATTATCAGCCTTACGGCCTTGGCATTGGCCCGGCTGCGTCAATGGGGCTGGCTTAATCTGGCGACGCTGTTCGGAGCCTTAGGGTGGCTGTTTATTGCCTTGGAGGCCAGCCGCGGCGGAAGCAGCCTAATTATCTGGCTGGGCTTTATGGCGCTGGGCTATGCGGCCAGCACCTATATCGCCAATCAGGCCAGTACCGAGACTGATAAGACATCGCCCAAAAGCCTGACCCATAATCCTGAATCCGCCATGCTGTGGGCTGCGGGCGCTGGGCTGGCGCTTTACTTAGCCAATGTCATGGCTGAGTTTAAACCGCCCCATCTCTGGATTGGATTAGGCGGCGCGGCAATATTGCTCGGAACGGCTTGGTTATTGCCCCGGCAAAAAGGACATGCCCTCAGCGCGGCGGCTTTGGGATGGGCTTTATTGGCCGGAATATGCGCGCTTAAAGAGCCCTTCGGATTTACACTGGCTGTCGCGATTGGATTATCCGCCGCCGTGGCGGTCATCGCCTTTAGAAGCGTCCCTATACAGTCTGAGTCCGATCATAAGCCGCCAATAGAGATCATAAACTGGGCAGCTTTGGGGGCGGCCTATCCGGTAGTCACGGGCTTGACGATCTCCGCATTTTATCAACCCGAACAGAATAGCGCCATGGCATGGGTCTTTTTGGTGATCGCTCTGGCCAATGCCGGACAGGCCTATTGGCGCTGGCAGAGAGCTAAGGGCGAGGCGACAGCCAGCACCACATATATGATAGGCGCAGCGGCGGCTTATCTTTGCACGGTTATGATTGGCCTGTCCGGTATCGGCGAAACATTGGGCCTTATTGCGGGCACCGGATTATTTGCGCTGGCCGCTTGGAAGATGCGGTTGCCCGCCAATCGCTGGATCGCGCTCTTCTTTGCCGGCGCCACGGCTTTGCACGTGCTTTTCCTGCGCCTGCCCGAACCGGACGCCATTGGCCAAACATTTATCGCCAATGAACTTTGGATTTATTTCGCCCTGCCTGCACTCATCTGTTGGGGCAGTGCCAAGATGCTGGAGCGCGTGGAGAGAGAAGTCTTATCAGAAAGCCTAAAAGCCTTCGCGCTTAGTTTCGCGGCACTTTTTGTCGTGTTCCAAATTCGTCATGCGATGAATGACGGGCAAGTTTTAGCCGGCAAACTTTCATTCGATGAGCTTTCTCTGCAAATATTGACAGGCCTATGCTTTACACTCGGCGGCAGCTGGCTTGGCCATAAAACGGCAAAAGTCGGTTCCGGTAAACAGCATGAAAATCTCATTCCGCTCTTGTCCATATGCGTCTCAGCCCTGACGCTTTTTGCTTTCTTATATGGGCTTTGTTTATATCAGGCGCCGCTCTTTAATTATAAATCCGTCATCAACGGAGGAGTTGTTTTCAACTCGCTGATTTTGGCTTATCTCTTACCGGCAGTGTTACTTGGCGCGATTGCATGGATGTCACGCGGCAAGCGGCCTAAAGCCTATATTCGCGGCGTGGCTGGTCTGTCTTTTACGGGGTTGATGTTTTACATAACCACTGAAATTCGCCGGATATTCAGCGGAGATAATCTATCGATTTTCCGTAATTTTCCGGATGGGTTGGAACTTTATGCGATTAGTGCAGCCTGGCTGTTGCTGGGGATTGCGCTGCTGACGATCGGGATAAAAACCAAACGCCGCGACATCCGCTTATTATCGGCCTTTGTGATTACCCTAACGGTTATCAAGGCATTCCTTGTCGACATGGCGGGGCTGGAAGGCGTGTTGCGGGCTTTGTCTTTTGTCGTACTGGGTCTGGTGCTGATCGTCATTGGCCGTGTCTATCAGCGGCTTCTTTTTTCAGGTCAATCGGGCAAGCCTGACGCTGAGACCCTATCCTAGCTTTGGCGTCGTCTGCGCCAGAACCAGCGCAGAAGCCAAAGACCCGGCAGGATGACCAGTAACAGCCATGGCAGGATCGCGGCGAAGAAATAAATGACGCTCGCGAGGCCGCGCGATAATGTGCGGAAGAAATCTTTCAGCGCATCGCCAATCGGCGCAAAGGCGGACCGGGATACGGCGACTGACTGGCTGTTGTAATGAATATCCACCACAGACATGGAGACGCGCTTGCGCAGCACATTTAACGTCGTCGTTGCACTCTCGATTTGGCTTTGTACGCGGGCAAGCTCCCGTTCCAGCGCCAGTAAATCTTTCAGCTCTGCATTGCGGGTTTCCAGCAGGCCTTGAAGACGGTCACGCAAGGTGATCTGCGCCTTTAAGCGCGCATCCGTATCCAGGATTTGCCGGGTCAAATCTTCGGCGGAGACATCCGACGAACGCATCTCGCCCTTGGCGGCTTCAACGTCGTCTTGAACGTCTTTGGCATAGGTTTTCAGCCAGCCCGGTTCCGCGCGTAAGGACAGAAAGGCGCTGATTTTCGTATCGGAATGTTGGCTGTTATGAGACCTTAGCACCTGACATTTATCCGGCCCAGCTGTCACGCAGATTTTCATATGACCTTCCATGGCGGGTTTGACGGCTTTGGCCGGCAGGGCGAAGGTGTAATTATAACGATAGGCCAGAAAGCTTTGCGAAGACGGGTTGTCGGAATTCGGCTCCGGGGCGGGTTTGGATGTGTCAGCTTGTTTCGAATAACTTTGCTCGGCCACGCCCGCGGCCACGTCCATTTCCATTTGCGAGGCCATTGGCGCTGGCGCGCCATATGGGCTATCGGCGATTATCCGCTCATTGCTCTCACAGGCCGTCAAAAGAACCGCAGAGCCAAGAACCAAAATCGCTTTTTTCATATTACTCTTCCTTCAGCATCACTGGCGCGCCCATGCCGAGCGCCGCTAAGCCCTCCGCCTGTGTGGCCGCGTCGCCCACAACCAGATAATTCATGGCGTCCGGGCGGATATAGGCCGCAGCGAGCCGTTTGAAATCTTCCAGCGTCATGGCCTCAATTGCCTTGGCATTTTGCGCGCGGTAATCGGGCGCATAGCCATAGGCGCTGATCTCGCCAAGCATGCTCAGCTTGTCCGAATTGGTCTCGCTTTTTAGGGCCTGTCCGCGCAGCAAGGCGCTTTTCATCGTGTCCAGTTCGTCCTGGGTGAAGTCAGGGCCATAGCTTGACAGTATGCGGCGGATTTCCTCGATGGACTCTTTGGTCACATTGGTGCGGACGCTGCTGGATACATTGAAGGTTCCAACATCTTTATCGCCGTTAAAGCCCGAGCGAATGCCATATGTGTAGCCCTTATCCACCCGCAGGGAGGTCATCAAATCGGATGTGTAAATGCCGCCGAGCGGGAAGTTAATCGCGTTCATCAAAGGATAATCCGCATCTGTGGCCGCAAGGCTGGGCCGCATAATCCGCAGGACGGATTGCTTCGCGCCCGGCACGTCATAGAGATAAACTTTCGCGTCACTGACCGGGTTCAGCATCGGGGCCGCGACTGGCGCTGCGCCGCTTGGTTCGCCCATATCGAGCCCGAAGTCAGTCCCCTCACCCACAGCGCCGACCACGCGAAATTGCGCGCGCGATAAATCATAATGCGCTTTGTGAAACGCTTTCAGGTCATCCAGCGTGACCGTCTCCAGCGCCTCTTTTGGCCCCAAGCCGGATCGTGAGAAAATATGATCCTTGGGATAAACCAGCTTGGCATATTCACGGCTGGCAATCGCGTTTGGGTTGCCTTCGCTTTGGGTGATTTCCTGTAAGCGTCTGGCCTTTAGCAGGTCAAATTCCTCGGCGTCCCAGCGCGGCTCAAACAACATCTCCCGCATCAAATCCAGCGTCGCGTCCAAATTGCGCGCCAGCGTCGTGCCGGAAATAAAGGTGCCGTAACTTCCGCCGCTGACCGATAAGGATGACCCCAGATTGCCGAGGGCTTCTTCAAATTCTGCCGTCGTTTTTCCGCTTGTGCCTTTCTCGAGCATATCAGCCGTCAGCCCGGCCACGGCAGGTTTGGAAATGTCCCCGCGAATTTTCCCCGCATCCAGACGCAGCGAGAAATTCACGAGTGGTGTCTCATTGGAGGTGATGCCGTAAACCTCAAGGCCATTGCCAAGTGTCTTACGCCAGACATCCGGCGCGGTGAGCGTGTAACTGTCCCCGAAAGGCGGCTCTACGCTGCGGTCAAAACTAGACGGCGTCGGGTTTTCAATGATGCGCGCAGCCGGATCAAACTCGACCTCTTTTTCCGCGCCCGCCACGACTTTTTCTTCGACGATTTCGGCCTGCTGCGCCGGATAATTCTCATCCAGTTTCAACTCCGGCGCGCCCTTGGGCACAACACTCAGATAGAGTAAATGTTGATCCTTGATATAGGTCTCATAGACCCGCATCACATCTTTCGCGCTGACGGATTTCAGGGCGGCCAGGTCTTTTTCATAAAAGCCGGGATCATCGGTAAAGAGATTATATTCCGACAGCTGGATCGCCTTGCCCAGCGCGCTTTGCACTTCACCGTAAAAACCCACTTCGGCCTTGGTCTTGATGCGCTCCAGCGCGTCTTGGGGGATTCCGTTTTCTTCAAAGCGGGCAAAGCCTTTTGACAAAGACGGGATCAAGCCGTCTATATCTTCCCCGTCATTGGCATTGACATAGATATAATATTCACCGGAAATCTCTTTGGCGTAATTAAACGCGCCGAGACTGGAGGTCACCTTGTCCTCATCAATCATCACCTCATTGAGGGGCGCGCGCTTTCCGTCGGTCAGATATTCCGCCAAAACGTCCAGAGCGTAGCTATCCGGATGATATTGCTCAACGGACGGCCAAACCATGTAAAGCCGCGGGACCGTCGCAAAATTGTCCTCATAGTAAAGCGAAACGCTCTCTTCCAGCTTGGCCGGACGTTTGGCATAGGGCTCGACATCCGCCCCGCGCGGAATTTCCCCGAAATATTTCTCAACCCATTTTTTGGCCTGGGCCTTGTCAAAGTCACCTGTGATAGTCACCGTCACATTATTGGGCGTATACCAGCGGGCATAGAAATCCTTGGTTTCTTCCAATGAGGCCGCTTCCAGATCGGCCAGACTGCCAATGACCTGCCAATTATAAGGATGGTCGGACGGGTAAAGCGCCTTATTGACGATGTAAAATCCATGGCCATAGGGCTGATTATCCACCCGCTGCCGCTTTTCATTTTTAACGACCTGTTTTTCCTTATCGATGACATTCTGGCTGACCGTTTCGATAAACCAGCCGAGCTTGTCTGCCTCCGCCCAGATCACTTTCTCAAGCGCATCCTTGGGGACGGCTTGGAAATATTGCGTCATGTCATGGGTCGTAAAGCCGTTCGTGCCCTCCCCGCCGATGCGGGTATTCATCAAATCCAGACCGCCATAGCCAAGATTTTCACTGTCCAGAAACAGCAAATGCTCAAATAAATGCGCAAAGCCCGTATTGCCTTCGGTCTCCCGCGCGGACCCTACATGTGCCGCCAGATTGATCGCGACAACAGGGTCAGACCGGTCAATGTGAAAGACCACATCCAGCCCATTATCCAGCGTGATTTTTTCATATTCCAGATTCAGCTCCGCTTTCGCGGGCGCGCTCACATCCGGCGTCTGGACCGGATCCGTACAGGCGGCGAGCGCCAAAACAGAGGCTGTTAAAAATAGCAGGGGGGCAGAGATTTTCATAAGGGCACCTTTAAATTTCAGGCCCCCAATGTGATACAGATTACGACAGATGTCTATGGGCTAGACGTCAAACCGCCCGGCCTTGATATCCTTGCGCACATCTTTCGCCCCAAACACCCGTCCATTCATGACGGCATAAACGCCTGCGGGCAGAGTCTGCGCCGCAATCACCGCCCCGCCCAGATTAAAGCCCGCATCGGATTTGCCCAAAGATTGCGGGCGCATCGCCCCGGTCAGCACAATCGTCTTATCGCCGATCTGGCTGTCCAGATATTTCGCCGTGACGTCCATCGTGCCTGTGCCGTGGGTGATAACAATATGATCCTGAGGTGCCGCCATGGCGGCCTGTAAAATAATCTCTCTCTGTGCGTCGGTCATATCCAGACTGTCCACCTGCATCAAAACCTGCAAGCGCGGATGATCGCATCGCCCGGATTTCAGGATATTGGTGACGCGTGTTTTCCCCCCGCCGCCAAAGACAAGGCTTTCGCTGACCGTGTCATGCACCTTATCCAGCGTCCCGCCGGTTATGAGGATTAAAACGTCTTTATAGGCTTTAGAATTCATAGGGGGCGATTAACCCAATCTGAACGCAAGATAAACACCCCGCATAGGCTTCTTGCAAAAACGGGGGTTCTGCTTGGACATGGCAAAATGATACCTATATAAGGCAGGCAACAGGATAAGGAGGGGCGAATGCTTCTGACAATGATGAAAGGCAAAATTCACCGGGCGACGGTGACTCAGGCTGATCTTCACTATGAAGGATCGATCTCAATCGATCAGGATTTGCTCGACCGCGCCGGGATTCTGCCCAATGAACAGGTCGATATCCTGAATATTACCAATGGCGAGCGATTTACGACCTATGCCATTACCGCACCTCGCGGCTCTAAGACCTTCGGCCTGAACGGGGCGGCCGCGCGCCGGGTTCAGATCGGTGATAAAATCATCATCATCACCTACTGCCAAATGGAAGCCGAAAAGGCTCGCAACTACGCGCCAAATGTGGTGCTGCTGGATGAAAATAACGACGTGGTCATCCCGCCCGTCCACTAAGCTCTAATAGATATTCTGAACACGAAGCCGCCCGTCCGTGTATTTTGCCTAAAGGCAAATGACACTGGGCGGCTTTTTTTGGCTGGTTACTATTTAAGGCTTGATAGGCACATTTATTTCAACTATCGTTGAATTATGGAAATAAAAACAGCCACACAACGGCTATCTGCCTTGGCCCAAGAGGGTCGTTTGTTCGTTTTTCGCGAATTGGTGAAGGCCGGCCCAAATGGTCTAGCCGCAGGTGATATTGCCAAAGCGGTAGGCGTGGCGGCCAATACGCTCTCTGCTCAGCTCAATATCCTGTCTCATGCCGGCTTGATCCAAAGCCGTCGTGAGGGCCGCTCCATCATATATTCGATACAATATCATCATATGAGCGAACTTTTGGTCTATCTGGTCAAAGATTGCTGTCAGGGGCATGAAGATATTTGCGGGCCACTGAGTGATATGACGACCAAGATGGCTTGCTGTTAACGCCACAGGCAAAAATCTAAAGGTATTATGATGACTGATACAACCCCTCAACTTGAGGAGATTGGCTTTAAACACATCGATAAGCGGGCTTTACTCAGGCCTAAAAGATCAAAAGAGGCCCCGAAAATCTTGCTTTTGCACGGCTCTTTGCGCGAGGTGTCCTATTCCCGTTTGGCCAATGAGGAAGCGGCCCGGATATTACGAAAATTTGGCTGTGAAACGCGGATATTTGACCCTTCCGGCCTGCCCCTGCCCGATGATGCCGAGGCCAGCCATCCCAAGGTACAGGAATTGCGCGAGGCAGTTATGTGGTCAGATGGCATGGTCTGGTGTTCCCCGGAACGTCATGGATCCATGACAGGCATTATGAAAACGCAAATTGACTGGATTCCTTTGGCACTGGGCGGCGTTCGTCCGACACAAGGTAAAACTCTGGCCGTCATGCAGGTATCCGGTGGATCGCAAAGCTTTAACACAGTCAATCAGTTACGAATTTTGGGGCGGTGGATGCGCCTGATTACAATCCCCAATCAATCCTCGGTCGCGCGGGCGTTTTTGGAATTTGATGAAGATGGCCGCATGAAGCCCTCATCCTATTATAACCGTATCGTCGATGTGATGGAAGAGTTGGTCAAATTCACATGGCTGACACGGGATCAGTCCGATTATCTGACCCAACGTTATTCCGAACGCGTCGAAACGGCAGAACAACTTTCTGCCCGGGTCAATAAAAAATAGACTTGCTGACAGCCTGCATAACCCATCAATTCCAGTCTTTACGCGGGATTCATCATGAATCCGCTTTAACCCTGATCGGCTCAAAAACTCGGCTTTGGTTCAGGTAGCGCCGCGTAGATAGACATCAACGCGGCCCGAACTGATAATCCCGAAGTGGGTACAGGGACAGCAGAAGGCCGCGTTCAATGTGGGATGTGGGATTAATGGCCTGATTGCTTCGGCGGTCAGGCCATTTTAATGTGGTCAATTATCATAAATTCAGGGCCATCATCCGCTCGTTCCTGCCGCCGCAGGGATTAACTGGAGGCGGGTGAGGATGTAATCTTCTCTTCCCCCGTTTACGGGGGAAGTCCCGAAGCGTAGCGAAGAGGATGGGGGGAGCGTCAAGAACCGATATAAAAGATGGAATACAAAACGATACATCTCGGCGCACCGCTCCCCCCTCCGGTCACTGCGTGACCATCTCCCCCGTAAACGGGGGAGGAGAATACAACCACCCTCTCCCTTGAGGGAGAGGGTGCGGCGCAGCCGCGGGTGAGGGTGCACCCAAGCCAGTTCAGTACACCCTCATCCGTCACTTCGTGACACCTTCTCCCTCAAGGGAGAAGGGAGGTTTGTTTGAATCCTCATTTTTTTCCAAATCTTGTTGTCTCTAACCCATTGGTATCATTCCCAAACCCAAAACAATCAACCATTTGAATCCTCACCTTTGAAAACGGGCATATATTCAAATCGTTCTTTTGGTCACGGGACGGGTGAGACGTCACTTACTTGATCAAGGGACGGTGCGGGTTGAGCGCCGGGTGGTGACACATTCGGTTGTGCCGGGCCTGCTGGCGAGAGCCCCACTTGCCACGACTGCGAGGTAACCTTGGGCCGCCAGCATAAAACGCATCGCCGCGAGCCTAGGTTTGCGTGTAAAATATGATTTTAACCCACGGTGTCCGTCACGGAAGCCGGGGCTCGCGGGCAGTTCCGCTATTTAAAATCGTGAATATCGCTGAGCCCCTGATGGCCAGTAGGAGAAATCGCATGTCTGTCTCTCATATGTCATCCCGCACAAGCAGTCGTTTACGGCTGCGCAGATGCGGGACCTCTTGACCCGCAAACAGTTAAGAGGTCCCGGATCGCACCGCTGCGCGGCTTGTCCGGGATGACAGAGAAAGAAAGCCCTCTCCCCCTCCCGACCACCCAAAGGGTCACGCTCATGGGTGGCGTGAAGGACAGAGGGCCGGTGCCGTGACATAAATTGATAGAAAGGAGAATTACTTCAGGAAAATCAGCCCTTGTAATTTGCAGTCAGAGCCTACATTTTACGGGTATCATTTACCCACGCATACGGGCCGAAATGGGTTTGGCCGATGTTATGAGGAGAGGACCACTTATGATTACCTTACTTTCCCCTGCGAAAAAATTAAACTTTGATCCGGCTGATACGGGCCTGTCTGCGACGCGGCCAAGGCTGAAGGCGGATGTAACCGAGCTGGCCCAGGTGGCCAAAAAACAATCCGCGGCGGATCTGAAAAAGCTCATGCATATTTCGGATAATCTGGCGGAGCTGAATGCCGAGCGTTTCAAGGCCTTTAATCTGGACGGGCAGAGCAATTCGGCCAAGCCAGCCGGGCTGGCTTTTGACGGCGATGTCTATTGGGGGCTGGAGGCCAAGAGCCTGTCCGATGCGGATCTTGAATATGCGCAGGATCATATGCGTATTCTGTCCGGGCTTTATGGCGTGCTGCGGCCTATGGATGCGATCCAGCCTTACCGGCTTGAGATGGGCACGAAGCTGAAAACCAAACGCGGGGGTTCGCTTTATGAATTTTGGGGCAGCACGATTGCCAAAACGCTGAAATCGGATTTGGAAGGCCATGCCGACCAAACCATCATGAACCTCGCCTCCAATGAGTATTTCAAGGCGGTGGATAAATCGGTTTTGGACGCGCCTGTCCTGACGGCGAAATTCCTGAATATCAAAGACGGCAAGGCCCGAAATCTGATGTATTATGCCAAGTTCGGGCGTGGCTTGATGGCCCGCTGGATTATGCAAAATCGCATCGACCGGGCGGAGGGGCTGAAGGATTTTAATCTGGAAAATTACAAATATGACTCCAAAGCCTCCTCTGACACAGAGCTGGTGTTTACGCGCAAGCAGCCCGCCCCGAAGAAATAGGTGAAAGATAAATATAACCAATGCTGCGCGAACAGCCCATGGGAGATGTCCGCCAAGGATTGGTGGATTGTGTTAAAACGCACCGCCCGCGAGGTCAGTGATGACAATGTCGCGATTGTCGCGGCGGGCGTGGCTTTTTCTGCCTATTGGCGGTCTTTCCGCTTTTGACGGCGGGCTTATCCATTTACGGGTTTTTCGCCGATCCCAATGAAGTGCAGACCATGCTCAACAGCGTGAGCGCGGTGCTGCCCGCCGAAGCCTGGAATGTTTTAAATGAGCAGATCAATGCGATCATTCATGCCTCCAATGCCAAGCTTGGATTGGGGATTGCCGCCGGTTTAATAATCGCGCTCTGGTCTGCGGGGTCCGGAATCCGCGCGATCATGCGGGCGATGAACATCGCTTACGGGGAAAAAGAACGGCGCAACCTGGCGACGTTTTATGGCCTTGCGGGCTCTATGACCCTGTCGATGATTATTTTCATGTGGGTGGCGCTGGCTGTGATTATCGGTGTGCCGTCTTTATTGGCGGTCCTAAAGCTTGAAGGCCTGACCGCGACCTTTACGAGGTTGCTGCCATGGCCTTTACTGATTTCCATGTTCGGTTTTGCCTCCGGCATACTTTATCGTTTCGGCCCCAGCCGGCGGCCCGCTAAAAAACGCTGGGTCTTTCCCGGGATTTTATTCACCACGTTTTCATGGTTATTGTTGTCATATGGATTTTCAAAATTTGTGGCCGCCTTCGGGAATTACAATGCTGTCTATGGGAGTTTGGCATCTGTTATCATCCTTTTGATTTGGTTTTGGCTGACGGCTTTCGTCGTAATCGTCGGCGCGGAGCTGAATGCAGAACTTGAACGCCATACCAGTGTTGATACAACCCGCGGGCCTGATAGACCTTTGGGCAAACGAGGGGCGGCCATGGCAGATTGGACTGGAGGACATCTTTAATGCGTTTTGTAAAAGCAAATTTCCCTGAGGATAAACTCGGCGCAGTCAAAGACATAATCGAGCAGGCAAAGCCTATCGATTGGGCGATGGATGAAGGATATGGCAAGTTTGAAAAAGCCGTTGAGATCGTAGTCGATAAAGGCAAGGGGCAGGAACTGATTGATAATTTGCAAGAGCTTTTAGAGGATGAGGATGATTGGCGTATTGTCGTCCTGCCGATTGAGGCGACCATGCCACAAGCCGATAGAGGTGAAGACACGCAAAGCGCCGAGGACAAGAAAAATAAAAAGATCATCACCTTACGCGAGGAGCTATATCAGAAGGTTGAGGGCGATTGCCGTCTTAACGCAGACTTTCTGATATTGACCGTTTTATCTGCCATTGTGGCAGCGATTGGCCTGAATCAGGACAATGTCGCCATCGTGATCGCGGCGATGGTGATTGCGCCCCTATTGGGCCCTATCCTGGCTTTTGCGCTGGCTTCGGCGCTTGGTAATTTATCTCTCATGATCAAAGCCTCCAAAACCGCGATGGCCGGCTTGGCGACGGGGTTTTTATTCGCTGTGGGTCTGTCCCAATTTATGACCGTTGATTTGGAAAGCACAGAACTCATGAGCCGCACAGTTATCAATCCGGCCATTATTGCTCTGGCTCTGGCCTCCGGCGCCGCCGCAGCCCTATCTCTTTCCACGGGCATCTCCTCTGCGCTTGTCGGCGTTATGGTGGCTGTCGCCCTGCTCCCGCCGGCGGTCGCATCCGCTTTGTTTTTGGGAGCCGGAGAGTTTCATTACGCCGCCGCTGCCGCCATTTTATTGGTTCTAAATGTGATTTGTGCGCTCCTCTCTGCTCAACTTGTTTTCGTCTATAAAGGGGTCAGGCCGCGTAATTGGCAAAACCAGAAAAAGGCGGCCACATCAGTCATAATAAATGCCGCCGTCTGGATCACCTTGCTGGCCGGGTTTGCGTTTCTGGCCTATAAACTTAACCTCCAGCAGGCCTTATAAGTGCCGCGCCTTCTGCCCGCCCCGAATTTACGGATGGGTCGACGTCATAGTAATCCAGCCCTTCGGCGTCCAATTTTTGGTCCATTATTTTGTCAGGCCGAATATCCCAATTTAGCCAATTATCCCATTCAGCTTTCGGCAGGCGAACCGGCATACGGTGATGGATATGTTTGATATCTCCTGCCGCCGGGGCCGTCAAAATAGTGCAGGACAAGAGCGTAACACCTTCATCCACCCGCCACATATCCCACAGCCCGGCCAAAGCAAACAGTTCATGGTCTGCCTCATAAATGAAATACGGAATTTTTGGTTTCACGTCCCGTTCCCATTCAAACCAGCCACTGGCCGGAATAAGCGCCCTGCGCCTTCGATAGGGCGTGCGGAAGCTGGCTTTTTCATGGGCGGTCTCGCTTCGGGCATTAAACAATGGACGGCCCTCGGGCGGCCCTTTCTTCCAATGCGGGTGCAGGCCCCAGCGCATGGGAACAATCTTTCTCTGCCTCTTTCCGTCATAGGCCATAACAGGCACAACTGTCCCCGGAGATATGTTATAATTGGGCTCCCAGTCCCACAATTCACCCTCGCCCTTTTTCGCCGCAAAATAGGCCGCAATATCGTCCAAATTTTTCGCCAAAGCGTAACGTCCGCACATGATATTTGGTATAGAAGGATTAGGGGATAATGGAAGCTGTAAGGACGAATATAACAGATTGCGTTGGCGTCGTTTGCCTTCGCGGAGAGGATGTTTTGTTGATCCGTAGAGGCAAACCGCCGCGACAGGGCGATTGGTCGATCCCAGGCGGACGCATTGAACCGGGCGAAACACAGGCCCATGCCGCTTTGCGCGAATTGGCTGAAGAAACAGGAGTCGTCGCGGCTTTGGGGCCTAAACTGGCCGTCATAAACGCCGAATTTGAAGGGCAAGCTTACCGCCTGCATGATTATCTGGCTATATGGAAAAGCGGGGAACCCCTGGCTGGCGATGACGCCGATGAGGCCAATTTTGTGCCGATCCGCCAGATCAAGGCTTTGGGCATGTGGCCCAAAACTGAAGAGATTATCCACCTGGCCGTTAAATGCCAAGAGGCTGAGAAAAATACTGTTCATTCGCGCAAAGCCACGTAAATTAAGGCCATGAGACTCGTCATCAAAATTGCTGCTTTCCTGGCCTTGCTTGTCCAGCCTGCCATGGCTCAGGATAACATGACCGAACGCGAAAAACGCGAGGCGGCCATAAAAGCCCGTGAAGCGGCGGAGCTCAGGGTGGAACAGGATATGGTCACTATGACAAGCCTGGTCGAAGCTCTGTCCAAAAATTTGGGACAAATTCATTATTTGCGAACTTTGTGTTTCGGACAAGGGGATCAGAAATGGCGCGGCTATGCCAGCCGTATGGTTCAGGTCGAAGCGCCCAATGATGCGGAAAGGCGGCGGCAATTGATCCGCGCCTTTAACGCCGGATATTATCAGGAACAGGAACGCCATAAAGAGTGCTCTCATCAAGTCAGTATTGATGTCGCGGCATTGGCGGAAAATGGACGACATATCGCCAGCATGCTTGGCGATCCTTACAGGGAGAGATAGATGATCTACACACGTATTTTGGGCATCATAGCCGTGGCAGTGATATTGGCGGCCTGTCAGAAAGCTGTGACTAATAAGTCCAAGCTTCAACCTTTGTCCGATCTGGCGGGATCTGAATGGGGCCCGGCAGAAAACCCATATGATCAATTTGTCGGCTTTAAAGCCAATGGCGAAATGATGGGCTCGGGCGGGTGTAATAATTTCTTCGGGACATATGAGCTGAATGACGGAGAGATTAAAATCGGCCCTTTGGCCTCGACCAAGAAAGCCTGCCCCGACAGCATGCAAGCAGAAACAGAGTTTTTGTCCCAATTGCAAAGCGCCCGCACCGTGGAGGCGACGCATATGAAACTGACCTTTTTTGATGAGGCGGGTAACGCCATTATGTCTCTTCGCCGCAGAGATTGGGATTAGTCGGACTGGGATTAGACAGATTGGGATTAGACAGATTGGGATTAGACAGATTGGGATTAACTTGCGACTCGTAAGACCTAGGTGTAACCCGCCCATATGAACAAAGATAAGATTACCATCCGCCGCCCTGATGACTGGCATGTTCACTTGCGGGACGGGCAAATGTTGTCCGATGTGGTGAATTTCACCGCCCGGCAATTTGCGCGCGCGATTGTCATGCCAAATCTGACGCCGCCCGTAACAACGGTCCAAGCGGGCATGGCCTATCGTGACCGAATAGCGGCGGCGGTCGATCCGGCCCTTGATTTCACCCCGCTGATCACAGCCTATCTGACCGATTCGATGGAAGCTGATGAAATCAGGCGTGGCCATGAGCAGGGCGTGTTTACGGCCGCCAAGCTTTATCCGGCTAATGCCACGACCAATTCGGCGCATGGCGTCACGGACATCACGCGGATATATCCTGTTTTGTCTGCCATGCAGGATATCGGCATGCCTTTGCTTGTGCATGGAGAGGTGACGCATAAGGGCGTGGATATTTTTGACCGCGAGGCCGTCTTTATTGAAGAGGTCATGACCGAAATTATCCGTGATTTTCCGGGACTGAAAATCGTCTTTGAACATATTACGACCAAAGATGCCGCCGAATTTGTCTCGCAAGGAGGCCCAAATATAGCCGCAACGATTACGCCGCATCACCTGCATATCAACCGCAATGCCATATTTGATGGCGGTATCCGGCCGCACATGTATTGCCTGCCTATCGCCAAGCGGGAGGTTCATCGTCTGGCCTTGCGCAAAGCCGCGACCTCTGGCTCTGAAAAATTCTTTCTCGGCACCGACACGGCCCCGCACACAATCGGCGCCAAAGAAAGCGCCTGCGGCTGCGCTGGAATTTTCAACGCGCCTTATGCGATTGAGTCCTATGCTCAGGTTTTTGACGAGGAAAATGCTTTGGATAGGCTCGAAGGCTTTGCCTCTCTGAACGGCCCAGCATTTTATGGCCTTCCCGTCAATCAAGACATGATCACCCTGACTCGTGGGGGTGATGTTGTACCGGATCGGTTAAAGGTCATGGACACAGAAATCATCCCCTTCCATGCCGGCGAAACTCTGGGCTGGAAATTAGATATTTCATAAGCGAATTTTTTCTCTGACTGGCTATTTCCTGCATGAAATAAAATTCCCTTCGTGATCTATATTGTGGCACCGGCCCTTTCTTTTTCTGTGCAATGACAACTCTTTCTCTGTCATCCCGGAGGAGGCGCTTCGCGCCGACATCCGGGACCTCTTGACTGTTTGTGGGTTAAGAGGTCCCGCATCAGCGCAGCCGTAAACGGCTGCTTGTGCGGGATGACATGTGAGATTTAGACATGAGAATTCTCCTACTGGCCATCACGGACTCAGCCTTTGGGTTAAATCCTTGGTTAAGGACAGCCCGCGAACCCTGGCGTTCATGATGGACACCATTGGGTTAGAATCATATTTTACACGAACGCCAAGGTTCGCGGCGATGCGTTTTATACTGGCGGCCCAAGGTTACCTCGCAGTCGTGGCAAGTGGGGCTCTCACCAGCAGGCCCGGCACAGCCGAATGTGTCACCACCCGGCGCTCAACCCGCACCGTCTCCTGACCCAGCAACTGACCGGTTACCTGTCCCAAGGCCAAAAGAACGATTTGAAT
>JAHDHS010000014.1 GCA_020631215.1 Hellea sp. | reverse complement strand
AGCAGGCCCGGCACAACCGAATGTGTCACCACCCGGCGCTCAACCCGCACCGTCCTCTGACCCGGCAACTGACCGGTTACTTGTCCCAAGGCCAAAAGAACGATTTGAATATATGGCAGATTTCAAAGGTGAGGATTTAAATGGGTGATTATTTTGGGTCTGGCAATGAAACCAAGGGCTTAGAGGCAGCAGGATTTGGGAAAACCGAGGATTATATCATCCAAACCCCGTTCATACCTCTCCAAGCGGCTGGCACTATTGGCGTCGCGCATGCTTTTAAGCTCAAAAATTTTTGATTTGCATCGAGTTGTGGGATTGGTATGAGGAGTCAATAAAAAACCACAAAACAGGGGAATTCTTATGAAAAGAACGCTTATTTTATCGGCCAGTATGCTCGGTCTGATTACGGCTGCTACGCCAGCCCTCGCTCAGGATTACGATGACGAAGTTATTGTGACAGCCACCAAACGGGCGCAAAGCGTTCAGGATATTCCAATCGCGGTGACAGCGATTTCTCCAGACAAATTGGCGGAACAGGGTGTCGTTAACATCCAAAACCTGACGAGTGTCGCGCCAAGTTTCTCAACGTCGAATGCGCAAACATCTTCCGGTACAGTTGTGCTTCGCATTCGCGGCGTTGGCACAACATCCAACAATATCGGCTTTGAATCGGCTGTCGGGGTTTTCGTTGACGGGGTCTATCAGTCCCGTCCCGGCGTAGCCTTGGGAGAATTTGTCGATGTGGAACGCGTCGAAGTCCTGCGCGGGCCGCAAGGCACGCTATTTGGCCGGAACACATCTGCTGGTGCTTTGAACATTACAAATGTCAGACCTGATCTGGATGAAAGCGGTGGCTTCGTTAATGCAACCTTTGGCAATTATGGTCACTTTAGCACTCAGGGCGCAGTCAATATACCGCTGGCCGAAGGTAAAGTGGCGGCTCGAATAACCGGTGCCTACAGAGATCGTGACGGATATATTGACGTTGTGGACCGCGACGGAAACCGGCTAGGTGACACCAACAGCCTCGATCAGTTCATGCTACGCGGACAAATTGGTTTTGAGGGAGACAGTGGCATTAATGGGCGCGTGATTGCGGATTACACGGAAAGCAAAGCCAGCTGCTGCGGCGCAGTGGAAATTTTGCAATCTCCTTTGGAAACGGGTGGCACTTATGCACTCGTTGGGCTTGGTCCAAGGGGCGGTATGGCGGGGCCCATTGTCGCCACAGACCCGACTGACAATGCCACCGCTGAGGATGCTGTGGCCGAGTTAACCGCTACGTCCAACCAAGTGCCCGAAAACCGAAATGATCAATGGGGCATCACCGCTGAGGTTGAAATACCAGTCAGCGACAATGTTGATGCGGTTTATATTGGTTCATACCGCGCCTATGAAGCTAGTGAAGCCTATGATTCTGCTTTCTCAGGGCTGGACATATTCAATGTTGTTGACGGAAGTGACCTCGAAATTGACACCATGACCCATGAACTGCGCTTCCAAGGCACGGCCATGGATGGCCGGTTTGACTGGCTGGTCGGCGGTTATTACTCTCAAGAAGAGATCTTCCAGAACACGAATTTTGAACTGGGCGCTGACTTCGATCAATATATTGGTGGTGCGTTCGGCAACGCACTGGGCCCGCGCCCCTTGGCCTTGCTAACCGGCGGTCAAGATGCGTCGCAAGTTTCCACAACCAACCAATACCGTCAGGACAGTAAGAGCTTCTCTCTGTTCACGCATAACATCTTTAGCATCACCGATGCGCTCGACCTGACCGTTGGTTTACGTTACTCCGATGAAAGCAAGGATGGCAGCTTCACGCAGCCGCGTAACAACAATCCTGTCTGTACGGCGCTGTTATCAACCGTCAATTTTGCACAGGGTGGCCCGGCTTTCGGCGCGACCCCAGCGGCGTTTTTCCCGAGTATTCTGGGGACCGGTTGTTTCGCCTTTACGGCGCCGGCAGACCTGCCGCAGGCATTCCCGGGCAGTTACCCTGCCCCGCTTGACGGTGTGTTCTTCCCGCTTCCGCGGACATTTGACGGCAAATTCAAAGATGATGAGCTCATCTATACAGGTAAGCTTTCCTATGAATTCACGCCTGACATGACGGCCTATGCCGGTTTCACTCATGGCTATAAATCAGGTGGATTTAACCTTGATTCCACCGCCGCAGCGGGCGGAGCTGATCCACGTTTTGCCTCTGAAACGGTTGATGCTTACGAGATTGGTTTGAAAACCCGTCTCATGGATGGCCGCGTCACATTGAATGTGGCCGCCTTCTTGCAGGAGTTTGAAGACTTCCAGGTGCTCGAATTCACGGGCGCGCAGTTCCAAACCTTCAACGTCCCCAAAGCGGAGTCCAAAGGTATCGAGATTGAAGCGCAAGGACAGCTGACAGATAGTCTAAGCTTCAATGGCGGTCTGACATTGCTAGAAGCGGAATATCCGGATGATTGTGCCACGGCTGATGATGCTGTGCGCGTTCAAAATCTTTGCGGTTTTGATCTGACCAACGCACCGAGGACTGTCGGCATTTTAGGCGCTAAATATGAAGGCGATATCAATTCGGCTCTGGGCTTCTTCCTGGCGGGCCAAGTTCGTTATGAAGGCGACCGCAGAACATCGACACAAGGTCGCCTTGTGCCGAATGCTGCGGCGATTACGGCGGCCGGTAGCGTAGAAGCCGCCATTGACGCTTCTCCGCTTAATCCTCTGGACGTGCAGGAAAGTACTGTCAAAATTAATCTGCGCGCCGGAATTAGTGATGAAGATAAAGGTTGGGCGCTCGAGGCTTGGGCGACAAACCTAACGGATGAAAGAACGCGCGGCGTAACCTTTAACACGGTTCTGCGCTCTGGATCCCGTTCTGCCTTCCCGCAAGAGCCGCGCATGTATGGCGTGACGGCGCGTAAGAATTTCTAGGACAATCTATAAATTCAAAAATTTCAGGCGGCTTTCGGGCCGCCTTTTCTTTTGCCTGACACATATCATGCCAATGGCAAACAGATGATGAGCCAATGTTGATTACGTTACGGCGGTGACTTTATTGGGCTCTTTGGGTTTCAGAGTCACGATTTCCTCAGCGAGCGTCGGATGGACGGCGCAGGTCGCGTCAAAATCAGCTTTGGTCAGGCCCGCTTTGACGCAAATTCCCAGCGCCTGAATAATTTCCGCACTGTCATCCCCGACAATATGGACGCCCACCACAATTTCTTTTTTGCCCTGAGTGATCAGCTTCATCATGCAGCGCTGCTCGCTTCCGGACAGAATGTTTTTCATAGGGCGAAAGCTGGTGGAATAGACGGTGACCTTATCGCCATATGTCTGCCTCGCCTGCCCTTCGGTCAGGCCCACAGTCCCAACCGGCGGGCGCGTGAAAACGGCGCTGGCAATATTGCTGTGATCATAGGCGGATTTATTTGCCTTAAAGACCGTTTCAATAAACGCCATGCCTTCGCGGATCGCGACCGGTGTCAGATTCACGCGGTTTGTCACATCGCCCACGGCATAGATATTTTTGGCAGAGCTTTGCGAATATTCGTCCACAATTACCGCGCCGTTTTTATCCATTTCAACCCCGGCCTTTTCCAGCCCCAGCCCGTCCGTATTGGGCTTGCGGCCCGTCGCCATGAACACTAGGTCTGTGCCGATCTTGCTGCCGTCATCAAAAGTCACGATATAGCCGCCCGAGGCTTTCTTGATTTCTTTGGGGGAGAGGTTGAATTTCACATCAATACCATTGCGGATTTGAACCTCACCGACCGCCTTGCGCACATCCGTATCAAACCCGTTGAGCAGCGCATCGCCCCGATAAGCCTGAACGGTCTTAACGCCCATACCTGCATAGATACCGGCAAATTCGCTCGCGATATAGCCGCCGCCGATCACCAAAGCCCGCTCCGGGAGTTTGTCGAGCGTAAAAGCCTCGTCCGATGTGATCGCGTGCTCTATTCCCTTGATATTCGGGGCCCATGGCCGCCCGCCCACAGCGATCAGAATGGTTTTGGCCGTGACCTCCACACCGCTCTCTGTCAGGTGAATCGTATGGGCATCGACTAATTCGGCCCGCTCCCGATAGAGGGTCGCGCCGTTTTTCTCTAAGATACCGGCATAAATACCGGACAGACGGTTTACCTCTGCCTGCACAGCATCGCGCAGGACAGGCCAGTTAAACTTAGCGGATTTGACGTCCCAGCCATAGCTGGGCGCTTTCTTAATGGCATCACCATATTCAGCACCATAGACGAGATATTTCTTGGGCACGCAGCCGCGCACAACACAGGTGCCGCCCGGCTTGCTCTCCTCGGCGACCGCCACTCTTTGCCCCAGCTGCGCCGCCAAACGCCCGGCCCGAACCCCGCCGGATCCGGCACCTATAACAAAAAGGTCGTAATCATATTTGGACATATCAATTCCTGATGGCTCGATTATTCCCGGGACAGTTCCATGACCTTCGCATGATCTGCTTCGCCAATGACAATCACATCTGCGAGATCGATAAAGAGGCCGTGTTCCATCACGCCTGGAATTTGTGACAACGCCAGTGCGGTATCCGCCGGATTAGGGATGACCTTGCATTTGCTGTCTAAAATCCAATTGCCGCCATCTGTCACCAGCGGTCCGGAGCCGTCCTTGGCCTGCCGCAACACGGTTTGAGCCTCCTCACAGCCCGTCTGTTTTAAGGCAGCGTAAATCTGATCTGCTGTCAAAGACAGGCCGAAAGGGTCGACTTCAATTGGCAGGGGAAACGCCCCCAAAGTTTCGACCATCTTACTGTCATCAACAATCACCACCATGCGGTCGGAGGCTTGGGCGATGATCTTCTCGCGCAGCAGGCAGGCCCCGCCACCCTTGATCAGGTTAAATAGCGGATCGACTTCATCCGCCCCGTCAATTGTCACATCGATCTTGGTGATCTTGTCAGGCTCTATCAACGGCACGCCCGCCTCCACCGCGCAATCCGCTGTGCGCTGTGATGTGGGAACGCCCTGTATCTTCATGCCGCCGGCGACACGCTCGCCCAACATATCGATGAATATCTCCGCCGTGGAGCCGGAACCCAGACCCAATGTCATGCCCGTCTCGATGAATTCCATGGCTGCCATAGCCGCGTTTTCTTTGGCGATTGACATAGGCTTACTTCTTCTTGGCTTTGCGTTTGGATTGCGCAGCGCGGTAGCGGGCGGCCCAACCTTCTTTATTCACCTGCTTGGCCCGCGCGACGGCCAGCGCATCATCCGGTACGTCCTGTGTGACGACGCCGCCAGACCCAAGATAGGCCCCCTTACCGATCTTAACGGGCGCGACCAGTGATGAGTTGGTACCAATAAATGCCCCGTCACCAATCTCTGTCAGGTGCTTGTTATAGCCATCGTAATTACAGGTGATTGTCCCTGCCCCGACATTGACTTTTTCACCAAGCTCTGCATCACCAATATAGGACAGATGATTGATCTTACTGCCTTTTTTCACCTTAGCCTTTTTGGTTTCAACAAAATTTCCGACCTTGGTCTCATCCGCAAGTTCTGTGCCGGGGCGAAGCCGCGCAAAGGGGCCGATATTTGCACCCTCCCCGATTGATGTCCCCTCCAGATGACAAAATGGATGGATGACCGTATCCGCGCCAATTTTAACGCCAGGGCCAAAGACAGTATTTGCGCCGATATCCGCGTCGGCCGCAATCTCTGTATCCCAGGAAAAATAAGTTGTCTCTGGATCGCGTAACGTCACACCGGCCTGCATCATGCGCGACCGCATTCGATCCTGGAAGGCTTTCTCTGCCAGTGCCAAATCCGGTCGGGAGTTTACGCCCATAACTTCTGTTTCGCTGGCATGGACAACGGTCGCTGACTTGCCGTCACCGCGCAGAATCTCAACGATGTCGGTCAGGTAATATTCCCCCTTGGCATTGTCATTGCTCACCCGAGCGACGGCGGATAACATATCCTTGGCGCGCGCGGCCATCACGCCAGAGTTACATAGCCGCGTTTCAAGCTGCTTGGGCGTGCATTCCTTGGCTTCGACAATCGCGGTTAGTTCATCGCCATCTGTCATCAGGCGGCCATAGGCCCCGGGGTCTTCAGGCTCGAATCCCAAAACTGCCACATCGTGACGTTCCAGCGCCTCAAAAACTTTCTCCAGTGTTTGCGGTTCAATCAGCGGCGTATCGGCATATAGCACAGCGACATGACCATTAAAGCCTGTCAACGCCTCTTTAGCGCAATCCACAGCATGACCGGTTCCCAGCTGGGGTTCCTGCACAGCTATGTCCAGACCAAGCTCCCGGGCTTTAGCGTTCACATCAATATTCGCCTCGCCGACCACGCAAATGGTGCGCTCAACGCCTGCGGATGCGGCCAGGTCTGCCACCCATTCCAATAAAGGCCGCCCGCCGACAGAATGAAGCACCTTGGACGTTTTGGATTTCATTCGGGTACTTTTTCCTGCGGCGAGGATGATAGCTGCACGAGGTGTTTTAGACACGTTTTTCCCTTAACCTGTTTGAATCTTGCCCGCTTCTAGCGGATGTTGCGCCTAAACGCACGATTCGATTGGCCATGATGTGACTTATTTGCGCAAAAAAACAATCTGTTTTGACCTGGATGGTACGCTCGTCCACACGGCGCCGGATTTGGTTCGCGTTTTAAATATGGTCATTGCCGAGGAAGGCTTAACCGAAACGGATTACAAATCCGCCGCTAAATCTGTCGGATACGGGGCCATGCGCCTGATCGAGGAAGCCTTTGCGCGGGCGGGGCATCAAGCCAGCAAAGAGCGAAAGACAGAATTGTGGCACCTGTTTCTGGCTAAATATGCGGAATCGATTGCCGATCTCTCCCAGCCATATCCGGGCGTGATTGAAACTTTGCAGTTTTTGAAGCGTCAGGGCGCGACGCTGGCTGTCTGCACGAATAAACCCGGCTATCTGGCCCGCCCTCTTCTGGACGCATTAGGCATGACGCATTTCTTTGACAGGGTCGTGGGCGGGGATGAGACGAATAAGAAACCTTCACCGGAACATATTTGGGCCTCTGCCGGACATAACAAAGCCCTCGACATCGCCATGATCGGAGACAGCTACCCTGATATGCGCGCGGCTCACAACGCCAAAGTCGCGTCTATATTAGTGACCTATGGCTATTCCCAGATATCACCGCACAAACTTAAGGCTGACGTCAGGATACGAAATTTTCGTGACCTGCCATCAGCCTTGGATATTGTTTGGAGCCGACTTTAAAAATCGGCCATTAGGTTAAGCGAAGTTTTCAGTCGATTTGACCGGAACGCCGTTGATCAAATTGGAGCGCACATCTGTTCGCGCAGATCGCATGGATGCCAAGAAGCCGCCTTGTACTAAGTTCACGCGAACGTCGTGGCCTCGCTCAGCCCAATAAGCTTCGATTTGCTCTTTTAGACGCTCGGCGCCTTCACGGGTGCAATAATCACCTTTCATGATAACCTCATATAGTTGTGAGCCATCGTCCCGGACGACTCGAAACCAGTTGTTCCCTGTCTCAAATGTAGGGGGAGATCTGTCGAAATCAATTAAAATTATAGAAATAATTTATAACTTTTTTGTCATTCCTGGTTTCTTATATATTTCAGCTTAGGTTCATTTTAATTGTAGTAATTGTATACAGCTTGCATAAATGCGGTATTTATTAACAATCGGTCACAAAGACTGTCGCTTTCTTGCAGATTTTGACGTATTTTTCTCTCGACAAACTATAAATTAAATTTATTACATCTTCTTAAGATATATTTTGAGAAGGAACCCTCAGTGGCAAATTTGCATTCACGCCTAAAGCAATTACGCAAAAAGCACGGACTTTCTCAACATCAACTCGCCGAAATGTGTCAGGTCACCCAACCCACCATCGCCAATTGGGAGCGCGGCGACAATATCCCAAGACAGCAGGCCTTACAGCGTCTTGCGGACAGCCTCAGCGTTGAGTCAAGCTGGCTGCTCAGCGGAGAAAATCCGGCTGCCAGCAATCCTGCCCATCAACATCTTTCCAAGCCAATACGCAATATTCCGATTTATGATTGGGTTGACACGCATGAGGAATTCTCGGCGGCCCGGCCATCAGGTTACATAACCATGAGCGTTGAGGGCGACAGCCTGTTCGCAATGAGCGCTCCGAATGGCACGGATTTTCAAACTGGAACGGTTCTCATATTCGACCGGCATGCAAACACCAGCGGCCCGGTCCTGACTGAATGCGATGGACAGATTAGTTTAGAACAGGCCGCACCTGATCAGACCGACAAGACCCTAGGCAGGCTTGTCTATTCTATGCAGCCTCACTGACATCCTACCCTGCCGGGTCTGACATCGCTTCCATATTGGCATCAGCCTGCCGGATTGCGGCCTCAAGCCGTTCTTCAGCTGTTTGCAGGTTTTTCTTGGGGTCTTGATAAAATGCTGTCAGCTTCATGACCTGTAAGAAGGTGGCATTTAAAAACCGGCCCCAAAACTTCATCGGGCGATCAAAATCAAACAGCAGAATGACCCGTTCCTCATCCGTATCATTCCAGACTTCATGCTCATAGGTATCATCAAAGACAAAGATTTCACCTTCTTTCCAGGCGGTAATCGTGTCATCGACCCGAATGCGGCATTTCTCCCGGTCCTTCGGGATGATCAAACCTATGTGAGAACGTAAGATGCCCTTGGTCACGCCTTTATGGGCCGGGATATGATAACCAGGCGCCAATATAGAAAACATTGCCGTTTGCAAATTTGGCACTTTTTCCAGAATTTCAGCCGTTCTAGGGGCAAGTGACGCGTTTTTTTCCAAGCGCTGACCAAATCCGAATAAAACAAAAGTTTTCCAATTATTCTCGGTCGACAAACGATATTGATCCGGAGAAATCTCATGAAAGCCGGGAATGGCTTCTTTAAATTTCAAAACACCTTTGACTTCATCGCGGATGATTTCCCAATTTTGAACAAATTCCTGCAAGAATGGGAAATGGGAATTGTCTATTTTGGGCGTGTCAGGCACTTTTGACTGCCCTGATTGAAAGCTGGCAATCTTTCGCACAAGCGCCTTGCCCGTCTTTTTGACAAAGGCGCGGCGCGGGTTCTTTAAGTGTTTAGGTTTTTCGACTTCGCTGGCCATAATATCGGCCCTTTAGGAAAGTTTCCGCTCGACGTCCACCATGTAATCCCGCGTTATCGGCAGCGCATTGACATTTTTAGCCAGCTGAATTTGGAAATTCATATTTTTGCTGTAGCGGAAGGAATATTCGCTGACGATTAAGTAAAATTCCCACATACGGCAGAATCGTTCATCGAACATCTCCGCAACTTCATCCCGGTTGTTTTGGAACCGCTTGTCCCATGCCAAAAGCGTTTCAGCATAGTGCAAGCGCAAAATTTCGATATCCGTCACCCAGAGGCCGGATTTTTCTATTTCCGCCAAAGTTTCTGACAAAGCCGGGGAGTATCCGCCCGGGAATATATATTTACGGATCCACCTTGCCGTAGAGCCCGGCCCGCCTTTGCGTCCGATAGAATGCAATAACATACATCCATCATCGGCCATCAAATCGGAGACTTTCGTGAAAAATTCCAGAAAATGCGGCACACCCACCTGCTCGAACATACCATATGAAACGATACGGTCATAAGGCCCCGTCAAATCACGATAGTCGCTCAATATAAACTCGACTTTATCCTCCAGGCCCCGCTTTTTGGCTCTCTCACAGGCCATGGCATATTGTTCTTTTGACAAAGTCACCCCTGTCACATGCACATCGAAATTTTCAGCGATATACATGGCGAGACCGCCCCAACCACAGCCGATATCCAAAACGGTGTTACCCGGTTTGATATTCAGCTTTGCCGCCACATGAGTCTTTTTCGCGAGTTGCGCCTGCTCAAGCGAGTCGTCAACATTGGCGTAATAGCCACAAGAATATTGCATATCCTCGTCCAGGAAGAGCTTATACATATCATTCGAGATATCATAATGGTGCGCGACGTTCTGTTTGGCCGTTATGAGCGTGTTACTTTGATGAAACCGTTTCACTTTTTTGTAGAATTGCCGAAGCCGCTTTTGATGTCCTTGCCCGCGAAGGTTTGAAGCATTCATGGAAAAGAGCTTTAGGAACTCACGTATACCGCCCTCTTCGCAGACCAAACGGCCATCCATATAGGCCTCGCCTGCTTTTAACTCCGGATTGAAAAACAAGTCCCGATAAAGTTTCTTATCCATCAGGCGTACAGTTGATTTAGGCTCCCCGCCCGGCCCATGGATATGCGGGTTTCCATCCGCATCTATCACAGTCAATTGGCCCACTTTCACAAAGCGGGAAAGCATCTTGTTTAATAATTTCATTCTCTGACTCTTTGAGAGGTTATAGCGCCACGAACCGCTTTCTAGCCATTTCGCTGTCACCAAACAAGTTCCGGCAGATTTCATAGTCTTCAGGCGTATCAAGCTCTGACCAGGTTGAACCTTTTATATTGATGGTATCAATTCTTTGTCCGGACTTTGCCAAGCCGTCGATTGCGGATAAAAACCAACTTTTGGTGCCGTCTTCCAATTTCATCAGACGCTTTAATTCTACGCGGAATATTTCAGGCCCGTCATTCATGAAACGCAGCATGCCGATCGACTCGCCATTGGTTTGTTGCGGCAGCAATGTTTTCCCAATCGCAGTCAGTTCTGCCCCATCAAGCGTAACCTTCATGTCATCGCCATCATAATGATCTTTCTGGTCAATCGTTACAGCGATATCTGTTGCAGGGGCGCTAAGAACTTTTTCCAGCAAAGGCGGGCTGAATAAGGTATCGCCATTGATCAGCAGGAAATCCTGCCTCATTGACTTTCGCGCCATCCAGCATGACGCCAGATTATCGGCAACCTGATAAAAGGGATTGTAAAGGCGTTTGACTTTGGGGCCGGTTTGGCGGGCATTGATCTCGGCTTTGACCATGTGCGCATTAAACCCAGTGACCACTGTTGCCGATTCAATGCCATGCCGGAACAGCGTATCCAGCTGAAACCCCAAAACCGTGGTCAGCCCGATTGGCAAGAGACATTTTGGCAAATCTGTCGTCAAAGGCAGAAGGCGTGAACCACGGCCTGCCGCTAAGATAATGGCATGCATATGCAGCCCCCTTCTATTTTCCCCAGTCTTGTATGTCCCAGCCTCTTTCAACCGCAATTGCCTTCAGCTTTCGGTCAGGGTTTACCGCTACACCTAAGTCCGAATAGGTTAGCAATTCAATATCAGAGTAACTATCTGAATAAAACGTGATAATTGTGTCAGAATGTTTCAATTCGGGGTGATCATCAAAAAGCCGATTCAGCCGCGTCACTTTCTCCGGGCCATAGCAATTTTTGGACGCAAAATCACCTGATAGGCGGTTGTTATCCCACTTCATGTCTGTGGCGAGCCAATGATCAAATTCCAGTCTGTCTGCGATTGGCTCCACAATGACATCAACGGCGGCGCTTACGATGATCAAAACATCGCCTGCATCCTTATGGCGTTTAATCGCCGTCAAAGCCCCCGGGCGCAGTCCCTTTTGAACCTCTCGCTCTGCAAAGACATCCGCCATCACCATAACGTCCCGACGCGGCATACCGACTAGCGACCAGCGCATCATGGCCTGTTTGACGCGGATACGTGGCAAGTGGCCACGCTTGTAACGCCACTGCGTCCAACCTGCCGACACCAATAATGGCAGCCATAGCCAAGGCCGAAATTTTACGGCCTTCACTACAAACCTTCCCCACGTCCCACGTTTGGTCAGCGTATAGTCCAAGTCAAAAATCGCAATATTTGGCATCGCCTACACATTCATCCAGGATTTCAGAGGCTTGGGCATTAAAACCGAAACGCATAAGACGCCGATGTTGAAAAAGATACAAAGCCAAATCCAAATTGCAACCAAATAAAATCCATATAAACCAGCCTGTGTCCAAATCAGGCTGGCGACAATCCCAAGCATAAAGATAAACATATTTGGATTTCTACGGGCCGTTACAAAGCGCATAGCCGAATTGACGGGGCGCCAGACATGGATATGAAACCCGTGCAGTGCGATAAAAATGCCTTCAATAATTCTATCAAGTACATAGCCAGCGAATATCGCCAATAAGGCTAGAGTCGGCCAGGACCCTAATTCAAACTGGCATCCCAAACCAATAAACCACGCTAAATACCAAAACGGAGGGTGGATCAGATCTATCCCGTGATCATAGACATTTCCCCAAGCCGAGTAAGTCATAGTCGTACGAGCTAACTTGCCATCTACTGTATCCAAAAAGGTCATCAACCAGCCTGTCAAAAAGCCCATGAACCACTGCCCCTGCCAAAAGTAATACATGGCCGCAAACATCAGGATTAAACCTATTGTTGTGACCATATTCGGGGTCAGGCCAAGTGAGGCGAAAAGCCGGGTGACGTGATAGGCTGGCTTTGGCCAGAACCATTTCGTCACAAAATCAGTTATGCCTTTATAAGAAGCATCAAACTGTCTCTGCATAATCAGAGGCGTCGGGTTTTTATTTATGTCAAGCGCATAAGGCGGCTCTGTTTTTCGAAGTGCTTTATTATACCCGCTGTCAAGATCATCAGGCCGTCTTAGTATCAGACCAGCTTTCTCGGCGTAAGCCGCAGGCTTCCCAATTAGACCTTTATATTTAGGCGACTCATCGGCGTTGACACCGATGATGACATCATTGGTAATGAGCGCCGTTTTTTCACTTTTCACAAAAGCTGCGGCCAAGGCTGAGGATAATATCCACTCAACGCCCATAGTAATCGTTGTGGATGAGGGTGCCTCCGAGACGCCAGCTTTCTTGAAGGCTCTCTTCTGCCACTTTTCAACCGGCATGCCCCACAAAGTCTTGTCACTATTCCCCGCCAAAATTAATGAAGGAGCCAATCCGCCATTTTCTGCAATTGTATCAACCGCCTTGGCCCGGCTATCCAGCGTACGTTTGGCGAGATAAACGAGAAAGGCGACAGACGCTGCATTCCCTAATATTGCCGCCCATCCCGGCGCCATTTTTCCAATCGTGAAGCTAAACCCAAAAAACGCGATGATATAAATAATAACACCCGCCCCTCTGGCAAAAATTGCCCGCTCTGGCTTATCGGCCGCATAGAGCACTGGATAGAGCGGCGCTGCTATCCCCAATAAAACTGCCGCAGGGACCAGCAGTGACGTTAACGGCGCGGCATGAATGTAATCTTCTGACAAAATCCGGGACACAACCGTCGGCCCAAATATAATCAGGATGAGTGAAACGCCCGTACCAAAGGCTAGGAGTATGAGGGCTGTGCGGGTCACAAGACGCCAAATTTGGGACTCCTCACCCATCGTAATCATCTTGGCGAGTTCAGGATAAATAACTTGATCCAACAGCTTAAATCCTTCGGACAGAAGCTTGGCGAGTTCTTCCGCAATCCTGAAAATCGACACCCAAGCGGAACCGAACACGCCCATAACCATCAAGGCCGGTAAATGCATAGTGGCGGCATCCAGCGTAGAGTCTATGTTTGACTTGATCACAAAAGGCCAAACGCCTTTTGGCATATCATTAAAAGCCGCCTTCGTGCTGAAAACAGGCCCTATTAAATGACGCCGACCCAATTCCAGCAGACCCACAATCGGGAAGAAAATATATGCGGCAAAGGAGCCCATGAACCATGCGAGCAGGAAACCTTCAAAACCCGCACCTGTCACGGCAGCGATCACCACACCGGCAAAACGTATGGCTGGCATGACAACTCCCTGCACTGCCAGGATGCTGAACTTATCAAACAACCGTAAAATGCCTATCGGTGCACCGCGCATCCGGAGCAAAATTAGAACGCAATAACCAAAGACGTAATTACGCAGCTCTGACTGTGGCATGACCTCTGGACGTTCAAAAAAATCTGGCAATTGCTGGGTTAGCCACATCACAAAGCTGAAAGTGCCAATGGCAGCTACAAAACCGAATATGGCCCCTATAGCGTCCAATTTGATGGAAAATTTTAGCAGTTTGGACAGATCAGAAACGTTTTTAGATTTCAAATGATCCGTTCCAAATCGAATAATGGATTGCCAAGATTTAAACGTCGCCACCTCGGAAAAGAACAACATATAGGCGTGTAAAAAAAGAATGATGCCGAGCGATGCCACATCCAAAAATTTGGTTGCCAGAATGATGCTTCCCAAACCTAGAATAACGGATAGTAGCTTGGACCCGAGCATGAGCCCGGTATTCGCCGCAATGCGTTTTCCAACAGTCTGTTTAGAGGCAATGCTGAGATCAGGCGTCATAACCCCGCCTTAACAATATAGACTCGACCAGTTCTTTATCGGCTGGCTTATCAACATCGATAGCCGCCTCCGCAAAGGGGATAAGGACAGGGCTGGCAGAAATACCAATCCTGCTCCCCGCATATTCAAAGGCACCTTTTAATGAAAGTCTTCCCATTGCGTATTTCAACCCGACGCCTAGCCCTATTTTTCTCGCAAGCTTGAAGGGTTGTTTGCGCAAATGTTGGGCTTCTTTCCAAAATTCTATGGCGGCCCGGCCTCTGGCGTTAGCGATGTAAAAAAGATTACACCCGGATACAGATACATCTGAGAACTTTAAATAAGTTCGCTTGGTCTCAGGATATTTCGCCTCAATGACATTTTTTGTAGCAAGCCCCACACAAAAATCAGCCCCGGTTGCAACTGCCTTTTTTGTGAAGGCATCAATCATGTCCTTTGACAACAGGACATGATCGCAGGTCGTAATCAGGCAGGGATAATCTATACCGGCCGATAGGGCTTTATAGGTGCTATCAGCAGGACCCAGCCCACTTGGCGACAATTTATGACCCCGCAAATCTCCATCATAACCACTGATGTTTACGTCCGTAAGACCGGCCCCGATCACAGTTTCCAAAACATAATCCAGCATGGCCTTACCCGCGATAGGCACATCGGCTTTGCGCTTAACTCCCGCCGCCTGACACAACGGATCGACACCGGGACGTTGGCCAGCTAATATCAAGACGGATGATCTAGCCATTCCCAATTTGCTTTTCATACATTCGGTAGGTTTTATAGGGCACAGCGCTTGCCTGTTTGCATATGGCGATCATGCTCTCATTATCTTCTAAAATCCAGCCAAGTTCTGAATGCGTATAACCTTCATCCCGGGCCGCCGCGAAAACTTCTTCACATAACGCGGCGACAAGACCAAGACCTTTTCGAGTGTTATGAAATTCTGTTTTCAGCCCCATGAGCGGCACACGGGATTGCTTAATCTTACCAAATTTCAGCCGCCAGATGAGTTTAGCCCAGTTAAATGGCAGCAATTTGCCATCAAACCCTCTGGCCAGTTCATTCAGGTCAGGAATCAAGCAAATAAACGCCGCCAATTTTCCTTCGATATAACCAAGGTAAAATCGATTGGGACTGATAAGCGGTTTCATTTCCTTTGCCAGGTGCTGAATGGCATCATCGGGAAATGGCAGGAAACCCCAATTATTACCCCAGGCATCATTGAAGACTTCCATGGCAGACTCGATGTCACGAGTAAAATTTTTCGGATCAAGCTTACGCCACACAACGGACTCTGACTTCGTGGCATAATTGACCATCATTTGCGTCATCTTAGGGCGGGGATATCCTGCATGGATGTCGGCTTGGAAGGCGTATAGATCGACTGCTTTTTCAAACCCGAAGCCTTCTACGGCTGATTGATAATAGGCCTTGCCGTAGGGCATTAAAACGACATTGGGATGCTCAAATCCATCAATCAGCAGGCCAACCTCTTCATTGACGCCCCATTGGGCAGGACCAACCAATCGGCTTCGGCCTTTGGCCGTGGCCCAGTTTTCAGCGGCTTCCAATAATGCAAAAATGACAGTTTCATCCTGGATCGCGTCTAAATATCCGAAGAAAGCAGAATTGTCCTTGTGAAGTGAGTCATGAGCCGGATTGATAAAGGCTGCAATTCGTCCAACGACTGATCCGCCTTGTTTCGCAAGGAATAACGATCTGTCTAAATTAGCAGCAGCAGGGTTTTTGGCAGGATCCAGTTGTTCCTTGCGCTCAATTCGCAAAGGCGGTCTCCACGCCGGATCACCGCGATAGAGTTCATAAGGCAACCCCAAAAACAGCTTTAGCTGTTCAGGTGTCTGAACCGTTTCTAAGACAATTTGTGAATTCAATTCCGAGTCTCCAGCCAAACCAAATGGCTGGAGCGGTAATGCTAATCATCTTTCCTCAGGTCAACCAGATTGATGTCAATATCGACACCTTCCATAGGCACATCAAAGCCCGTTTCGGAGTATTTTGGCAGACGAAGTGATTTTATTTCAGGATTATTCGACAATCCGTAGGGCTCTTTTGGCTTGAAATTCCACTTTTTATCCAGCCGGCGATCACCATCTTTATCGTGATAGCTGACAACGGCATAAGACCCGGGATAAGGCAGATTTATGCATACTTTTTGAGGGCTTTCGGCTGCCGGGACACGAATACGGCGTAACTTGCCCTTCTTCTTCATGAAATTCTCTTCGCCAAAAAGCTCGAGTTTCAAGATACCGACTGGCGTCACATTATGGACATTCACCCGGATTTGCAGAGCGCCGGGGACACAAGTATCGGCTTTGTCGCGATCATAGAGTTCCAGACCTGTTTCAATGCCAATCTGTGATAAAGGTTCTTTTTCTACCTCTTCATCAGCAAACGCTGATCCGGAGACAGTCAGCATAGCAGCAGCGATTAAAGCCACTCTAGAAAGATGACGGTTTTTTATGTGAATGGAGTTTGATTTCACAGCTTGTCCTCTTTATGCGATGTGCCATAACGCACGCGCCTTCACAGGTTCATATGGGTAGTGATAATCTAAGAGTAAAGACATAAATACAGCGTGAATACAGTTACTTAAATCATGGGTGGTTTGAACCGATATATCCTCAAACGCGCGGCCATTAGCATTGGCGGCTTGGTGATCTTTGCATGCTGTGTTCTGCTCATGGAACGTTTGCTACGAATTTTCGAAATTGTCTCAAATTCCGCCAGCCCCGCAACAGATGCCAGCACCATGATCATCAACCTCTTGCCATATTATCTGGGCATGGCGGTCCCCATGGCATTATTGCTGGGGACAATTATCACGGTCGACCGCCTCTCCCGCTCCAGTGAATTAACGGCGGCCCTCGGCGCTGGGGTATCTCTGTTCCATATGACCAAGCCATTCCTCTGGATAGCGGCCTTTCTTGCCATCATTACCATCTTTATCGAAGGCTACATGCAACCGGTTGGACGGTATGAATATCGTAATGTCGTCAACCGCGTAAAACAGCAATCCTTTACCGCTGCTCTGCGCGAAGGGACTTTTACGCCGGTCGGCCTACGTACATTTTTTGCGGGAACAGATTTGCCCGGTTCAGCGATCGGTCCAATCTTCATTCATGAAAAGACTATTATGAATGGCAAGGAGACGGGTTTTCGAATTACAACGGCCAGTCAAGGTAAATTGATCATCCGCGAAGAAGACGGCAGCCCCGTCCTGCAACTTGCCAATGGCCGGGGTTTTCAAGTTCAGGACAATCAGCAATTGGGAGGAGAACTTAGTTTTGACAGTTCTGCCATTGCCGGAGCCGCCAGCATTACGGAATTTAGAATACGCGGAGATGACGAGCGAGAGATGACCTCGCTTGAATTGTTCAAGAACCGCACTGGTATGTTCTTTCCCCGGGTCGATCAAAACACGAATAATGCCACTCTGCATTTGCGCTTGGCAAAGGCGGCACTGCTCTTGCTTTTGCCATTCATCGCCGTGCCCTTTGGACTAAATTACGGCCGAAACCCGTCTTCTGCCGGAATATTCGTAGGGGTTGTCTTCCTAGTATCCTTACAAAAAATGCTAGAGTTTGGGCAATCGCTTGGGGCCGCAGGTAAAATCCCGCCATGGCTGGGCATATGGGGTATCATGGCAGTGTTGGCAGCCTTTGCCTTTATTCTCTTCAGGAAAAGCGCATATAAAATGGGCCAGCCACCTCTATCCTCCTTTGCGCAGTGGATATCTAATATGCAGGACACTTTCAGAGCGCGCGTCGCCAGAATAAGACAGCGTATTGCCGGGGTAGAGAATGCTTAAATTCGCGGCATATTTATCCAAAAGTTTTTTTCTACTTTGGCTGACAGTTGTCTTTGGCTTTTTAACTCTGATTGGCTTGCTCGACAGTCTGGCTAATGGCGCAGATATCTTAAGTGGTGATGGTGGTTTCAAAGACACTTTTAAATATATGGCACTTCGGGCCCCCGTTATCTTTGATCGCATATTCATTTTTACGCTTGTCGTTGCAATCCTGCTGACCTTCGTTAAACTCATCCGGCAGCATGAGCTTGTGGCGTTACTTGGCTTCGGGATATCAGCCCCAAAACAAATTATGCTGTTAGCCCCCGCCGTTTTAGGCGCCGCGCTCCTGTCTATTACCGTTATTGACTACACCATGGCGCCGGCGGTGAAGTCGCTACAGGCTTGGGGAATTGGGGAATATAAGGTAAAAAACATCACAGAAGACAATCCCTTATGGCTGGAAGACAATGGCCGCATCGTTCGGGCAACTGAGCGTTTACGTTATGATATGCTTGGCGGCATCACGATCTTCTCCCGCAATGATGTTGGCGATGTTGAGGGTATCCTCTGGGCGCAGACCGCAACCTATAAAAATCCCAATTGGCAGCTTAACGGCGTACGCACACTGGCTGTGGAGGGCGCAGATGGTGAACCACGCATAGCCATGAAGGATGCCAGCACACATATATGGGAAACTCGCCAAAACCCGACCTCAATCGCCCGTCTGGCCGCTGAACCGCGAGACCTGTCTTTGTCCGAAATGCGTCGTTTCCGTAAACGGGGCAATTCCGGTTCCAAACCCAGATTTGCTTATTCTTTTTGGCATGCACACCGTCTGACACGTCCAATCGCCGCCCTAATATTATTGGTATGTTGCGCCGCCTTGATGCAACGAACAGGCCGGGAAGATACAGGGGATAAGACGCTTATTTTAGGGATTACAATGGGCTTTATATTCCTGATCATTGATGGCGCTATGGCAACATTTGCTGCCTCTGGTGGTCTTGCGGTGCTGCCAGCCATAACCCTTCCATTGCTCTTTTTCGGCGTATTGGGGGCATTCATGGTTTTGCGCACGGAAAGCCTAGGATAAGTTCCATGTCACTTTGGTTCGTGGTCAACTCAGCCAGTGCGAAAGTCGCCAAAAAAGGTGCAATCCTACCGAAACTGGCAGATATCCACGGCGCAGTGCTGCGTGATGTAACTGATTTCTCTGCCGTAGAGCAATTGGCGCAAGACGCCCTCGCCGCCAAAGCCAATCATATCGTGATTGAAGGCGGGGACGGAACGGTCCATGGCGTGTTGACAGCATTTTTGCGCTATGAAAAGGCACGCAACCTGCCGCGTTTTACACTTGTGCCCGGCGGAAACACGAACCAAGTTTCCCGCAATATCGGATTGTCATCGGCTACGCAGAGCGCGCTCGCTAAAGCACTTTCGAAAGACGCTGACATCACACATGCGCCGCTTATTCGAGTTAAGGATAAAAGCGGCGGAAAACATTACGGGTTTCTCTTCTCAACCGGGGCGCTGCCACAAGTGACAGACTACACCAAGGAACAACTTCATGATCGCGGCATTGGCGGCTCACTCGCCGTCATTGGTGGCATCCTGAAAGGCGTGTCTGGAGACAACGCCTTAACAAAGCCGACCAATATCGATTTGAATCTATATACTGATCATAAAGTGAAATTACGCGGGCCTCATCTGGGCACGATTATCACAACCCTACCCGGTCTGATTTTGAAACTGGATCCCTTTTGGGGCGGAGGTAAACGGCCTCTTCGGGTTACTTATGTAGACGGTTCTCACCGCAAACTCCTGCGCAATGTTGCCAGCCTTTGGATAGGCAATAAAGGCAAAGACCGAAGTGATGATGGCCTATATAGCTGGACAGCGGACCGGATAAAAATCAGGTATCAAGGCCCTTGTGTTTTGGACGGAGAGGTTTTGGACCTATCGAAGCGCTTTAACATTCGGGCGACAAAGCCCCTGAAATTTGCCCGATGAAATCCACAATTCGCGATATCCTAGGCGAGGAAATGCTCGACCTGCCTCCGCGCGTTGCGGAAGTTTGCGATATCATTGAAGCCAAACATCCGGGCCGCGTTCAGGCATTTATATATTATGGCTCCAGCCTTAGAGAGCTCGACAATCCTGAAAAGATGCTGGACTTTTATGTGATCGTAGACAGTTACCGAAAAACACACAAAAATCCGATACGGGCCGTGCTAAATGCCATTATCCCACCAACGGTCTACTATCTGGAACATGTTGACCAGAAAGGTGTTATGAGCACCTGTAAATACTCCATCATGTCACTGCCTGCCTTTGAGCGGCGCTGTTCGTCCAAAGCATTACTGTCCCAGACATGGGGCCGATTTTCTCAGCCCTGCGCATTACTGAGACCGAAGTCCGAAACAGTCACGAACCGCATAATGGCGGCCCGCGAAGAAGCCATTAGACACATAGCCTTAGAAACTGAACCACTCTTTGAGCAAACCGTGACGCCGACAGATTTTTGGGCTCGCGGATTTCACGAAAGCTACCGCACCGAACTTCGTCCGGAGAGCTCTGTAGGACGGTCTGCCGAAATCGTGGAACGATATTTAACGCGCTATCAGAAACTGTCTGCTGTTCTTTATCAGATGGAGAATGGCGTGATTCACCTACCAAAGACGCGCCGTAAGGGAGCAAAATTCCGATGGTTCCTGCGACGCTTGATCGGCAAACCCATGACGGCCATCAGAGTTATCAACTCTGCAGCAACTTTCGATGGCGGTTTGGAATATGTGCTTCGCAAACTGCACAATCATTCCGGGGTCACCATTCAGCCAACAGTCTTTCAGCGCAAACACCCAGTCATATCCTCACCTGTTTTAGGATGGAAACTTTGGCGTAAAGGCGCGTTCAAATAAGATATCCCATAGTCTTATTCTGCGGCCTGCATAGACTTCATCATTTCGGCCATAAGATTAGGGCTCACCTCTTTGAGGTCTTTGAATTTTGTTATGATCTGATTGACGTCATCTTCACTATGCGCGGCAGACAGACTGATACGCAAAAGAGATGAGCTTTGCGGCGTACCCGGCGGAACGGCCAAATTTACATAGACGCCGTTTTGCAGGAGCCAATTCCATTCCATAGCCGCAATGGCTTCATTGGGGCGGCGTGCCGCTATGACCGGGCTTGGGTCTGCACAAAGATCATAGCCAAGCTCGGACAGGCCTTTATGAAGTTGAAAGGCACGGGTTTTTAGATTGGCGCGCAAATGGCCTCCGCTCTTGATTTTATCCACGGCCGCGCGCGCGGCAGAGACATTGGAGGGCGTTGGCGACGCCGTGAACATATAAGGCCGCATGACTTTACGCGTGATTTCAAATTCCGGATGAATAGACGCACAAAAACCGCCAATCGAAGCCAGAGATTTACTGAAAGTACTGGAGATAAAATCGACCTTATCCAAAACCCCCTGTTCTTCGGCGATACCACAGCCTGTAGGGCCGAAGACTCCATAACTATGCGCCTCGTCAATAAATAGATAGCCCCCATGTTTATGGGTAACGTCAAGAAACTCATCAATCGGGGCGATGTCGCCGAACATGGAATACATACCCTCAATGACCACTAGTGCGTGCCCGCCTTCGATCTCGCCTTGTCGCCTTAATCGCTTATCAAGGTCTTCAGGGTTATTGTGGCGAAAGCGGATGGTCGACGCGCCGGTTAGCCTTGTCCCGTCAATGATACAGGCATGAGCATCCGCATCCATAAAGATTACATCCTTATCTCCAGCCAAGCCTGAAATTGCTGCCAAATTCGTCTGATAACCCGTCGAAAATACGATACAGCTGGGCATGCCCATATGATCAGCAATTGCTTTTTCCAAATCCGTATGTTCTTCGTAAGTCCCATTGGCAATCCGGGAACCGGTCGTTCCCGTCCCATGGTCATCAATCGCTTTTTTAGCGGCCGCCATGCAGTCTTCATCAAAGGTAAGGCCAAGATAGTTGTTAGTGCCCGCCAGCACGATTTCCCGATTACCTATCCGTCCGCGTGTTGGACTTAGAATATCGTCAAATTTAACGCCAAACGGATCCGTACCAACTTTTTTGACGACATCCAGCCGGGCTTGCAGCGGCGCATATTTTTCAAATAAACTCATGATGCCGTGAGTCCCATAATCGCAGTCGTGAGTTCCCCAACGGTTTTGATGTCAGAGACCATCTCCATAGGTATGGAAATGTCATAATGGTCCTCTAGTCCCATAATAATATCAAACACAGCCGTTGAGTCGACTTCAAGATCAGACATGATGCCACTGCTCATTTTGATTGGACGGTTTTGCGGGTTGTAAGGCTTTAATAGCTCACAAATCTTTTCATAGATTTCATCACGACTTGGTTCTGACATGCCCTAATTCCTGTAAGCGTTTGCGGTCTCCCGTAACGCAATAATCATCGGCGTGGGGTTATCAACTATATCCTCGCTCGTCCAGTCAACATGTTGGAACTCCCGTAATTTGGCCAGCGTCAAATGCCCCACACCAAACAGGCGTGACGTAGCAGAGGTCAAAGCTGCGACGGGCCACAAGATGAATGAGGGTATTGCCATGATTTTCACAGGTCGCTGAAGGGAATCGCTGCATAGCTTCGCAAATTCCTGCCAACTCATTTTGCCGATTGTAGCTGGCTCGACGGGGCGCTGCGAAGATGTTGCGGTGATTTGATCTCGTATAAAATTCACTAAATCAGTCACATATACCATTGATAAATTTATATTTTTCCAATTGCCTCCTGCAACAGGAAGCCTGCCCTTCGCGATCATATCAAAGATCGGTTTTGTGGCCTCATCGCCCGGACCAAAAACTGCGGGCGCTCGAATAATGGTCGTATCATCGCCAAAATATTTGACGGCAGCGTCCTCTCCCGCATGTTTGGACGCGGCGTAATGGCTAAGCTGCGGTTTCCGCGCGGCCATAGATGACAATAAGATGAATTTCTTGACTGAGGCCGCTTTAGCCGCCTTAGCGATATTTAATGTGCCGCCTTCATTTGCAGCGAAGAAATCGTGCCGCGTCCGGGCCTTAATCAACCCGGCCATGTGAATCACTGTATTTGCGCCCTGAACTAAAGTGGTTAAATCAGACGATAAATCACCCTGAACGATTTCGAACCTGGGATGATGTTGCCACTGAGCGGGTAATTTTGACGGCGTGCGCACAAGTGCCCGCACATCATAACCACCTTCTAAAAGTGTCGGTATCAAGTGCTGTCCAACAAAACCCGTCGCTCCGGTGACAGCTATCACCTTTTGGCTGGGCATGGTGTGCTGTTAGCCCGCCTCTGACGAAACAACACGCAAAGGCGTTTCATCTTGCAAGTCGATGATCTCACCTTTGATAAATTTCGCCTTAACCCGCGCACGGGACAGCTTTCCGGATGATGTGATAATCATCGTCCCGCGCGGTACTAATTGCAGTTTAACAGGCACGCCGACTTCAAGCCGGATAGCACCCATAACGGCTTTGTAAATTTCATCCAGCAATTGCGGGTCACGCGTGCGGCACTCGAGCAATAACATGACTTCTTTCTCATCCCCGGCTCCGCCAATGGCAAAGGCACAGGCTCTGCCGCAACGGTGAGGCGCTGCCGCCTGAGCAGCCCATTCTATATCCTGCGGCCAGATATTTCGGCCATGCCATAATATCAAATCTTTGAAACGGCCTGTGACAACCAATTGATCTCCCAGCCAATAACCAAGGTCGCCTGTATCAAGCCAACCATCCGATCCAAATGCCGCTTCGGTGGCTTGACGATTACGGAAATAGCCCGGCGAAACACTCGGCCCTTTCAGGCAAATCCGGCCGACCTGTTTCTCACTTAAAACTTTATCATCAAAATCACGAATTTCGATTTCGTGATTTGGCAGCACATGGCCGCAGGCTACGAATGTCCGGCGTTGCCCTGGCGGTGTGAGGTCTGTCGCTTCAACCGCCTCCGAAGTCCGCTCATACCGTTCCATATCGATTGTATGCCTCAAGAGCCCCTGCCCTGTCGGCGCAAAGGTTCCTGCTAATGTAGTCTCCGCCAAGCCATAGCTCGGCTTAAAGGCGCCTTCAGAGAATCCCATCGGGCCAAATAGTTCTTGAAACTCTGTCAATGGCTCAGGACGTACCATGTCGCCACCAATGCCAGCCGCCCGCCAGCTTGACAGGTCAAGCGTCCGATCATCGCGCCAGCGGCGTACACAAAGCTCATAACCGAAAGTCGGGCTGTAGGATAATGTACCTTTGTGGTCGGAAATCAATTGGAGCCATGAGATTGGGCGGCGTGTGAAGTCTTGCGGGTCGAGATAATCTACCGTCAATTGGCTCATCATCGGCGCGATCATAAAACCGATCAGGCCCATATCGTGATAGAGCGGTAACCAGCTTGTCGCCCTGTCATCATCCGTCATATCCATGCCGTGTTTCGTGATACCAAGGCAATTGGCCGAAACCGACTTCTGAGTACCGATAATTCCCTTAGGAGAACTGGAAGAACCGGACGAATATTGGATATAGCAAAGATCATCTGGCATGAAGGGTCTTAGGATTTCACCCTTGGGTAGCTCATTAAGCTGCTCGAACGTCATGACCGGGATCGCTTGATCGTTCAGAGCAGAACTCATGATTGGTTCCATTGACCCCGGGCAGAATAGCGCATGGAAATCACCCGTATCCGCCATACGTTGTAATTGCCGTTCATAAGAGCCGCGGCCACCAAGTGTCACAGGCAGAGGCAGAGGTGCTGGCACCAGACCCGCATATTGACAGGCAAAAAACAGTACCGCGAACTCCGGCGTAGACACCGCTGCAATACCGATGCGCGAATCCTTCTCGGCAAATGGCACCAAGCGTTTGGCAAGCTCTATTGCCCGCTCACGCATATCTGCATAGCTGAGGGTGGATTTCAGCTTCGCACGACCATCAAAATAGTTGAACCCTGTATTGCAGGTTGCTGCATAATCGAGGGCTTCACAAAGGGTGGAAAAATCGCCATGGCGAATCTTTTGTCCACGAGCTGTTGGCGTTGGCTCGGTCATTATCAATCTCGCGTGGTCGAGCGGGGGCGCTCTGTCAAAAAAATGTCTTATTAAGCATTGCTGTCAATAAGTAAAGAATAGCCTAACACAAGAAAAACCCTTTGAATTTCACGCTCTGAAACAGTTTGTAACAATCCTCGGGCGGGTGAAAAACCCCGTTTTGAGCGTAACTTAAAAGCATTATCGCTAAGAATTTATAACTTGGACTTTAAGAAAGCCTCTCACGCGCCATACGGTCTGCAATTTCAGCCATATTACCGCCGTCAGCCTCACTACGCGCAAAGATTTCCTTCAATGTATCTTTAATTCCGAGCACCTTACTCTCAACCCAGCTTGGATCATAATCTCCGCGAACCTCTGCGGCGACATTGATGATGCCGCCCGCATTAATCACATAGTCAGGACAGTAAAGAATATTACGCAGTCTCAAGACTTCGCCCATTTCCGGCGTGGCAAGTTGATTATTGGCGGCTCCAGCAATGATAACGGCCTTAATGCCTTCGACTGTCTGATCGCTGATAACACCCCCCAAAGCACAAGGAGAAAAAATATCTGCCTCTTGTGAATGTATCGCGTCCGGCGCAACTATTTTTGCATTAAATTCATCTTCGGCCTGCTTCAAGACAGCTCTGTTGATATCAGCCACGATTAGCTTCGCTCCTGCCTCATATAAGTGCCGACAGAGCGAATATCCAACATGACCCAAACCCTGTACTGCAACAGTCAAGCCTTTGAAATCATTTTGATTTAGCCTTTCACTGATGGCTGTCTGCATGCCATAGAACACACCTCTGGCCGTGACCGGCGACGGATCACCCGAGGCATCCTTGCCAGCCTCCAGCCCCGCCACATAATCTGTCTGTGACTTGATCACTTGCATGTCTTCCGGAGAAACACCGACGTCTTCCGCTGTGATATAACGCCCGCCAACCTTCTCGACTGCGCGGCCATAGCTTTCAAACAAGGCCCGGCGATCAAAATCCGTCTCAGGTCGCAGTAACACAGCTTTGCCACCACCAAGTTGCAAGCCTGCCATCGCGTTTTTATAACTCATCGCCCGGGATAACCTCAGCGCATCGGTCAGTGCATCTGCATCAGTCTCATAGGACCAGAACCGAGTTCCTCCGCCGCCTGGACCAAGCTTCGTGTTATGTATGGCAATAACACACCGCATTTGGGTTTGAGGATCAGAGAACAAATAAACGCCCTCGTGGTCATCGAAATCAGGATGTGAAAAAAAGCTCATAAGACACTCATGCCGAAAACGGGCAGCAATATTTTCTCAAATAACGCCGTCTTGCAACGTCATTAGACCCGCAGAGGCGGCTTTCAGCATCGTCATCGCAAAAGCGCCCCCCGTTCCGTCGCCAATGTTTAAATCCAGATCGAATAAGGGCTGCACCCCCATCCGGTCCAGTAACGCACCGTGAGCGGGCTCCCGGCTGATATGGGCCGAGAGACAATGCGAGATACTCTCGGGATTTACTTTATGCAGAACGGCGGCGGCCGCACAGACAACATATCCATCAAGAATAACTGGTATACGCTGATGTCTGGCCGCCAAAATTGCGCCGACAATTCCGGCTAAATCCCGGCCGCCGAAAATTCGCAGCACCTCAAGCGGGTCATCCAAATGATCCTTATGCATTTGCGCTCCGGTTTCGACGGCCTTGATGCGTTTTGAAGCATTCTCGCCGCTTCCGCCTGCCCAATATTCCGCGGCTCCGCCATACAGCCCTCGCGCAATAGCGGCGGCGGCTGTGGCCGCGCCAAGCCCTGCACTTCCAAGCACAATGACATCCGCACCCTCGGCCACAACTTCCATCCCAAAGGCGATAGCCGCGGCACATTCACGTTCGGACAGAGAGGCGCTTTTCGTGAAATCAGCAGATGGATGTTCCAACCCAAACTCATAGACCTTAAAGGCCGCGCCGCTATTGGCTGCGATACCGCGCACGGCAGACTGCCCTTCGGTCAGGCTTTGTACGCGCTTTGTAGCGGCATCTATGATATCACCTTCATAAACCTGCGCGGCCACACCATGCGTGCCGGCAAACACGGCTATTAGCGGGCGCAAGACAGTTGGCGCATCTTGCCCCTGCCAACTGGCAAGCCAAGCCAGAGATTGATCCAATTTTCCAAGCGGAGACAGGCCCGACCCCAAAGCACGAGCCGAATTCAGGACAGTTTCATAAATGTCCATATCTGCAGTCGGCATGTTGCGCGTCAGATCACGGATGTCATCAAATGGGCGAGGCTCAGCCAAAATCATCTCCTATGTGGCGCGCCGCAATGGCACGATTTGTTAAGGCTGACAAAAGAAAATTCCAAGATTTAAAACCTTGCAAACTTTCATCTGCTACACGCATCCTATGTCGAGTAATTTGATCCGTGATGTTGTCCTTATTGGAGCTGTTGCACTGGGGGCTTTTGGCTACCTGCAATATAAAACGACGTCTGCCGTCGAACCAGAAACACGTGAAGCACCGCCCGCGCAGACAGAGCAAGCCGAGGTCAAACCAAAAAAATCGGGATCGGTCCTGTCGATCCCCAAAAATCCACGTGATGGACAGTTTTGGGCAGATGGCCGTGTGAATTCGGGGCATGTGCGTTTTCTGGTCGATACAGGCGCGTCTTCTGTGGCGCTGACTTATATGGACGCCCAGAAAGCCGGAATCAAAGTGCGGGACTTGAATTACAATGTTCCGATCAACACGGCGGGCGGGCGAAACTACGCCGCCTATGTCAGGCTTGATCATGTCACATTGGGCGCGATCACGATCAGAGACGTTGACGCCATGGTCGTTAAAGATGGTCTGCATGTCTCTCTTTTGGGCATGACTTATCTGGGGCAATTGCAAAAAGTCGAAGCCACGCCCAATGCGCTCCTTTTACGTCTCTAGGTCAACACTTCACGCGCCATATTGGCCGCAACCAATAACAAACAAATTCCGAATATCATTTTCAGCCGTGACTGACTCATGCCATGGGCTAATTTAGCGCCCAAGGGTATCGTCAAAAACGCCGTCGCCGCGATTAAAACCAAGCCCAAAATATTCACATATCCAAACGAAAATGCGGGCCGCCCCGCCGCGCCCCATCCCGACACAACAAACCCAATTGTTGCCGGTAGTGCGATGGCCAAGCCAAAACCGGATGCCGTACCAACCGCCCGATGGATTGGCACGCCGCATATGGACATCAAGGGAACGGTCAAAGACCCGCCGCCTATACCCATCAGGGAAGATATCGCGCCGACACTACCGCCGACAATTGGCCTTGCCATGCCGCCAGGCACGCTCTCTCTGATCTGCCAATTCGGATTACCAAAAATGAATCTCATCGCCACCAAACTGGCAATCACCGCAAAGAGCAAAGTCAGGGCCTGTCCGGACATAAGCGGCGCCAGCCAAAGCGCCGCGAAAAGTGCCCCCATGCCAATCCATAGGGCATAGGAAAACAGTGGATTTTTCGGCCAGAGAAGGCCCCAGTCAACCGCACCGTGTTTATTATGGCTTCGGACGGAGCGGATCGCATTGGGAATAATGACAGCAGAAGATGTTGCAACCGCGCAATGCATCACGACATTTTCCGGCACGCCGAGTGACATAAAAGCATAGAACAGCACAGGCACCATCACAGACCCGCCGCCAATGCCAAACAATCCAGCGGAGACGCCAGCCGCGGCTCCGACCGCGATCAAGGTCAACATCAAGGGCCAATAAGAGAAAAACTCCGCCATTAAGCTGCCTGCCGCGCGGCCCGCATCGCACTCAAAGCGCGATGAATAATTTCAGAGGGCTTTTCCTTCCGCGCCAAACCTTCGGATAAAGTTCGCCGCCAAAGTCTGGCGCCGCCCTGTCCGGCAAATAAGCCCATAATATGACGTATCATGGCTTTGGTCGTGCGGTCTTGGTCTTCGGTCTTCCGGCAATATTCCATAAGCCGCTCGACGATCTCCTCGCGTATAAGGTCTGATTTCACATCGCCGTAAATGTGCTGATCTATGTCGGTCAAAATCCATGGATTGTTATAAGCCGCGCGGCCCAACATAAATCCGTCCAACTGCCCCTCTTGACAGAGCGCCGCGCCCATTTCGATCGTATCAATCTGTCCGTTTACCAGGATCTCCAGAGACGGAAAGCGGGCCTTCATCCTGTTGACCAAATCATAATCTATGGGCGGAACGCTGCGGTTTTCTTTGGGCGACAAACCCTTAAGCCAGGCCTTGCGCGCATGAATAATAAAATGCGTGCAACCGGCCGCAGACACCTTTTCTATAAAATCCGGGAGCGTGTGGCTTAAATCCTGATCATCAATCCCCAAACGGCATTTTACCGTAACAGGAATGTCCACAGCCTCTGCCATCGCAGCATAACACTCCGCCACCAATTCCGGCTCAGCCATGAGGCAGGCCCCGAAACGCCCCGATTGCACGCGGTCGGACGGGCAGCCAATATTGATATTAATTTCATCATACCCATATCCCTCCCCGATCTTTGATGCCTGTGCCAATTTCCTCGGGTCACTCCCGCCAATTTGCAAAGCCACCGGGTGCTCACATTTATTGAACCCCAACAGCCGCTCCTGCGGGCCGTGAATAATCGCATCGGCCACGACCATCTCAGTATAGAGCAAAACATGACGGCTAAGTTGCCGGTGAAACCACCGACAATGCCGATCCGTCCAATCCATCATGGGCGCCACGTTTACTCTAAATTCTTGACTTTGCTGCATTTTTTGTTATATTTCAGTGACTTAAGAAAGGATCAAATTACCGCTATTTACCGCAGTTTCACCGGAATTATCGCACATTCTCGCTGGCACTGCACACATTATGGCAACAATCGTAAAACTCAAGTCTGGAAATTATAGGGTTCAGGTCAGACGTAAAGGACAATATGCGTCTAAAACCTTTCTTCGAAAGCCCGATGCGCAGGCCTAGGCGATTCAAGCTGAACGGCAAACAGATCAAGGCTTTGTGATCGAAGCCCCGATCATTACTGGCTTCAATACGTTCGGGCAGCTGATTGATCTTCATATAGTCGATATGCTGGAAGTTGGCAAACCCTAGGTCGGTCCAAAGATTTCGCTCTACGTACGCTTAAGAAACATCTGGGTAGCTTTAAGATATCTCAACTCAACCGCCAGCTGATTATAGACTTTGGTAGAGAACGCGCTCAAGCAACCCTTTGGCCAACAACCAGTCAGCGGTATCAAAATCACAGTGCCCGAACTTGAAAAAATGAAGGAGCCCATATGCATCCACCTGGGTGATCGCACGACTACTTAGCCGATCAATTTGATTCCAATATCTTTGGATCGCAATTGAATAGCAAGAAACAGGCGCTTGAAGTGAAACCAGCTCTTTAAAATTTGAAAAGTCCAGCCGTGTACCGATACATTGTCTTGTTTCGTTGGTCACTTCCCTGCACGCTCTCCAAATCAATCAACGTCTCTAGGAGCGCCTTGCCGTAAACGACGAAAAACCAAGGCGGGACTGTCCAAGTCTCTATAAAAATCCCAACCGTTTTCCGCTTCCTGATTAATCTGATCTTGCAGCTTTTCAATGAACCCCCAGCCCATGTTTCGGTTCATGGCGGCTGGTTTAACGACTTTATATTCATATTTGCTCGGCATGTTACACTCATAGCATGTAGAACGATTACCGACAAGATAAAGACTCTGTTCCGTATGGATATCCGTACCAAATTCGGAAATAGAGTTCGAAAGGCAAGATTGGATCAAGATCTAAGCCAAGAAGAATTAGCGCACGAGGCGGATTCCAACCGGACCTATATTAGTGACGTTGAACGAGCTCGACGCAATCCTTCAATTGAGGTTGTTGAGAGAATCGCGAAAGCATTAGGCGTGACGATGGGATCTCTACTGGATTAATCGAATTGGGCATGACTGCCCGATTGGGTACGCTAGGTATAAGTCACGATAATCCCCAAAGCGGCATTAGAAAACCTGAATTTATTAAGGATTAACTTGATGCCGGTTTGTCAATAAGTACGGCTGTGCTTATCTGTCCAAAAACATTTGCTGCACTGCGCATCATGTCTGGAATGCGGTCTATTCCCAAAATAAGAGCCAAGCCAGCGACCGGCACGCCAATTGTTTCAAGCGCCGGAGCCATTGTTACAACGCTCGAAGATGGCACGGGCGCAACAGTCAGCGAGACAAGGAAAGTCGCAAAAATGATAGCGCCTGCTGCGCCGAAAGAGAGCGGCACGCCATAAATATAGGCTAGAAACACGATAGCCGCCCCTTGAAAAAGTGCGCTGCCCGGGCGGTACATGGACGCACCAAGCGGTATGAGCAGATCAGCGATGGTATCAGACACACCCAAATTCTTCGTGGTTTCCTCTAGCGACACCGGAATTGCCGCCGCAGTACTTGTCGTTGAAAACGCAACCGTTGCCGCGCCCAATGTGCTTTTGAAAAACTTCACGGGGCCGGTTTTTCGTATGAAAAGTAAAAGCGGCAAATATATCACGGCCAGCAATATTATCAGACCAACAAAAACGCAGACGATGAAAATCCCAAGACTTTGTATCAGCCCCCAACCTAACTTAGCTGTCGCAGGAGCAATCAAACCGAAAATACCAATTGGGGCCATCCAGAGGATCCACCAAACAAGTTTTATAAGCGTGTCGCTGATGTCCTCCGCCGCCTGTATCATGCGCTCCCTACGCTCTACCGCCAAGGTGCCGGCTGCTGCCGCGAATAAAGCGGTAAAGATGATCAGCGGCAACAGAGCCCCCTCTGCAGCTGCGGCAAAGGGGTTTGGCGGAATGAGCGAGACTATAAAATCTGTGATGCTTTGCAGCTTTGGGATCGGCGCTGCCTCAATGGCCGGCATGTCTACCTTTGGAGCAAACCGCAAACCAATTGTCATAACTGTCATACCAATGATAATCGCCGGAATAAGCGTAACCCAGTAAAAAGCCAGCGTCATCCCACCGATCTTCCCTAATTTTCGTGGATCACCGAGCCGGGCGATGCTCGTAAAAATGACAGCGACGACTAAAGGAATGACGACCATTTTAATGGCATTGATGAAAAGCCTGCCCAATGGCGCAGACTCTCTGGCAATGGTTTGTAAAACAGGGTTTCCAGTCATGGCCGCGCCAAGTCCAACTAAGAGGCCGAATAACAATCCCGCTGTAATTAGTTTATTTAGCATCTAATACCTCTCACTCATTCCGCTCACACCGCTTAAGTACTTTGCCCGGCAACGCAGGTTTTAATTGCCCATTAGAAATGACGACCTGCCCATTGACGAAAACATACTCAACCCCATGCGCAAGCACAGCCGGGTTTTGAAAATCTGCACCCGGCGCAAAGCTCTCTGGGTCTATGATGGCAATATCAGCTTTATAACCTTCCCGAAGATATCCACGTCCGCACAGGTTAAACGTATCTGCGACAAGTCCGCTGCTGCGGTAGATAAATGTCTCTACTGACATCAGCTTTCTTTTAATTATATAATCACGATATTTTTTCGGATAGCTGGCATATTTGCGCGGGTGGCCCGTACTGCCATCAGAGCTGGTCATCACCCAATCCTGAACCATGAAATTTTCAATGTCATCCATATCCATATTGAAGGATGCAATGCGCGCATCATCTTGCCGTGCAATATCAATCGCCATATCCACAGCGGTTCGGCCATTTTTCTTGGCAACTTCCTCTAATGTGAGGCCTTGCCATTCTGGATTATTTTGTGTGATCAAGACTGCCTCGGAGCCGCCCCGCTTGCGAAGATTTTCTGCTGTCTCTAGCTGTATCTTCTCGCGAAGAGCCGGGTCATTCAATCTCCGCATATAATCGTCTCGTGAGCCCGCTTTCACCCACCTCGGCAGTAAGGCATTTGAAATACGTGTGCCTGATGCTTGCCATGGATATTGATCTGCAGTTATTTCAAGACCCGAGGACCGGGCCGTTTCAACCTTTGCAATTATGGCGTCACTTTTGCCCCAGACATCCACACCCAAGGCTTTGATGTGAGCGATATTAGCTGGAATATTAGCATCTCGCGCGATCTGAATAACCTCGCCGACAGCCGCTTCGAGACCAATATTATAAGTCGCTTCATCGCGTACATGGCTGTCATATATGCCCCCATATTCCGAAACAACTTTTGCAAGTTCAGTAACCTCATCCGTTTCAGAAAAGCTACCAGGTGCATAAAAAAGCCCTGTTGAGAGACCGAGTGCCCCGGCCCTCATGCCATCAGAAACGGCCTTTTTCATCGCATCCATTTCATCATTTCTGGGCGGACGTTTCTCACCCCCCATTACGGACTTACGCAAAGCGCCATGTCCGATAAATAGAGCCGTATTCGTTCCAATACCCCCCTCTTCTAACCGCTGAATTTGATCTAAGATATCGGGGTCGCCAAACCCATCATTTCCATTGAAAACAGTCGTTACACCTTGAAATAGATAATTGGCATTGGAGCGTATGTCAGCGCTATTTGATGTAAGTTCTGACAAGCTATGAGTGTGAGGATCAATGAAGCCAGGTACAATATAAAATCCAGCGGCGTCGAGTGATTGTACCGCCTTAATTTTTCTTGGCTTCCCAACATAAATTATCTCATCATTTTTAATTGCAATATCATAAGCCTTAGAACGTGTATTATCGCCAAAAAAAACTTGTCCATTTTGGATGTGGTAGTCTGCCTCTAAGGCTGGCGCGCAGGCCACCAAGCCAAGCATAAAAAACGAGGCTAGCTGCTTCACTGGCCTGCCTCATACTCAAGCAGCAACCTCATCATTTCCTCCGCGAAAACTTCGGCAGACATTTTGATGGCGCTGCGGGGTGTGTGGTCGCCGACTTCATAGGTGATTGCTGATATCCCATAGGTGTCATACATGTAATTCTTTGAAATTGGTTTACCGGAATTATGGCGGGCTTCGCGCGTAAAGACGTAGACATCATCATCCAGACGGTCATCAACTGCCTTTAGCCAGTCGCGCGCAAACATGGGCGGTGTAGTTGGCTCATCATCGGCCTGCGTGTAAAGCAAATTGCGCCATGTAGAATGAAAATCTAGAAAGAAGACAATTCTGTCTTGGCCCGTCTCAAACCGATGAAAAGCGGATTTAACAGCCTGGGTTTCGGGTTGAGAAAATGGCCCCCAATCCCTGTTTAAATCGATACCGCCCTTATTAAATCTCCAATGCCCATCCTTCACGCCATCAGGATTGACCATCGGAACAATCAGAATATTGAAGTAATCAAGAAACTTTTCAGACAACTCACTGCCATCCAAGACTTTTTCCGTAAAAGGAATCAAAGCCAATGCGCCCGTTACTTCGGGCGGATGCTGCCGGCCGATCCAAACGACATAGGGCTTATTTTTACTGGCGTCAGTTTTGACCTCGAGCATTTTTATAGGATACCCATCTTTGGACTGTCCGATTGTGGATTGGGTGACATGTTCCCGATTGGCAATTTCTTCTGTCCATGCGTCATGAGCGGCCGATGTGAACGCTTCCTGTGCAGAGATTAAAAACGGTCTACCGTCCAACTTTATGCGCAGCTCTTCTCTGGGAGTGCGTTTTTTGGGTTTTTCAGAACCCGACAAAAGAGTCCAGTTAATACCGTCATAGCTAATCTTTGGCTGGTAGCGATGCCGTCCATTTTCGTAATTTAGAGAGACACGCATCGTTCCGGCCTGTTTCGGATCAACCCTAAAACCATACCAAGGGCTGTCATTGATCGGCTGGCCTTGCGGATCCGTTTTCTTTTCTGGACGGATTGTAAAAGCAAAATGGCTGTCTGACTTTACATCACAGCCATTGAGCCGGGCCGTCTTATAGTCGGCACGAATGATGGCCATATCATTTTCACAAAAGGGCGCAGATGTTTTAGGTGGCAATTCGGATTTGGCCACAGAACTGCTCGGAACTGTTTGGCATGACGCAAAGACCAAACCGGCGCACAAACCTATTCCAAGTCTAAAAATCTTGTGTTTATGCCGCATGGTGTGACCCCCCAGTTATCGCTGTGTTTTTTCGCGCATGACCAATCATTGTTGCAATTTTCTTGGCACTTCCAGCCGCAAAAGTATAGCCAAGCGATCCATGACCCAAATTCAAATAAATGCCTTTGGTTTTTGTCTGTCTAATTACAGGGACACCAGATGGCATCATTGGGCGAGCATTCGTCCATTGAGTGATTGGTCCGTCAAAATCGGCTACATTCGGCCAGTTTTTTTGTGCGGTGGTTTTTAGGAGTGTAAGCCTGTCTTCAATACGGTCCGTTTTTTGATTGGCATCAACAAAACCTGCAATTCGCATTTTGTCCCCTAAATTGGCATAAACCATTTTGGACTTTAGGTCTGTTACACTCATAACCGGAGAGTCTGGTGTTGTTGGGAGGGTCAGGCTGTAACCCTGAATAGGATAGAGCGGCAGGCGTAAGCCCAAAGGACGCAGGAGTGGTTTAGGATCATTTCCAAGGCAAACAATCACACTATCAGATCGATGTTCGGTTTTGTCCGTAATGATAATCTGCGTTCCATCACTTTGCGGGGACACAATCTTGACTGTTTCTTCAAAGTAAAACTGTGTATCCCATTTTTGAATCAATATCTGTTTGAAAGCCCGGCAATAAATCTGTGTGTCAAGAGCTAGGTCTTCCTCTGCAAAGAGACCGCCTTTGAGATCACCTGTCCAATGGCGCAGGCTGGGGACTGCCCCTAGGCATTCATCTCGATCAATGAATTGAGGCTTGGTTTTCATCGCCTGTAGCTCTTGGTCCGTTTGGGCGATCACGAGCTTACCTTTTCCGGTCTGCTTTAACGCCCCCTTGGGGAATTCATCTCTGAAGTTTTTAAAAACAACCTCAGACAATTCAGCCAGCTTTAACCGTTCCGATTTATTCACTCTGAACCGATCCGGCAGGCAGTTACGGAGAAATAATAGACCCCAGCGAATATATTCCGGATTGGCGGAAAGCCTTAACTGTGTCGCAGGGTCTAATCCTAGCAGATAAGCCGGAAGTTTCTTCAGCGTGGCCGGGCTCGCAAGCGGATCCGTATAGCTAAATGACAGCTGCGCGCCATTGGCCCAGCTGGCACCCATGGCAACATCTTCTGCCTTGTCAATTATGCTGACGTCATGTCCTAAGCAAGCAAGTGTATAGGCGGTCGTAACCCCCACAACACCTGCCCCTAGAACATATATTCTCATCATTTATCCTGATTTTAGACAAGCCAGTATCCGTCTCTCCGAAATTCGAGAGCAGTTTTTGAGCGGACAGACGTCCGCTCAAACAAGTCTAGGTTCTAAAAAGTTTTCCTAACGCTGCCATACCAGTAGCGCCCACGATTTGAATGAAGGCCAACAAAATAGCCTCGAGCAAATTCATCCGCGACCGGGGGTTTTTTATCGCCCACATTCCGAACACCGAAGCGCAACCTGACGTCTTCGAAAATTCCGTGTTCTTCCTCTTCGAATGTATATTCACCATATAAGCTAAGTGTCTTGAAAGATGGAACTTCCAAGACAGGATAATCCCTAAACTCTGTACTCGTGTCGACGACATCTCCAACATAACGGTAAAACGCCCCGGCGCCCCATCCGTTATTCTCCCAACGCGCGGAAGCCGTCCAGCGCCATTTTGGGCGGCGATTTTGACGGATTAGGCTTTCCGAACTTGCGACCTCAACCGCTGAGTTCAGAGTGCCGGCGTCCACTGCATCAATGATAGACTGCGATATTGGGTCTGGAGTTTGGAAGAATTTCTTCAATCTGGCGGCATTCACTTTCAGATTAAATTCACCAATATTGTCGATTTCAAAATCGTAGTAAGCGCCAAAATCCATCCCTTTAATATCACGCGGGAAAAGGTTGGAATATGGATCGCGCACTTCCAAAATATCGCCAGCAGGCGTCAAATTAGCCGCGTCGAAAGTATCAATAGTATCCTGGTCAGGATCTTCCCGAATCACATTTGGGTTTGAGCTGCCTTGCAAACGGAGGAGATAATCCAGTGACAACTGATTTTGATCACCAAAAATACCAACAATATTTTTCTGTTTAATATGCCAATAGTCTGCCGTTAGAGTCAGGCCCTCGAAAGGTTCTACAACGGCTCCCAGAGAAAAGTTAGTGTTGGTCTCAGGTTTAAGTTCCGGACCGCCGCTTCTCACGCTTTCAACTGAATTGCCATCGCAATCCCCGGTATCAAACGCTGTACTATTGGCCCGAGCTATGGCTTCACATACTATCCAATCTTCCCGGCCACCATTGACTCGGCGAATTCCCTCGGCGTTGATTTGCTCTAGGTTCGGCGCCCTGAAGCCTTCCGAATAAGCCCCGCGAATTGAGAACTCTGGAATAAGATGCCAAGACGCTGCGACCTTGGGCTTAAGAACATCACCCACATCAGAGTAACTCTCCGCACGGGCTGCCAATTGGACATCAAAAGAGTGCACCAAAGGCACTTCCATCTCTTCACTCACCAATGGTATGGCCAACTCCACGAAAGCTGAGAAAACATCCCTTGACCCTTTTGTGTCTGGAGATGGGCTCGATCCTAAAACATCACTTAGATTTGTACCGCCTGTCACACTATCTGTGAAAGTTATTGTCCCGTCCAGACGATCATCTCTGTCATCCTTAAAGGATTGATGACGCCACTCGATACCCATCGCCGCACCTACATCTCCGCCAGACATCGAGAAAAGCGTTGGCGTTGAAATCTTAAAGTCAGCCAGTCCTAATTCTGTCGTACCATCACGTTTTACATCGACCATAAACGTATCAATGGTCGATTGCGGATTAGAAAAATTAGTTGCGTTTGTATCGATAGGATTCCCACCGCCAAAAATATTGTAGGCGGAAGCATCCGTGCGGTTAATAGCCTGCTGGAACAAAGTATTACTAATGCGATTTGTACGGTCTTTTGTTTTTGCCTGCGAGAACAACGCCGCCGCTTCCCAGTCCCAATTCCCCCAATCACCACGTAGTCCGCCAAGCACGCGGAAACTGTCACCTTTTACATTCACATTGCGCCGCCCTGTATCAAGGGGCCGATAATCCCGAATTTGCAAATCCAGGCCGACTGGATTGTAGAAAGAATCTTCTGAAACATGGAATCTGTTACTTGAAAGAATAGCCGCGCTTTCACGGCTGCGAGTGTAGTCTGAATGGTAGTATGAGGCCTCTCCAAAAAACTCCATGCCATTATTCATCTCATGATTGAGAAAACCAAAAATGTTGTAGCGGTCTGTATCGCCAACAATATCGCGATAGCGCGCACGATCCAAACGCAAAGCTGTATCAATCGTTGCCCCATTATCCAGACATACAGCACCCGGAAGCTCAATGGCACACCCACCAATACTATCAGGTTGAATGTGGAAATCATTGTCCCCTACTCCAGGAATGGTTCCGGACGGTGCACGAAACTCACCAAATTGCGTTTGGCCAGATAGGTTCCGAAGTCTCGTATTGATGACACCGTCTATGTCTTGGTCGGTTCCTTCAAAGAAAGGTCTTAGATCTTCGGATGCGGAGTTTCTAAGGTCTGTTGCTGGCATCCCGTTTCGGGTTAGGAAATTACCGAATACAGAAAAATTGGTTCTGCCGTCATTGAAGTCCTTACCCCACTTAAATGTGCCGGTCGTCTCGTTCAGGCTTGTGCCCTCTGAGAACCCGTATTGTAGGCTGACCTGAGCCCCGTCATAATCATCATCCAAAATCGTGTTGATGACGCCTGCGACGGCATCAGTACCATAAATCGCCGCCGCACCATCGCGAAGCACTTCTAATCTTTTAATACCTGTGACCGGCAAAGAGTTTGAGTTTACGGAAACAACGGGAACCAAATCCTCGGCTTGAGTACCGGGGTGTAATACGAGGCGACGACCATTGAGCAAAACCAGCGTATTTCCCGTCCCAATTGAACGGAGGTTGATAGAGCCTACATCACCGCGCGCTCCATTCACACCTGAAAAACGGCCCTCCCGAAATGAAACATCCCCGAGCTGGGGAACAGACTCTAAGAGTTCATCCCCGCTAACCGCTCCGGTGACTTCAATGTCGGCTTCGCCCAATGACGTAACGGGGAGTATGCCCGCAATATCCGCGCCTTTGATTTGCGTACCGACTACGATTATCTCATCCTCGGTCGGCTCTTGGGCCGTTTGCGCGGCCGCGTTGGCGCTTATGATCATGATAGCGGTTGAAAGTAACAATTTTGTCGAAATGTGCCTGTGGCTCATCAGAATCCCCTTTGATGATGTTTATCTTGACTTGCTAAACTAGGTTGCACGGATATGGCAATTTCTAATAGCTTGTCGAGGTATAGCCCGCATCTATACACGAGCACATATTGTAAAATTACTTAGACGCGCTTCGTATGGCCTTGGAATTGCAATCAGCAAGGGATTTTTTAAGTCTCTTTTCAAAGTCAGAGCCGATTTTCGCAATTGGCTCATTTAAACGAGTGACAATATCGACATTGATATTTTCCATCCCACCTACAGTGAGAAATCTCAGATTTGATGTGTCACCGGAATAGGCCGTCACGGCATCAATAATTGCAACCCCGGCCTCTTGTTTCACCAAACGTTTCGCCAAATGATAGGTCTCCACAGTGATATGCTGCGTTAGCGGACGTTTTACTGCGTCAGTGATTTTTCTGTTTAGTACATGCCCAAGGACGCTTTTCGGGTTTAAAGTGATTAAAGGAAGATTTTTCAAATCCTGCAATTTTAGTTCTTGTTTTGGCAAGCCTTTAAATTTTTTGGGCGCGATGCAAACAAAATGCGTTTGGCCGATTGTTCGAATTTGAAGGCCGGGGGAATTGGGCGCATCAAATACCAAACCCATATCGATTTCATTACCTAGTATCGCTTTAATCAGCTGCGCAGCATGCAACGTTTCTGTCTCAATCGTGACATCAGGATTATCTCTTGAGAATGCGGCAATCGCCGATGGTGCAACCTCAAGCCCAAATGCAGGAGTCATGGCGAACCGAAGATGGCCGGTTCGTTCATCCGCCAAGCGACGCGTGAAACGGTCTAAATCATTCAGCCGTTCAAATAGCGGTTCAATTTTCTCAAACAGCTTAACGCCCCGATCCGTCGGACTCAGCCGTCCGCCCTCGCGATCAAATAATTTGAACCCAAGCTGATCTTCGGCATGTTTTAGAACCTTACTGACCGTAGGCTGCGAAACATTCAACGCCCTAGCGCCCCCACTCACAGACCCCGTCATGTAAACAGCATGAAAAACTTCTATATGGCGCAATCTCATTATGCAGCTATGCTTTAAAAATAAACTTGCAGTCAAATTAATAGTAGCGCAGCTAGTTCACGTGCAGTCGAAAATTACTGTAATGGAAGATCTGTACGCGGGTGTCCGTTATGTCCCCAGAGCGGATCAAATCACTCTATAAAATCACTGAGTCAATCTACCTGGAAATACCTGTAAATGTGGCGAATTTGCCTGATTTACCCTGAAATAAACTCTCTGGTACTGCACATATTTTGCACACGCGAAAGGCTAACTCTTTGTTTTTATTGAATAGTTGCTCCAATCCATCATAGGCGCAACGGAGACTGTGAATGAATTATTATTCTGCATATTGCTTAATCATCTTAATCTATTCAAAAATTGATGTTACCGCTGATTACTTGCCCTTACTAGAGCTTACCTGAAATCACGAAAACATTGCACACGAAAAGTGCGAGGCATAATTTGTTTTCTCGAGAAAACATATTAAGGAAAACTAGACTTTCGCTTGATTAAGCGTATCACTCATTTCGCGATTATTAGTGCCTTAAAGTTCTAAAAAGATAGTTCTTTTTCTCTACATTCATTTTGCATCAAGCCCTCCTTAAATCGGAAAACTATGGGAATTTTGAGCGAATGACCGACGTATAAATAAAAATGGGGCCGATGGCCCCATTGTCTTTACGTCAATAACCAGACCGCTCTATTGGAAACGATATCTAAATCTCGCCCCTATGGAACGCGGCGGCAGGACGTTGGTTCTGAAGCGCCGCACATTTGCAGGGAAAGGGTCTCCGTCAAAAGCTGGGGCCAACTGATTATTCAGCGGCGTATTCGCTGCGCTTGACTCTGAAAAATCATTGAAGAGGTTGTCAACATAACCGGTCAGAGACCAATTATCTGCTTCATATCCCAAAGCCACATTGGCACGGCCATAGCTTGGAAGCGTATAACTTCCGCCGCGCCCACCGACTATGGTCAAGACATCGCTTTGCCATGCATATCCCGCATTGATGACGATATTATTGCCATTGGATAGTGGATGGGCGTAGTCGCCGAAGATTGAAAATTGGGTTTTCGGGGAGCCTGGCAAACGGTCTCCATCCTGAGCACCGACAGCATCTGTACCAAATCCATAGCCGAAATCCCCTGCGAATGTGCCTTGGCCATTTATCACTCGCACTAGGCCTGGCACATCAGCTGTTAGATTAGCATCGGTGTAACTGAAATTGCCCCGCAGATTGAACTGATCTGTGACCCGCCAGGCGGCGTCTAGTTCCACGCCTTTGGTTTCGGCAGATTCGGCGTTCACGGTGATGCTGGTTCCTGCATTAACTGAGGTCGTATTAACCTGAGGGTTATCCCACTTCATAAAGAAGATTGCGCCATTTAATCTAAGCGCTCCATCAAGCCAGGTTGTTTTAGCGCCAAGTTCGTAATTATCCACTGTATCTGCTGTTGCACCGCGCTCATCCAATATGGCTGTACCGCCGTCACGCAACTCTTGTCCCGGTGTGTGCAAACATAGGCCTTGATTGGGGTCGTTTAGGTAGTCACCCATACAAACTTCGCCGCCATTGTTGATCCCGACGCGATATCCTTGACTAAAAGTCGCATAAACAGTGTTACCACCACCAAATTCATAAGACGTATTAACCTTGAACAAAGTTCCATCCTCGGATTGATTTGGAGCTAGGGCCAGTTGGTTTTCGATTTCGGACAGTGGGTAGGGGTTGAAATCGGCCGCAGTCGTAAAATACGGGAACTGCGTATCACCAGCTGTTTGCAAGTCATAATCATAGTAACGCGCACCAAAAGTGATATCCCAAGCGTCCGTAATATCAAATCCAATTTCGCCAAAGACAGATTTCTCTTCGAGCTTTCGACGATCGGCTTCAAAATACTCTAGGTCATTTAAGTCCTGACGGAACCCAAAATCAGCGTTGAAAGCGCCGATTCCCGGCGTAAACTCAGACGACAAAGCGTTATATTTATTTTCGTTGTAGAATGCCCCAATAATCCAGTTAAAGCGAGATTCGGCTGTTGAAACGAGGCGAACTTCCTGATTGAAAATCTCTGTTTCTTCATCCTCGAAAGTAAAGCCTGTGAAAGTCGGGAAGGTCTCGTAGTAATAGTCCAGAGAAATCAAAAGATCAGTCTGGTCGCGCTGCCCATTTTCATCAACCGTAGCATATCCGGTTGCTGATGTTAGTTCTGCAAAACCAAGATCAGCTACGACTTCCAATGCCAATAAATCACTATCGCGCTCATTGGGCTCTTCAACGCGGCCGGCAAATTCATATTTGCCCGATTCAAGCGTTAGCTGGTCACCGAAAGTCGCCGGAATAGATGTCGTGCGGAAAGAGGACGTATTGCGCCCGCCATATTCACCTTCTTGGAAGTAATATGTCAAAGTCGCATCAAAACTGTCAGTGGGCTGCCAGCGCGCAGCAATACGGCCAGAGAATATCTCCTCAGTGTTGGCGTCTTTAACAGGTCTGAAATTGCTGGCATCAGCGAATGCATCCGGTTCTGAAGTTCCCGGCTGACGCACGACAAAGGGATAGTCAATAAAGCCCTTATCGTTTTGAAAGTCCAAAGAACCACGTAGAGCGAAATTGTCAGACACCGGCGCGTTAAACGTAAACCCTGTATCCGAGCTGATACCGCTGCCTCCTTTATAAGTGTATACTCCGGCTCTGACTTCAAAAAGTTCTTCGTTGAATTCAGGCTTGTTGGGGATATAGCGGATGGCTCCGCCCATTGTCCCGGCACCGTAAAGCGTGCCTTGTGGCCCTAACAAAACCTCGACGCGCTGTAGGTCGTTTAAGCGAAGATCAACAAATAATGGGATCTCACCGACATAGGTTGCGACAGTACCTCCGCCATTTTCCTGGCCGAAACTGTTTTGGATGTCTTCAACGTTCAATCCCCGAACGACAATACGGTTGCCATCGCGTCCGCCTTGGTCGGCAATATTAAGACCGGGCACAAAGGCTGCCAGTTCAGACAAGTCGCCAAAGCCCTGCTGTTCAATCTGTTCGCCGCCGACCGCGGAAATATTAATCGGTATATCCTGAACCGACTCGGCTCGGCGCGTGGCTGTGACGATAATTTCATCATCAATTTGCGCTTGTGCAGCCGTGCTGTAACCGACAGATCCCAGCGGTAGTGCCAATAAACTGACCGTCAGCTTCAACCGGCTCTTCAGTGTGTTTGTAGTGTTCATGTCATACCCCTCGGTAACAATCTGAATCGATATTCTTCTGTCACATTTTTAATCCATCAACAACAAAATCAAATTTTGTATTCTCGCCATTCACCCAAATATGCCTGAAATAGTGCAATCATAGATGAAATTCGCTTTCGATTTCACCTTTTGAAGACGCCGACTAAGTTTCTGAATGGTGTTTTTTGAAGAGTTGTCTTATTAAAGCTTTATGGCATTTCTCACTCTAAAGGCCGGGCTGAAGTCTTTGCAAAACAAAGATTACAAGGTCGTTCACGCGAAATGTATCGCCGCCCTGAAGAAAGATATGGACAATCCAGTTCCTTATTTTCTGTTGGCTGTTATTGCATTTGATCACGGTAATTTTGAAAAAGCTATAGAGCTCTTCTGCAAGGCGGAAGCTTTGGACCCTCACAATGCCCACTATCCGGCGTTTTTAGGGCAAGTATATTCGCAAATGCGCCAATCATCGGCGGCCAAATTGGCTGCGGAAAGAGCTTTGAAATGTGAGATTTCAGAAGGTTATTTGGCTGACGTGATCGGCGTTATTTATAGCCGTGCCGGGGTGCACGCGCAGGCTATTCCTCTGTTTGAAAAAGCTGTGGCGCTCAATCCCGCGCCCGCAAATTATCATTACAATTTGGGAGCATCAGCCCAATTCATCGGAGACTTTCAAAAAGCAGAGCAAGCCTATGATAACGCCATTACCCGTGATCCGCATCATTACCGGGCGTGGGCTTCCAAAGTTTCCTTGAAAAAACAAACGACGGTGCATAATCATTTATCACAACTTGAAAAGCTTTTCGAATTGAAAGCCGATAATGAAGATGCTGCGCATCAAATTGGCCATGCGATTGCTAAAACACTCGAAGATTTGGGGGAATATAAAAATAGCTTCGATTGGTTGGTGAAAGCGAAAATAGCCAAGCGCGAAAGGTTGCGCTATGACCGCATCGCGGGGGAGAGGATCTTTGCTGCCGCGGCTAAAACAATTGCTGCAACAGCTTCGAGCAGCACCCCCGATGCACCCATTTTTATCACGGGCTTGCCGCGCACCGGAACAACTTTGGTGGATCGTATCCTGTCGTCTCACTCTTGCATTGAGTCAGCGGGAGAGCTGAACATATTTTCTGAACTCGTAAAATCTGCGACAGGTACAACATCCAAACACGTCCTTGATGAAGACACCTTCAAAGCAGCCCTTTCAATTGATCTGAAAGCCATCGGCCAAGCCTATTTGAAAGAAGCTCGAGCGCGTTTGAAAACTGATAACCGCTTTGTCGATAAGATGCCGCTCAACTTTTTCTACGCTGGCCTCATCCATAAGGCCTTGCCGAACGCTCATATTATTGTTTTGCGGCGCGGCGCGATGGATAGTTGCCTATCGAATTATCGCCAGCTCCTATCCGTTCAGGAATCATTTTATAATTATACGTTTGACCTAGAAGACACCGCATTTTTCTACCGAAAATTTGATGCCCTAATCGCGCATTGGCGAGCGCATTTGCCGCCAGAGCAACTCATGGAAGTCCGCTATGAAGATATTGTCTTTGATCAAGAAAACCAGACACGTCGCCTACTGGATTTTTGTGGATTGGAATTCGAGGAGGCATGTATGCGGTTTCATGAAAACACGGCGCCTGTGTCTACGGCAAGCTCCGTCCAAGTCAGGCAACCACTTTATTCGGGATCTATCGGACGGTGGAAAAAATATGGTGAGAAGCTTAATCCATTGATAGCCTCCCTAGGTAATTTAGCTAAGTAATTCTTCCAGCGGAATGTAATCAATATCAAACCCGAAACAACGCGGAGCGACGACTTTCAACGCACGCTCACTCCTGTAAAACTCCGGGCATCCTGTGGCAAAAACCGCCACGCGCTGTCCAAAACGAAGCCTTTCAGCATTTATCGGCGTGCCCGTTTCATAATCCACAATTGTGATCAGGTCTGGCACGCTGGCCCGAACCTTATCGGCTTGTCGAGCCAGCAGATACTCATTCTTGATATTAATCATTAAGGGGTCATTGCACCCATTAAAGCCCTCAATTGTGGCTTCACCAATATCATACCCCCCAATAATTCGCGTCGTTTTATCCGTGACTTTTCCCGAGTAAAGCAGCCGACATTCCCCATATATCGATGTTTTGAAAAGCTCTTGAAGTGGCTTTAACAGTGTGTCCGCCTGCCCTCTTTTTTCGCGAAGCAGCCTGCCGAGCGCGACTGAAAAACTCACCGTTCCGGGAATTACAGTATCCTTAAGCTGCCGACCTGTCATGGCGTGCTCAGCCGCTGTGATCATACCGCCCGCAGCCATAGAGAAAGCACGGATATGACGTTCATAAGTCTCAGTGTTATCCGTCTCAAATGTCGCCTGATTGCCAGCATAATCATAGGCGAGCGCCGGTGTAGGTTTCACGCCGCCTATTGGATATGACATCATTTGCGCTTCGGGTAGAGCCCGGCCCATACCATCACCATCAATCACCGGCAGGCCCTTCGCCGCCGCGGCGCAGATCGGAATAACGGAATTGCCGCCGCCAATTTCGAAAGAGGCCACAGCATCTATCGGTCGGCCGATATATTTTTCAAAGGCATCCAGCGTGCGGGCGGCATCTTCGACAGACGGTAACAATTCCAGACTGACCGTCGGTGCGCCGACGCTGCCGACCGGTACAATAAAAGCGTCATCCGCAACATCTACCGGATTTAAAAGTTTGACCGGGCCAAAGGTTTTTAGGGCCTCTGCTGTGATCAATTTTGGAACATAGGGATCGCCGCCGCCGCCTGTCGCCAGAAAGACGGAGCCAAGGGCCAAATCGTCCAAATGCTGGGCGTCAATATGACTTAGACTCTCGCTCATCCCGCCAATTCCCCGATGACTTTGATCCGCACCCGTGTGGCTCCTTCATCCATATAGGGAATGGCCGTCTCCTCGATATCAACTGTTCGAATAGAGGTGGGCTCAGCGCCAGCTGCAACAGCCCGTTTGGCTGCGATTTGGGTAATTTCTGCAACTGACTCCTCCCGAGGTGTTATTCGGTAATTGACCATTTTTTCGGCTTCGCCTCCGACTTGCGCGACAGCCGCCCCAATGGCGTTGGCCACCCCGGCATTCTCCGGCCTGTAAAGCTTGGACGCTGCTGCCAATCCCTCTGTGACAAGTAAGGACCCACCGCCCACGAGGATGACTGGCATATCTTTCCCGCCCGGCTTCATCATTTCAATGGACCTGTCCAGCATATCTCGCATTGTTTGTTTGGCCGTCTGGATCACAACCTCTGATAGATGAGAAACCCGGTTCTTGTCGCCAATATCTGCCTGGCCTGCAGCAACTATAATATCTGTGGTCGTCAATTGATCTCCGCCAAAAACAAGGCCGTCAGTGACCAACTTATGTCCTACCGATTGCGGGCCAACGCTTTTGCCACTATCCGATACTAAGCTGCCGCCGCCCAGACCCAGTGCCAATATATCCGGCATACGAAAATTCGTCCGAACGCCCCCAATATCGACCACGACATTTGACTCGCGCGGAAAGCCGTCTTGTAGAACGCCTATATCGGATGTCGTGCCGCCAATATCGACAACAATAGCGTTTTCAAGACCTGTCAGTTTATAAGCCCCACGCAATGAATTTGTTGGCCCAGACGAAAAGGTTAGGGCTGGAAAGTGCCGGACGAAATCAGAACTCATCAGCGTCCCATCATTTTGGCTTATATAGGCCGGACATGTCAGGCCCCGATTTTTCAAAGCCCCCAAAAACGCACTGACGACCTTATCCGCAAAGGGCAGCAGGGTCGCGTTCATGATGACGGCATTTTCCCGCTCCATCAGGCCCAGACGTCCAAATTGTGCGGATCGCGTTATGCGGGCCTCCGGCATGGCTTGGCGCAGTCTGTCTTCAACATGTCGCTCCGGGGCGTCATTCATCGGTGAAAAGGCCGAAGCAATGGCAATATTTGCGATTTTCTTGGCTTTGAAACTGGCAATGGCTGCATCGATTTCATCATCGCAAAGTTCCGCGAGGGGGTGCCCGTCATAAAGATAACCGCCACGTATCATATGAATATCGGCGTCAATAGTCTCTCGCATATCGTCCGGCCAATCGATCATTGGCGGCATACCCTTCCCGGACGGCAATGCAATGCGTATAACGCCGGTCCGGGATAGCTCTCTGCGCTGAACGATAGCATTGGTAAATTGGGTTGTTCCGATCATAACGGTTTGAATACGCTCTGGCTTTATACTGGCATCCAGTAAAAGCGTATCCAGCGCATGCTTGATGCCGCCCACCACATCTGCGCTGGTCAACGCCTTGGTCGCGGACAGGATCTTGTCACCATCCAGAATAACGGCATCTGTATGAGTACCGCCAACGTCAATTCCGATTCTCATTCAGCTACCCGCCTTTTCTGACGGAATTTAGACAGAATATAATACAGCGCTGCGCTCAGCACCAGGGCATCCATTGCGCCAATTTTAGTCAGTGTCGGGACGATCCCGCGATCTGCTAGTATTGCAAACACAGCCCCGATGCCCCAAGCCGAAATGGCCGTCAGATTGAGGCTGTGATTATTTTCCAATGTCTGAAGGTTATATATGTCTGGTCGAAGCAAGAGCCGGTCAATTATCACGACGCCGGCCACTGGAATAAAAATAATCGACAAATACCAAAGGAAGATCTCGAATTGCCCAAGAATATTCATCAGCGCTGCAAACACGCCGACAATCCCGAGGCCTATGGTCAACACCTTAGTGTTTAGCTTGGGAAATGTGGCTTTTGTGCTCAGAACCGTGCTGTAGAGATTAAGGGAGTTCAACGCCCAACTGCCCGCAATAACGATGATGAATGCCCCTAATCCCAGATTGACGTCCTGCATAAGGTTCAGGATGACATCCGTTCGGCTGACGCCTTCTCTATCAAAGTAAGTGTCAAAAACGCCCGCTCCGGCCCCCGCCAATCCAGCGGCCGCCGTAACCAAGATCCCTACGATCAAATAGGTAACGATTGACGTGTAAACGCCGCCTCTAGGCTGTCGAATAAAGCGCGTAATATCCGGCAATATGATCGCCCCGATGATCACGGCGCCCACCAGCCACGAAATTCCATCCCCTAGCTGCATGGCATTATTACCCACCGCCCTAGCAGGCGTGTTCATCGCCATGAACTCCGCCCAGCTGTGGTCTGAAAATGCGGACATGGCAAAGAGAATTGTTACAATAGCCAAGACGGGCACGAGCAGAACTGACAGGACATTAATGGCTCGAAACCCGATGAGTGTCGTCAAGGTCATGCATGTGCTGGCCAAGATCGCCAGTATCAGACGCGGGATGTTCAGCCCCCACAGATCTTGTGCCAAACGGCCAACTGTATCCATGAACAGATTAATGTTCACACCAAACCATCCCATCAAGGATATTGCGAAGGCGATATTAACCCAAGCCGCGCCTTTGTCACCAAAAGCCACGCGAACCAGTAGGTAAGAACTCATCCGGTCAGCCGCGCCGATATAGCCCATAATAGAACCAATAATCACGACGATTAGAGACCCAATCAAAAGCGCCAACATGGCATTCGCCGAGGACAGTCCGCTGAAAATTTCTATGCCCGTCAGAAATGTTGGCAATGAAAACCCGACCATGGCAGATACCGCTGCCACGCGCGGCCAAGCCACGAGCTGCTGCTCCTTTATCGGAACTGCCGAAAATTCGCTGCCGTCTTCCATAGTGCCTCTCTCCATGTGGTTCTAAAACATATTTTGGGAAATTAACTACCGAATATGCACGTCATTGCACGGTAGAATTTCGTTCTTGCGGTGACAATGAAAAGAAGATTTATTCAATCCATGACAGGTAAAAACAAAAATATAAAACTGGACGCCATTAACAGGAACATATTGTCGATCACGCATCTTCAATCAGACATTTCAAATCTGGACTTGGCGGATCGAGTTGGACTATCACCTAGCGCCTGCTTTCAGCGGGTAAAAGCCCTGAAAGATGCGGGATATTTTTTGAGTTTTCACACTGATCTTGATCTGGATCGCTTGGTCGAACATGTTTTGGCATATGTTGAGTTCACGCTTGAAAATAATACATTGGGGGCCAGAAAACGATTTGAAACTGAGATCAATAAATATCCTGAATTCATGGATTGTCTCAGGGTTACCGGGGATACGGACTATATTGCTTTTACATGCTGTGCCAACACACAGGCACTCAACGCACTCATCGATGAGATATCTGGCAATGAGCGCAGCGGTATTAAATCAATAAATACCAGAATCATCCTAGAGAGGTCGAAATGGTATTTGGGCTATCCACTTTCCAAACTAAAATGGCTGGAAGAGTAAGAAAAAACCTAAAGCGGAAATTATTGAGTCTCTTACTAGAGGCGATTTCAATACGCCTTTAACCTGTTCGTTAATAGCGCCAGATAAGGCCTGTTTGATCAAAGGGCGAAATGTATGCGGTGCTTCGGATTTGGATAGTTGCGTCATAATTTCTCCCATGCGGGGTCGCTGACTAGCGTCTGGTCTAGTCCGATTGTCTTACCTACACTCTCACTAACGCCTTCGGCGCGTCGTTCGAGCGGAACGGCCTGCGGGATCGGTATCCCGATGGATACCAAATTATCTAATGTGTTTTACGGAA
>JAHDHS010000013.1 GCA_020631215.1 Hellea sp. | reverse complement strand
GTTTCCATCGGAGGCTTAAGCTTCGCGGGCATGTCCTGCTTTGTTTAACTCAAAAAGCTGAGTCCACGATGGCCAGCGGGAGGAAAAACTCGGCTGTCTATTCTCTGTCATCCCGGACAAGCCGCTTAGCGGCGCGATCCGGGACCTCTTGACTGTTCGTGGGTTAAGAGGTCCCGGATGTCGGCGCTGAGCGCCTCCTCCGGGATCACAGCGAAAGAAAGGCCCGCTCCCCATTTTCAATTTTGCCGGCCTACGGCTGGCGGGCCGACCACCCGCTGGATTGTAAAAGGAGAAAGAGGTCAAAGGGCGCGAGCCGTGTCGTCATGATTAGCTTCCTCTCTGCCTTAGTCTGGCCATAGCGCGTTTTTAGATAGGCTTATGTTTCGTTTTATGTTGATCTGTTTGAGTTTGTGTTCTTGGGCGTGTTCAGCCCAAGCGCAAATGCCTGTCAGCCCGCGTAGTGATCTAGCCATCACGAAATGGACGCCGCGATTGGAGCGCGCTTTGGCAGCCAAGGGCATGTCTTTGGGGCAGCCTGTTTTTCTTCGTATTACGAAAACGAAAACTCCGGATGATAAGACAGGCAAGCTAGAGGCATTTATAGAGACGAATGGTCAGTTAAAGTTGTTTAAGTCCTGGGAGATTTGTACTTATTCCGGGGCTTTAGGGCCCAAGTTAAAAGAAGGCGACGGACAGTCACCGGAAGGGTTTTATTTCGTGACGCCTGGTCGGCTGAACCCTTATTCCAGCTATCATCTGTCATTTAATCTCGGCTACCCCAATGCCTATGATCGAGCTCATGGGCGGACAGGCAGTTACCTTATGGTCCATGGGGACTGCGTCTCAATCGGTTGTTACGCTATGACGGATGAAGGGATAGAAGAGATTTACACGCTCCTTCATGCTGCGCTTGAGGGCGGGCAGAGTTTTGTGCGCGTCCATGTCTTCCCGTTTCCGATGACCGAAAACAACATGAGCGCCCATAAGAATAATCCAAATATTCCTTTTTGGATGAACTTGAAAACCGGCTGGGACTGGTTTGAAGCGCATGCCCGCCCGCCCAATGTTACGGTGAAAGATGGACGTTATGTCTTTGAGCCAGATGCGTAGCTTATCCCCAACGGGCCTGAAGTTTTGCTTTGGCTTTGGGGGCGATATTGATCTTGGACAAGTCACCACCAGCCCAATCGATGACGCGCTTATCCATCACCTTGAACCAGAGCGGCGGAATAAAGGCCATGGCAAAACAGCCGCCATATCCCGTGGGCAAGGTCGGTACGTTCTTGTAATCGCGCAGAACTTGGTAGGGACGCTGCGGATAAGCGTGGTGATCGGAGTGCCGTTGCAGGTGAAAGGAAAGCAGATTGGAATAGGTGTGATTGGTATTCCAGCTATGTTTGGGTTGGCAGCGTTCATATTTCCCATTGGCCTTCTTTTCACGCAAGAGGCCGTAATGCTCGACATAATTGGCTTGGGTCAGCGCCAGCCAAGCCAGGAAGTGATGCGGGATCAAAAAGAGCAAGATCGCCGGGCCAAACAGCGCGGTGAATATGGCCGCCATAGCAATAGTCACGGCATAGACTTGCAAAACATCATTCTGAATAGACCAGAAGCTTTTGCCCTGTTTCTCCAGACGCTCTCTTTCATAAGTTGTTCCGCGTTTGAAGGTGCCGGACAGCTCGCGGATCATAAAGGCGTAAAAACTTTCGCCCATGCGGGAGCTGGCAGGGTCTTCGGGGGTCGCCACCCATGTATGGTGGCCTTTATTATGTTCGATATTGAAATGACCGTAACCCATGATCATATTGCCGATCTTGGCCGAGAGGCGGTCGAGCTTGTTGGATTTATGGCCCAGCTCATGGGTCATCGTCATGACCCCGCCGCTATTCGTTCCGACGCCGAGTATAAGTGCCAGGATAGCCCACCATGGCAGGTCTTGCGTGCCGACGAAAACCACAAAAGCCAAGAAAAGAGCAATCGCAATATAGACCATCGCATGTACGGTGATGCGGTAATAATTATCCGCGGTCATCGCGTTGACGACTTCTTCCGGCGGATTGTGTGGATCCTCGCCCATAATCGCATCCATGATCGGGGTGAAAATATAGAAAAACAGCGCCGGTATCAGGGTAACAATCGGGTTTTTATCCAATGCAAAATAAAGCCAAATAGAGCTCAATGAGACGATGGGAGATATTAAAATGAGCCAATACATATGCCGCTTGTGATCGGTGTAAATAATCTCTGTGCCATTATCGGCTGTGCCTGTAAAAGTGCTCATGCGGCATCTCCGTCTATACGGGTTTCAAATGGAGTACATAGCTCAGCCATGGGGCGTAGCGCCTCTAATATCAGGGATACTTTCTGAACAATATATGGCCCGTCCAGATCATAAAATACTTGGCGGCCCTGTTTTCGAGAGGCCGCAATCCCGGCTTGCTCCAGTGTATTCAGGTGCCGTGAAATGACAGACCGATCCTGGGAAAGCCCTTTGGCGATGGTTGTGACGTCACAGGCGCCAAGCAAAATCAGACGCTTGATGATGTCTACCCGTGTCGGATCTGTCAGGGCCTTGAGAAACCGCGTGTCCAGCACACCAATCGCGGCATCTGCCATGGCTTGGTGTTCAGGTGAATTTTTGACATTATCATTTTTCATGAATGTATATGTGCACACATATGCACATATTGCAAGGGTTTTGAGTTTTGTCTCGGCGGACGAATTTGCTTAGAAGGCTTACAGGAGTGATTATGATATCGAAGTTGAAACAGGCCGGGCCAGGGGCACTCATCGCTGCGGCATTTATTGGGCCCGGGACAGTTACGGCCTGTACGCTGGCAGGGGCTAATTATGGCTATACGCTTCTATGGGCTTTGCTTTTTGCGACGGTCGCGACAATCATATTGCAGGAAATGTCAGCTCGACTGGGTGTGATCACAGGTCAGGGTTTGGGTGAGACACTGGGCAATATTTTTACTCAATCCGTATTCAAATGGCCTTTATTCATTTTGATCGTCACTGCGCTTTATCTGGGAAATGCCGCCTATGAAGCTGGGAATTTATCCGGCGCATCACTTGGTATAAGCGCGGTGACTGGCGAGAGCGAGCTGGGTTTCAAGTTAGCTGTGCTTATTATAGCTGCACTCTCGGCGGCGCTTATCTGGTTCGGTTCATACAAATATATCGAGCGGGTTTTAATCACTCTGGTGATTTTAATGGCGCTGGCCTTTGTGAGCACATTCATCATTGTTCGCCCTGATGCGGGCGCATTACTTTCGGGGTTATTCACACCGCGCTTACCGGATGGCAGCTTGATGACTGTCATCGCTTTAATCGGAACGACAATTGTGCCTTATAACCTGTTCCTTCACGCATCATCGGCTAAAACGAAATGGAACGGAGAGGGTGACTTGGCCATCGCCCGGACTGATACGGTTCTGTCTATAGGTCTGGGCGGGCTTATCACGATCCTGATCGCGGCCACTGCCGCTGCCAGCCTATTTACAGCAAACATCAATATCTCCGGTGTCACGGATATGGCTGCGCAGTTGGAGCCGGCCTTTGGTGCTGCCTCAAAATATTTACTGGGCATAGGGTTTTTTGCGGCTGGTCTTTCCAGTTCTCTCACTGCCCCGCTGGCGACCGCCTATGCTGTGACAGAAATTATGGGCAAATCTGGCGGCAATAGAACTAGAGCTTTCCGGTTGATCGGCCTAAGCGTTATCCTGATAGGGGCATCGTTAGCCTTGACTGGCATTAAACCCATTACGATTATTCTAACCGCGCAATTTGCCAATGGTTTGTTGCTGCCGATCATCGCGATGTTTCTACTTTATGTAATGAACCAGAGGAGTCTGTTAGGCAAAAATGCTAATGGATGGACAGGCAATAGTCTTGGAGTTGGAGTGGTTTTGGTCACAGCAGTGCTTGGTATCAGGCTTATGTTTAAGGCTATGGGTTTGCTTTAGGTTTCATGAATTGTTAACCCTTTATTTCTTGGCAGACGTCAAATGTTCCCCTAGTGTTCTTTTATGGAATCGATCAGGATCATTGGGCTCGACCCGTCACTTGTGGCTTGCGGGTGGGGCGTTGTAGAGTCGGAAGGGACGAAATTGCGCCATGTCGCCCATGGTGTCATCCGGCCCAATCCGAAAGCGGCGCTTCATGCGCGCCTGCGTGAATTGTTCGAAACGATTACCGATATTATTCGCCTGCATGACCCAGTCGAGGCTGCCATTGAAGAGGCATTTATGAAGAATAATGCTGCAAGCGCCATTAAATTGGGTCACGCTCGGGCCGCCTGTCTTTTAGCCGCCAGCACGACTGGGCTAGGCATTGGTGAATATTCTCCGAGATCAGTCAAGAAATCCGTCGTTGGGACGGGTACGGCGGACAAGGCTCAAGTGGCCCATATGATGAATGTGCTCATGCCGGGGTGCGGCGTGAAAGCGGGTGATGCCTCTGATGCGCTTGCCATTGCCATTTGTCACGCTCACCGCGTCAAAGCAGCCGGCAGTCTATACAGGCGGGTCTCATGATCGGTATGATAAATGGTGTCTGCCTGATGGCCGGGACAGGGGAAGCAATTGTCGATTGCGGCGGCGTTGGGTATCTTTTGCAATGCGGCTCTCGTACGCTTGGCAATATGGCGGAAGGGCAACCTATTCGCCTGCATGTGGAAACGCATGTGCGTGAAACAGCGATTACGCTTTTCGGTTTTCATACCGAAGAAGAGCGAGCCTGGTTCGTCGGTCTGCAATCTGTGCAGGGAGTAGGGCCCAAAGCGGCGCTTGCTATCCTCGATATCATGTCGCCCGGAGAGATTTTGTCAGCGGCGTCGCTCGAAGATAAAACCGCCTTTGCGCGGGCGAGCGGCGTAGGCCCGAAACTGGCCGGGCGCATCGCTACAGAGCTTTCGGGCAAACCCGCCCCTGCGGGCCGCGGTTTCCAGCCTGTTTTCACGAAGCCCTCCGGCGGCACACCCAATGAGGCTGAGCGCAATGAAGGGCTCTCCGATATGGCTCTGCGCAATGACGCTGTATCCGCACTTGCGAATCTCGGCATTGGCCAGTCCGATGCCTTGCGGGCTGTGGCGCAGGCCTATAACACATTTGCCGACGATCCGCCCTTGGATGAGCTGGTCAAAGTGGCGCTGAAGGAGCTGAGTAAATAGACGAAGAGCGGATCATAAGCGGGGATAGCCAAGTCGGTGACGGGCGTGACCGCGCTTTGCGCCCTTTGTCCTTTGCTGAATTTGTCGGGCAGGCGGGAGCCCTCGATAATCTGAAAGTCTATGTAGACGCCGCACGGCGTCGCGGCGAACCGCTGGATCATCTCTTGCTGTCCGGCCCGCCCGGATTGGGCAAGACGACCTTGTCTCAAATTGTGGCGCGGGAACTTGGCGTCAACTTCCGCTCTACTTCCGGCCCGGTCATTTCCAAAGCGGGCGATTTGGCGGCTTTGTTGACCAATTTGGAGCCGAGAGACGTCCTTTTTATTGATGAGATACACCGGCTTAACCCGGTTGTGGAAGAAATTCTCTATCCAGCCATGGAGGATTTCGAACTGGATTTGATTATTGGCGAAGGGCCTGCCGCTCGCTCTATCAAGATTGACTTGGCGCCTTTCACCCTTATCGGCGCGACGACTCGGGCAGGGCTGCTGGCGACGCCTTTGAGAGACAGATTTGGCATTCCCGTCAGGCTGGAATTCTACAGCACGGAGGACCTGACCAGCATCGTCTCTCGCGCTGCGGCCAAGCTTGGGCTTGATATAACGGCTGAGGGTGCGCGCGAAATTGCGGGCAGGGCGCGCGGCACGCCGCGCGTTGCTGGCCGCCTTCTGCGTCGCGTACGCGATCTTTCCGAAGATGCCGGACATAAGACGGTTGATACGCTGGCGGCTGATGCCGCGCTTAAGCGACTGGGTGTCGATGATATTGGGTTGGATAAACAAGATATGCGCTACCTCCATGCGCTGTGTGAAATGTTTGGCGGTGGCCCGGTCGGGGCCGACACGCTGGCTGCTGCGCTTTCTGAGGCCCGCGACGCCCTTGAAGACGTCATAGAGCCTTACCTTATTCAGCAAGGCTTCTTACAGCGCACCCCTAGAGGCCGTGTCGCCACTGCCCGCGCCTATGCCCATCTGGGCCTTAACGCCCCAGTCAAGCCCGCCGCGCCGAGCTTATTCGGCGATGGCACGGATGGGTAAGGCGAGCTTTTTCTCCTACTGGCGATCTTGCGCTCAGCCTTTTTAGCGTAAACCTCATAAATGGGGCGGTACGCAGGGTTGGTATCCGCGATGGAGCACCAAAAAAACTAACAATTTACGCGGGGCCAAGCCCTGCGGCGACGTCTTCTATCAGCGGCCGAACTGGGCAGTTCGTGCAATTTGCGTTTAAAATAGAAGAGCCTCAAAAATTGGGCGGAGAAAGCCCATTTTTTGAGCTTGCTAATACGCAAAATGCACTAGCCCAATCAGCTCGCGCTGAACCAGCCGCCCTTGGGATCATTACCCCCAAAGCTACACCGGCAAACGCCGTCCCCTCACCAGCCAGCCAACGATCACTTGCCTGCCCCTGTGAAGAGAACATGCGTAATGTAACCCGGCTTCAAAGGGCGAGGATTAAGTTTTTTCAGGCATTAAAATATAACGGGAAATTGGAATTTAAGTGAGGATTATATTGAGGACGTTACTAGACGACGTGCCAAATAGGCTTTGAGTTTACAGCTAAAACTTATCTCGTGCTTTGATTTTTAGACAGCCAGCCATATGCAGCATTGACCTCTTGCATATTGCGCTGGGCGTGGGCGATATCGGCGTCGCTGGCTCCAGATGCGAGCATCATGTCTGGATGATGTTTACGCGCCAATCGACGATAGGCTTTTTTGATGTCTCGCGCAGAGGCGTTGGGTTTAAGGCCAAGAGTCATCAGGTGTGTGTCGCGCTCAGACCTTATGGAGGCATATGGATTGGGTTGTGAGGAGTAGGAGGAGGAGCCTTGGCGTTGCTCCTGCCGGGCCTTTTGCCAGGCATCATCCATTTGTTTACGCGACCATTCGGCAAAGCTTTCCGGCGTCTCGACGTGACGGGTAAAATCAGGATAGGGGTCCATGTTATGGGCTTTAAGACTTTGGAGTAATTCCTCCATCCGGCCTTCAGTGATCATGCCCCAGAAATAAGCGGCGGCCTCGCGCATGGTTGGGTCAGAAATGATCATCCAGGCACGAAAGGTAAAATAAAGCGGCGTGATCAAAAATAAAGCATGCAGATTAGAGGCGGTAGCCTTTTTGATGGCCATATGGGTGGGATGATCTGACAATCCGCTGGGCATAACATCAATGCCCCAGACCGTGTGCCCCGTAGACTCGGGAGCAATCTGTAACAGGAGCATGACAAAAACCAGCGCGAAACCCGCATCAATCATGATGCGATATTCATCCAACTTATAGGCACAGAACATCGCGGCGAGGCCCGCCAGTGTGATCATAGCTGGAATTATCAAGGTTGCCACGGCGCGTCTCCTATAGGCGGACTATAGCGGCGTTTTCTTAAGGTTATTTTAGCGCCCTTATGAAATTAACCACAGCTTAAGGCTTTGTTCTTTCACTGTTCTTTGGATTTATCCACAGGGCACGTTATCCCAGCGAAAAAGCGGGTTTTATGGTTAATTTTAGCGTTATTAGGCATTGTATCCCATAAAATCCCATGTTATCCCAAATTGTACCGATTTTGGGGATTGCAGGGGATTTGCATGTTTTTGTCGAGCGCGACAAATGCACTGGACGCGAAAGGGCGGGTCTCTGTGCCGGCTGATTTTCGTACTGTTGTCGCCGGCAGTGAATTTGACGGGATCATCGTCTGGCCAAGTTTTGACGGCCCTTACCTGGAGGGCGGCGGTATTGATCTAATGAAGGAATATCAGCGGTCTCTGGAGACACTGGACTATTATGATGAAGGCCGTGTCGCCTTGCAGCGGGCTATCTTTGCGGAGAGCCGCCGCCTGCCTTTTGACAGCGGGGGGCGGGTGAGCTTGCCCAAGGATTTGCATGAATATGCGGGGCTGAACGGTAAGATCACCTTTGTCGGGCTGGGTCGGCGGTTTGAGATCTGGCACCCACCGGCTCTGGCGGAGCGGTCAGAAAATGTCCGCAGACTGGCCCGTGAAAACCGTCACCGCCTAAAGCCGGTACGTGATGGGGGCGGCGTATGAAGCACTACCCGGTCATGCTCCTGGAGGTTTTAACGGCCTTGAATATGCAAGATGGCGAGATTTGCCTAGACGGCACATTTGGCAATGGCGGTTACAGCGAAGCGGTATTGCAGGCGGCGGGTTGTCAGGTCATCGGATTGGATCGCGATCCGAATGTGGCGACGCGCGCAGCGGAGCTGGCGAAGGCATATCAAGGGCGGTTTCGCCTAATCGAAACGCCGTTTTCAAGAATGGATCAATTAAACCTGCCGCAGCTTGATGCGGTCGTGTTGGATATCGGCGTGTCTTCTATGCAGCTGGATGAAGCGGAGCGGGGCTTTTCCTTCATGCGGGACGGGCCGCTGGATATGCGGATGGCGCAAAGCGGCCCAAGCGCGGCGGACGCTATCGCGCATTTGTCAACCGAAGAGCTGACACGGATATTCAAAGCTTATGGCGAAGAAAAACGCGCGCGTCACATTGCCAATTGCATCGAAACGGCGCGGCGGGAAAATGCGATCTTAACCACCGGATCGCTGGCTGAAATTATTGAGGTTGCGATTGGTCGGCGGGGTAAAACCCATCCAGCAACGCGCGTGTTTCAGGCGCTGCGAATTTTCATCAATGATGAATTAGGAGAGCTCTATCGCGGGCTGTGCGCGGCGGAAAAAATCCTTAAACCCGGCGGGCGTCTGGTGGTTGTGACTTTTCATTCCTTGGAAGATCGCATCGTCAAAAACTTCTTCCGAGAGCGGGCGGGGGAAGTGAAGGGCGGCTCCCGATATGCCCCTGATGTCGTAGCGTCCGGTCCGGCGGCGAGCTTTGATTTGCCCAAGCGTTCCGTGACTAAACCAAGTAAGGGCGAAGTTGAAGAAAATCCAAGATCGCGATCTGCTAAATTGCGATTGGCTATCCGTAGCGATGCGCAGGCTATGCCTGATAATATGATTGAAAACAGTTACTTACCGACGCTTTCTGAACTGGGGCGGCGGCTGTGAGCGTTCAATATCATACCCATCGCCGCGCCGCGAAACGTTTGTCTTGGGTGCTGTTGCTTTCGATCGGCGTGGCCATGACGGTCTCGCTTTATTATGTAAAAACGCGCGCGCAATCGGCGAAGAATGAAGTGCGGGCTTTGGAGAAATCCATCCAGCACGAGGTCGCTGCGATCAAAGTGTTGGAGGCGGAGCTGGCTTATCTGGCCGGGCCGGAGCGTCTGATCAAATTGGCGGAGTCGGAGCTGGGCTTGCAGCCCATTACACCAGAAACAACGCGGAAATTAAATGACATCGATGCGCTGTTTCAATTACGCGAAGAGTTTGATCAAGGCCCCGCAGAAGTCAGTGAGATTCAGCCATGAGCCGCCTGCCGGAAAATTTCGCGTCAGCCCAAAATGTGACCGTGGCCGATGATGAGTTTTTGGCGGTTTCCGAGGGGCGCATTCGAATCCGCATCGGCTTGGTGGCTTTCGCTTTTATGGTGCTGATTATATTTATCCGCTTGGCGGAAATTGCGTTGTTTTCATCTCAGGATCATAAGCGTCAGATTCCGCAACAGATTAATACCACCCGCGCTGATCTGGTTGATCGTAATGGTGAGTTGCTTGCAACGACTTTAACGACATATTCGCTCTATGCTGAACCGCGCCGGGTTTGGAGTGCTTCGGAGGCTGCGTCAAAACTTGCGGCTATTCGGCCGAATTTAGATGTTGCCGATGTAGAAGAGAAATTATCCCGTGACCGGGCCTTTGTTTGGCTTGAACGCGGCCTCACCCCTAAAGAGCGCCAGGCAGTATTTGAGCTTGGTTTGCCAGGTCTGGGTTTCCGGTCGGAGCCAAAGCGGGTTTATCCGCGCGGGCAACTGGCCTCGCATTATATCGGTTTTACCAATGTCGATATGGAAGGCGCAGCGGGAACGGAGCGGGCATTGCAGGCGCGTCTGGCAGCGGAGAACGCGCCGGATTTGGCTTTGGCCTTAGATATGCGGGTGCAATTTGCTCTGGCGGATGAGTTGTCTAAGGCGAAAGAAAAATTTGCGGCGCAATCGGCGGCTGGTGTTCTGCTGGATATAAAAAGCGGTGAGCTAATTGCCATGGCCTCTTTGCCTAATTTTGATCCGAATAAGCCGGGCGCAACATCGCCCGAAACCCGCTTTAATCACGCCTCAATGTCCACTTACGATCTGGGCTCTGTGTTCAAGCCCCTGACCATGGCCATGGCGTTGGAGGATGGGGTGGCCGATTTAACCGAGACCTTTCCTGTGCATAAACCCTATAAAGTTCGAAATAAATTTATCCGTGACGATCATCCGTCTGATGTGCCGCTGAATATGGCGGGTATATTGGCGGAGAGCTCTAACCGGGGGACGGCCATGCTCGCGCAGCGTATCGGGGCTGACAGCCAGAAAGCGCATTTGGCGCGATTGGGCTTGCTGGATCGGGTGCCGTTTGAGCTGGCTGAGTCCGCCCGCCCGCAAGTGCAGCGCCGCTGGGGTGAGATGGCGACGGTCACAGTGTCTTATGGTCATGGTTTATCCGTTAGTCCGCTGGCTCTGACGGCTGCGGTTGGCGCGCTGCTAAACGACGGTCTCTATGTCACGCCGACCATCGTTAAACGCGATGCGCGAAATGCCGTACAGACGCGGCGGGTCTTTTCAGAGCAAACCTCGCAAACCCTGCAAGATATGATGCGGCGCGTCGTGACCCATGGCACGGGCCGAAAGGCCAATGTGCCAGGCTTTGGCGTGATGGGAAAAACCGGCACGGCGGAAAAGCCCAGCCTTGGCGGTTATGATCAAAAACGTCTGGTGACGTCGTTCATTGCCGCTTTCCCTCATTCTGATCCGCGCTATGCGGTGATTGTGACATTGGATGAGCCGCAAGCCGTGGAGGGCACTTATGGCTACGCGACGGCGGGGTGGAATGCCGCGCCGACGACCGGAAAGGTCATTGCCCGTATCGGGCCCATGTTGCCGGGCGCGCGGGACACACAGGAAATGGCGACCTTGCAGCGCGAGCGACTAAGATGACCCATACGCTGAAAACACTTTTTGATTTGGACGATGAAACCGTTGTGACGGGCCTGTCCTGTGACAGTCGTCAGGTCAAAGCGGGCCATGTCTTTGCCGCGCTGCCGGGGACGGTTTTGGACGGCCGAAAATATATCGACAGCGCCATTGAAAACGGCGCGATTGCCGTTTTGACAACTGAGGGGGTTAAAGCCTCTGTGCCGGTTATCACCTCTACCGAGCCGCGTCTGGCCTATGCGGAGCTGGCGAAACGGTTATATCCGGGTCAGCCCGAAACATTGGTGGCCATGACGGGCACGAATGGCAAAAGCTCGACGGTTGAATTTTTACGGCAAATCTGGGCGCATGCGGGCGAGGCGGCAGCATGTTTTGGCACGCTTGGTGTGCAAGCGCCCAGCGGATACCGTCCTTTGACCCACACCACGCCTGATGCGCTGTCTCTGCATGCCACTTTGGACGAGTTGGCTGGTGAGGGCGTCTCGCACGTGGCTATGGAAGCTAGCTCTCACGGCTTGAAACAATATCGCTTGGATGCGGTAAAGATTACGGCGGCCGGTTTCTCAAATCTGACGCAGGATCATTTTGATTATCACCCCGATATTGAGGATTACTTTGACTCCAAAGCGCGGCTTTTCACAGAACTGACACCTGCCAATGCGCCTGTCGTGATTAATACGAATGATGAATTTGGCGCGAAGCTGGTCGGGGTATGTGAGGCCCGCGGACAGGATGTATTGCAGGTCGGCTGGACGGGCCGTGATATCCGGATTGACGAATTGATGCCGCGGGCTGCCAGCCAGATCATGACTCTGGTCGTGAAGGGGCAGCGTCACAAGATTGAATTGCCGCTGGCCGGCGAATTTCAGGCGCTCAATGCTATCGCCGCGCTCGGGCTTGCCATGGTGACGGGCGTTGACACTGACACGGCGCTGGAAGGCCTGACGAAATTAACAGGTGTGGCAGGACGTATGGAGCGGGCCGGGCAGACCAAAGATGGCGCGCCCATTTTCGTCGACTTTGCCCATACTGAAGATGGTCTTGATAAATTGCTGCGATCCGTGCGGCCCCATACAATGGGGAAGATTGTGATTGTCTTTGGCTGCGGCGGGGATCGCGATCCGGATAAACGCCCCAAAATGGGCGTTGTCGCGACCAAGCTGGCTGAAGAGGTCATCGTCACAGATGACAATCCCCGCACAGAAGACGCGGCCACTATCCGCCAGGCCGTCTTGAAGGGCTGTCCTGACGCTACCGAAATCGGCGATCGGGCCAAAGCCATCGCCGAAGGCATTTCCCGACTTGGGCCGCGCGACTGCTTGGTCGTGGCCGGAAAAGGTCATGAGCAAGGCCAGATTGTTGGTGATAAAGTTATTCCGTTTTCGGATGTCGAAGAGGTGCAAAAGGCCCTCGGAAAAATAAAAAAGCAGGCAGGTGGTCATGTCTAGCCTCTGGACAAGCGCAGAGATCGCAGCCGCGACAGGCGGCAAAGCCTCAGGTGATTGGATAGTCAATGGCGTATCCATTGATACGCGCACGCTACAGCCCGGGGATTTATTTGTGCCGTTGATAGATGTTCGGGACGGGCATGAATTTATACCCAAAGCGATGGAAAATGGCGCAGGCGGAGCCCTGTCAGACCGGGATGTAGAGGCGCCGCATGTGCGGGTTGACGATACACTTACAGCTCTACAGGCATTGGGTCAGGCAGGCGTCAATCGTAGCGCGTCTAAACGTATCGCTGTAACCGGCAGCGTTGGGAAAACCAGTGTCAAAGAAGCATTGTCAATCATCTTTTCTGCTTTCGGAGATACGCATAAATCATTGAAATCATATAATAATCAATGGGGCGTCCCGCTCACTATGGCGCGCATGCCGGAAGCATCTAATTACGGTATTTTCGAAATGGGGATGAACCATGCCGGGGAATTATCTGATCTTTCAAACTTGCTCAGACCTGATATTGCGCTGATCACAACGGTTGCGCCGGCGCATCTGGCGCATTTTGAAAATGTCGAAGCTATTGCCGATGCCAAAGCCGAAATTATGGATGGCTTGGCGGAGGAAGGCATTCTGATTTTAAACGCTGATAATCCCTACACAGCGCGCATCGCGAAAAAAGCTGAAGGGAAGAAAATAATTACCTTTGGACGCTCCGATGATTGCGATGTCACCATCGTCACAAGCCAGACTCATGAGCATGGCAGCAATACCCGCCTGCGGGTAAACCAGCAGCAAATAGATGTCACGCTGCTCGTGCCCGGAGAGCATTGGATCAGTAACGGGGCCGCCTGTATCGCGGTCGCCTATGCGGCCGGTGTGGATCTGCGCAAAGCAGCCATGGCGCTGCGCAAGGTCAGGGCCGAAGCTGGGCGCGGCGCGACGCAGACAGTGACGGTCGATGGTAAAACAATTACCCTGATTGACGAAAGCTATAACGCCAACCCAACTTCGATGCGGGCGGCAATCAATGTTTTGTCTCTAAAACCCGGGCGAAAGCTGGCCGTGCTGGGTGATATGTTCGAGCTTGGTCAAGATGAGCTGGAGATGCATGCGGCATTATCAGAGCCACTGATCGAAGCAGGCGTGTCCCGCGTGATCGTTACGGGCGAGTCCATGCGGGCTTTGCGCGGGGCCTTGCCGCGCGAAATGCGCGCTGCCTGGACGGATGATTGGAACGGAGCCTTGGCGGCTCTAAAAGACGAAATTCAAGACGGGGATGTTGTGCTCGTCAAAGCTTCAAACAGTGTCGGCCTGGGTAAACTTGTCGCCGCGTTAAAATCAAAAACAAAAAAGGACGCCGCCTAATGCTTTACGAATGGCTCGCAGGATATGCTGATCAGTTTCAGCCCTTTAACTTGCTTAACTACATCACCTTCCGTACGGGCGGCGCGCTGATGACCTCTATGATCATCGCCTTTATCCTGGGGCCGCGTATGATCAATATGCTACGTGCCAAACAGGGCAAAGGCCAACCTATTCGTGAAGACGGCCCTGAAGGTCATATTATCGCCAAGGCGGGTACGCCGACCATGGGCGGGCTTCTGATCTTATTGTCCGTTTTATTATCGACTTTGCTTTGGGGTGATCTTCGAAGTCCATTCCTATGGACGATTGTGATGGTCACCGCTGGATATGGCGCGATTGGCTTTTACGATGATTATTTAAAAGTCTCCCGCCAGAGCCATAAGGGTTTCAGCGGCAAGATCAGATTGCTGTTGGAGGTCATCATAGCCGCTGTGGCCGTTTATCTGCTTACGACCGTTTTCCCTCAAGACCCGGCCGGGTTTAAGACAGGGCTGGCTATTCCGTTTTTGAAGGATTTTACCCTTAATTTGGGCATCTTCTTTATACCCTTTGGATGTTTTGTCATTGTCGGGGCGTCTAATGCGGTGAACCTGACGGACGGGCTGGACGGGCTGGCCATCGTGCCTGTGATGATCGCCTGTATGAGTCTGGCCTTCATTGCCTATCTGGTTGGCAACTCCGTGTTCTCCGAATATTTAGGCGTACCATATGTGCCGGGTTCTGCCGAGATTTGTATCTTCCTCGGTGCTATCATCGGGGCAAGTTTGGGCTTTCTCTGGTATAATGCTCCGCCTGCTATGGTGTTTATGGGCGATACAGGATCACTGGCTTTGGGCGGCGCTTTGGGCACGGCCGCTGTTGCCATTAAACATGAAATTGTTCTGGCTGTGATTGGCGGCTTATTCGTCCTCGAGGCCGTGTCAGTCATCGTCCAAGTGGCGTCATTTAAGCTGACGGGTAAGCGCGTCTTTCGCATGGCCCCGATACACCACCATTATGAGAAAAAAGGTTGGGCCGAGCCCACCATTGTTATTCGTTTCTGGATCATCGCGATCATTCTCGCGCTGATCGGACTTTCCACACTGAAATTGCGGTAGCCACATGATTATTGCCGAGACATTCAAAGGACAAAACATCGCCGTCTTCGGGCTGGGGCGAACGGGCGTCACGGCGGCCTTGTCCCTTCAAGCTGGCGGGGCGAAGGTTTCGGCCTGGGATGATCGGCAGGCAGCAAGAGACGAGGCCGAAGCGGCGGGCGTAAATCTGGTCGATTTGACGGCTGCTGACTGGTCGGGTTTTGATGAATTAGTGTTGTCGCCCGGCGTGCCGGACAAACTCCCTAAACCGCATTGGACGGCAGAGCGCGCCGCGGCAGCCGGTGTATCTATCATTTGCGATATTGAAATATTCGCCCGGGAAGTCGCGGCGCGGCCGGAAAAAATGAGGCCCAAAATTGTCGCCATTACGGGCACTAATGGGAAATCCACTACAACAGCTTTGGCTGGACATATCCTGAAGGCCTGCGGGAAAGATGCACAAATCGGCGGCAATATTGGACGCGGCGTTCTGGATTTGGACCGTATGCATGCCGGGACTTATTATGTGATTGAGCTGTCTTCCTATCAATTAGAGCGCACACAATCGCTAAGGGCCAATGCAGCTGTGTTCTTGAACCTGTCGCCGGATCACCTCGACCGGCATGGAACGCTGGAGGCCTATGGCCGTATCAAGCAGACAATATTCTCCAATCAGACAAATGCCGACGCTGTCATTGTCGGGACAGACGATGATTACGGAAAGCTGTTATGCAGCCAGTTAAAGGCCAATAATGGACGCAGGATCATCCCTATTTCGGCGCATCGGTCTCTGGGTCATGGCGTCTCTGTTTTGGATGGACAGCTTTATGCCAATCTCGGTAAGCGCAGCCAAAAAGTCTGTGATTTGCGGGAAGCCAAAACGCTGGAAGGTTTGCATAATTGGCAAAATGCAGCCGCCGCCTTTGCCGCGGTGGAATCACTAGGCATACCCCCAAAAATGATTGGCGATGCGATCCTTAGCTTTCCGGGCTTGGCGCACCGGATGGAAACGATTGGTACGGCCGGAAAAGTCCGTTTGGTCAATGACAGTAAGGCAACCAATGCGGATGCCTCGCGTCAGGCATTGGCTAGCTATGACAATATCTATTGGATTGCGGGCGGACAGGCCAAGGCGGGGGGTATTGATCCATTGATGGACTTGATGCCCAATGTTACCAAAGCCTATCTCATCGGAGAGGCCGCACCCAATTTCTCCAAGAGCCTGAAAAAAGCCAAAGTGGATTACAAGGTCAGCGGTCATTTGGAGATGGCGGTTTTATGTGCTGCGCGCGACGCCCTGCAAAGCCGCAAGCCCAATCCAATTATTCTATTATCGCCTGCCTGCGCGAGCTTTGATCAATTTAAGGATTTTGAAAGCAGAGGGCAGGCATTCCGTGAGTCAGCGCAGCGGTTGATTCGTCTGTTCGAAGAGGAAGTAAACCGTAAGAAAGATAACGCCGCCTAGGAATATCTATGGTCACACAGGTTCTGACATCACGTTCTCAGCGCACTCTGATCGGGGAGTGGTGGCGCAGTATTGACCAAGTGACGCTGACCTTGATGATTATTTTGATGGGGGCCGGTTTGATTTTGGCCATGGCTTCATCGCCCGCAGCTGTTGCGCGGCTGGATTACGCAAACCCCTTTTATTTCCTGTATAAGCAAATGTTTTTTGCCGGTCTGGGCCTAGGCGGCGCAGTCTTTATTTCGCTTATGAGTGTGGATTACGCCCGGCGGATAGGTGTGCTGACTTTACTTGGGTCTATCGCAGTTATGTTGGCCTTGCCCTATGTGGGCTATGAGGTGAAAGGCGCTGTGCGATGGGTGCGCGTCGGCCCGCTTGGTTTGCAACCCTCAGAATTTGCCAAGCCCGCTTTTATCGTTTTTGCCGCCTGGATGTTTGCCATGAAGAAACGTCAACCAAAGCTTCAGGCTGTGCCCATTGTGTTTGCCGTCTATCTAGGCTTAATTGCCATGATGATCAGCCAGCCCGATTTCGGGCAATCATTTCTGCTGACACTCTGTTTTGCGGCTGTGTTCTTCTTTGCCGGACTGTCATTGGGCTGGGTCCTGTTTATGTTGTGTGTGACAATTTTGGGCGTTGTGGCCGCCTATAGCGCGCTCCCACATGTGCGTGCCCGCGTTGAGGCCTTTATGTCGCCCAACACGGCCGACAGCTACCAAACCGATAAGGCGCTCGAAGCCATCGCCAGCGGCGGCTTTTTTGGACGAGGCCCCGGGGGCGGTAACATCAAATACAGCCTGCCGGATGGTCATACGGATTTCATTTTTGCGGTGACCGTCGAAGAGTTTGGCTTCCTTATTTCTGCCATGGTGATCATGTTATTGGCGGCTTTCGTCGCGCGTGCGTTTTCCAATGCGCTGCGTTTAAATGATTATTTTTGCCAGCTGGCCACAGCGGGTCTGGCAACCATGATAGGGATGCAAATGGTGATAAACTTATTTGTGAATTTGAATATGGCCCCGTCCAAGGGCATGACCCTGCCGTTTCTGTCTTATGGCGGCTCGTCCATGCTGGCGCTTTGTTTTTCTGCAGGACTGATCCTGGCGTTCACACGCCGCCGTCCGGGCGCCTATGCCTATGGGCGTTGATATGCCGAAGCTCCTCTTAGCCGCCGGGGGGACCGGCGGGCATATGTTCCCCGCTCAGGCTTTAGCTGAAACTCTTAAAGCGCGCGGCTGGGGCATCGCCATGATCACCGATGCGCGGGGCAAAAAACACGCAGGCAAAATTCCGGCAGACCCGATTGTGGAGGTTAAAGCCGCCAGTATTTCACCCCGCCGTCCTGTCCGGGCTTTACTCGGCGCTGTGCAGCTTGCCAAAGGCACCAATCAGGCAAAAGCCTTCATCAAGACATGGCAGCCCGATGTGGTGGTTGGGTTTGGTGGGTATCCGGCATTCCCAGCGATGCGGGCCGCGCAAGGCCTTGGCCTGCCCACCATTTTACATGAACAGAATGCCGTGCTGGGCCGGGTCAATCGCGTCTTTGCGGCGAAGGCCGACATAATGGCGTGCGGCTTTGATGATTTGGCGAAATGTCCTGCGGCGGCCAATAAAATAACTGTCGGTAATCCACTGCGTGAGCAAATTATCAACGCAGTGCCTAAGACCTATTCAGCCCCAACGGGTCAAATCAATATCCTGATTGTCGGCGGTAGTCTGGGCGCAAAAATTGTCTCCGAAACCATGCCTGCCGCGATTGCTCTATTGCCGGAGGATATGCGCAAGCGGTTGAATGTCGTGCAGCAAACCAGGCCTGAATATCAGGGTCAAGCACGCGAGATTTATAAGGCTGCTGGTGTTGCGGCGCTCTGCGAAACCTTCTTTTCAGATATAGAAAAACACCTAGCGGCGGCCCATTATGTCATAGGCCGGGCAGGGGCGGGATCGGTCTCTGAAATAGCAGTTATGGGCAAGCCCGCCCTGTTTGTGCCGCTGGCTATTGCTATGGATGATCATCAAACCGCCAATGCAATGTCACTGGTGCGGCTAAATGCTGCCGATATTCTGCCAGAATCCGAGTTTACGCCAGAGCGCGTGAAATCTACCTTGGAGGCAAGACTGAATGATTCGGACTGGCTTGAACACGCCGCCATTGCTGCCCGTACCCAAGGGCGTGCGGACGCGGCCAAAACCCTCGCTGATCTGGTCGCTGAATCAGTCGCCTAAGACGCCGCGAGACCAAGAGACAGATTTGACCAAGACTAACCAACTTCAGGCTACCCAAGTGCCGTTTGATATTGGCCCGATTCATTTTATAGGCATTGGCGGGATTGGCATGTCCGGTATTGCCGAGGTGCTACTGAATTTAGGCTATGCCGTGCAGGGCAGTGACATGCGTGAGTCTCCGAATACGGAGCGGTTGAAAAAACGCGGGGCGAAAATCTTTATTGGTCAAAAAGAGGGTCAGGTTGATGGGGCCGCTGCCATTGTCATGTCATCGGCTATCAAGCCCGATAATCCCGAATTGATTGAGGCCCGCGCCAAATCAATTCCGGTTGTGCGCCGCGCGGAGATGCTGGCAGAACTCATGCGTCTGAAATGGGCGATTGCCATTGCCGGCACACATGGCAAGACCACAACGACGACGATGATGGCGGCTCTACTGGAAGGCGGCGATCTTGACCCCACCGTGATTAATGGCGGCATTATCAATGCCTATGGGTCTAACGCCAAGCTGGGCTTGTCGAAATGGATGGTGGTTGAGGCGGACGAGAGCGACGGGTCTTTCCTGAAACTCTTTCCGACGGTCGCCGTCGTCACCAATATCGATCCGGAGCATATGGAACATTATGGCCAGTTTGACACGCTGCGCGCCGCTTTTGATAATTTCATAGAAAACCTGCCATTTTATGGTTTTGCCGTGCTCTGTATTGATCACCCCGAAGTGCAAAATCTCGTCAGCCGGATCAGTGACCGCCGTATTATAACTTACGGATTTAACCCGCAGGCCGATTGCCGGGCAGAGAATATCAAGCTCGACACAGATGGCTCGCGTTTTGATGTTGTCTTTCGCGGCTTTGATGGTGTGGAAGACACTTGGAAAAACCTCTTCCTGCCAATGGCAGGCAAGCATAACACGCAAAATGTCCTGTCCGCGATTGCCGTGGCACGCGAGCTCGGCCTGTCAGAATGGCAGGTGCGCAAGGGGCTGGAGAGTTTTGGCGGGGTCAAGCGCCGTTTTACCCATGTTGGTGAATGGAACGGCGTAACAATTATAGATGATTATGGCCACCATCCCGTTGAAATCAGTGCGGTTTTGCAGGCGGCACGGCAAGTTTGCAAAGGGCGCGTTCATGCTGTGATGCAGCCCCATCGCTACACACGCCTTCGGGATTTGTTCGAGGATTTCTCAACCTGCTTTAACGACGCGGACTATGTTTATGTTTCAGATGTCTATGCGGCGGGCGAAACGCCGATTGAGGGTATAAGCGGGCTGTCACTGGTTGAAAGTATCAATGCCCATGGGCACCGAAATGTCAGCCCGACCAGTAAGGACGCGCTTGCAGCTGACCTAAAACCCAATTTGGAAAAGGGCGATCTGATCGTCTGCCTCGGGGCCGGGGACATCACCTATTGGGCGGCGGATTTGGCGAAGAATTTGGAGCGGGCGTGAGCCTTTTAGCGCGTCTCCCATCCGTGCGCGGGAAGCTTTCGGAAAATGTTCCGCTTGCGCCTTACACATGGCTGCGCGTTGGCGGGATGGCGGAGGCGCTTTTCATGCCAAAGGACGAGGCAGATTTGGCGCATTTTCTGTCCTCGGCGCCCCCTGATATTCCAATTACGATTTTAGGTGTGGCGAGCAATACTCTGGTGCGAGATGGCGGTGTCAAAGGCGTGGTTGTGCGGCTGGGGCCAGCTTTTGGTAAGGTAGAAACGAATGGGCTGCGCGTCACGGCGGGGGCGGCAGCTTTAGACAATAAGGTCGCAAAAGAAGCAGCGAAGGCAGGGATTGCTGGACTGGAATTCTACGCCGGTATTCCCGGCACAATTGGCGGCGCGCTGCGCATGAATGCGGGCTGCTATGGTTCAGAAACAAAAGATGTCCTGAAGGAGGTCGTCGCGTTGGATAGGCGCGGACGCCGTCTTGTTATGCCCCTGAAAGAATTGGGTTATTCCTATCGGCATAGTACGGCTTCTGAGGATTTGATTTATGTGTCAGCCGTTTTTGAAGGGCATGCTGATGACCCGGCTGCGATCCAAGCGCGGATGGACGAGATCACAGCCAAGCGCGAGCAGAGCCAACCTATTCGCGAAAAAACAGGCGGCTCGACCTTTAAAAATCCTGATAAAAAACAATCAAATGGCCGAGGTGCTTGGCAAGTCATTGATGCGGCTGGCGGGCGGGGGCTGAAAGTCGGTGGGGCGATGATGAGCGAGCAGCACTGCAATTTCATGATTAATTTTGACAATGCCAGCGCCGAAGACCTCGAAAAATTGGGCGAAAAAGTGCGATTTATGGTTAACAAAACTGAGGGCGTCGAGCTGGAATGGGAAATTCGGCGAATAGGAGAGCGGTTGTGACACAACGCATAGCGATCCTGAAAGGCGGGATGTCGCCGGAACGCGAAGTGTCTCTGGTCTCCGGAGAGGCGATTGCCAAATCCCTGCGGTCACAAAAATACGACGTAATGGAAATCGACGCCGCGCCCAATCTGTGGGAACAACTGCATGAGGCTGATCCCGATGTGATCATCAATGCGCTGCATGGCGAATGGGGGGAGGATGGCCGTGTGCAAGGCGTGCTGGATCTATTTGGCGCGCCTTACAGCCATTCGGGCGTTATGGCGTCTGCGCTGGCCATGGACAAACATCGGGCGAAGGCCGTCTTACGTGATGTTGGGATTACGGTCCCCGAAGGCCTTTTGGTGCCGCGCGAAGAAGCCGCCCAAAACCACCCCATGGACCCGCCTTATGTGGTCAAGCCGAATGCGCAAGGCTCCTCGGTTGGGGTCTATCTTGTCCATGAAGGCGACCCGCCTGCCGCTGAAATGGCTGAGAATGAAAATATGGGCGATTTGGTCCTGGTGGAAAAATTTGCGCCGGGCAAGGAACTGACCGTCGCCGTGATGGACGGAAAAGCTCTGGCTGTCACTGATATCATTCCGCAAACAGACTGGTATGATTATGAGGCAAAATACAGTGATGGCGGCTCTAAACATGTGATTCCTGCCGAAATTCCAGATTTTGCCCGGGATTTATGCCTGACTTGGGCCTTACAGGCGCATGATGCGCTTGGCTGTCAGGGCGTTTCCCGCTCAGATTTCAGATTTAATGCAGAAAATTGCACAGAATCGAATGTGGTAAACAAAATCGTAATGCTTGAGCTCAATACTCAACCCGGAATGACTCCGACATCGCTTGTCCCGGAACAGGCGGCTTATGTCGGAATCGATTTTGACCAGCTTTGTCGCTGGATGGTTGAGGATGCTTCATGGCCGCGCTGAAAAAACGCTCTTATTCTACTGGATCATTTCAACGTGTCAGCCCGCTAAAGCCCGGTCTTCGCGGCACAAAGAACTGGATGGCCGCACAGGTCCGCGCCGCAGGTCATACCCGAAAAGGCATGGTGCGCTTTGTAACCTCAGCGGTTTTGCTCTTGCTGATGGCGGTCATATTTGCGCTATGGCTGGGCGGATATCTGCCACAGGTCAGGCAGGGCGTATCAGATTTCAAACGTGACCGCTTGATGGCCATGGGCTTTGTGGTCGAACAAGTCGATGTCATGGGCGAAGGCCGAATGAACGAAGCCGATGTGCGCGCCGTGATCGGTATTTACCCGGGCGATTATTTTTTCGGAGCGGACTTGGAAACAGCACAAGCCAGGACAGAAAGCCTACCATGGGTTGACCGGGCCGTTGTTCGCCGGCTCTGGCCCAATCGGATCGTTGTGCAATTGGTAGAAACAGAGCCTTATGCGCTCTGGCAAAAAGACGGCCAAATCAGCTTGGTTAGCGCCGAAGGAGAGGTGATTTCGGCCCTGGAGGATGCGCCGTCTTTTCCGCCCGGCTTACGGGTGATCACCGGAGAGCAGGCCCCCAAACAGGCTGCCGCCTTTCAATCCGTAGTTCAGGCCTATCCGGAAATCTGGGCGCGAACCGAAGGCATGGTATATCTGAACAATGGTCGCTGGGACCTTCATTTAAAGGGCGATATTCAGGTAAAACTGCCCAAAGAGGGGGCGCAAAATTCATTGGCGCAACTCATCGCCCTGCATAATCGTAATATGATCCTAGACCGCCAAATCGGTATTATCGATTTGCGTTTACCTGATCGGCTAACCTTACGGCCACAAGAGCCGAATGGCTCGCAAAAGGGGGCCTAGCTGACATCTATGTTTTCAGGAGGGTCATCACGAAAGCCAGAGACCATTGCGGTCTTGGATGTCGGATCGAACAAGACCGTTTGCTTGATTGGTCGGGAAGAGCCTGGCTTGGGCGTGCGCCTAGTTGGGTCGGGCTTTGGGGTCAGCGCTGGACTGAAAGGCGGAGCGGTAATTGATTTGGAAGCCGCTGAAACGGGCATCCGTACAGCGGTGGAAAAGGCCGAAAAAGCGGCGGGCGTGACCGTGCAGGATGTCTGCGTGAATGTGGCGCTTCGGTCTTTGCGGTCTCAACATATGACCGTGCAAACTGAATTTGCCAGCGGCGCCGTCGCGGATCGGGATTTAAAGCGCGTGCTGAATTCTTCTTTGTCTGAACAGGCCCAGCCGGATCATGCGATCATTCATGCCATTCCTATGACTTGGCAGGTCGATGATGAAGACGGGATCAAAGATCCACGTGGTATGTATGGCCAAAAACTGGGTGTGCAGATGCATTTCGTCTTAGGGGGCATCGGGCCGCTGCGCAATCTGGCGCATTGTATCGAGCGTTGCCATCTAAATATCCGGTCTGTCACGGCGTCGCCTTACGCCTCGGCCTTAGCGGTTTTGACAGAGGATGAACGTGACCTAGGCGTGACCTTAATTGATCTCGGGGCAGGGATCACCTCCGCGGCGATTTTCCGCGATAATACGCTGGTACATGTAGATGCGCTGGGCGTTGGCGGGCGCAATGTTACAACAGACTTAGCACGCGGCCTCACGACACCTTTTGAAGCTGCCGAACGCATCAAAACGATTTACGGCTCTTGCCTGCATGGGGCGGATGACGATTTTATTTCTGTGCCATGTCCGCCTATCGCGGCGCAGGATGAGCTGCATCATCATCCGCGCTCGCGCGTAACGGCGATTATCCGCGCAAGAATGGAAGAAACCTTTGAATTGTTGCGAGACCGGATTCACGCGGCTGGGCTGGAAAATTATTCAGGTCGGCAAATCGTTTTGACCGGGGGTGGGGCGCGTTTGAATGGTGTGCGCGAGCTTGCCGAATTTGTCATGAGTAAACGCGTTAGAATCGGACAGCCGCATGGCGTATTTGGGCTGTCGGATGTGCTGGGGCAACCGGATTTTGCCGTCGCGACAGGTCTCTTGAAACAGGCCTTTGAAACACTACCAGAGGCCGTGAACGGCCCGCCCGATCTTTCCGGCCGCGCCTATCGTCAGCAGCGCTATTCCGGCAATGCGATAGGACGCTCCATGCAGTGGCTGCGAGAAAATTTTTAGATGGCAAGACCCACTCAGCGAGCTGTATTTGGCTATTGTCTGGATACATTCGGTTGATATGGTCTTTCCCAATGTTATCTATTCGTAATTGAGGGTCTTTTGACAGTTTTCAGCCGTCTTCTATGCGCCATTGCCACCTTGCCGATAAGCTTTGCCGTAACGGCTTTGGCGCAGGATAGGGGCTCAATCGACCTGGTGTTTCCTGTTGGATGCGAACTCGACCAGGACTGCTTTTTACAGCAGTTTGTCGACATGGATATGGGGCCGAAAGCGATAGACCCTTTTTGCGGCGGATCCAGCTATGACGGTCATAAGGGCACGGATATACGCCTTCGATCTCTTGAGGACTTAAATGAAAATGTCGCTGTTCTCGCTGCGGCGGGCGGGATCGTGAAAGGCGTCAGAAACAATATGTCGGACAGGCTCGTTAAGAATGACGTAGACCGTGAAGTGGTGAAAGGCAAAGAATGCGGAAATGGTGTTGTCATTGCACATGGCAATCATGTTGAGACGCAATATTGTCACCTAAAGCGTGGCAGCGTGAAGGTACGCGCGGGGCAGACCGTCAAAGCCGGTGACAGGCTGGGGGCGATCGGTGTGTCGGGCCTGACTCAATTTCCTCATCTGCATGTGCAGCTTCGGAAAGGCAGTGAAATCATCGACCCTTTCACGGGTAATCTGCAAAGCGAAGGCTGTGATCGCGGAACGGATGGGTCTTGGTGGGCCGATCAATCTGTTTTGAAGGGGCGGCGCGACCGGATTTTACTGGGCAGTCATCTGACCGGGGCCGTTTTTAAACATGACGATCTTGTGGTTCAGCTTCCAGAGAAACTCTCCCAGCGTGACAGCGCCACGATTGGTTGGGTATGGTATTCAAATTTACACAAAGGGGATCGCGTCTATATCAAGGTCGAAGGACCGGGCGGATTTAAAACCGAAAACCTGTCCAAGCCGCTAAATCGAGATAAAGCAAGCTGGTCGGGTTATGCAGGCAAGAAAAGACAACCGAAAACAGGTGAGTATAAGCTGACTACGTATATTCTGCGCGGCGATGATGATGGCGCGCGCGAAAAACTTTCATTCAGCGAAAAAATCATCCGGATTGATTAGCCGATTGGGGGTGTGTGGAAAGAGGGGGTATGGCCCCCAAATTCATGGCAAATCTTCACCTTAGTTAACACCCCTTTAAGGGTTTTGGTGGACATATGATTCATAATTCATTGACCATAAGCCGGGGTCCGACATGCCGATCAATTTATCCATTCCTAAATCCGTAGAACTCAAGCCGCGAATCGTCGTCATCGGCGTTGGTGGGGCCGGAGGTAACGCGGTTAACAATATGATCGCAGCCGGACTTGACGGGGTCGAATTTATCGTCGCCAATACAGATGCTCAGGCACTTGCGCTCTCCAGCGCGGATCGCCGCGTTCAAATGGGGACAGGCATTACGCAAGGTCTTGGCGCCGGCATGCGTCCTGAAATCGGAGAGCAATCCGCCGAGAACAGCATTGATGAAATCATGGAGCATCTTGACGGAGCTCACATGTTGTTTGTGGCTGCCGGTATGGGCGGCGGCACCGGCACAGGCGCAGCGCCCGTCATCGCGCGCGCAGCCCGCGAACGCGGTATTTTGACAGTTGGTATCGTGACAAAACCTTTCATGTTCGAAGGGTCTCGCCGCATGAAGTTGGCCGAGGAAGGTATTGAAAGCCTTTACTCTTCTGTCGATACAATGATCACCATTCCGAACCAGAACCTCTTCCGCGTTGCCACAGAACAGACGACAATGTCAGATGCGTTCTCTATGGCGGATGAGGTGCTTTATAGCGGTGTTCGTGGTGTGACCGATCTGATGGTCGTGCCTGGCTTGATTAATCTGGACTTCAATGATGTCCGCACGGTTATGGATGAGATGGGTAAGGCCATGATGGGCACAGGCGAAGCCACAGGTGAGCGTCGCGCGGTCGAAGCCGCTGAGTCTGCCATCAATAACCCACTGCTGGATGATGTCTCGCTGAAAGGTGCCAAAGGCGTGCTAATCAATATCACAGGCGGTCGTGATTTGACGCTTTATGAAGTGGATGAGGCGGCCAGCTTGATTCGCGCCCAAGTCGATGAAGATGCCAACATCATTGTCGGTTCCGCTTTGGATCATGATTTAGATGGAATCGTTCGGGTTTCCGTCGTTGCCACAGGTGTCGATGCGCAGGCTCGTCCCGAAGCCGAGCGGCCATTGCGGATCGCCAAGCCGATAGAAGCGCCCAAGGTGGTCGAGTTAGGTGTGCATGAGCGCGCTCAGCAGGCGGCCGAGGCCGAAGCTCGCGCGGCTTTCGAAGAAATCGAAGCGGCGGAGCAAGAAGCCATCGCTGTCAACGCGCCGCCGCCTTATGAAGCGCCGCGCTCATTTGCACCGCAACAGGCTCCAGCCGCTCAGCCAACGGCGCCTCAGCCAGCGCCGCAACCGGCTCAGCCTGCGGCCAAAGCCCCTATGGCTCCGGCCCCACAAGTACCGGAAGCAGCTCCCGCACCATCCGTTAAAAATCCTTTCGGGTTTTTTGGTCGCCGCAAAGCCAAGCCCGCTGTGCCTCAGGCTGCACAGCGTGTGAAACAAGCTCAAGTGCCGTCCGGTGATCTCTTTGGAGACGATATGGAAGATGAGCTTGAAATCCCAAGCTTTCTGCGCCGCCAAAACTCATAAAGGCGCTCATTATCCAGTTTCATAAATAACTGAAATGTAAGCAATAAGTCAGGCGGCCGTAAGGTCGCCTTTTTCATGTTGTACGCTCGCTGGTGGTTGCTCTGTAACACAATGACATTGACCGTTTATTGTGTTGCCCGGGGCCCCGCTATAGCTAAAACTGGATATGGAGACCTTTGTGCAAAATGTAAGGCGTCAATCTACCTTGCGCGCCCCGGCTATGTGCGCCGGAGTGGAGCTGCACGGCGGCAATCACACCCGTTTGGTCATGCATCCGGCCCCCATTGGGCATGGGCTGGTTTTCGTCCGGACAGATGTAACAGATAGAAATAACCAAATCACGGTTCGTCCTGATGCTGTGACCGGAGTGCGTAATTGTACAACACTGTCCAATGCGGCGGGCGTAGAGGTCCGAACGATTGAGCACCTATTGGCGGCGTTATCGGCGGCCGGGATTGATAATTTACGCTTGGAACTGGACGGTGAAGAGCTCCCGGCGCTGGATGGATCGGCAGAGCCGTTCTTAAAGCTGATGGAACAGGTCGGGATAGAGCGCCAAGCCGCGCCGCGCCGCTATGTGAAGGTGCTTAAGACGGTTGAGGTGAACTCAGGTGACGCCTTTGCGCGGATTGAACCCTGCGAGCGTTTGGAATTGGATGTGTCTATCGATTTTGACGATGAAGCCATCGGGCGGCAGCGCGTCGAAATTGTGCCGGATGTCCGCGCTTTCCGTGACCGGCTGGCATCTGCCCGAACATTTGCCCGTTTGCATGAAGTCGCAGCATTACAGGCGGCTGGGCTGTCTAAGGGTGGGTCTTATGACAATGCAATCGTTGTGGACGGGGCAGAGGTGCTTAATCCCGGCGGTTTACGATTTGAGGATGAGTTTGTCCGCCATAAGGCTTTGGACCTGCTGGGCGATCTTTATCTGGGTGGGCCGATCCTCGGGCGCGTCACAACCTTAAAATCGGGGCATGGTCTAAATCATGACCTCTTAATGGCGCTTTATGGCACGGGTGATGCCTGGGAATTTGTCTCCGTCATGGACAGGGTCAGTGATTTACAGCCATTAGTGCGGCCTTTGAGCCCCCGCTCTATTCCGGCTTAGTCCCACCTTAACGTTTTTCTCACTTTGCCTTTCAAGTTTACTGGTCTAGAAGGCTCTGAAATCGTGGTCGTGACCACAGAATCATCAGCCCGACAGGTTAAGGCATGACATCAAAAGTTTACTCGATTGCGTCACATGCAACGCGCACCATTTTAATGGTCGGCGCGATATCGATTTTAAGTGCTTGTTCGATCCTGGGCGGCAAGGACAGCAAAGAAAAATTGGCCTATGTCGAACGTCCGGCGGAGCTGATTTACAATCAGGCCGTCGATCGCCTGGAGCGCAATGATCTGGAGCGGGCTAAGTTGCTGTTCCAAGAGGTTGAGCGCCAGCATCCCTTTTCGAAATGGGCCCGCCGTTCCATGTTGATGAGCGCCTATGCGTCCTATCGTTCGGCAGATTATGACGAAAGTATCGCAACAGCGCAGCGCTTTATCGGTCTGCACCCGGGCAGTGACAGCACACCCTATGCGTATTACCTGATCGCGATCAATTATTACGACCAGATCTATGATGTGGGCCGGGACCAGGCCACGACTGTCAATGCCGAAGCTGCGTTGCAGCAGGTTGTTCGCCGCTATCCTGATAGTGACTATGCCCGTGATGCGCGGTTAAAGCTTGAACTGACTCATGATCACTTGGCGGGTAAGGAGATGGCGGTTGGCCGTTATTATTTGAAAGAGAACCAACATCTCGCGGCGATCTTGCGATTTAAGAATGTTGTGAAAAACTATGAGACGACGTCCCAAACCGAAGAAGCCTTACACCGTTTGGTCGAAAGCTATGTGTCATTGGGAATTATTAATGAGGCCAAATTAGTTGGCTCAGTCCTGGGCTATAACTATCCGAACAGTGAGTGGTATGCGGACAGCTATGAGCTCTTATCTGAATATGGCGTGGACTTGGATGCAGAAGTCAAGAAACCTCGCAAGCAGGGTTATTGGGACCGGCTCATAGAGCGCCTGTTCTAAGCGGTCATCATGCTGACTGGCCTGTCTGTCAGAAATGTTGTTTTAATCGAAAAGTTGGAACTCGATTTATCGGCTGGCTTAACGGCGCTGACCGGAGAAACCGGCGCAGGTAAATCCATCTTGTTAGATGCGCTGGGCATGGCGACGGGCGCGCGGTCTGACCGGGCTTTAGTCCGCAGCGGGAGCGAGAAAGCGCAGTGCACGGCGTCCTTCACATTGCCCAAGAACCATCCAATTTGGGATAGATTAAAAGAGCAGGATATCGACTTTGACGCGCTGGAAGACCTAACTCTTCGCCGCGTTGTCAATGCGGATGGGCGCAGCAAAGCCTATGTGAATGACAATTCAGTCAGTGTAAAATTATTGAATGAAATCGGTGACTTATTACTGGAAGTTCACGGGCAGCATGATGGGCGGGGGCTGCTCGACCCGCTGACGCATATTGATTTGCTTGATCAATTTGGTGGATATGCTTCTGAATTATCGGATTGTGCTGACGCGTTTAAATTACGCCAATCTACGCAGAAGGAACTGGACGCATTGCTGACTTTGCAAGCCAAGGCCTCCGAAGATCAGGAGTTTCTGGAGCATGCGATTGCTGAGCTTGATCGCCTCGATGCACGGGCGGGAGAAGATGAATCCCTCGCGGCGGAACGCAAATTCTTGCAGGGCGCTGAGGGCGCTTTGTCAGAGCTGACTGCCGCGCAAGATGCGCTGGGGGAGGACGGGGCTTTTGAACAAAGGCTCTCCACGGCCTTGGCGGGGATAGAGCGCGTCCGGACAAAATTTGGGGAAGGTGAGACGGCCGCCGCGCGGGCGCTCGGCACGGCATCCGAAGCTTTGGAGCGGGCCTTGCTGGAAACGCAGGAAGCCCGTGATGCGGTCAGCCAGGCAGCCATGACATTTGACGTAGAGCCAGGACGGTTGGACGAAACAGAAAAACGTCTATTTGCTCTGAAAGCGGCGGCGCGTAAATATGATTGCGACGTGGCTTCATTGCTGGAGCGCCGGGCATCTTTTGCCAGTGAATTATCAGCGCTTGAAAATGTGGCGATGGATATCACGCAAAGCCGTAAAAAAGCGGCGGCCGCCAAAGCGGCCTATGACAAAGCGGCGGCGAAATTAACCAAGGCCCGTCAAAAAGCTGCCAAGACATTAGATGCCGCCGTGGCGAAAGAATTACCCCCTCTGAAAATGGAGCGCGCACAATTTATGACGGATATATCGGACGCGCCTGAATCCGCGCGCGGCATAGATGAGATCCGATTCAAAGTCTCAACCAATCCCGGAACACCTGTCGGGCCGCTTGAGAAGATCGCATCGGGCGGTGAACTAGCCCGCTTTGCGCTGGCGATAAAAGTGGCGCTGGCCGCGAAAACCCAATCTGTCATGGTGTTTGATGAAGTCGACCAAGGCGTCGGCGGCGCTGTGGCGGATGCCGTCGGTAAACGCTTGGCGCGGCTTGCCCAAAATGCCCAGGTCTTTGTGGTCACGCACAGCCCGCAAGTCGCGGCCTGCGCCAATCATCAATTCCGCATCGAGAAAAGCTCTGACGGTATTACCACGACCACCCATGTTCACGCGATCAGCGAGGCCGAGCGTGAAGAGGAAATCGCGCGGATGCTGGCCGGGGAAACCGTGACGCAGGAGGCGCGGGCCGCCGCCCGGCAGCTTATGGCATCATGAATGAATCTGACGCTAAAAAACGGATCAAGGCGCTAAGTCAGGAAATCAAAGCAGCAGACGCGCTTTACTATCAAGATGACAACCCGGCGCTTAGCGATGCGGAATATGATGCGCTGCGGCGGGAACTGGTCGCCCTGGAGGCGGAATATCCGTATTTGATTACCAAAGACAGCCCGACCCAAAATGTAGGCGCGAAACCTTCCGGGAAGTTTGCGAAAATCACGCATAGCGTGGCGATGCTCAGCCTGGACAATGCGATGAATGACGGCGAAGTGACCGAGTTTGTCGCGCGGGTGAAACGCTATTTGAATTTGCCTGAAGATGCCGATCTTGCGTTCACCGCAGAACCAAAAATTGACGGGTTGTCGGCGGCATTGCGTTATGAGAATGGCAAGCTGATTTATGGTGCTACGCGCGGGGACGGTAAGGTTGGCGAAGATGTCACCGCCAACCTGCGCACGCTGGAGACTGTCCCGAAACAGCTTACGGGTTCCGGCTGGCCGGACGTGCTGGAGGTGCGCGGCGAGGTCTATATTGAGCATGGTGATTTTGACGCGATGAATGCGGCGCAGGTCAAGGCTGGAAAACCGGAATATAAAAACCCGCGTAATGCGGCAGCTGGCAGTCTACGTCAGATCGATCCGAGTATCACGGCGGGGCGTCCCTTGAAATTCTTCGCCTATACGTGGGGTGAGCTGAGCGGCCCGCTTGCAGACACCCAATTCAAAGCTGTGAAACGGTTTGGTGAGTGGGGTTTTTATATAAATCCTGACATGAAATTACATGACAGTGTCGAGTCTATCATCGCGCATTATCATGAGATCGAGGAAAAGCGCGCGGGCCTCGGTTATGATATTGATGGCGTTGTTTATAAGGTCAATGATCTGGCGTTACAGGAACGTTTAGGCTTTGTCAGCCGCGCCCCGCGCTGGGCTGTGGCTCATAAGTTCCCGGCGGAAAAAGCGATCACGACATTGGAAGCCATCGATGTTCAGGTCGGACGGACAGGAGCACTCACGCCGGTCGCGCGCCTGACACCGATCACAGTAGGCGGGGTCGTCGTATCTAATGCAACGCTACATAATGAAGACGAGATTAACCGCCTGAAAGTCAAGCCGGGGGATCAGGTCGAAATCCAGCGGGCAGGGGATGTGATCCCGCAAGTGCTGCGCGTGATCGGCGATGTCGAAGGCCGCAGCGAAGATTTTACCTTGCCCACCGAATGCCCGATTTGCGGCGCGGATGCCGTGCGGGATGTTGATGAAAAGACAGGCCGAGTTGATGTCGTGCGCCGATGCACCAATGGTCTGTCCTGTCCGGCGCAAGCCATTGAGGGTTTTAAGCATTTTGTCTCCCGCCGGGCCTTTGACATTGACGGGCTTGGGGCGAAACAGATTGAGCTGTTTTATGAGCTTGGCTGGGTCAAGGAACCTGCCGATATCTTCAAATTGGATTTTGATGCGATCTCCAAACTCGAAGGCTTTGGTGAAACATCCGCCTCAAATCTCAAAGATGCTATCAATGCCCGCCGTGCGATTGATTTTGACCGCTTTCTATATGCGCTTGGCATTCGCCATATCGGGCAGGGTAATGCGAATTTGATTGCGAAACATTATCTGTCATTTGAAAGGTTTCAGGCCGCCATGCAGGCCGCTGAAATCGGCACGGATGCCTATGCTGACCTTATGGGGATTGACGGTGTCGGGCCGGGGCAAGTCTCAGCGCTACTTGGCTTTTTCCAATCAGAAAATAATCGCGCCATTGTGGCACGGCTTTTGGGGCAGGTTGAGGTCAAAGATGCTGAGGCGCCCTCTAATGACAGTCCGGTTTCTGGAAAGACCGTTGTTTTCACAGGCAAGCTGGAACGTTTCTCCCGCGACGAAGCCAAAGCCAAAGCGCAGAGCCTTGGTGCTAAGGTCTCAGGCAGTGTGTCGGCCAAAACCGATATTCTCGTGGCCGGGCCGGGGGCTGGCTCAAAACTGAAAAAAGCGACCGAGTTAGGTATCAAAACCCTGACGGAGGATGAGTGGCTGGAGTTGATTTCATGATGCGGCGACTGCCTTTGGATTTGGCGGCGATTTTCATGTTTGTCGGGGCATTGTTTCACATTGCTTGCCTATTCGGCGGGGCGGATTGGCTTATCTTCGCGGGCGCGCCCACAGAATTTGCTGAAAGCTATCGCCAAGGCAATATAGAGCCTGTCATCTGGACATTAGCCATAGCCTTGATGTTGGCGATTTGGGGGCTTTATGCGCTTTCCGGCAATGGCCGTATCCGGCGTTTGCCATTGCTGAAAACCGCGCTGGGCTTAATCGCCTTTCTTATGCTGGCCCGGGGGTTGATCGGGCTTTACATGCTGGTCGCGACAGATTGGCCATGGCATAGCGCGATGGGGAAATTCCATGCAGCCGCTTCAGTCATGATTTTTGGCGTTGGTATGTTTTATACCATCGGGTTGGTTCAGAATTTTCGTCGTAATTCTCAGCCAGTCTTTAAGTAGTCAAGCGGATTAAAGCGGCGCGCAGGCGGCTTTCAGCCAAGCCTTCACATCACCTTCCAATAGAGACCCGATTTTGTCCCAGACTTCGGCGTGGTAATCATTGACGTATTCCAGCTCCGCCTGTGTCAACATGTCTTTGACGATGAGGTCTCGATGAATTGGAGCCCAGGTTAGGTTTTCAAAGCCGAGCATGTCACGCTCACCGCCCACATCACTTGGCACCGTGACGAATTGCAGATTTTCAATACGGATCCCATATTCGCCTTCTTTATAATAGCCGGGCTCGTTAGAGACGATCATGCCGGGGCGCAGGGCGATCGTATTCGGGACTTTGGAAATTCGCTGCGGACCTTCATGCACGCCGAGGAAAACGCCGACGCCGTGGCCTGTTCCGTGGTCATAGTCTAGCCCGGCTTGCCAAAGTGGGTATCGGGCGAGCGCGTCGAGATTACTGCCGGGAATGCCTTCTGGGAATCGTACCGTCGCCAGACATATGTGGCCTTTCAAAACGAGGGTGAACCGTTCTTTCATTTCATCCGTCGCCGCGCCAATGGGCACAGTTCGGGTCACATCCGTTGTGCCGTCTTGATATTGGCCCCCGCTGTCAATCAGAAAGAGGCTACCCTTTTCGAGTTTCAAATTGGTCGCCTCATTCACGCGGTAATGACAAATCGCGCCATTGGACATGGCACCGGAAATGCTCTCAAAACTTAGATCAATCAGAACGCCCGTTTCGTGACGGAAGCTTTCCAGTTTTCGGGCCGCGTCAATCTCGTCATATGTACCCGATTGCGCGTCTGTATCGAGCCAGTGCAGGAACTTTACGAGCGCTGCGCCGTCCCGGATATGAGCCGCCTTGCTGCCCTCCAGTTCAGTCTTGGATTTACAGGCTTTGGGGAGCGCGACTGGGTCTTGAGCGGATTTCACCTTTGCCCCAGAGGCTTTCAAGGTTTCGAAATACCAGGCAGAGGTAACATTCGGGTCTGCAATGACGGTCTGGCCCTTTAAGGCTTTCAGCTCGTCTTCTATGGCGGTCTCGTTTTCGATAGAGACTTCATTACCCAGATGAGCGCGCACCTCATCGGTGAGTTTCTCCGGGGCGACGTAAAAATTCACCTGTCCCGTTTTATCGATAATGGCGGTGGAAAGCGGCAGCGGCGTGCATTTCACATCACCGCCACGAATATTCAGCAGCCAGGCAATTGAGGCCGGAGAGGTGATGAGCGCGGCATCCGCACCTTGTTTGGCAATCGCCTTGCCGATTTCCGCGCGTTTTTCACTATGAGACTTACCGGCCAGTTTGGTAGGCTGGACACGGATTGGCGTCAGCGGAGCAGGGGGGCGATCTTCCCAGGCAATATCGATTGGGTTGGGCGTCAAGGATTTCAGAGACGCGCCATTGACAGTGACGGCATCCGTCAGGCGTTTTAGCGCCGCCGGGCTGTGCAGCCGCGCGTCATACCCATAGACTTGTCCTTGCTTGGCGTTTTCACGGAGCCATTTCGCCATGCCGCCGCCCTCGATTTTTTCAAAGGAAAACAAAGCTTCATCGACTTGCTGTTTGACCTGCAAAGTGTAGCGGCCATCGACAAACATGACGGCGCTGTCTTGCAGAATAATGGCGGCCCCCGCAGATCCCGTAAAACCACTTACCCACATCAAACGCTCATTGCAGTCCGGCAAATATTCGTTTTGATATTCGTCTTCATGGGGGACGAGGAAAGCTGTCAGATTTTGCCGTTTCAACTCGGCCTGTAACTTTGGCAGGTTTTCATGCCCGAGATGCGGGCCGCCTTTGACTTCATAGGTTTGAAAGAATTGTGTTTGCTGGCCCATGGCGATATCCCGTTCTAACTGCGTCTCTATGATAGCCGACCGCTGGCCAAGGGCAATAGGCGGCAAAGAGGAAACTCGTCTAAACACCAACCGGATTCATGCTTATAGACCCAAAATGTGACAGTCCTGTGAAATGTAATTAACAGGATGTTGTCATAGCTTTGCATTTTTGCATAGCTACCAAGGCTGCACTGTGGCTTCAAAAATTGCGATTATTTTCCTATCTCAAGCTCGCAATCGGGATAAACCCATTGCAACTATGGAGACGAAAATGACGACCGAACTAAAAGGTTCAGAATTTGTAGAGATCGCAGCGAAGACAGTGGGTGCCAAGACTGTCGCGTTCAAAGCAAGCCTCATTCACCGCCGCGATACGCGCCGTGAACGTCGTGCCGCGCGCGCGATCTAAGGCTTCCAAAATTCTAATATTAGGACCCGGCAGTCTGGTCGGGTTTTTTTATGCCTAACAATGACGTCCATCCCGACAGGCTAGGTTGAGGCGATATGGACAGGCCTTGTGCTCCAAAAGCCGCGCTTACATCATCCGCCAGTTCATCCAGAATTCCCGACAGAACAACCTGCCCACCGGGCGCAAGGGCATTGGCGATGTCCGGTGCCAGCCCCATGAGTGGCCCGGCCAGGATATTAGCAAAAATCAAATCGAATGATTGGTCTTTCAGGACAGGACTGTCAAAGCCGTCCGCGACATGTGCGTCAATCAACTGGCTGACACCGTTTTGTTTGGCATTCACTTCCGTGACGGATTTTGCGTCAGGGTCTATATCTGTTGCTATGACTGCCTTGTTTAAACCTTTGGCGGCGGCAATCGCCAAAATACCCGCCCCGCATCCCAAATCCAAAATTCGCCGGGGGGCGTCGCCGCGGCTGATCATATCATCCAGCATCAGCAGGCAGCCTTTTGTCGTGCCATGATGTCCTGTCCCGAAGGCCATCCCGGCTTCGATACGGATAGGATGTTCGGCATCCTTTGGTATTTTATCCGCGTCATGTTCGCCGTAGATAAAAAACCGGCCTGCCCGAACGGGGGGTAAGCCGGATTGACTGAGAGAGACCCAGTCCTCATCGGGAAGTTGGGTCACAAAGTGCTCGATATTGTTGGGAAGTTTTAAATATCCCAGACAGGCCAGGGCTTGGGCTTCAGTCTCAAACAGGGCCTGCACAGCCATGGTATTTGGCCCGTCTTCGAAAATAGAGACAGCCAAAGCATCAGTTTCCATTTCAAAACCCAAACGATCAGAAATATCAAAGGCGAGAGATTTTTCAGCCCGGATAAAAAGCGCGAAAGGCTGCGTCATTTAAAAAGCTTGCTGTTTTCAGGTGTCACGCGGCAGCCATCAAATGCGACTTGCTTCCCATTCGCGCCGCAAAGGATATATTCCATGACTTCGGGCTGTTTGACATGGCCATTATGCGCAAACAGCGGATCAACGAATTGATTGACGAGGGGGATCAGCGGGTTGGCAAATTCCACGCGCATATCCACGATATTAAAACCGAGCAAGTCGACAATATATTGCCGGTTTGTTTCGGATTTCACATCGACACGGCGGCCTTCTGATCGCTGCGAACGGGCGTAAAGTTGCTCGTAAAAAGGAACTAATTCATAGGTCAAAAAATCATTGATCTCTGAGAAGGCTACAATGGTGGGACGCTCGCCGTCACCATAAGTTGAAGGTTTAAAGGGCTCTCCATCATTCAGATCAGACAGGCTGAGGAGGGGGATTTGATTGGCGAGCATGAACAGCTGAGTGCCTTTGATCATGTCATCATGTATGGTTTCCCGGCCGTCAGTCATAGACTCCCGCATGATGTCATAGGTGATTTTAGAGCCGAGAGACTCTGCGACAAAGGCAAAAGGATCGTTCTTTATAGAGGTTTCGGAGGCGGTTTTACAGACTGTCACATAATCGATTTCCGGCCCTTGTTGCGCAAATGAATATCCGGCGGCATCCAGTGCGGCGCTGCACATTGCGCCTTTAACGGCTTTGCGGATATCATCACCCGCCGGCCCCAGATACATGACAGCATCAGAAAATCCAAAATTGACAAGCTTGTCTTTCAATGTGCGGTTGACGCTCCGGCGCAACATGGCGGGTAAGCTCTGCTCATCCATGGCGTCATCCTGCCCGACGAAAGCCACTTGCAGGCTGTCCCAAAAAATCTCATCCCAGAATATCCGGTAAATGACATATTCAAGGTCATCTTTTACCTTTAGGACTTGCCGGTCCATGCAAACTAACTTGTCGAGCGTCAAATTACTGCCGGGTAGAGTTTCATATAATTTCGGCTGGACCTCTTTGATATGAATATGGTTTGACAGCGTTACGTCTTCATCCTGTTCATCCCGGCCGCATAGAGAACTGACAGCTTTTTCATCCGTCTCCAAATTATAGGCATTGGCCAAACCTTTGATGAAGTTATTCGCCAGCGGCGCATCCTCTGGATTTTCGACCCATCCAATACCGTGCATGAAGATAATATTGACGCGTTGTTGCGGCGTGTTCCTATCTCGAAATGCCAAGGCCTCCAGCCCTTCAAACCGGCCTTCGCCAGCGGTTTTTGAAGCCAGAGAATTGATCTCAAGCACGCGAAATTTCGTGCTGGCACATCCGGTGAGCAGTGTGAGCGTTAGCAACAACGTTAAAATTCTAAGAAACTGCATGGTCAATCTCTAAGCCTTTTCCACAAAGCTGTCCAAGACCTTCTTCTCTCCGGCTTTTTCGAAAGCGACGGTCAGTTTAGTGCCATCTGCTGATTTGATTTTACCATAGCCGAATTTTTGGTGGAAAATGCGCTCACCAATCGCAAAATTGGTGCCTTTATTTTTGGCGGGTCGTTTGATGGCATGGCCTTCAATTTCCTTGGGGCCGCGCCCGAAATTTTGTCGCTTGTTCTTCTGATATCTTTGCCAGCCCGGGGAGTTATATGCGGATTGGGTTTCCTGAAAGCTGCTGGTAAAATTCTGCGCAGCGCGGTCTATGATTTTATTGCTGTCATAATATCCCGTTTCGCTCTCCGCCTCGACATGTTCTGGTGGGAGCTCATCTATGAAGCGCGAGGGCAGGGAGGATTGCCAGCTGCCATAAACCTGCCTATTGGCCGCGAAATAGATTTTGGCTTTTTCTCGTGCGCGGGTGATGCCGACATAGGCGAGGCGGCGCTCTTCCTCCAGCCCGACAAGGCCGTTTTCATCCATGGACTTTTGTGATGGGAACATGCCTTCTTCCCAGCCGGGCAAAAAGACCAGAGGGAATTCCAGACCCTTCGCGGAATGTAATGTCATGAGCGAAATTTCATCGCCTTGCTGTCCGCCTGTTTCAACATCCAAAACGAGGCTGACATGTTCAAGATAGGCTTCCAAAGTATCAAACTCACCCATCGCTTGGATCAGTTCTTTCAGGTTTTCCAGACGTCCGGCGGATTTTGCGTCCTTATTGTCACGCCACATTTGTGTGTAACCGGACTCGTCCAGAATGCGTTCAGCGAGTTCTGTGTGTTTGATGTTCTGTGCCTCGCTTCGCCAGCGATCGACATCCAGTAGGAAGGCCCGCAGAGCCGATCTGGCTTTACCACGGATTTCATCCGTTTTTGTCAGCTCCCGCGTGGCGGCTTCCAGGCTCACGCCCATGGCGCGGGCGGCAGTTTGCAGCTTTTGTATCGTAGTGGCCCCAATACCGCGTTTGGGAACGTTGACGATACGTTCAAAGGCAAGATCATCCGTATTCGATCTTAGCAGGCGCAAATAGGCATGCGCGTCTCGGATTTCCTGCCGCTCGAAAAAGCGCGGGCCGCCTATGACTTTATAGGGCAGCCCTAATTGTATGAAACGTTCCTCAAAAGACCGCATTTGCCGCGATGCCCGCACAAGAATAGCGGCTTCACCATAATGGCGTCCATGAGAAACCCAGTTTTCGATTTCTCCGGCGATAATCCGGGCCTCGGCGGGCGCGTCCCAAACACCCGTCACTGTTACCTTGTGCCCGCCATCTTGTTCCGTCCAAAGCGTCTTGCCGAGACGGTCCTGATTGGCCGTGATCAAACCTGACGCCGCGCCGAGGATATGCTGCGTTGAGCGGTAATTACGTTCCAGACGCACGACTTTCGCGCCGGGGAAATCGCTCTCGAAACGCAGGATATTATCGACTTCGGCCCCGCGCCAGCCATAGATGGATTGGTCGTCATCTCCGACCACACAAATATTCTGCGAGCCTTGTGCGAGTAATCGCAGCCAGAGATATTGGCAGACATTCGTGTCCTGATACTCGTCCACCAGCAAATAACGAAATTTAGCGTGATATTTCTTCAACACATCCGGGTGTTCGAGGAAGATCGTCAGATTATGAAGCAAAAGATCGCCGAAATCGGCGGCGTTAAGCACTTTCAGACGGTCTTGATATGTCTTGTAAAGCTCCGCGCCTTTGCCATCGGCGAATTTATAGGCTTGTTTGCTGTTCAGCTTATCGGGCGTTAGCCCCTTATTCTTCCAGCCATCAATAAGTGCCGCCAGATAGCGGGCCGTCCAGCGTTTTTCATCAATGTCAGACGCCTTGATGATATGCTTGAGAAGCCGGATTTGATCATCCGTGTCGAGAATGGTGAAACTGCTCTTAAGGCCGACCAGTTCAGCATGAATGCGCAGGATTTTCGCTGCGATGGAATGGAAAGTTCCCAGCCAAGGCAGGCCTTCAACGGCGCCGCCAATGAGATCGCCCACGCGCTCCCGCATTTCCCGGGCGGCTTTATTGGTAAATGTCACGGAGAGGATTTGGCTGGGAAAAGCGAGCCGGTTTTCAAGAATATGCGCGAGACGGCAGGTCAGAACCCGTGTCTTACCCGTGCCGGCTCCGGCCAGCACCAAGACCGGCCCGTCAGTTGCCAATACCGCTTCGCGCTGCTCAGGATTTAAGCCCTCTAGATAAGGCCCTGTTTCGACAGGGCGTGTTGGCATAGCTTGAGCGGACAGGCTCGGGGTTGGGCGCGGTGGCGCGGGTTTGAAAGAATCAGCGGCGGACATTGCCAGAACATAAGCAGGACATGACCGTTTGGCTATGGTTCTACTGTGTGGAATGGCCTTATTTTCATCGCAAATATGTGTTATGGGACGTTATGTCCAAATATATTCCCGCTTTTGTCTTCGCTCTTTTTGTGTCCTTCGGGGCAGTCGCGCAAGATAGCGATAACACGGATGCGCCCAAATCAGACGCCCCCAAAAAGGAGCAAGCCAAAAAAGAGAATAAAGCGGAAAAGCCGACATCTGATGACCCGATGGCGGAATTTTACCGGAAGGCTGAGGAGCAGGCGAAAGGAGGTACTTACTGCCACAAACCGGAGCCTATGACTTAGGGTGTCCTTTCTGTGCGGTTTTCAAAGCCCAGACACGTAGATAAGACGCCAAGTTCTGCGTCGGGCCGTCCAGCACACGCTCATCATCCAGATCACAAATAAACCTCGCGAAGCTTTTCCCGCTTTGCTCAACGGCTTTATCAATGACCTCCCAAAACTCGGCTTCCAGCGCGAGGGAAGTCTGGTGACCATGAAGAGACAGAGAGCGTTTTATCACTCTTCTTCCGATGTTATTTTATGGGCGTCCAACTTGGCCTGCAGTTGTTCGGTTAAGGCTTTTTTGTGATCCTTAGCCGCTTTTTTCTGTCCAAACCGAGCCCGGTTCTCAGCGGCCTTTTTCTCCTTCGCTTTTCGGGCGAGGGATTTTTTGGCTTTGCCGAATTTTATGACATTATCTGGCATTTATCGCGGTTTTATCATCAACTCAGGGCGGACGATTTTGTCAAATTCGGCTTCTGAGACAAAGCCCAATCGCACAGCCTCTTCGCGTAAGGTTGTGCCGTTTTTATGCGCGGTCTTGGCGACTTTGGTGGCGTTGTCATAGCCGATGGTAGGCGCCAGAGCGGTGACCAGCATGAGTGAGCGGCTCATCAAATCCGCGATACGGTCTTCATTCGCCGTAATGCCTACGACGCATTTATCGGCGAAGGCCATGCAGCTATCAGACATCAGCTGGATGGATTGCAGCATATTATAGGCCATGACGGGTTTATAGACATTAAGCTCGAAATGACCCTGTGACCCGGCGACTGTCATTGTCGTATGATTGCCCATGATTTGCGTGCAGACCATGGTTAGGGCTTCGCATTGAGTGGGATTGACTTTCCCTGGCATGATGGAGGAACCGGGCTCGTTTTCCGGCAGGCTAATCTCGCCGAGGCCCGAGCGAGGGCCGGAGCCCAAGAAACGAATGTCATTGGCAATCTTAAACAAAGACGCCGCGACCGTATTGATAGCGCCATGGGCGGAAACGAAAGCATCATGCGCTGCCAAAGCTTCGAATTTATTCGGCGCGGTTTTGAAGGGTAGCTTGGTGTAATTAGCGACTTCAGAGGCAAATATTTTAGCAAATTTAGGCTTGGCATTCAGCCCGGTTCCGACGGCAGTCCCGCCCTGGGCAAGGAAATAAAGTTCCTTCAGTCCGCCCTGAATTCTTTTAATTCCCAGCTCGACCTGGCGCGCATAGCCAGAAAACTCCTGCCCTAATGTGACAGGCGTGGCGTCTTGGGTGTGAGTCCGGCCGATTTTGATGATCTTTTTAAACTCTTGCGATTTATCATTCAGCGCATTGCGCAAATATTGCAGGGCGGGCAGTAGGGAATGATGAATTTCCTCAGCGGCAGCGATGTGCATCGCGGTTGGAAAAGTGTCATTCGAAGATTGACTGCGATTGACGTGATCATTGGGGTGGATAGGTGTTTTAGAGCCAATCTCTCCGCCGACGATTTCAATCGCGCGGTTGGAGACGACTTCATTCACGTTCATATTGGACTGTGTGCCTGATCCGGTCTGCCAGACAGATAGCGGAAAGTGATCATTCAGCTTACCTTCCGCAACCTCACCCGCCGCCTTGATGATAGCCTTGGCAGTATTATCATCCAAATTATCCAGCGCCTGATTGGTGATAGCGGCAGACCGTTTGATAATACCCAGCGCGCGGATCATGGAGGGCGGCATAGTCTCAACTCCGATTGGGAAATTGATCAAACTCCGCGCCGTTTGCGCGCCATAATATTTGTCAGCCGGAACCTTCAAAGGCCCGAAACTATCGGTCTCTGTTCTCATTTTAGTCATGGGTTTCTCTGTTAGTTTAGGAGATTACTTCTTACGAAACGCGTCTAGGCTGACGACTTTTTCGCCTTCGGGCTTGTCGCCGCTATCATCGTCTTTGGGCGTTTTATCTTTAGCGTCGTCTGATTTGGCTTTCTTCTTGGCCGCAGTAGTTTTCGGTTTGGGTTTGGGTTTGGCAGGCTGGGCTGCGGGTGTTGCAATCGTGGTCACTGTGTTCGTCTCATCGAGTTCAGCAGGGGGATCGAATTGCAGAGCAAACCCGACGCTCGGGTCATGGAACCGCGTGATCGCATGGTAAGGGACTTTAAGATATTTCGGAATGCCGCCAAATTTCAGCGTCACTTCAAACTCATCTGCGTGAGCATTCAAATCCCAAAACTGATGCTCCAGCACAATGGTGATTTCCTCTGGATATTTCTGGGCCAAAGAATCGTCGATTTCGACCCCCGGATAGCGGGTCAAAAATGTGATGTAGAAATGATGCGCCCCGGGCAGGCCGTCTTCGCGGATCACCCGCCGGATAGCGTCACGCACCACCCCGCGAAGGGCCAGCTGCGTCATCTGCTCATATTGCATCAAATCTTTACTCATGGGCCTACCCTAAACGAGTGGGGCAGAGGGTCAACCAAGCTTTTGTAGCAAGAAGGGTATTTCTACAAAATTTGAGCGAAAATGCGTGTTGGGTTGGCGGGAGACAACCTGTAAAGAAAAAAGTGGAGGGTTTCTGTTGCCAGCTACCCTCCGGAGCCCGCCTAGCGCGCTGATGCGCTAGGAGTTAAAAGCGAATTCACTCGCACTGCTTACGCAGCGAGGGCAAACTCTTCAGCACTGTTATCATTAGCAGTTACTTTAAATCGGGCATTTAACGGTGCCCATACGGATGAAAGCTAACCTCTTTAGACGTCTGTCGATCCTATTTCGGCCCCATCAAAAATACAGACATCATCTGTACTTATGGTGGAGCCGCCGGGTACCGCCCCCGGGTCCAGTCCGCTTATTACAAGCGCGTTTATCATCATAGCTGGCAAGCCAGCCCTTCACATATAGGGGCTGGGCGTGAAGATTCCAATAAAAAAGAGGTCTATGATGGTTAATGAACCCTTCTAGCCTGCCTAATAAATTATTGGGAATTTAACGCTACAAGGTCGTGTGGAAAAAGTTGTCAAATTAGCCCTTGGCGGTAAGAACGGTGCGTCCTCCAAAAGTAATTTGGCGCGCCATAGGGCATCTATGGAAACATATCTCTATGCGCCGGCTTTTGAGCGGTTCATAACGCTTCTGATTATTTTAAATGCAATTACGCTAGGCTGTTTGACTTACAGCTACCAAGATCATGGCCCGGATAGTCCGTTGGTACAAAGACTGCTGGCTTTTGATATGGCGATTATCTGTGTTTTTGTGGTTGAAATAGTCCTGAAAATCTACGCGCAGGGGTTTCGTTTTTTTCGATCAGGCTGGAATATATTTGACTTTCTGATTGTCAGTCTCGGTTTCCTAGGCGGGTCTTATCCGCTGACCGTTGTCAGATCTCTACGGATTCTACGGACACTTCGAATTGTTCGGCATGTGCCGTCCATGAAGGTCATTATTGAATCCTTCTTGCGGGCTTTGCCGGGTATTGGTTCGGTTATCATGGTGATGATGCTTCTGATTTTTATCTTTGCCGTCATTGGGACGAGTTTATTTGCGCCAGTGTCGCCGGAATATTTTGGTGATTTGCAAAGCTCTGCCTTTACTCTGTTTACGGTTTTGACCTTGGAAGGTTGGCCCGATATTGCGCGCGAAGTTATGCCGATCATTCCCGGATCGTGGATTTTCTTTGTGAGCTATATCGGGATTAACAGCCTTGTGATCCTTAATCTTATGATCGCGGTGATAATACAATCCATGCAGAAAGAATATGATGAACACGCCGAAGAGGAGCGTGAGGATATTTTGGCCGAAGTGCGAGCAATCAGTGCGCGGCTGGAAAGAATGGCCAATTCGCCAACCAACAAATAACCAATAAAAAAGGCTGCCATGTGACAGCCTTAAAAGCGCTTATCTTCTTATGATTTACATGCCGTTGCGTTCGGCATTGGCTTTGCAATCGGCCTTTTTAGTATAACTTTCAGAGGCCGCGCCTGTTATTTCGCCATTGGTGGCCTTGCGCCGCCAGCGAAACTCACCGCGTTTATCCTTATAGATTTCCCATTTGTCCTTGCCGCCAAGTCCATCTGGATTTCCGTCCATGCCATGACGCTGCGCGTTTTTCTTTGCGTCGGCCTTTTTGGTGTATCCTTCGCATGATGCGCCGACAATATTGCCATTCGTTGCCTTGCGCCGCCAGCGGAATTCACCGCGCTTGTCTGCGTAGATTTCCCACTTATCGTTTTCACCTGCCATATTTGGTTCTCCCCGTTTTTTTATGACGCATGCTAATAGGGTTGTAAGGGCTGTCACTTCAAGTGAAAAATCGATAAGAGTTTTGCGGTCGGGATTGTTTTTATGTGTCTTCAGGCCTAAACCGACGGGCAATAAGAGCCAAGGAGTTAGGCTATCAGGCTGGAGTTAAAAGACATCATCAAATGGCTGGAGCCATTAATCGCTTTTGATACGCGCAATGGAACGGGCGATGAAATCGCCTGTGTCAGTTATTTAAAGGACGCGCTCGCGGCGCATTCGCCGGACCATTTGGTCATGGAAACGGTTCCCCGTTCTCGCGGTAAATCAGACAGCGCTTTTGTTTTGGCCATATGGGGCCGGCCGGATGTGCTGCTAAATGTCCACATTGATACGGTGCCCAGCGGGGAGGGGTGGACCGATGATCCGCTTAAGCTTCGTCAGGACGGTGATAAATGGATCGGGCTGGGCACCAGTGATATCAAAGGGGCTGCGGCTTGTATTCTGGCAGCGCTGGAAAAAGTTACGCCCAAGAATGTCGCGCTTTTACTGTCCGGCGATGAGGAACATGGCAGTGAAGTCATGCCGGAGCTGATCCGCCGTGGCCATGTTGATGATGTGAAAACGGCCATAATTTGCGAGCCCACATCCTGCCGCGTTGGGCGGGCGCACCGGGGCATGTTGGCGATACGGGCTGATTTCTCCGGGCCGGGGGGGCATAGTTCTTTGGCGGATAATATCGAAAAACCTCTTTTGAAGGCCGCGCAACTCGCAGCCGATATCGGAGCCTATGGCGCGGCTAATTTGGATTTCGGCACGGCGCCATTTAAAGGCCTTTGCACGAATATCGGCGATATAAAAAGTGACGGCGCTTATAATGTTATCCCGACCTCGGCCAGCCTTTGGGTGTCTATGCGTCCGCCGCCAGGAGATAATGTCAAAGCCCGCGAAACCGATCTTTATGATCTGGGAAAACCTTATGAAGCAAAGCTAGACACGATTGTGGCCTTTCCGCCTTTCGCGAGCAAAGACATAAAGCCTTTTGAAAGATTTTTTGCCGGAACGGAAATCGTTGATCTGCCCTATTGGACAGAAGCCGCCATGCTGTCCGGGGCAGGGGTGAATGCCGTGGTTTACGGGCCGGGCAATCTGGATCAGGCCCACAGGCCCAATGAATATGTTGAGAGTGGGCAATTGATAACAGCGGCGGACTACTACGCCAAGGCTTTGGCCGGAGGATTGTCATGAGTGATGTCCGCCAAACCGTCTTAAGCAGTCTCTCCGCTGTTGGCGCTAATCACGAAGCGAAATTTTATGCAGACCTGTTCGCCGGGCAGGAGCCGGAGCGTTTTGCCTTGCTGGTCATTGATCCGCGCTGCCTGAAGGATCCTTTGCTCGAAGCCCTATCTGGAAATTTACGCATCTTATCAAACCTGCAACTCATGCCGGTTTTATTGATCGGAGCGCTTGATGAAGACCGCACGTCAGTAAAATTTCAATGCCAGCGACTGGCGAGAGAGCTTGAGCAGAGCGGCGTAAAAACCAATAAGCTTAACACCGCCAGCTATGGGTTAGTCCCGGAAATCAAAAAAACAACACGGCAGCTTCGAATGCCGATTTTGGAAATGACAGAGCGTCGTGGCAAGATGAACCTCGCGCGCCTGACCAAGGACTTGAAACCCAATAAGATCATATTCCTGCAACCGTCCGGCGGGCTGTCGGATAATGGCGTCAGGCAACGAAATCTAAGGTTGGAAGATTTGCCGGACTTAATGGAAAAACAGATTTTCAGCGCAGGGCAGATCAACTTTCTCAATACAGTGCTGGAACTGGATAAAGAGGCCAAAGAGCGCCGCTCATATATTATTGCCTCGCCGCTGAACCTGCTGGCGGAGCTGTTCACCACCAAAGGTTCCGGCACGCTGGTTCGTCGCCAGATAAAGATCAAACGCGTGTCATCCTATCGACGCTTGGGCAAAAAACGCCTGATGGAGTCCATCAATCAAGCCTTTGGGAAAACGATTAAACCCGATTTTTTCAAACAGGATATTCACAAAGGATTTGTTGAAACTGACTATCGCGGGGGCGCGTTGTTTATACAATTGGCGGGCTTACCATATCTGTCCAAATTCTGGGTTTTGCAGGAGGCACGCGGTGAAGGCATCGCCCGGGACCTATGGGAGGCGATGCGCAAAGATATCCCCGCATTTTTCTGGCGTTCGCGTCTGAATAATCCGTTTAATGACTGGTATATGAAGAATTGTGACGGTATGCAGCGTATGGAAGAGTGGCGCGTTTTCTGGATTGGATTAGATGCGCCTGAAATCCCCTCGGCGGTATTAGCCGCAGCGTCCGCGCCGGACGATTTCAATTAGGACGACTCTATGACTTTGCAGATTTCAGCAGCCTTTGACAGCGGTAACATAGAGGTGCAAAGCCTTGATAACCTTCAAGATATTCAGCTGAAAATCCGCAAAGACAAAGACTCTGATTTTTATCAATGGTTTTATTTTCGCGTCACAGGCGCTAAGGGGCAAGCCCTGAAAATGCGCATCACCAATGCGGCTGGCGCGGCCTTTACGGGCGGCTGGGAAGACTACAAAGCCGTCGCCAGCTATGATCGTGAAGAGTGGTTTCGTATTCCGGGCACGTCATATGACAATGGCGAATTAATTATCGAGGTTACGCCCGAGCAGGACAGTCTTTATATTTCTTATTTCGCGCCTTACTCCATGGAGCGCCACGCGGATTTGATTGCCGATTGTCTGCAACATGAAGGCGTTTCATTGCGCGTGATCGGCACGTCAATTGAAGGGCAGGCTATGGACTGCCTGACCATAGGAACTGGCCTTAAAACTTTCTGGGTCATTGCCCGGCAACATCCCGGCGAGTCCATGGCTGAGTGGTGGATGGAAGGGTTTCTGGCGCGGCTGACCGATATGGATGATCCGGTCATCAAGACGATGCGCGAAAAGGCAACATTTCATATTATCCCGAATATGAACCCGGACGGGTCTTGCCGCGGACATTTAAGGACAAATTACGCAGGCTCCAATCTGAACCGGGAATGGGGTGTGTCAAACCTCGAAAAGTCCCCCGAAGTTCATCACACGATTGCCGCGATGGATGCGGACAAGCCTCTTTTCTGTCTGGACGTGCATGGCGATGAGGCGCTGCCTTATAATTTCATCGCGGGCGCAGAAGGCATTCCTGATTTCACGGATAAACAAGCCAAAGATCAGGCGGATTTCCTCACCGCTTACAAGAAAGCGTCTCCGGATTTTCAGACAGAACATGGTTATCCGGTCTCAGCTCCGGGTAAGGGTAATCTGACGATGTGTACGAATTTTACGGCAGATCGCTATAACTGCCTATCCATGACGTTGGAAATGCCGTTCAAAGACAATGCCAATGATCCGGATGCAGAAGTGGGCTGGTCGCCCGACCGCGCCGCACAGCTCGGCCATGACGCACTGACCGCCATGGCCGATATTGTGGATCAGTTGTAAATTGTCCCGGCCAAAACCGGGACAATCGAGACTTACCGTCTGGGCATTGGCCTTTCACTAGGTCTTATATCCGATCGGCGCGGCCGTGGATCCGATTTGCTCGGAGTTACTCTACCGATTTTATCGATATGCTCTTTGGATGAGGGCACACAGAACATTTGTGACCTTGTTGCTACGACCTCATCCGGCGCAAACTGATTGTTGATCCGCAGATTTTGCGGCCGGATGCGCGGCGGTCTGACATAGTCATAGCACACCAAATGCCGCTTCTCATTGCGAATGCGATATTCTTTGCCATTATGAACCTTGGCAGACGGATTACATAACATGCGAGGTTTGCCAATCACGACATCCGACTTACCAAATTGATCCTTCACGACAACGCGTTCGGTTTTAATGTGATCGCCTTTTTCAAGATTGTAACATTGGAAATGCTCACCCGGCATATGAATAGCCTTCGGAGCTTCTTTGACCAAATTGCTACAGGGCGTACTGTAAACGAAATGCTTCTTAGTTGTTTTATTGGTTCCGGCAGGACGGATCCAGTTGAAGTTACCTGGAATACTGCCCATACCGAAATCAGCGGGGGTGTAGAAAGGTTTCACACTGCCCCAAGTCGGGTGACTTTGCGTAGAGCCGAGATCCGTGACGCCGCCGGATGTGGCCGGAACGATGCTGTTTATCACGCTTGCGCTCGGCACATTGCTAAAGCCGCCGCTATTGATCGTGGATTCTTTCGCTGTCCAACCGGACCCGCCTGTATAAACAGCGCCCTTGTCGCCTTTGAAAACGCCGGCAAAACCCTCGGCAACGGCTCCGTCGCCCCAGTTTACAAGACTGATATGACAGCGCTCTAAATTCGACTCATCGACATTAAACTTAAAGCGCGTGGCTTCCCGTCCCCATGTATAGTTTGATGGTGCGGTATATACGACCGTGTTCGTGCCGTTTTGTGATACCACCACCGCAAAGCGGTTGTCGACATTGACGGCTCCGCTGACTTGGGTTGCCATTGCCTGTGTTGACACGGCTAAAAGCGCGGTTGCGCTAAGTAATGCAAGAATTTGCTTTTTCATAATTTCCTCCAATTGCCCCGACGCGACATGCGCGAGTTGTGAGTAAATTAGAGAGCCGCGAGACAGAGCGATGTGACAGCCATCACGCGAAATTGTGCATAGCCTCATGCGCGGTCTTTCCCGCGCCGCAGAATCAGCTATGCTGTATCTATGCAGCAATATCTCGATCTACTGTCTCATGTGATGGAAAACGGTGTTGACCGGATGGACCGCACCGGCACGGGCACGCGCGGAGTATTTGGATATCAAATGCGCTTTGATCTGTCAGAAGGCTTTCCCATGGTCACGACCAAGAAGCTGCATAAGAAGTCCATCGTGCATGAGCTGATCTGGTTCCTCGCGGGCGACACGAATATCAAATATTTGAAAGAGAATGGCGTGCGTATCTGGGATGAATGGGCGGATGAGAACGGCGATCTCGGCCCGGTTTACGGTAAGCAATGGCGCCGCTGGGAAGGACCAGATGGTTCTGTGATTGACCAAGTCGACAAAGTGATTGAGGCGATCAAAACCAATCCCTATTCCCGCCGCCATATCGTGTCCGCCTGGAACCCCGCCGATGTTGACGACATGGCCCTGCCGCCCTGTCACTGCCTGTTCCAATTCCACGTCGCAGATGACAAGTTATCCTGCCAGCTTTATCAGCGCAGTGCAGATATCTTCCTCGGCGTTCCGTTTAACATCGCCTCCTATGCGCTTCTGACCCATATGATGGCGCAATGTTGCGATCTGGAGGTCGGCGATTTCGTCCACACCTTTGGCGACGCGCATATTTACAGCAATCATTTCGAACAGGTGAAAGAACAACTCACCCGCGCGCCCAAACCCCTCCCGCGCCTCAAGCTCAATCCCGACGTCAAAAGCGTTTATGACTTTAAATATGAAGACGTGAAAATCCTGGGCTATGAGGCCCATCCACACATCGCCGGGAAGGTGGCGGTTTAAATCCCGTAAACCCGCTTGGCGTTTTCGGATAGGAACAGCGTCTTGGTTTCCTCACCCAGACCCAAAGCGTCCAGTTCTTTGAGCGCGTGGCCCGGCATGATCATGGGGTAGTTTGAGCCGAACAAGACTTTGCGCCGGCCATTGGTTTTCATGAACTCCAGCAGGGCGGCCGGATAGCGCGCAGCTGTATAGGCGGAGGTGTCGATATAGACATTCTGATGTTTGGTCGCGACCGCAATGGCCTCATCCGTCCAGGGATAGCCGATATGCCCGCCGACAATCACCAGCTCCGGGAAATCAATCGCCACCTGATCCAGATAGATGGGCCGCCCGACTTCGGACGGCATTAACGGCCCAGTGTGACCAATCTGCGTACAAAAGGGCACGCCCATCTCGCAACACGCCACATAGACGGGATAGAAACGCCGGTCCGTCGGCGGGACTTCGCACAGCCATGGCAGAACGCGAATGGCTTTGAATCCTAATTCTTCCACACAGCGGCGGATTTCACGCACAGCTTCCATGGGTTTGGATATATCAACCGAGCCCACTCCGATCAGGCGCTCGGGATATTCCGCCACAAATCCGGCCACTTCATCATTGGTGATGAAATCATAATTCGGGGCCTGCCAAGCCGATGTCAGCGCCTTGTCAATCCCGTCCTGATCCATCATGGCAATGGTGGCGGCGACGGGGAGTTCTTCGGTAGTTGTGTCGGTCTTCGTCCAACGGCGCAGAGAGTCAAACATTGGATGCTGTGAATGCCGAAGGGTCGGGTGCTGTATCCATGCGTCGATAATCATATTTAGGCTTATACAAGCTGTTGGGACATTTGCATCCTCACTTTTCCAATTTTCTGGCCTTCATAACTGTATGATTTCATAGATAGATCAAATTTAATGGCTCATTTAAATCCGCACCATTTGAAATGGGGGTATTTTGTTTGGGTTGTTGATGACAAAGCTTCTCGCTTTGGCTTCGACAATTTTGAGTGGTCAGGCATCTGTCCGCTCAAACAAAATTGTTCTTTTGGCCTTGGGACAAATGACATGTCGGTCGTTGGGTCAAGAGACGGT
>JAHDHS010000067.1 GCA_020631215.1 Hellea sp. | reverse complement strand
GTGGTGAGCGGGCCGAGCGTATAGAATGGCGCTTCGCCGCATTCACGCAGCTGCTTTTCCATGTTTACCTTGATCTTGTGCATGGGGACATGGCCCGGGCCTTCGATCATGACCTGACAGCCTTTTTCCCAAGCAATCTTGGTCAGCTCGCCCAGCGTTTCCAGCTCCGCAAATTGGGCGCGGTCATTGGCATCGGCAATCGCGCCAGGGCGCAAGCCGTCACCCAGGCTGAACGTCACGTCATAGGCCCGCATGATGTCGCAAATTTCCGGGAAATTCGTGTAGAGGAAGCTCTCCTTGTGATGGGCGAGCATCCATTTCGCCATGATCGAGCCGCCGCGGCTAACGATCCCGCAGACGCGGTCGGCGGTCAGGTGGATATAAGCGAGCCGCACCCCGGCATGGATGGTGAAATAATCAACCCCCTGCTCGCATTGTTCGATCAGCGTGTCGCGATACACTTCCCAAGTCAGGTCTTCGGCCACGCCATTCACTTTCTCTAGGGCCTGATAAATTGGAACAGTCCCGATGGGCACGGGGGAGTTGCGGATGATCCATTCGCGGGTGTTGTGGATGTTGCGGCCCGTGGAGAGGTCCATAACGTTGTCCGCACCCCAGCGCGTGGCCCAGACCATTTTCTCGACCTCTTCTTCGACCGAGCTGGCCACGGCGGAGTTGCCGATATTGGCGTTAATTTTGACGAGGAAATTACGGCCTATGATTTGCGGCTCGAGCTCCGGGTGGTTGATGTTGGAGGGAATCACGGCGCGGCCCTTCGCAACTTCGTCGCGAACAAATTCCGGCGTAACAAAGGCGGGGATATCCGCGCCGAAGCTCTCACCGGCGGCAACATTGTCCTGCGCCCCATCGACCATTGTCTGGCGGCCCAGATTTTCGCGCTCGGCGATATAGATCATTTCTTTGGTGATCACCCCCGCTTTGGCGAATTCATATTGCGTGACCATTTCGCCGGGCTTACCGCGCAGCGGTTTGTGTTTCGTCGGAAATTCGCGGGCGAGATATTTACCGGTCGCGCCGCCATTATCTTCGGGGCGGGTCTCGCGGCCTTCATATTCCTCCACGCCGCCGCGTTCAAGCACCCAGTCCGTGCGGTGACGGGCGAGGCCCTTCTCGACATCAATCGTGACATTGGGATCACTATAAGGCCCCGACGTATCATAGACTGGCACATCCGGTTCATTCGCGGATGGATGCAGATGGACGAGCCGATGCGGCACTCGCAAACTCGGATCAGCCTTGGGCGCGGTATAGACTTTAGAGCTACTCGGCAAAGCCCCCGTCGTCACCTCGGGGGTCTTGAATTCAGATTGGTCAATGGGCTTGTTCATGAGTCTAGTCCTTTACCGAAAAACGTTTTGTGGATGAGGTTTTCAACCATTTTAGGATTTTCTATTTTTTGGAACGCGCTGAGTTCTGTTTGGTACGGATTCATCCACATCGCCATCCATCCAGTAGATTTATTAGTAAATGTTAACGTTCCTAGCTCGGGGTTGCCTTTGCGCTCCGAGTTTCTTAGCGACTCTGGAGATAGGCTAGCTATCCGATATCGCATAAATGGGCTGATAATAATTCCACGCTGATTTGTTAGAGCGTATATTTCTCGGCTAGGACCAATGAGCATTTTCAAACCCCACAATATCATTCCAGCTCCGATACAGACGAAAAACAAAGACATACCTACAAATAAGAGACCGAACGCCGCCCCTCCAGCGGCTTCACTACCCGTTTCGGCCACGACAGGTCCCACAATCGTGGTAAGTAATCCAACGCCAACAAAACCAATTGCCATTAAAGTCCAAACAATTGAAAATCCGGTGATGTAAATTGCCATAAAAGAGAGCGGGAATTTGGCTGGTTTATCCGCCCACAATAGTTTTTCTCCAGATCGCAATTCCCCTTCAACCACACCCCGGATTTCTGAGTTAATCATAGATCATCCCCATATCTCTGAAGCGAACTTTTAACATTACCATCCATGCTTAGGGTAACTCTATAAAGCCGGTCATATTCCGTCGCTTCTACTATGGGCTCGCCGCCGTTACCGCCGAGAAGTTCTGTGAGCGGCGGGGTTGTGTTTGAATGGCCGACGACCAGATGTGTGCCGCCTGCGGCCTTTAGCTTAGCGGCTATGCCCGGCAGGTCACGCGGGTCGTAGAGCTCGACCTCAACGCCCAATCTCTCCGCCAGCGGTGCCGCCGTATCACGCGTGCGTTTATAATCACTGCTGTGAATGCGGGTAATGCCTTTACCCTCAAGTAAATCTGCAAGCGCCTCTGCGCGCCCCTGCCCGGCTTCAGTCAATCCCGGATCGGGTTTCTCCGTGGTTTTTTCTGCATGACGTACCAGATAGACCGTCAGAGAGGTATCATCAGCTTTGTCCGGCGAAAAAATCAACAAGAATGCAGCTAAAAATAATATAAAATAACTTAGCCCTTTCATGCGATCACCACCCTGAAATTTGTGGCGAAATCTGTCGCATCCGCACGCATGAGTTCCGCTTTGCGCAGATCATGGCGGCTGCTTTTAATCGCGCCGCCGGATCGGGCCTCAAAGCCCTTGAAATAGACCTGACTGGTCAGCAGGCGCTGACCCCCGTCCCAGACGATATAGTGAATATGGGCTGGCCGACCGCCATAGGTGCCGGGAATATATGTGCGGAAGGAAAACTGCCCATCTGCATTGGTAAAAGCCTTGCCCCAATAGGCGAAGTCCTCATAACGTTCCCCCGGTGAAGAGTCCCAAGGATGATCATATCGGCCCTCCGGGTCGGTATGCCAAATATCCATGATTAGACCGGCGCGCGGCTCTCCTTGTGTGGACAGCACCTGGCCTGCAAAACGCAATGTCTCCCCGCGCTGCACAGTCATATCCCGCAGCAAATCCTCTGTGTCATTTGAACGATCCCCGCGCGGGTAAAACGGCCCCTCGGCGTCGCGCGGCGTCGGGGTCAGCGGAAGTGACGCTGACTGCGCCTTTGCCATAACCGGAGCCGTCAGGCCCAAGCCGGTCAATGCCAAAAATTTCCGTCTTTGGATCAGACTCATCTGCTTTCTTCCGTCCTTCCGCCGATCTTACTCGGATCAAGTTCAAAGGATACGTCTCAGCCCATCAAATTCAGCTTGTTGAATTTCAAGGCGCTCCTCGGAAATTCGCTTATGGGCTGATTGGGCGGCCTTATCAACCCCTTGGCCGCAGCCATTTCTGTCTTAGCTTGGCCGTCGCGGGACGCTCAATGAAATGATAGGACAGCATGGCCGTAAACAGTGACGCGCAGATTGCGACAAGCGCAAAAGACAGCTCCCCCCAATAGCCCTGCGATTTTAGATGCATAATTTCAGGCAATCCAAATGGCTCCAGAAACTCCCAAATATTTTTGACGACCAGGATGACAATGACGTGGCATAAATAGAGCGAGTATGACCAATCGCCCAAGGCCCGCGCCCATCTTGGGGTCTTGATCTGTTTGGCCATTTCCAAATTGACTAACCCATGTGCGATCAACGCCCCGGGCAGGCCAAAGAATATGACCCGGGACCAATCGCGGTGCCATGGGCCCCCATCGGCGAGAAACACCAAAGCCCCGCAAAATAAAACCATCCCTACCCCCAAAACTACAAGGGGAGAGATGATTTTCTTTTTCACCACCAACAATCCGGCAAATGCCCCTGCAATAAATTCGAGGCTTAGCGGAGATCGGACCAATTCGATCCATCCTTTGGCGTCTGGCAGGCTTTGACTGAGCAAAATCTGCGCGCCCCAGATCACGAGCGCCATAGACAGATAACGACGTGGCAACAGGAGCAGAACTGCGAAAATTAGATAATAATACATCTCAAAAATCAGCGTCCATCCCACGACTAATGTCGGATGAGAGGTTTGAGGCCACAGCGCCAAGGATTGGAGGAAATGCCGCCAAGCACCGCCCGCACTCGCTGCCACTTCCGGGCGCGCGGGCTGTCCGAATAGAAGGAACAGTATCAGCCCCATAATCGAAGCATAGACCCACCATAATGGGTAGATACGAATGATCCGCGCCTTTAAAAATCTAATCGAGCTGCCCAGACCCCGATCATAGGTCTGCGTGACATAGACCATGATGAAACCGGAAATCACAAAGAATAAATCAACCCCGGCATAACCATTATCCCAAAACCCGCTTAAGGCATCTTTCGGATAGCCACCAATGACTTTGATTGTGCCGGATACATGTAGAAATAGAACGAGCATGGCCGCAAAGCCACGTAGTCCTTGGATAGAACTTAGATGGCTGGGAGAATCTGGTCTCATTGGCCTGCCATATCAGAAAAGATTGATCTGACAAATCTCTCAGACTCCCCTCTTACGCGAAGGAATTTGGCGCAGCTAACAGTTTCTGATATGCTCCGCCCAAAAGGAATATCCCATGAAACATGTTCTTCTGTCTCTTTCTGCGCTCGCCCTACTCGCCATCCCAAATCAGGCATTGGCTCAAATGGACGAGATTATTGTGACGGGGCAGCGCATTGTCTCGCCGCTGAGAGTAAATCCAAACCGGCCAAACCCCGGGATATTCCTTGAACAGAAAGGTGATTTCCTTCTGCTAGAGGTACAGATCGAAAATGACTCTCGCAATTTATCAGAACGCCTATCCCAGATCAGTGACACAGTAGACGATTTTTTGACGGCCGCAGAAAATAATGCGGATATTGAACTCTCCATTGTTGATGAGAACAATTTCGTTCGTCCTCTGAGTGAGCAAAATTACCGCGAGGGTATTACAGGCGGATCAAGGCCGGACACATCTGTTGCCATTTTGAAGGTTAAAACAAAGATTCCTGACCGCGTTGAAGATTCATATAAGCTGGCTCAAAAACTCAGTAAATTTGTCGATAGCATTGATGAAAAAGGCCGCATAACCATCAATACAAGCGACCAGGTTCTGGTTTCTGTGGTCGACCCATACCAATACAGACCGCAGGTGCAAATGTTATTGGTCGAGGAAATCAATCGCTTGTCCGAAGGGCTTGGCCCCAATTATCGGGCTATTATTCGCGGGTTGGATGGCGAGTTAAAATGGGTTCGGAGTGGTGATCTTAACTTGGCGTTCTATATTCCTTATACCTACGACATCGTACCCGACACATTGCACAGCTATAAAATCGAGAGTCCGACCACACGATATTAAAGCCCAATCAGAGCCGCGCCCAACATCATCGTGAATAGGCCAAAGGCGCGCATGAACGTCTTATTCGGAGAAAGCTTTTTCGCAAATGCCAGCAAAGCTTGCGGCGCGATTAGCATTATGACGCCTTCAATCGCCGCGCCCCAACCGATTAATGTGACCATGATATCGGGCCACCCGCTCCAGATATTATGCGTCAGGACAAGCGCCGTTCCCGCCAAGGTGATAATCGCGCCCGCCAGATAGCTCATGGCGGGCGAGCTTTCGAAATCTTCCAATATGCGTTCTGCCCAGCCTGTATTCACCACCAGGCCAAATCCTCCTGCCAGCATGTAAACCCCGAAAACTGTCGCGAGTAAGTCAGTCATAGAGCCTCCTGATACCAGGAGGTTATCACAATTTGATCAGGAACAGAAATTACCGCTCGAAGGGAGGCTGTTGATGAAGGATATGATATCATTTTTCACGGATGACTTACCGTCGAAATGGCGGGAAAGGAATTGTACGATTTCAATATGGTCTACATCTTCATAGATTTTGACCGTCGCCTGACCGCCGCGGGCGGTGATCTTCTCAACCAGCTTTTGTGAGTTCTGCGGATAGACCGTTTTATCATCGGCGCCATGGGCAAAAAAGATATGCGGCGTCGGGCCGGTCACATTGTTTAGCGGCGCGTCTTCGCCCGTAAAGCGGTCCGGAAAGACGGTGATATAAGGTTCCTCTTCCAGCGGGATGATCCCGGTTGGGCCCGCCAAGCTGATCGCGCCGGCGATGCGGCTACACAACTCCCCGCCAGCCGCCTGTAAAAATTCCGGCTGCTGTAAGGTCATGAGGATGTTATAAGCGCCCGCTGAATGCCCCATCAGAACCAAAGGCCGATCCGGATATTGTGTTTGCGTAAAAGCCACGGCCTTAGCCGTGTCGACGATCATATCGGGAAAGACACTGTTCGGATGCAGGCGGTAATTGGGAATAACAACATCATACCCGTCTTTGGTAAAACCGTCCGCCAGAAATTTATAGATGTCCTTGCTGCCATCTTCCCATCCACCGCCATGAACGAAAACTATGACCGGCGCTTTGGGTTTCGGCGCATCAGGCCGGTAAATGTCCAGCTTCTGACGGTCCAGCTCACCAAATGAAATGTCTTTGGCCTTGGCAAATGATCCTGACGGCGTGATTGTGTTGAGCAGGTTCACGGGCGCGCAAGCCGCAAAAATGGCCGCACCAATCACGGCCATTCCGGAAATTTTAAATATAGTCTTCTTCATATGGCGACCATAGCAGTCAAATCATGACGCTAGCAACAAGAACTGCTCTGGCTTGGATCCGTCGTGATTTTAGGCGCGCCTTTTTTGGTTTCTTCGGGTTCACGCCGGCGCACACCGCAATCGCTTGCAGGCCAGTCAATGCGTTCCGTCACTTCAATGCTTGGCTCAACCAGATAGAATTGTCCCGCATAAGGCTCTTTCTGCATCAGTTTGAACGTTTTCTCACAGACCGCTGACCGCTCTCCGCGCTGGAATACATGGCCGTCATCATCTTTGACGAAACTCCATGGCCCTTTGTAAATCACGGCCTGGTTCTTTTCCAAACACTCGCCTTGCTTGCCTTTATAGGCCAGATAAGTGGCGGAGCGGTATTCGATACCTTCGACGATCTGCCATGGCTCATCTTCGAATTTGTCGATTGTGATGCCGTGAAAGCCTGCTTCCTCCAGAGCGGCAACAAAGCCCAACTCTGTCAACGCGCCGGAGATACAGCCTGACCAAAGCCGGGCGTCCTTTTTCAACTCTTCCGGGCTGTCTTCATCAGAGATGATATCAGAGACCGCAACACGTCCCCCAACTTTCAACACGCGGAACATTTCGGCGAACAGTTGTTTCTTCTTGGAGTCTGACACGAGGTTGAGCACGCAATTGGACACAATAACATCAACACTATTATCCGGGATCATGGTCATTTCGGACTTCATTCGCAGGATTTCCGCTTCCATGGCTTCCATGCCTTTGGCGTCAGTCACTGGGTTATCCGCCAGCCATTCATTCAGCTGATCCAGATCAAGCTTAAGATCCTCAATGTGACCGCGCTTGAACTCGACATTGGCATAGCCAACCCGCTCGGCAATGACTGGGGCATTTGATCGCGCCAAGTCCAGCATGTCATCGGTCATATCCACGCCGATCACCTTGCCTTCGGGGCCTACAATCTGAGAGGCAATAAAGCAGATTTTGCCGCCGCCGGAGCCCAGATCGAGCACAGTATCACCTTCGCGCACATAACGTGATGGGTCGCCGCATCCGTAATCACGGTCCAGCACGTCCTGCGGGATAATCTTCAAATATTGCGGATCATAGTCAATCGGGCAGCACAAAGCGGCCTCCACAGCATTGGCTCCCGCCGCATACCGCTCTTGCACATCATCGCGCACATCCGCATTTGTGGCATCAACGCCCGTATAATCTTCCATGAGAAGCCCTTTATGTAACCTTTAGTTTTACAGTTACGCGGTGTTATCTGGTTTGGATGCAAATTCAAATGACGGATTTGTGAAGAGCTGTAAG
>JAHDHS010000012.1 GCA_020631215.1 Hellea sp. | reverse complement strand
CAGCGCGAGCTGATTGGGACAAAAGACTGCCCAGTTCGGCCGCTGGTAGAAGACGTCGCCGCGAAGCTTATGCCTTCGTAAAATATTTTCCCCTTTTGGTGTTCCATCGGGGGCCAGAGCTTCGCGGGCAGCCCCGCTTATCGCTTAAAGGCTGAGCGCCAGATCGCCAGCAGGAGAAAACGCATGTCTTTGTCTAATTATCTGTCATCCCGCACAAACGGCCGCTTAAGGCCGTGATGATGCGGGACCTCTTGACTGTTTGTGGGTTAAGAGATCCCGGATCGCAGGCTAAAGCCTTTGTCCGGGATGACACAGAAAAAAAGACGCAGTTTTCCGCGAAGTCGGCTGGCGATATGAGCGCATGAATGGCAGCGGGGTTGCGGCTGTGTTGACACCTCGCCTCTTGCTATCTTGTAAATTTCTATTCAAAACAAATGTAACAATGGGGAGAAAAGAATGATTGATGCCAAAGCTATGCCATATCTGGCGGATATTGCGCGCCATCAGGCGGGTATTTACGCGGGGAAGCCTGCCATGTGGTTTGAAGGGCAGGAGACCAGCTATGAGGCTTTGAATATGCGCGCCAGTCAGGTCGCGCAGGGTCTGATCGCCGCGGGCGTTAAACCGGATAACCGCATTGCCTATTTGGGCAAGAATATGGATGTGTTTTATGAAATGATGTTTGGGGCCTGTAAGGCGCGGGGATGTTTTGCCCCGATGAATAACCGCTTGGCCGCGCCGGAGTTGCAATTTGTTTTATCCGACAGCCAATCAATCATTCTGTTCGTCTCACAGGAATATTATGATCTGGCCGCGCAGGTTCTGCCTAAATGTCCCAGCATTACCAAAGTGATTGCGATTGATGGCGGCCACAAGGAGTGGCAGGCCTATCACGATTGGCGGGACGCGCAATCCACGGATGACCCGAATTTGCCGCATCAGGTGGATGATGATGTCTTGCAGCTCTATACCTCTGGCACGACAGGTCTGCCCAAAGGGGTGCAACTGACCAATGGGAATTTCCATGCCTTTTTCTCGCAGGCGAATAATTTGCTCTGGGCGGCTTATGATCCGGGCGATCCGGTGATTGATGCGATGCCGCTTTTTCACATTGCGGGGGTGAATATCGGCTTGCTGAGTTTCATTCAGGGCGCGAAGGCTGTGATCCTGCGCGAAGTGCATCCCGTCGAGATTTTGAATTTAATTGAGCAGCAGAAAATCCGGCACGGGTTTTTAGTGCCGGCAGTGATCCTGATGCTGACCCACGTGCCCGGTGTGGAGAAGCGGGATTTCTCATCTTTCAACATCATGACCTATGGGGCCTCGCCCATTGCAGAGAGTTTGTTGCTTGAGGCCGCAAAGCTGTTCGGGTGTAAATTCACACAGGTTTATGGCCTCACCGAGACGGCGGGTGTCGGGACCTATATGCCGCCGGAAGATCATGATCCCGCACGGGGCAAATTACGCTCTTGCGGGATTCCTTATCCCGGCACCGACATACGCTGTGTGGATGAAGACGGGCGCGAAGTGCCCCAAGGAGAGGTGGGGGAAATTACAATTAAATCTCCGGTCGTCATGAAGGGCTATTGGAACCGGCCGGAGGCAACGGCGGATGCCGTGAGAGATGGTTGGTTCTATACAGGGGACGCCGGATATTTTGATGAGGAAGGTTATCTTTATATCCATGACCGCGTCAAAGATATGATCGTTTCAGGCGGGGAGAATGTCTATCCGGCCGAAGTGGAAAACGCCTTATTCAGCCATCCGGACGTCGCCGATTGCGCTGTGGTCGGCGTGCCGGATGAGCGCTGGGGCGAGGCGGTCAAAGCGATCATCGTGCCCAAGCCGGGATGCTCGCCGTCAGAGGCGGATATTATCGCCCATGCCAAGACCCGCATTGCCGGATATAAATGCCCGAAATCCGTGGATGTGCACCCTGAGCCACTGCCGCGTAATCCGTCGGGTAAGGTGCTACGGCGGCAATTACGGGAGCCTTACTGGAAAGAAAAAGGACGCAATGTGGGCTAGATAAGCGCTTTGGCAATCGTGGCGAAAGCGCCGTCACCTGATGGCGTGCCCGCATCAGAATTTTCGCGGATTGACATCTCCAGCGGGATCGCGCCGAGATAGGGGATGCCAAGGTTTTCGGCGTCACGCCGTGCGCCGTCTTTGCCGAATATATGATGGGTGCTTCCGCAATCAGGACAGGTGAAAACAGCCATATTTTCAATGAGACCCAGAACCGGAATATCCACCTTGCCAAACATGGTCGCGCCTTTTCGTGCGTCCAGAAGCGCCAGGTCTTGCGGCGTTGAAACAATGACCGCGCCTGCGGGTTTGATGTCCTGCGCGAGGCCTAATTGCGGATCACCCGTTCCCGGCGGCATATCAATTAAAAGCATATCCAGCTTGCCCCAATCCACATCCCATAACATGCGCGAAATGGCGCCCTGTACCATGGGGCCGCGCCAGACAATCGGGCCGTCATCCTTGGTCAGAAAGCCGATGGACATGGCCGCTATCCCATGGGCGGTCACGGGAAGAATCAACCGGCGGTCATGGATATCATTCGTTTCCGCCCGGACGCCGGATTTTCCAATCAGCATGGGCAAGGACGGGCCATGAATATCCGCGTCCAGCAAGCCGATGGATTTGCCTTGCTTTGCCAGCGCTATCGCCAGATTAACCGCGACCGTCGATTTCCCAACGCCCCCTTTGGCCGAGGAAATGGCGATGACTTTGGTAATCTGGCTGTCCCCCTGATAGCCCTCAGGGCGGCGGGGTTGATGCGGATTGCCTTTTCGTTTTTGGCCGTCAAGCTCCGGCCCGGCTTTGTGCGCGGACAAGATGATGGAGGCGCGCTTGACGCCCTCCATTTGCTCGAGCGTTGTTTGGGCCGCCTCCCGCACTGGAAAAAACGCCTCTGCTTCGGGCGGCGGAATTTGCAAGACGCCCTGAACCACGCCGTCCGTTTCCGTCAGGCTCGCCAAACGGCCTGCCGAAATAATATCGCCCTCAATCAGGGGATCAGCGATCTGAGCGAGCCGCTTGATGGCCTTGTCTTCGGAATAGGCCATTTTAGTTCGGCAAGGCCCCATTGGAGGGCAGAGGTGCGGGTTTTGTGCAGCCATCAATTATGCCGCCGCCGGGCAAGAGCCGGAGCGGCGGATGATTTACCGGGGCCGGACCGAAGCCGATTTGAACTGAATTATCCGGAGCTAGGTGGATGGATGCGGGCGGGCCGGGAAGCTGGGCATGCAGACGCAATTGAGGCGCGGAATGATGAGTAAGATTAAGTCTGTAAAGTCGTCCCGACCGCTCGGTTTCTGCGACGATCCAAACTGCATCGGGCGTCGTCCCAAGCTTAACTTTTCGCGTTGGCACGATGGCGGTGATGGGCCCGTCCAGAAATCTTTTATGGCCCTCGGTCGCGTAGTCGTAAAAGAGCAGACCGCCGGTCTCACCATTCCGGTAACCTGCGAGCCAGCCATCTTTGACGGCCACCGCCGTGCTCAGCCATTTTCGCGCCACAGCTTTCAATTCGCCGTTCCTTGCCGCTATTCGGCCATCCTCAAAATAGGGCATTTGATCCGCCAAGGATGCAAAGTCTGTGGGCTTGACCTGACAATATTGACTTTTAGGCGCCAGAGATTTCTCCCATTTCGCCAAATTAATTTCACCGGATTTGCCGGCGTCGACAGCCGCATTGGCGGCAACGCGAACTTGCCGGATCGGGTGGGACTTGGCCAGTTTTTCAATGGCGGATTTTTGCGGGCCGGTCATCTCATCCTTAAGGCCCAAAATGGCCGCCTGCGTGACTCGCCAGTCTACCTGATCCGTCAACGCCTCTTGCAATATCGCCGCTGATTGTGTCCCGCCGATTTGTCCGGCAACTTTGGTGAAAACATATCGTGCCTCATCACCCGGCTTTAATTTCTTCCAGATTAATTCCAAATATGGTGCTGACTGACGACCTGTTTTGGCTTGAAACTCATAGGCATATTTGTCCAAGGCGATTTTCGGTTGTTGTAACGTATACGCATAGGCCGCCTGTGTCGCCTCCGTATCAGGCAAGGCCACAATTGGTTTGGAGCTTTGACTCATCAGGGCATCGAGGCCTACCATCCGAACAAGCTTTGGCTGCGCCGCATCACCCGCGAGGTCACGGGCAAATTTCATGTAAAACCCGTCTTGTCGGTTCTGATGCCTTGCCTGCAACATCGCCGAAATCGCCAAGGCTTGGTCGGGTGTTTCCAATTTCTCAAGCGCGCTCATCAAGGCCCCGAAAGCGTTCTTGGGATCACTTTTATAAAGAGAGTCATAGGCGGCCATCACAGAGTTAGGGTCGCCGGAGAGCAAAGTGCGCCGTAAAATCGGTCCGGACTGCGGGTCCGGAAAAGTTCCGATCAAGGTTATGATTTCAGGCGTCGGGTCACTGACCAAAGCCCGCACCAAGGTGTTAAAAGCCGTAGAGGGCAGGGCGAAATCTGTATGCAAATTCATGCCCGTCAGAATATCGCGGGAGGTCTCCCTGATCTTCGGGTCTTCATGTAACAATGTCGCCACGACGCTATTGCGCATCATGGGTGAGCCTATACGGCGCATCATATCCGCTTGCACGCCAATATCCCCGGAAGGCCAGAGCGCCGCGATTTTACGCTGCTCTTGAGGCGTAAACCGCCAGCCGGGTTGAGATAAAATCAACTGCGCTCTGGTGGTGTTTGTTTCACTCTTGCCCGCAGCATATTTCAGAAGCTTATTGGCACCGGCTGGCCCCATGCGCTGAAACTCCGCTGCCAGAACCTGATAGTCAAATTCATCCGGCCCGTGGCGCAGCAGAAGATCGACACAAAAGTCCAAATCCTGACAGACGCGCCGCTCTGTTTGAGTTAATGGCTTTGGCTGAAACCTGCCTTGTGCCAGTGCCGGAAAGCCAATCACAGCCGTCACCAGAAAGGCGGCAATGTACCTGTTTATTGCAGTCCCAAATTTCATAGCTAGGGACTTAGGCCTGAATGAAGCTATGCACAAGCACCGCCCGCATAATTTGAGCTTTGCCGCAACGCTAATTTTCGGCTATCCAGCGAATCGAAACCAATGGAGGGTATTTTGGCTGATCTATTTACAATCGAGGCGCTGTTTACATTGTTTATGCTGATATTATTGCAAGCCGTGCTGGGCTTCGACAATCTGCTATATATCGCCATAGAAAGTAATAAGGTTGGCAATGCTAAAGATGCCAAAAAAGTCCGTCAATGGGGCATTGGGCTGGCCGTAATGTTTCGGATCGTCCTGCTCTTCCTGATCGTCAATCTTTTCACGCTTTTGGCAGAGCCGCTATTCGGCATTCACTGGGGCAAGATCATTGAAGGTGAGTTTACAGCACAAGCGTTAATCACCCTGATCGGCGGCGCTTTTATTATCTACACAGCCATAAAAGAAATTCATCACTTGCTGCAGGTGGATCATATCGAACATTCCGAAGGCTCTGGCACGCGGTCTATTATGGGCGCTATTGCGCTGATCGTGGCCATGAACCTAGTCTTCTCCGTTGACTCTATTTTGTCAGCTATGGCGATTGCCAGTGTTGATGCTTCCAATATCGTTGATAATGCGGGTGCCATTCTTGGGCAGTTTGAGGGAGCTGTGACAGAATGCAAAAAAAGCCTGATAGCCAATCCGATCGCCGGGGCCGTGGGATGTGAACCTACGAAAACTTATCAAGTGCCACTCATGGTCATTGCGATTTTATTGTCCGGTGTAGCCATGATAGTGCTGGCGGATAAAGTCACAGAATTTTTGAAAAAGAACCGTATGTATCAGGTTTTGGGACTTTTCATTTTGTTCCTGGTTGGGGTGCTACTAGTGACTGAAGGCGCGCATCTGGCGCATCTGAAGATATTTGGATTTGCCATCGCCGCTATGAGCAAATCCAGCTTCTACCTGGTGGTTGGCGTCTTGGTCGTCACCGACATCCTGTCAAACCGTTACCAAAAACGCCTGTGGGCGCAAAAGGAAGCCGAAATTCGCGGCAATTCTGAAACCGCAGGCCTCGAAGCTGTCGACGCTTTCAAAAAAGGCGAAAGAAAATCTTCCCTTCATTAAGGTTCATCTGACCAAGTTAGAAATCTGTCTAATTTAATTAACTGAACGACCGCACAAATAGTTGCGGTCCTTCATTATATAGATACTCTCAATAGGCTGAATTAAACGCTAAGGATATCGGGTCTGTCCCAGCCTCGGCGGTCACAGGCGGCTAGAACTGTGTTGCGCAGCAAGCAGGCTATGGTCATAGGGCCGACGCCGCCGGGAACCGGCGTGATAGGGCCGGAAACTTCACTCGCCGCTTTGAAGTCCACATCACCCACTAAACGGCTCTTGCCCGGTTTTTTCGGGTGAGGCACGCGGTTAATGCCGACATCGACTACACAGGCTCCGGGTTTAACCCAATCCGCTTTGACCATTTCTGGACGTCCCACAGCCGGGACAAGAATATCCGCTTCACGGCAGACCGCAGCGATGTCTTTTGTGCGGGAATGTGCGATGGTGACCGTGCAGTTCTGTTCGAGAAATAATAAGGCAGCAGGTTTGCCCACCAGTATAGACCGGCCAATGATAACACAATGTTTTCCGGTTAAATCGCCTAGCGCAGATTTGGCGAGGATCACACAGCCAGTCGGTGTGCAAGGGCGCAGGCCGGGTTGCCCTAAAACCAATCGCCCGGCAGAGGCCTCGGTCAGGCCATCCACATCTTTGGCTGGGTCAATTTCGGCAATCACGGCGTCGCTGTCCATTCCGCTTGGGAGAGGGAGTTGTACTAAAATCCCGTCAACCTCATCATCGGCGTTTAGCGCGCGGACAGTTTTCACAACGTCTTCCTGAGAGACATCTGCTGAGAGGCGATGCTCCAATGAACGCATACCGGTTTCTTCGGTGAATTTAATTTTATTGCGCACATAGACATGGCTGGCAGGGTCATCGCCGACCAATACAACCGCGAGTGTTGGTTGAGAGGGCAGGCCGGAGACGGCTTTAGTGACATCATCTCTGACACTGGTGGCGACGGCTTTCCCGTCTATGATCTCTACGCTCATAATAAAATCCCTCATAGCTCTGTGGTTGCCTAAATCCTGAATACGCCGGATGCAATGACCCGAAGGACAAATTAAAAAGATATTAGAAAAAGTGATAGAAAATTTTGCTCGATTTGGCTTCGGCCATAGACCCCCGCTCAACTCTGTCCTATGTGGGCTGCATGAGTGAAGTGGACGGCACATATAACCTGGGAGATGAGCGTCTCAATCAGATAGAACAGGCGCTGACTCTGGACTCCGATTTATCCTTACAGGCTGCATTGGCAGAAATGCATCCGGCTGACTTTTCCGATCAACTGGAGCAATTAACCGATGCGCAGCGCGAGGCGCTGGTCGAACGTGCGCCGGAGTTGATCACTGGTGAGGTTCTGACAGAACTGGAAGATGAGGTAGTGGAAGATATTCTGCCTCTCATGCCAACGGAGCAGCTTGCGGGTGCCATCAGCGATATCGACAATGATGATGCGACCCAAATCATTGAGGAAATGGAAGAGGGGCAGCGTGCCGAAATTATGCAAGCGCTTGAGCCTGGAGACCGCGCGCAGCTTGAGCAGGCTCTGTCCTTTGATGATGAGACGATTGGCCGTCTTATGCAACGCGAGTTTGTGGCCGCTCCTGAGTTTTGGACAGTTGGGGATACGATCGATCATATGCGTGAGACCGGTGAAGATTTGCCGGAGTTGTTCTTCAATATCTATGTCGTGGACACAAAATTTGTGCCCATCGGTTATCTGCCTGTCAGTCTTCTAATGCGGGCACAAAGACAGGTACGTCTGTCCAAAGTAATGAAAACTGATCTGGTGCCGATTTCCCAAGAGCAAGATCAGGAAGAAGCTGCTTATCTGTTTGAGAAGTATAATCTGATTTCTGCACCTGTTGTAGATGAAGCAGGCCGGATCATCGGAATGATGACGGTGGATGATATTATCGAAATCATTCAGGACGAAAATAAAGAAGACATGCTGGCGTTGGCCGGTGTCAGCGATGCAGGTTTGACCGATACGGCTGTATCCACTGTTAAGTCCCGCGCGCCCTGGCTTTTTGTCAATCTGTTGACGGCAGTAATGGCTTCTCTAGTGATAGCCCAATTTGATTATGCGATCTCTCAGATAGTCGCTTTGGCGATTCTTATGCCGATTGTCGCCTCCATGGGGGGTAATGCGGGGACACAGGCACTGGCCGTGGCCGTAAGAGCTCTGGCAGAGCGGGATTTAACCTCGCAAACCGCTTGGCGGGCGGTCAAACGGGAAAGTCTGGCTGCGGCGATAATTGGCCTTATATTTGCGGTGGTGCTGGCAGTGATTGCTTATATCTGGTTTAAGGATCCCAAATTGGCGCTGGTGGCTTTTATCGCTATGATTATCAATCATATTTTTGCCGGCTTGGCAGGGATTTTAGTGCCTTTGGGTCTTAAAAAAGTGGGAGCAGACCCGGCCGTGGCCTCCTCCGTCTTTGTCACGACTGTCACTGATATTGTCGGTTTCTTTGCCTTTTTAGGTGTTGCGGTGCTCATGCTGCTATAACGCCTATCGGGCGACTGAATTCATTTTTTCTCTGATATGACGCGTAAACGGCGCGGCATTTGCACTGCGATTTAAACAAAAGTCACAGCTGTAACAAATTGGGACGCAAATGAGCCGTAACCATAAAATTTCCGATATGGGACTGAAATTGATCAAGGCCTATGAAGGCTATCGCGCCGTGGATCGCGAGCTGGTTACAGGCCAGCGCGTCGTCGGTTATGGGCACCGACTATACAATGATGACGCACGGCATTTAAACAAGTCAGAGGCGGAAAGCTTATTGATTAAAGATCTCGCGCCTTTCGAGGACATGATCAATGAAAATGTGCACACGCCCCTTAATCAGAGCCAGTTTGACGCGCTGTGCTCTTTTGCATTCAATATTGGGCCAAAGGCATTTTTGCAGTCAGATGTTTTACGGGCGCTGAATAATGGCCGCCCACTCGATGCCGCTAACGGTTTTGATATCTGGCGAAAAAGCACAATTGACGGGAAGACCTATGTTGTAGATGCGCTGCTGCGCCGCCGCACAGCTGAGAAAGCCCTGTTTTTGCGAACAGAAAACGGCAAGCCCTTTGCTGCCCCGCGGGTGGATCTGGAGCCGGTTCGAGATGAGGCTGTCGCTTTGTTGACGACCGAGGACGCTTTGCCTGTCTTTACGCAGGATAAAGCTGCGGGCGTGGTGGCAACGGTCCCTTATAGTGCGGCCTATCCACAATTAAACCAGAGCCGCCGCCGGGATGATGTCAGCGACATGGCAGAAAGCGAACGAGATTTAGAGGCTGATACTATATTGGGATCTGAGGATGACGCTATTCTTGATCTAACTTTGACCGACGAGATTGAAAGTGAGGTCGCAACTGAACGTGCCTCAACGATGATTGCAGAAGCCGCCTCAGAGCTTAGTGAGAAACTGGAAGCGTTGATTGATGATGCGTCCTACACGACACAGGAAGACATAGCTAGCTGGCCGGAATCTCTCATTAAAGCGGGTGATAAGGATGACTTTATTCAGGCTGATAGTCACTCTGACGAGATAAAACGCAATGTCATTGAACTGGCCCCGCAGGATAGTGAGATCTCAACGTCTGATGAAAAACCGGCAGACATTGTCATAGACGAAATGGCCGCAGATGATGCGATCCGTGAAAGCCGTGACAGCGCGTCAAAATATATTGAAATCACTGAGCCAATGTTGCGAAACAATAAAGTGGGCTGGGGGTATTGGCTGACTTTGTTGGTTGGATTTGCAATTCTGGGTGCGAGTATCGCGGCAATTTTGCGCGGCGTTGAAGGCTGGCTGCAAGGCTGGGGGCCTCTGGTGGCCTTTAGTGGTTTGATTGTAGGCGGTGTTTTAGTGTTGGCCGCCTTAATCTACGCTATACGGGCGAGTTTACGTTGAGATCATTGGCAACGGAATATCAATCTTTACAAGTTATAGAACGTTTAAGATCGGATAACCGACAAACATTAGGTGAATATTGTGGAAAATAAGCTGAAACGCGACATGCTGAGCGATTGGGATCAGACTCATACGCAGAGGTTCCAAAAAGATATCATGACATTTGGGCATCGTCTGAACGAAACGGGTTTGTTCACAGATGAGGCGTTGATTGCACTGCTTAACAAACATCCCTCAAATATGCTCGATGTTTGTACTATGGGCGACCCTGAGCATCCGCTTTACCCGAACAGGTTTAGGACAGGTGATTTTCGAAATGTGGACGGTCAAGTCCTGCTTGACGCGGCAAAGGCAGGTAAAGTTTGGATTAATGTGCGCCGTGGTATGAATATTCATCCGGAGTATAAAGAGGCCTTGGATGAAATGTATGGCGGCATTGCGCAGCAAACGGGCAATAAGGCCTATAATGCGAATGGCGGGATTCTGATTTCTTCGCCTGTTGCCAAAGTGCCATATCATTTTGATAAGACCGAAACGATCCTGTGGCATGTCCGTGGTAAGAAACGGATTTATATCTATCCGCTCACACAGAAATTTATTCCAGATCGGGCTTATGAGTCGACCTTGCTGAGTTATTTGTCTGACGACCTGCCTTACAAAAGTGAATTTGATGACCATGCTCAAGTCTTTGACCTCCAGCCGGATCAAGCCATCTCATGGCCTCTTAATTCCCCGCATCGCGTGGATAATCAGGAATTCTGTGTTTCTGTAACAACGGAATATTCAACGCGTCAGAGCGGGATGAAAAACGCCGCTATGATTGCCAATGCGACCTTGCGCCACCGATTTGGTATTACCTCTGACTACAGCTCGGCTGGCCCTGTGAACCGCCAGATCAAATCTGTGTTTGGGCGTGTGATCAAAAAGGTCGGCCTTGTGCCGGAAGACAATATGGAAGATTTAGTGACTTTCAAAATTGATCCGAAATCGCCCAATTTCATTATTGATACGGATCCGGTTAAGCGGGATTTTTAATCCCAAGCTTATCGATCTCTGCCTATCGCCGCGAAGAGAAAACCGCGCTAGCTTGCGCGGGTGACACTGCATTTACAAAAATTATCAGTTGGGTCTGAATCGATACAAACCCTCCGCGAGTGGCAGAAATTGGTGGTACGCCGCCGGAAAGCCAAGGGCGAACCTGCACTTCATCAACATGTCACGCGCATGTTCCCTAAGCAAAAGGATGCGCTGCTGGATGGTGGTTCAATTTATTGGGTCATCAAAGGACAGATGATCTGCCGCAACCGGATCATAGATTTACAGGAAACCCGAACACGTGATGGACGTAAAGCCTGTGCCATCATTATGAAACCAAAGCTGATCCCTGTGGTGCCCACGCCCCGCCGCCCTTTTCAGGGATGGCGATATCTAAAGGCTGAAGATGCGCCTGCTGACTTGTCCGGGCCGGATAGCGGTGAAGATTTACCGCCCGATTTGCGCCGTAAACTTGTCGAACTTGGCGTTTGGTAGGCCATAAAAAACCCCGCACAAGGCGGGGTTTCATTCAAATCATATTTGGATGATTACCAATCGATCCGTGCGCGGACATAATACTGACCGCCAGCAAACCCGAAGGGTGATGTCACAGGGTAGGATGCCCCTACAATACCAACCCAAGGGTTTCTGTCCGGGTAGTTGTCCAGGATGTTTTCACCACCGACAGACAGTTTTACACCTTCGCGAACCTCAGCTGTGATTTCAGCATCAAATGTGAATTCGGAACCAGCTTCGATTGGAAGCGTACCGTCATCCAAATGCGCTTCGTAGAACTTACCGTAGTAATTACCACGCAGCAGACCACTAAACATACCACCTGTGTCATGTGACCATGTGGCACTTGCGCGGTAGCGCGGCAGATTCTCTTCGAGTTGACGCACACGTGTTGCGCCCAATCCGCCCGCATCCGTCACCTTTGTCTGGGTGTAGTTACCGATGACAGTCAGTTTGGAGTCACCATTCGCAAATTCGAATGGCAGATTGTAGACGACGTCCACACCGCGTGTGCGCGTGTCAAAATCATTGGCGAAGATACGGAATGTTGTCAGGCCTTCAAACCCAGCAAAGTCGTTAGCATTCAGAACGCCAGCACCGTCCAGAGCCTGTAACAGGTTGTTGGTGTTGACAGGCTGACCTGCCGGAACAGTGACGCCATTGTCAGCTGCAAGAGTTTGCAAAGTTCCGAAGAAGTTCAGATCGTCACTTTGTGAAATACGATCATCCACTGTGATGTTGAAGAAATCAACTGTCAGTGATCCGCCTAAAACATCTGCGGCAAATCCGAGTGAGATGTTTTCGGCCTCTTCGGCATCGAGTGTCGCGCCAGGCACAACAAGTTGAGCTGCGGCTGATGTCACAGGCAGTGTACCGCGATCAACCAGAGCGCCGTTTGTAAAGACGGTTGAAACGTTCACAACATTGGCTTGACCTGCTGTCGGGGCGTGGAAGCCCGTGGAGTATGTACCCCGCAGACGCATGCCATTGCCCAGACGGTAGAGGCCGCCGAGTTTGTAGTTGAATGTATCGCCAAAGGCATCAAAGTCTTCCCAGCGTACGGCACCTTGCAATGTCAAGGCTTCGGTCACATCAGCTTCAAGTTCTGTATAAAGTGCAATGTTTGACTGGCTGTTGCTGCCAGCACTTGCGCGGGTAAAGCCGCCGAACCCGTTAGAGTTCGGTGCGAAGCCTTGAGCCAGCAAGTTGCGCTGTGTTTGGGTCACTGTGGCCGGGTCGGTGTAAGAAGCAGGATCGCCGGCATCGACAATAAATGTCTCCTCACGCCATTCAAAGCCGGCTGCGATGTTCAGATCGCTTGCGAGGCCGTCCATAGGCACGGCGTAACCAAAGTCAGCGTTGAAATTGGTTTCTGCTTGAGTGTAGCTACCAGGCTTGAAGTCACGCGGGCTATCCGGCCCGAGAGACGCATTGACTGTGTTCTTGATAAAGAAATCAGCCTTGTTTTCACCATGGCTAACGCTGATGTCATAAGCCAATCCGTTGCCAATATCGAGTTCACCACGGAGGCCGCCCACCACAGAGAAGTCTCTCAAATCACCACCAAAGCGAGGCGTGAAACCACCAGGAATAGTTTCAACAAAAGAGAAACAGTTTTCGGTGCCAATGCCTGGAGCCGGAGCGCTAGCTGTGTCTGCCCCAGCTGCAGTTAAAGGTATATATAGGGGGCAAACGGCACCATTTTGGTCACCATCTAGGTCACCAACAAGAACTGAGTCGGCAACTAAAGCTGGGTCGATTGCGCCTGCCATCCCCGGATCGCCGAGAGGGGCAGTACCGGTTGTGCTGCGGCCCGTGTCATAGAAATAATCGTCTGATTCATCATCTGGAGTGCCGCCATCATTCAAAACTACAACATTACCAGTCGCAGTATTATATTGCGGTCCCTGATAAACACCCGGACGGTTTGTAGGGTTGCGGAAGAAGAAGCCGCCTTCGCCTGTACGCTCGGCATAATTACCAAAGGCATAGAGCTCGACATTATCAGACAGTTCTAAAGCTGTGTTGACGAATAGTTTGATGTCGTTTTTGATGTCAGGCTGACCCCAATATTGAACAACTTCATCTGTCACTGTGTTGACAGCAATGTTTCCTACTGCGTCGTTTCCAGCCGCAATCAAAGCCGCGGCGTCATCACGCTGCTCAGAACGGATAGTGCCGTCTGCATCGCGATACTCAGCTGTTACATTGACAAAACCGCGGTCCCCCAGAGCAAAACCTTTATTGGCAGAGATCATGAAATTATCGCCATCGCCTTCATAGGTGGAGCCATATTTTGCAACAATAGATCCGCCTTCGGTGTCGTCTTTCAACACGAAGTTCATCACACCTGCAATCGCGTCTGAACCATATTGTGAGGACGCACCGTCACGCAGGACTTCGACTTGCTTTAGGGCCAAGGAAGGGAAGACTGAAACGTCAGGACCTTGCGCCCCGTCAGCCAAACCGCCGCCTAGGAAAGAAATCACGGCAGCGCGATGACGGCGCTTACCATTCATCAGAACCAGCGTGTTATCCGGAGATAGCCCGCGCAAGTTTGCCGGACGTACCAGTGTCGCTGCATCGGAAATTGGCTGTGTGTTAACATTATAAGATGGTACAGAGGCGCGTAGCAATTCTGTTAAATCGCTGGAGGCTTGATTTACGAATTCGCCGCCTGAAATGACGTCGACGGGTGCAGGCGTGTCAGCGGCTGAGCGCTGTGTACGGCGTGTACCAATTGTGATGATCTCATCATCATTGACAGATGTGTCGGCTGATTGCCCGTAAGCTGGTGTGGCGATCATGCCGGCAACCATGGCTGTTGATGCCGTGACGGCCAACCATGATTTAAGGTTTAGAGTTTTCATGTAGTTATCCCCTTGATAGGTTAGTTTGATAATTTTCTGCCTTGGGAGAGGTCAGCAAAATCGGCTGCAAGCTAATATATTCATTGGGTGACGCAATGATTGTTTGCTATGATTAGGTATTATAATACGAGGCTGTGACTTTTATGACACACCAACCTCTAGCCGATAGAGACTCCTTGAAGATAGCGTAAAAAATGCCTGATACTTTCCGACTGACAACAGCATCGACAGAGGACATAGCAACTATCAAGCCGCTTATGGAACTTGCCATAAGACAGCTCCAGAAAGGCTATCTAACAGAAGCTCAAATAGAGGCCTCTTTTGCAGGCATGGGGCTGGATACACAATTGATTGATGACGGGACATATTTTTGCGTGTGGGATGAAGATATTTTGGTGGGTTGCGGGGGGTGGTCTTATCGCGCGACACTCTATGGCGGTAACCACTCAGCGGGCCGAAGCGCGAAACGCCTTGATCCGGCTTTGGATAGGGCCCGTATTCGCGCCATGTACACCCACCCTGATTATGTTCGCAATGGCATCGGTCAGATGATTATTAATGCCTCTGAAATGGCGGCTAAAGAGGCCGGGTTTACATCGCTGGAAATGGCTGCGACCATGGCGGGCGTGCCCTTTTACAAGCGCTGCGGATATCACATTGAAAGCGAATGGCAGGATGAGAACGGGGCTGTGCCCGTGCCTTTATGCACTATGGTGAAACGCCTTTAACTCGGTATGCCTTGAAACTTGCCGTCTTTTTCAAGCGCCGCCTGCCAGGCTGGGCGGGCGTTCATTCGCTCCAGATAGGCTTTCGTTTCGGGATAGGTGCCCTGCAATTCTCCTCTCAAATCGGCCATGTATAGCGTGTAACCCATGGCAATATCGGCTGCGGTGAAGCGGTCTCCGGCCAGGAAATCATGCGCCGATAAATCTGCTTCCATTTTATCCATGAGGGCCTTTAAGCGCGGTTTTAAAAACAGCTTTTGCGTCATGCCCAAAACCTTGCGGATCAAAGGCCGGATCAGGGCGGGCGTTTTTGCAACAGTGATCGACAAAACAAAGCTCATCGTCAGTGCAGGTTGATAGCTGCCTTGGGCTGCATGAAACCAGAACAAATAGGGCGCGCGGTCTTTCGCGCTCATAGCCGGGCGGAGCTTATTGCCCTTCGCTTTATCCAGAATATAATCGATGATGGCATTGCTCTCGGCCAGAACCACGTTGCCATCTGTAATAACGGGCGCAGTACCCAGCGGTGATAGAGCTTTATAGTCTTCCGGCGCGAGCATGGTTTTTTCATCGCGGTCATACATCTTAAAGCCGTAATCGATACCAAGCTCCTCCAGCAGCCAGAGAATGCGGATGGATTGAGAATTTTCAAGATGGTGTAATGTGATCATGGTTTCAGGCCTATTTCAGGACGCGTTTCGTTGAGGCAGGATGGGTTTCAAGGGCTTTGCCCACCCGCGTCGGCCGAGGTGTCAACAAGCCGCCGCAATTGGGACAGGGGCCATCAACACAGTCCGTGCAAAAGGTACATTCAAAGGAACAAATCAACGCCCCGGCCATGTCCGCAGGCAAATCCTTGTCACAAATTTCGCAATTGGGACGCATTTGAAGCATGAGAGGTTCCTATTCTGACGGAAGGGGTTTAGCGGCTTCGGTTAGTTTGGTTTTCTTGGTATCGCCAATATCTTCGGTAAAATCATACCGGATCGGCTTCACGCCTTTCACGGGCGGAATATTATCCAAGCCGACAATATCGCTGAATGTGTCCCAATCGACAACATTGGTATGACCTTCCTCTTTACTCAAATCCTCAAAGGCCGGAATGATGTAATCCACTTCGGGAAGATATGTGTCATGCCCCAAAAAAACGGCGAGCATTTGCGGCGGAGCACTCTCATCTTTCATGGTGACGGTCATAATTGTCGGGACGAAAATATCCTTTTCGTTTCTTTCAAGCACCTGATCCAGAATTTCCTTTTGATTGCCGTAAGCGGCGAGCGTTTCATCCAGATCCGCCAATCCTATGGCGCTGTTTCGGTCGGTGGATTTGAGGCGTTTCCAACCTGTATCTGTCTGCTGATATAAGGCTCTGGAGAGGCCGCGATGCGTCGCCGAAGCCGAAATTCCAAACTGAACCATTTTACCAAGAACCTCGTCATCCGATGAATTTGTGATCAAGGCAATACTGTGAGACGGGACAAAAGCGGTCACCGGACCTTCAAACGGCATACGCATTTCTTCGGGAAATGAGATCAATCGTGCCGCATCGAAATCATCATTTAATTTGGATATCCAAATGTCATTATCCACCCTTTCCCAAATGTCCTCGCTTTTTTCGGGTGTGACCCTCAGCAGATTATTCGCTGCCATATTTATGCTTTTATCCAAATCAAATTTGTGTTCTGCCAGCGTTTCGATATCGACCATACTGACGCCCAGCGGTAAGTTTAGAACCGTCTCCAGTATCAGATCTCCTCGCTGAACTGCGCCAACAGTGGAGGGTTTCTCGCGCTGATCATTTAACAAAATTTCCCGCATCAATAATTCCGATGGTGTGCGGGCCCGCAAGAATAAATTGGCTTTCAATTCCTCTTCGGTCACTTCACTTGAATCTGTCACAGACAGTATAAATTCGCGAATAAAGGCGGTGCGGTCCTCCGTACCCATATCCAGTGTACGGTTACGCAAATTTCCCAGGAAAAAGCGGAATTGATGATCGCCTTCATAATGATCACTTGGCGTGATCATATCCGTTTTGGAATCATAATTAAAAGGCACATCAGGATAATATTCTGACAGCGCTGTCAGCATGTCAGAGGCAAAGTCATCAGTTGAAGTCTCATGGGGTGAAATCGCCCGGCTTTCAGACCGGTTGTGCCAGAACAACATGAATAAACCGACGGCAATACAAGTAAAAGATACGATAAGTAAGATAGTCGGGTTCATAGGTTAAGTGCTGACTTTCACCGGAAAATTATCGATTAGGCGCACGCCTTTGCAATGTGCGGCCACAAGCAGGCGGGCAGGGGCGTTAAGCACGCCGCCTTCCAATACCGTCAGGGAATTTGGGCTGCGAACTTCTATGTAATCCACGCCGCTAAACCCGGCCGCGAGTAAGGACTTCCTGGCAATATCGCGCGCGACATCAACATTTTCCCCGCGCGCCATTTGCGCCGCACAGTTGCGCATGATCTCATTTAAGCGGCGTGCAGTCCTTAAGCCCTCCTCGTCAAAATAGGCATTGCGTGACGACAGAGCGAGACCATGCTCATCCCGGGCAATGGGCGCGCCGATGATTTTGATCGGCATGTCCAGATCCTCCACCAGTCGGCGGATCGTAGCGAGTTGTTGGTAATCCTTCTCCCCAAAGACCGCGATATCCGGGGCGACGCGATTAAACAGTTTGGTCACGACCAGCGCCACGCCATCAAAAAATGTCGGGCGGTGATCCGTCTCCAGACCGTCGGCCACGCCGCCGACTTTGATCGTAGTTGCGTGGTGGGCATTATACATGGAGTCTGGTTTGGGGATGTAAACAAGATCGACCCCCTCGGCGCGCAGCAGTTTCACATCCGCTTTTTCCGTCCGTGGGTAAGCGTCCAGATCTTCACCCGGCGCGAATTGGGTCGGGTTGACGAAAATAGAAACGACAACCCTGTCTGCTTTTTTTTTCGCCAATCTGACAAGGGTCAAATGCCCTTCATGCAGCGCACCCATAGTGGGCACGAAAGCAGTGGTTTCCCCATGACCGCGATATTCCCAAACCTGTCCGCGTAAGGCCCGTTCTGTGCGAACGATACGAAGTGTGTCAGTCATGCTTTCGCCCTTGCTATGGAGCGATAATCAAACACCGTCTGCCGGGTAAAGCAAGGGAATTACAGGCCGCTCGGGCAGATTTTGCTGACAGGCCTGTGACCTGCGCATGGTGAACCGGGCCGCTTGCACCAAATCCGCTGCGGGCCATGATGGTGCCGCCACCGGCCAGCTTTTGCAGGGACAGGGCTATCTCCTTAGCTTCTGCTTCGCTCGGCAGGCTTCTGACCTGCGCCGTCCAGCCATTTGCCGTATTCACTGACGGTATAAATGCTCCGGATGTTTGTATCGGCGTCAGGGCAGAGTTTGTGCCGCGAAGATTCACGATCACAGGCGCATCGGTAGTCGGGACAGACGCACGATCAGCGATTAAAACGGGTGGGGGCTGTTTTCCTATCACATCAAAGCCCCGATCAATCAAATCCGACATGTGCTGATTGCGGCTATCCGTGCTGGCGCCGCCCAAGACGATGGCGATAATTCGCCGCCCATCACGTGTGGCTGAGACCATTAAGTTATAACCGCTGGCACGGGTGTATCCGGTTTTAAATCCGTCAACATCATCCCGCGTGGCTAGCAGCTTATTCGTATTTTTCTTTCCGCGAAAGCTTTTCTGTCCAAAATAATAATAGCGGTGCTTGTGATTGAGTAGCGTGGCATGGGCCAGCTTGGCCATATCGCGGGCAGTCGTTTTTTGGTCGGGATGCGGCAGGCCATTGGCGGTTTTAAAGGTCGTGCGCTGCATACCTAATTGTTGGGCCTTGGCGGTCATCATATCAGCAAAGCCCGCCTCTGATCCGCCCAGAGCTTCGGCCAGCACGACGGCGGCATCATTGGAAGACCGCACGGCGACAGCTTGGATCAGCGTATCGACTGAAACGCTTTGCCCCGCCCGCAAACCCATTTTCACTGGCGGTGTACGGGCAGCCGATTTAGACACAATCAGTTTTTGATCCAATCGCAATTGGCCTGAGTCCAGCGCGTCAAATGTCAAATAAAGCGTCATGACCTTCGTCAATGAGGCAGGATAGCGAAGCTCGTCGATTTGGCGGGCGTGAAGTACTTCCTGCGTGTCCGCATCGACTATGATTGAGGCATAGCGGTTTTCGGCCAAAGCGAATCCGGCCGACACAAGCCATAAGCAAAGAGATATGAACAGCATTCGCCACATAGAGGCGGGATAGGGGGCAGTTCGTTTACCTATGGTTAACGGAGGTTAAGAAATTACAGTTTCTTGTATTATGGAATGAGCGCCCGCAGCAAAGGCGTTCGCCATGTTTCACGGCTGGTATCATAAATGTCGAAAGATCCGCTAAAGCTCCAAGCGCACCAGGAAAATCCATTGGCCTCAATGATCCGCCGTCGCTCCGCCAACCATTCGGCCCTTGGCCTGTCAGGGATTGTGTTGATAACGCCGAATTCACCGACGAATACGGGCAGGCCTGTGCGGTTTTGAAATGCCTTGGCCTGTGCATATTCATGGCGCATTTCCCGGATGTCTTTTCGGCTGCCCCAACGACGTCCGAGAGGCGGCGGTGAACCTTCCCAGCTATTGCCCTGATGGGTAAATTCATGTGGCACATAATCATGGAATGTTGCGACAATATTTGGGTCGTGAGGCCAGTTGATCTCGGATAGGCTTTGAACAGAGTTCCAATTATTGCCGCCCAAAATGATCGGACGGTCAGGGTGGAATTTCCTTATCACAGGAATGACCGCTTGATAAACGCGGTTCACGCTCGCCATGTCACCGTAAGGGAAGGGCTCATTGACAGGCTCAAAATAGAGGCGGCCCGGGAAGCCGTGAAATGTGCGCGAAATTTGATCCCAAATAGCCATCAAACGCGGCAATTCCCTGTCCGTATGGCTATATAGCTCTTCGTAATGATGCACATCCAGTATGATTCCGAGGCCTAGGGCATGGGCCTGATCAATGATCTGCTTGACCCGGGCCATATAGGCCGGATCAATCCGGTATGGCGCGCGACGGGAGGTTTTGTTATCCCAGCGTACCGGCAGTCTGATTGTGTCAAATCCGGCGGCTCTGATGCGCTTCAAATCCTCATGCCTGACTGTGTAACCCCAAGCGCCTTCGGTTTCGGCTTCCAAACCATTGCCAAGATTAATGCAGCGCCGCACTTGGAAATTGCCATGCGCAATGGGGGCGTGAACAGTTTGGATTTGGGCTTCTGTCTCTGTGCAGCTATTAACTGCCAAAGCCGAGAGACCAGCAACGATTGGAATAAGCCAGTTTTTCATACCCCTGCCTAACATGACAGGCCTAATGAAACCCTAAATTTAACTGCGCCAAACAGCGTAAGTTAAGGCGTCATTAACCATGTTTGCCGATGAAGACCCATGGTATCCCGTGCATCAAAGCTGGAATGTTTTATCCTCTTTTTGGCAGCGCTTATGCTGTCGGTTGGGCCATCTGCGCTTTACGTGAAACTATTCAACTACGCCCCGCCATTACCAAATATTGTTGTTCAGCTTCCGATTATGGGTCTGATGATCTTAAATATTGTCTACCGGCTCAGGGAGGCAGTCTTTGGCGTGTTTAGCGCGCTGCCCTTCATGTTGCTGATATTACTGGCTTTGGCGTCTTATACTTGGTCCTATTCCCCTCAGGAAACTTTGAATGATGCGGTCATATTCCTGGTTTCAGGCGTCTATGTTGTCATGGCAGCCTATTTGTTTGATTGGCGGGACATCATTAGAATGTCCTGGTTGGCCTTTGTCTGTGTGTCTCTGATATCGTTATTTCTATATTTTGCGGTGCCAAAGTTAGGCCAGATGCAAGAGGTCCATGTGGGCGCTTTGTCAGGTATGTGGATGGAGAAAAACTACGCCGGTCAGGTTGGCGTATTCGGGGCCGCACTGACGGTTGCCAGAATAGCCATGGTGCCGACCAAAACGCTGTCATCTTTGTTAGGTTTGATGGTATTTATGGCAGTGACCCTGCTTTCGACCTCGGCGACGGCCTTGGTCGCGCTGTTATTTTCTTTGGCTTTGGCGGTTTGGGTGTTCGCTATGCGCCGGAACACGCCCGTTTTTGTTATCAGTCTGTGGCTAACGATATTCTGCGTTGTGCCCATGGCGGCCATGGTGATTTTTGACACCGAAACTGTGCTAAAGCTTCTTGGAAGAAATTCAACTTTCACCGGACGGGCGCAAATTTGGGAGGCGGTAAGACAATATAGCTTAGAGGGTGCAGGCACCCTTGGTTATGGTTTTAACGCCTATTGGTCTGAAGATTATGATTTTGGCAACCGCTCATTGATCTTTGAACAATTGGGCTACACAGCCAACCACTCGCATAATAGTGTTTTGGAATTATGGCTGAGTTTGGGTAAGTTCGGTGCCAGCCTATTAGTCGTCGGAGCGTCGGCGGCTTTGCTGCTGTCCTTGGCGAAAATCCGTCACAGTGCGGGCGCATATTTCGCGATACCGTTTTTAGGATCAGCCATTGTCATTGGCTCTTTCGAATCAACTTTTGCGGCAGGGACAAATTTCGGCAGCATCATGTTGATCTTGATATTGGCAAAAATGGTTAGGCAAAGGACGGCGCTGGATGCGCAATCAGGTTTGGCCATATTCTGGTATAAAATGTCAAATTACGTCCGAAACGCACAGGCCAGACCAGCCTATTCTTAAGCCATGATACTCACAGCTTTTATGGTTCAGTTGATTTTTGGCGTCTGGACACCCTTTGCATTCCGCAAAATAAGACCTAGTTTAGGGTCATGCTGGACTTTGAACATATCTTAGTGGCCGGACCTGATAAGGAAGGTGATGCCCCTCCGCCGGGCGGCGAGGAAGAACGCGGCGTCGCCACCAAAACGCGGCCCAAGACGAAAAAGCCGTCTATGTACCGGGTCATTTTGATGAATGATGACTACACACCTATGGAATTTGTCGTGTCCATCCTAATGGGAATATTCAAAAAATCGCAGGAAGAGGCCACTAAAATCATGCTTAATGTGCACCAAACGGGCATCGGCACTTGCGGTATCTACACATTCGAAATCGCTGAGACCAAAGTCGCGCAGGTCATGGACGCCGCCAAGCGGGCCCAGCATCCGCTGCAATGCACGCTCGAGAAAGCGTGATGCGCCCGCAAGCATATGCGGTCTTGAATTCAGGAACGAACTCCCCAAATCTAGAGTTCGAAAGGAAAACATAATGGCATCATTTTCACCGGTTCTGGAAGAAACCATCCACCGCGCGCTGACGCTGGCCTCTGATCGCAAGCATGAGCTGGCGACATTGGAGCACTTATTGCTGGCCTTGCTGGACGATAAAGACGCGGCAGCGGTCATCGCGGCCTGCGACGTCGACATAGAGCCCCTGCGCGCGGATGTGACCCGCTACCTAGATGAAGATCTGGTCTCACTTATTGTCGAGGATTTTGAAGAAGCCCGCCCGACAGCCGGGTTTCACCGCGTGATTCAGCGCGCCGTGATTCATGTCCAAAGCTCTGGCCGCGAGGAAGTGACTGGCGCGAATGCACTAGTTGCGCTCTTTGCCGAACGCGAATCCCATGCGGTTTACTTCCTGCAGGAACGTGACATGACCCGTTATGATGCGGTCAATTATATCAGCCACGGCATTTCCAAAAATGGCGATCAATCTGTCTCCAAACCTATTCAGGGCGCAGATGACGCGGCGCAGGGCGATGAGGCCAAGCAGAAAGACCCTCTGAAGGAATATACAGTCAATCTGAACCAAAAAGCCCGTGATGGCGATATTGATCCGCTGATTGGCCGCGATGATGAGGTCGAACGCTGTATCATGGTGTTGTCTCGCCGCCGCAAGAACAATCCGCTATTGGTCGGGGACCCGGGCGTTGGCAAAACGGCTATCGCGGAGGGGATTGCCCGCCGCATCGTCAATGACAAAGTACCGGAAGTCTTGCAGGACGCGACCATCTTCTCGCTGGATATGGGCGCGCTTCTGGCGGGCACGCGCTATCGCGGTGATTTTGAAGAACGCCTAAAGGCGGTCATGAACAAGCTGCAGGAAACCGAAGGCGCGATCTTGTTCATTGATGAAATCCACACAATCATCGGCGCGGGCGCGACCTCCGGCGGGGCGATGGATGCCTCCAACCTACTGAAGCCGGCTTTGCAAAGCGGCAAGCTACGCTGCATGGGTTCGACCACCTATAAGGAATACCGCCAGCATTTTGAGAAAGACCGCGCGCTTTCCCGCCGCTTCTTGAAAATTGATGTCGGCGAGCCAACCTCCGAAGATGCGGTGAAAATCCTGATGGGGCTGAAATCCTATTTTGAGGAATTTCATAATGTCAAATATACCAATGAAGCGATTCAAGGCGCGGTGGATTTATCCGTCCGTCACATCACGGATCGCAAGCTGCCGGATAAAGCCATCGACATCATCGATGAGGCCGGGGCTCGCACGAAACTGGTGACAGAGAAAAAGCGCAAAAAGAAGATCGGTATTCAAGAAATCGAAGCCGTGATCGCCAAGATTGCGCGCATCCCGCCAAAGAGCATTTCGCGCGATGATGAGAAGGCGCTGAAATCTCTGCCGATGGATCTGAAACGGGTTGTGTTCGGACAGGATGATGCGATTGAAAAAGTCGCCGCGGCGGTCAAACTCGCCCGGGCAGGTCTGCGCGAGCCGAACAAGCCGATTGGCTCTTACCTCTTTGCCGGACCAACGGGCGTGGGCAAGACCGAGGTCGCAAGGCAGCTTGCCATGACGCAAGGGCTCGAATTGCTGCGCTTTGATATGTCCGAATATATGGAACGGCATACCGTCTCCCGCCTGATCGGCGCGCCTCCGGGCTATGTCGGTTATGATCAGGGCGGCTTGCTGACCGATGCGGTCAATCAGAACCCGCATAGCGTGCTGCTGCTCGATGAGATCGAAAAGGCCCATCCGGATATTTACAATATACTGTTGCAGGTCATGGATAATGGCTTCCTGACGGATGCCAATGGCCGCAAGGTCGATTTCCGCAATGTCATCATTATCATGACGACCAATGCGGGCGCGGCCGATGCCGCCAAGGCCGAGATCGGCTTTGGGCGCGGTATGCGCGATGACGAGCAGGACGCGGCGATCAAGCGCCGCTTCACGCCGGAGTTTCGTAACCGTCTGGACGCGATTGTCTCATTCGCAGCGCTCTCGCCGGAAGACATCGCCAAGGTCGTGGACAAATTTGTTATCCAGCTCGAAGCGCAACTCGCCGATCGCAAGATCGAATTTGAACTCTCCAAAGGTGCCAATCTCTGGCTCGCCAGTAAAGGCTATGACAAGCGTTACGGCGCGCGTCCGCTGGCCCGCACGATACAGGAATATATCAAAAAGCCGCTGGCCGATGAAATCCTGTTCGGCAAGCTCAAGGCAGGCGGTCTGGTCAAAGTCGGCGTGGACCGCAAGAAGGAAAACCTCACCTTCAAAATCGTCCCCCCGCCCAAGCTTAAGATCGAAGGCGGCAAGGGCGGCAAAGGATTGCCCGCGCCGGAAGATAAGCCGAAGGAAGATGCTTAAGTAGTTTAACCCGGCTCTCGTAGCCGGGTTTTATTTGAAAGGTTATCTGAAAGCGGAAATTAACTAATATAGCTATTTTGCATTTTATTTAAGACGAAATTAGCCCACGAGCTTTTGCTGTTTCAAGTAAAAATACTGCAGTCGCACCCGAAGCATTTACTGCAAGCTTAGCGTGGCGTGGTGCGGGGCGATAACTTCCTGACCGAGTGCCATGAGAATCACTAGCGGAATTACGCAAGCTTCAGATACGTTGAGCCACCTGCGCGATGGAACCAATGAGCGCTTGTATGTTAGGATCTTCATAGTCTTTCACTTTGAGACCAAGAATCTGCGAGCATTCATCGTATAATTTTTTCAATGTTAGTCCTTTCGGTTTAGCACCGCTGGCTTCAATGATTGCAATACAAACATCTTCGAGCAGTTTTGATGCTAGTGTCACCGCACCTTCGGGGTCGTCAGTCACTCGAACAGTAATTTTTTCCCAAGTCTCAGCTGCATGTACAGCGCCCTTGTCAGCAAAGTCCGAAGGACTTGCAATGACATTCATTGCCCCGCCGCCGAATTCTAAAAACTCAAAAAGCGCCTCCATTTCCTCATTGGCAGCGTTACGACGCTCTCCCCACGAACCGCTACCTGTTGCAATACGGCGAAGATAGGCATCTACAGCTTCACCTGAAGGACATACTCGTAAAATTTTAGGTAACTGACCATGTGGTACTCCTGACTTGAGTACCCCTCTGGCGTAAACATAATCGTCTTTATCGTGCATCCCGTTTTCAGCGGATTGAACTAGACAGTTTGCAACTGTGTGAGCAGCTTCCAAAAGATCAGTCATAATTAACCTTTGAACATGATCCTGCAAACTGATCAATCTAAGATTTTAATGTCAGCTCTACTTGCTCTAAGGGCTGACCGAAGATCACAATATTCCGTAGCATACACATTTAAACACGGCTTCGGTTGTTGTTCTGGCCTTGAGTTTTTTACGGGCGGAGGCGAGCCGCATTTCAATTGTCCTTTGCGTTACCTCAAACTTTGCCGCCACATCATGAGCTGTGCGGCCGGCAGCCATGCGTTTTAGAACCTCTTTTTCCTTGGGGGTGATTTCTAGATAACGCTCTATGTAACCATGGGTTTTCATCATCAAATGAAAGGCATAACCGATAACCGTGTAATGTGAAGGCGGGTGCTGACGGCCCGTCAATAGGTCGGGTTTCATGACGGACAAAGCCCCAAACCCAAACTCCCCTTTTGGAAGCAGATTATAGGCCGTGATAATTGGATAGCCTAAGCTTTGCATATCCAGAAAGAACGGATTTTTATAATATTTGGAACGCTTATTTCCTGTAATCTTAGGCAATTCGATTGTCAGCATATCATCCATGCCTACAATATTTTCAACGACAGGATCCGCGTTTTCACCCCCGCTGGGTTTGTATTTGTCTGTCAGCGTTGAGGGCAAAGTTGTCACAGCTATGATATCGCCGCGCTTATAGGAACTGGGCTGGATAAAATACTCATATCCCAGATGGCAGTTTTCAAATTCTGGGACAATATTCTTCAGGGAGAACAAGGCCCCTCTGATAGAATTCCGCTTCCCGATCAGGCCCCTCAGATCACGATAATAATTGACATCCATAGATTTGTTTACTTCGGTATACCGAAGTTGACAATAGTCGCATTGGTTTTAGGCCTTCACTGTTGTGAAATCCTGCGGGGCATATCGAGATGTGGGATGCATGATTTCTGACAGGCACCCATGGTTTAACTCGACAGGGGAAACATGGGTGCCACATTTACCACGATAGCACATTTGAACCTTAAATGATGCTAGAATCTTTCATGTCCTGAATTTTATCCGGTGAGAACCCGTATTGGCCTAATATCAGTTCCGAATGTTCGCCCAATAAAGGCGCGGGCCCGAGAGAGTTTTGCGGCTGCCCGCCGAAATGCACCGGCGCGGCGGCCATTTGCAGCTCCCCAAGATGAGGGTGATTTTGAGTCTCAATCGCGCCAATCGCTTGAACCTGAGGATGGTCTGCGATCTCTTCCGTTGGCAGGCAAGGCGAGCAGGGAATGTCTGCGTCTCGTAGAGCCGTCAGAAGGTCTTCGCTGCTTTGCGTCAGCGGTTTCTTTTTCAGCTCTTCGAAGAGGTCAGAAATGTAAAGCCCTCTGGCTTTCAAGGTTTTAAATTTAGGATGTTCCGCCAGATCGGGCCGTCCGAAAATATTGAAAACCCTTGCCCATTCATCATCGCCAAATGGCGCGAGTGATATGAAACCATCCGCCGTTTTAATCGTCTGATAATAGGCTTTCATGGGCGCCAGGTGAACCACGCCGTCGCCTTGCAATGTTTCATGCATCATGCCGTCCGGCCACATAAAGGCAAGACTGGCTGCGAGCATGGAGATATCAATATGCTGCCCTTCGCCCGTGCGTGCGGCATGCAGCAGCGCAGCGGTGACGGCTTGCGCGGCTGTGTAAGCTGTAATCTTATCGCAGACGAGCATATTGATAAATTCCAGTTTTCCGTTTTTACCCTGCGCGCCTGTGATGCCGGACAAGGCCTGTATGACGTGATCAAAGGCTGGGGCATCTTTCAGCGGGCCGGTTCGTCCAAAACCTGTCAGTGAACATACAATCAAACGGGGGTTGGCGGCGCGTAAAGCTTCGCTGCCAAGGCCTAATTTACTCATTTTGCCCGGCCGGTAATTGTGAATCAGGATGTCGGCATCCAGCGCCAATTTGCGCACGACCTCTTGCCCAGTGGGGTCCTTTAAATTGATAGCGAGTGATTTCTTGCCGCGATTGCAATTATTGAACACGCCGGACACGCCCATTTTTTGGCTCCCGAAATGGCGGAGTTTGTCGCCGATGCCCAAAGGTTCGACTTTGATCACCTCTGCGCCTTGTTGCGCCAAAGTCATCGCGGCGAGTGAGGCCGTCACCATATTGGACAATTCAACGACTTTAATTCCGCGTAATGGCTGTATGCTCATAGGCCCTCCGACGTGTAACCTAGAGCGTAGATGGACATTAAGCAATTATCGTTTTTCGATAATTATTATTGACTCCACGACGATTGTCGTTATCGTTAAGGCGTTAAATAAAGGAGAGACTTATGCGTGCCAGCATGAAAACGAAAACACTCATTGCCACCGCCCTTTGCGGAGCCCTCGCTTTTTCTGCGGCGGCTCACGACGTTGACGGCGAAAATCTGACCCAACATGACTTGTCGGGTTTTACAGAAATTTCTGTGTCTGGTGTTTACAATTTAGATGTCACCGTCGGTGAGGATTTTTCCGTCACGACTTCGGGGTCTGATAAAGAAATCGAATTTATGGAAATCTCTGTCGAAGAGGGTGTCCTGAAACTGGCGACCAAAAAGGGCAAGAAAAGCTGGAATATCGGAAATAAGCAAGGCATCCATGCCGTGATTACCCTGCCCAAGCTAAACGCTATGGAAGTGGCCGGCGTGGCCACAGGTGATGTGAATGACATTGATACGTCTGATCTGGACGTCGATGTGGCCGGAATTGCCGAGCTTACGCTCACGGGCAGCTGCGGATCGCTGGATCTGGATATTGCCGGTATGGGCGAAGTGGATGCCGAAGCGCTAAAATGTGATAATGTCGATGTCGACATAGCCGGTATGGGCGAAGCCACAGTCTATGCATCTGAATCAGTTGACGCCGACGCGGCGGGCATGGGGCAAATTACGGTCTATGGAAAGCCGGACACAGTTCGCAAAAGCGATAACTTCATGTCCAAGGTTAAGATCAAATAATATCGCTTAAGTCATTGAGTGGAAATTGACGGGCGACTGTCCCGTCAAACCCCTTATATAAATTGATGTGGACGACTCTGTGGATAACCCTGTTCCATCCACAGATTTAAGCGGCTGCTCTTGCCAAATTCCTCACAGCGGGTTTTCGTAAAAACCTAATTAGAGGGGGTCGTCATGGGCGGTAAGGGAATCACAATACATCAAGCAGATGGCGCAAACCGTCTGGTCATTAATCAGGCACTGAATTCCAGCCAGATTTTGGTGAAACTTTGCCGTAATGGGACGGAATGGCTCTCACCGATTGGGTGGTCTGAAGAGGAAAAAGGCACGCTGCTGGATTGCCGCTCCGTCAATGGTATGACGGAACTGGATATTCCGGCGCAATTCGCGTCAAATATTCAGCCAGATGATACTTTAAATGTGCAGTGCCCGGAATTAGCCCTGGTTCAAGATGTGAAATGGCAAGCTGTGACGGCAGCCGGCGCTGCATCTTCATACGAAGCGGCAAAGACAGTATCAGCCGGGCTGCTTGACCGCTTCAAGCGCAAACAATCAAAGCCCGATGTCAAAAGCGAATTTAGTGAAACAGAATTACGCGCTCAGGAAGCGGAACGCGTGGCCGCGAGCTATAAAGCTAAAATGGATGCCGCGGCCAATGCGAAAGCTGAAGCTGAGCGCAAAGCCTTGCAGGCCGCCAAAGAAGCCGAAAAGGCCTTAAAGCTGGAAATGGACCGCATAGCCGAGATGGAACGTGCCGCCATGGCATTCGAAGAGGCAGAACGTCTGAAACAAGATGAAATGCGCCGATTGGAAAATGAGCGCCGCATTGAAGAAGAGCGCAAGGCCGAAGAAGCCCGCAGAATTGAAGCCGCCCGGCAGCGTGAAATTGCCGCGCGCAAAGCAGCCGAACGTAAAGCGGCTATCGAGCGTTACCAGTCCGCTGTTGAACTGACATTAGAGGAAAGACAGACCCTGTCGGATCATTTGACAATACTGGAAGATGAGGCAGTTGCGGCCTCTGAAAGCACGGGACAGAAAGCGGCGAGTCTTGAAAAGCTGACAGAAACCCTGGCTAAAACTGAAGCCAAAGCCTCCCGCAAAGAAGCAGGCTTGACCAAGGCGCAAGCCGCCCTGCAATCAGCCGAACAGGCGCTCAGCACAGCGAAGCTTAGGTCCGAAGAAGCTAAGGCTGAAAATGCCACACTGGAACAATTATATGCGAACGCCAAAGCTGAACATGCCAAAGCCCAGCGCCTTGCGGATGAAGCCATTGCCGTAGCTGAGGAAAAGCAAGCACGCCTGAGCGATGTTGCCGCTCAGAAATCAAACATATTGGATCAATTAACTCAAACCGCGAGCACGCTTGAAATTACGCAAGAAGCGCATGGGGCCAAGAAAAACACGGCTCAAAAGCGGCAAATCGAGCATGAGACAATTGTTTCAGAGATCGCCAGTCTCCAAACTCAAATGGATGAGCTTAAGAAAAGCGCTGAGCAGGCAAAAGCTGATCAACATCAACTAAACCTTAAGCTCGAGACAGCGCGCCAGGGCATAGAAGAATTAGATGCACGCGAAATATCACATCTGGCTGTGATCAAACACCTTGAGTCCGGCGGTGATGCGGAAGAGATTGACCAGCTAGATATCTCTGCGCTCTCTAACGAAGTGACAAGCCGAGCTGCGTTGAAACAGAAACCTGTGCCGACCGTATTTTCCAAGGTGATGCATAAACCCAAGAAAAAGGTCAAAAACCGCATAAAAATGCCGGCAATCAAAACGCCAAAAATATCTAAGCCATCTTTACCTAAAGTGGATATGCCCAAAGCTTCCGTGCCGAAAATCAAGGCCGAGGATTTGCCCGTCAAGCAAGGTGTGGCGGCTCTGGCGGTTGCTGCAATTTTAGGGACAGGTGTGTTTGCAGCCTATCAAGCATCCAATAATCCCAAACCGATCGCGACAAGCAAGAAACCGCTAACCCCTAAGGTGGCCAGTGCGGTCGTCGAAACAAGTGCCGCTGATTTAACGGCAGCTGAAACGACTAAACTGGACATTCCGGCCATCGAAATTAAGGCGGCAACTCCGGAAATTGTGAGTGAATTAGATGCTTCTGAGACGTCACCTGACAACAGCGACAATTTAGAGGCGGTAAAAAGCAGCGATGTTTCCATTGATGCGCCAACGCCGAGTCAGCCGAAAAAGGAGGCTGCGATAGAGAAAAGCTCATCGCAGAAACCGAGGAGCCAATTGGTTTCAGTTCCTAAACCTGCCGATCATATCAAGGCGGAAACTAAAGCCGAACAGTCTAAATTTGAGACTGAGGCCTATGTGGAACTGACGCGCGACGTACAAACGCGCCTGATGTCACTCGGCTTTTACAATGGCGATATAGATGGCAAACAAACCACTGCCACGCATGACGCCATCAAAGCTTTTAAAAACGTACAGGATTTACCTGTGAATGAAGACATCACGGGCCCGTTTTTAAATAGCTTACGCCGGGCCGGGAGAGCGCAAATCACAGAGCCTGTTCAGACGGTTGAGTTAGAGGTTTTGCCAGCCAGCAGCCTTGTCATAAATGAGCCTGTAACCGCGCCACAACAAGTGACGTATTATGATGCTACCCTAGTGGCAGAGCCGAGCTTCCAAAATACCAGCCAAAATATCAGTTATGAAGCCTCAACAAGCAGCACAGTTCAGCCCGACATTAATGTAATCAATCCGCCATATGTGGAAACCATTCCAGAGGCCCAGCCTGTGACAGCGGTAACGGAGCCAGATCCAATTGCCGTAGCGAGTGCACCGATCATATCGGAACTGTCCGTCGTACCTGCCGCTGCCATTGAGACCGTTGAAGCCAAGCTTATCAAATCGTCTAAAATCGCTTATCCGCGTGCGGCTGAGCGCCGTGAAATCTGGGTCAGCGCCAACGTTATCGTCAACTATGATGTCGATAGTACCGGTAAGCCAGTCAATGTGACATTAGCCAGCACGGATTATACAGGCCGCATGTCGGAGGCTTTTACAGAGACGGCGATTAAAGCCGTCGAAAAATATCGATTTGAACCGCGTACTGAAAATGGCGCGGCTGTCTATTCCTCGGGCCATACTAAGAAAGTCTCATTCAGAGCGGAATAAGATTTCCAAGTGACGTCGAGCCATTAAGGTTTATAATGGCTCTATGAGCGACATTCAGATCGAGATATTTCCCTGCCTGTCGGATAATTACGGCATGCTCATTCATGACCCGCAGAGTGGTCGAACGGCCTGTATTGATACGCCGGACGGGGCTGAAATAGCCCGCCAATGCGAGCAGCGCGGTTGGAGATTGACAGAAATTTGGAATACGCATTGGCATCCGGATCATACAGGCGGCAATGCGGCGCTGGCAAAGCAATATGATCTGACCATTTATGGCCCGGCCTATATTGAAGGCCGTATCCCCGGTTTGCAAAAAGGCCTTACGGAGGGCGACACATTTCAGTTCGGGCAGCATGACGTTCATATTTTCCACACGCCCGGTCATACGGATGAGCACATAATTTATCATGTCCCGGAGGCGAATGCCGCCTTTGTCGGGGATACGATTTTTGTCATGGGCTGCGGCAAGCTCTTTGAAGGCACGCCTGAGCAGATGCATCAAAGCCTGTCAAAAATCATGGCATTGCCGGATGAGACAAAACTTTATTGCGCGCATGAATATACGCTGTCCAATGCCAAATTCGCCATTCATGTCGATCCGGAAAATGAGCGGTTGAAAGAGGCGATTGACGCCGCAAAGGCCAAACGCGAGGCGGGCCTGCCCACCGTGCCGACAACGGTTGCGGCGGAAAGGGCGACCAACCCGTTCGTGACGGCTGGTAATGCTATAGAGCTCGGGCGCAGACGTGCGCTGAAAGACAGTTTTTAGTCGCCATAAACCGACAGGCCAAAGCCAGCAAAATCTCAGCGTTTCTGAACCTTGTGTGAACAGCGCTTTCAGACTGGCGCTAAATTTGCTATGCTACATGCATATGATGACTAAACAGATGTTCCTTCGCGCAGGCTATTTAGCGGCTTGCTTATCCGTTTCGGCCCTGATGCCTGCCGCCGCTTTTGCGGACTCACAACCGGCCTATATGCCGGATATGTCCCCAAGTCAGATCGCTATGGATGTCAGAACCGAATATAATAACCGAACCGGCCAGCGCGAATATATTGCTCCTGGCTTTGATCCCTTCGAGCAGGACAGCCAGATGGCAGGCTCCGTTACACTGCGCTCAGTTGACCGCGCCGTCAGTATTGACGGAGAGGATTTACGCGGCGGGGCGGTGTTGGAAATGGCTTTTTATTATAACGCCCCCAGCCGTGACCCTTATGACATGCGCGGCTTTGAAGATGCCATTCATGTGAACGGCCAATATGCGCCCGCTCTATTGCGGGACAGCCGGGTGTTGGAATGTTCGCAAAATGTGCGCGAAATCGTCTATGATCACCAATATTACTATGCCCCCAGGCGGTCATATAGCTTGTTCAGACCTTATCGTCATTATGGCGGTCATTTCGGTTATGGCTGGTGGGATAGTCCGTCATGGAGACGGGGCGGTTATGGCTATGGTCACGGGGATGGCTGGCGCAGACGCCGCCCGAAACGCAGACCGGACCGCCGACCGGATCGTCGTCCTGACACAGATAGAGACAGAGATGATGATTATGTGCCGCCCTCCGAGCGCCGCTCGGGCCCCGGCGGAAAATGGGTGTCGGGTGATCCGATTATTTATCGCCGCAATCCGCCCAATCTGGAAGAAGCGCGTGGTATAAACCGCAAGCGCAAAAAGCCCGGCAGCGGAATCGCCAAGCCTAAAACGCCAAAGGTCGTGTCCCGGCCCCGTCCGGATTTGGACCGGCCTGAACGCAGAAGGCCTAAAGTTGATCGCCCCGCGCCGCGGCCCGAGGTGAGCAGGCCTGCGCCCAAGCCAAGAAAAGTGACTAAGCCGCGGCCCAGACCGGAGCCCCGGCGGCCTGAGCGCAGAGCCAAACGAAAAATCGACAAGCCGGTTTCTCGCCGCCCGAGCAAGCGGGACATGGGTCGTATGAAGTTCTTTCCCGATGACTACCGCCGTAGCTATTATGGCGGGCGCGACGTGGTCACTACGGTCGATGTAGACTGCGCGCGGGAAGAGCGGCTGTCTGTTTTCATTTCCAATGAACGACTGGAGGCTGCCCGCTTTGACGGCATGACGGTGATTGCTTTGGACAGGCAAGGGCAGGAATATCCGATCTTTGTCCCGCCAAATTATATCGAAGGTTTCCGTCTGGCCCAATCTGGCCGGACATATTCCGCAGTGCCCAACGCATCGCGGCCTGATTACCGGCGCGGCCACAGTCCTGCGCCGCAAAGGGTAGACTGTCCGGCAGGCACTGTCTTGCAGCCCGACGGGACATGTTTGCAAACAGGCAATCGCTACCCATAGCTATGTCTGTCCCGCTTTGGGACAGATAGGTGCGTCAGGACGGGGCAATGACTGATAATCGGCGCTAAAAGGGTAGAAAATCGCCGTTTTCGCCTGTCAGGCGAGTTGGCACGGGCATTGCAAATTATAATTCGAACATAAGAGAGGCATCTCTGGTTCCCACGAAACTGACCATAGTTCCCACCGGTCAGTTTTAAAAAGTTAGTCAAAACCGCCCCGCAGCTTCCCACTGCGGGGTTTTCTTTTGCCCCCTGCACAGCATTGCTTGACGCTGCCTATGGCGTGTCTATTGTCCGCGCGAGTCAAAGAATAAGAGGTTGGCATGGGCCTGATTAAAACCATTAAACGCGAAGCCAAATTCCTTGGCGATGTTAGGCGGATGCTGAAGTCCGTTAAAACGGTCGACGCGTCGGGTCATCACTTAATTGCTGACGAGCTTGAGATGCGGGTGGATAAATTTGGATCCAACACCGCTTTCATCGAAGATGATCGTCAGTGGACCTATCAGCAGATGGATGACTATGCCAATCAAGTCGCGGCTTGGGCCACTGAGCAAGGCCTAAAGCCCGGCGATACGGTCGCCGTCTTTGTGCGCAACCGGATGGAATATATCCCGCTCTGGTTTGGCCTGTCGAAAGTGGCGGTCATTCCGGCGCTATTAAATTATCAACTCGCGGGTGCGGCGCTGGCCCATTGTGTGAATATTTCCGGCGCGGATCATTTGATCCTGGATCACGAAATGGCCAAGCAATGGACTGCCGCCAAAGCTAAAGTCGAGGGCGACGTCAAAGCCTGGGCGGCTTACGGCGCGCTAAAAGGTTATGAGAGTTTCGACGAGGCGGTTGCCAAGCAGGACAAACGCCGCCCGTCCAAAGAGACGCGTGCAGGCATCAAAGCCGGTGAGCAATGTATGAAAATGTTCACCTCCGGCACGACGGGTCTGCCCAAGGCGGCCAAGGTCACCCATGTGCGCGCGCAAAATTATATGCGCGGCATCGGCACGGGGGCCAGAGCCAGCGCCAAAGACCGCATGTTGATGGTGCTGCCCATGTATCACGCGACTGGCGGCTTGGTCGGCTGTGGCGCGGCGCTGACAAATGGCGGCGCGGTTATCGTCCAATCGAAATTCTCGGCGACCAAATTCTGGGACGAAGCCGTCAAACATGACGCGACTATGTTTACCTATGTCGGGGAATTATGCCGCTTCCTGCTCTCTTGTGACCCTCATCCGCTGGAGCGCAAACATAAGATAAAATGGATCATCGGCAACGGCCTGCGCCCTGAAGTCTGGACGGCCTTCATTGAGCGGTTCAATATTGACCATGTTATCGAATTTTACGGCGCGACCGAAGGCAATGTCAGCTTGATCAATGTTGACGGCCCGGTGGGCGCGGTTGGCCGCGTGCCGAATTATCTGAAGTTCATGTTCAATATTGATATCATTCAGTATGACGTTGAGGACAATACCAATCCGCGCGGCCCGGATGGATTTTGCATTCGGACGGGTTCGGACGAGATCGGCGAAATGATCGGCGAAATCCAAGCAGACAATCCGCGTTTTCGCTTTGAAGGCTATGAGAAAAAAGAAGCCACGCAGAAAAAGATTTTGCGCAATGTTTTCAAGAAAGGCGATGCCTGGTTCCGCACGGGTGATTTGATGAAACGGGACGAGCACGGATATTATTATTTTATGGACCGGGTCGGTGACACGTTCCGCTGGAAGGCCGAAAATGTGGCGACGGGCGAAGTCGCGGCGGTTTTGTCAAAATTTGAAGGCGTGACACAGGCCAATGTCTATGGCGTGGATGTGCCGGGCTATGATGGCCGCGCGGGCATGGCCTCAATCGTATCTGAAACCTCTCTTGATTTGAAAGCCTTAAAAGATCTGGTCAATCATGACTTGCCGCATTATGCGCGGCCGGTCTTTTTGCGTCTGTCCAAAGAGTCCGACACCACCAGCACATTCAAATTTAAGAAAACCAATCTGGTCAAAGCAGGCTTTGATCCGGCTAAAGTCTCGGATCCGATGTATTATGCCGACCCGAAGACAGGCGCCTATGAAAAGCTGACCAAAACGGTGTTTGATAAAATCAAAAAGGGGGAGATCCGGCTATAGTCAAACCGACTGACATTCTGACCTTCTGGTTTGACGAAGCCGGGCCGAAACGTTGGTATCAAAAAAGCGATGCCTTTGATGCCGAAATCCGAACCCGTTTTGAAAGCGCCGCCATTGCCTTGGCGGCAGACCCGTTCCCGCATAAATGGGAAAGCGACGCGGAAAGCTCACTAGCTTTGATTGTCGCGCTGGATCAGTTTTCACGCAATATGTACCGCGATACGCCTGCGGCTTTTGCTTGGGATCATCTGGCGTTGGCTGTGGCTGGTCGCATGGTGGATAAAGGCTGGGATGTGAAAATCGATCAAGCCCGCCGCGCTTTTGTCTATATGCCCTTCATGCACGCAGAAGATATCAAAGCGCAAAATGAATGTGTGCGTTTGGTGGATGCCCGCCTGAATGACAGCAGCACGCTTCACCACGCCAAAGAACATCGCAAAGTGATAGACCGTTTTGGCCGCTTCCCGCACAGAAATGACATTCTAGGCCGACACAGTACACCCGAAGAAATCAGCTTTTTAAAAAGCGGAGGCTATGCCCCATGAAAAAACCAAATTTTAGAAAACCAAATTTCAAAGCCAAAGAATTCGCCGAAGACATGGGCGAGAAACTCCGTTCGCAAATGGAAAAGCTAAAGCCGGAGCCGGATGCGTTTTTGAATGCGCATAATAATGTCCTGCGTGTGACCAATCAGTTTGAAATGCCAGGGCCGGATATGCGCCGGGTCATAAATTTCAATGTCCCTGGGCCGGAGGAGGATATCCCCGTCCGGCTCTATGTTCCGCACCAAGCCAGCGAAGAGCCGGGCCCGACCATGATTTATTTACATGGCGGCGGCTTTGTCACCTGTAGCATTAACAGCCATGAAGGCATTGCCCGCCGTGTGGCGTCCGGCTCAGGTTACCGCGTTCTGTCCGTTGATTATCGTCTGGCCCCGCAACATCCTTATCCGGCCGGGCCCATAGATTGTGAAACCGTTTTGCAATGGGCTTTGGAAGGTTACGGGCAGGATGAATATGGCATTGACCGCCGCAGCCTGGCCCTGGGCGGTGACAGCGCGGGCGGGAATATGACGGCTTATCTGGCGCAAAAATATCGGGATGATTTGCATTGCCAAATCTTGTTTTATCCCCTCATGCAGCTCGTCAATTTCAAACCCCCAAAGCCGGGGCCGCAGGACTGGTTGCAGCTTGGGTTCATGGCGCTGAAATTTATTGACGAGCATTATGTCGGTGACGCCGACCCGAAAGAAACGCGGCTTTCGCCCCTGCTGGAGAAAAACCTCAAAGGCGTCCCGCCTGCTTATATTCTAACCTGCGGCCTTGACCCCTTAAGAGATGAAGGGAAGCTATACGCAGATAACCTGATCGCGCATGGCGTGCCTGTGATATACGCCCATGAGAAATTATTGCCGCACGGATTTTTAAACTTTTCCAAAGCCTTCCCTAAGGCCCGGAAAATTCCGCTCGATGCCTCTGATTTCTTACGGAAACATTTGCAGTCTTTGGAGAGCAAGCCATGCTAAAGCTTTATTATCACCCCATGTCATTCCCATCTATGGGGCCGTTATTTACCGCTGAGGCCGCCGGGCGGGACTATGAGAAAGTCATGGTTGATTTACAAAGCGGGGCGAATAAACAGCCGGATTATCTGGCGATCAACCCCTATGGCCGTGTGCCTGCCATGGTTGATGGAGACTATAAGCTGGCGGAAAGCGGCGCAATTATGCGCTATCTCGCGCGCGGCAGAGATCTGTATCCAAATGACGCCAAATCTCAGGGGCAGATTGATCAATGGTTTGATTTCGCCGTGCACCATGTTCGTAGTAATGTGGCGCGCGTGCAGTATAACCGGGTTATTGCACCGATCATTGGCGCGCCCGTCGATGAAAATTCAATTCAGCTGGGCTTGAAATATATCAGTGATAATCTCCCGCATGTCGAAAACAGATTAGCTGAATCGCCGTTTCTATGCGGGGATGCCATGACATTGGCTGACCTGTCTTTGATTGCGGCGCTGGAGCCTGAAAACACAGCCCGGCTTGATCTTTCGCCTTATCCGAATTTGACCAAATGGTTGAAAGCCCGTCGTAGCGAGACATTCTATACTAATATTCACAGCCATTTCGGAGCCGAGTTAGGAATGTAGTGGCCTATAAGCCGTCAAAAGCTATTCAGTCACTGGGCGGGGATTTCTATGACCCGGTCTCGCCTGCGGAATTTCCTGAAACCAAATTGCGCTACAAAGATGAGGCCGCGGCAAACTCAATTGGCCTGACATTGACAGAGCATGATTGGGCCGCCCATTTCGGGCGGTTCGAGCCACTGCCGGATAACCTGCCCGAGCCTTTGGCGCTGCGATATCATGGTCATCAATTCCGCCATTATAATCCGGACATTGGGGATGGGCGGGGGTTTTTATTCGCGCAGGTCTATGACGATCACGGCAGGCTGCTTGATCTTGGCACCAAAGGCTCCGGGCAAACGCCTTATTCCCGGCAGGGCGATGGGCGGCTGACTTTATTGGGCGGCGTGCGGGAAGTGCTGGCCACGCGCTATCTAAAGCATCTTGGCGTCAATACATCGCGCAGCTTTTGTCTGATCGAAACAGGGGAGGCGTTACAGCGTCATGACGAACCGTCGCCCACGCGCTCGGCCGTCCTGACCCGCCTATCCCATTCGCATATCCGCTTTGGCACATTCCAGCGGCAGGCCTTTTTCGGCAAGCGCGATAATCTTGAAACATTAGTGGATTACTGCATCCGGCATTTCTATCCAGAAGCCGATAATGCGCATGAGCTGTTTGATCAGGTGGTGACGAAAAGCGCCGAAGCGGTGGCCAGCTGGATGGCGGCCGGATTCGTTCATGGCGTGATGAATACCGATAATATGAACATCACGGGGGAGAGTTTCGATTACGGCCCATATCGTTTTCTCCCGGTTTATCACCCCGGATTTACAGCTGCCTATTTCGACCATCACGGGCTATATGCCTTTGCTAGGCAACCCGAAGCCATGGGCTGGAATCTGGCTCAGCTGGCGCAAAGCCTGTCTTTGATTTGCGAAGATCAGCCCTTAATTGACGCGCTGGATAGCTATGCGGAAAAGTTTCAGGCGGCGCAGATCAGGGGCGTATTTTCAAAGCTCGGCATCGAGCCAAAAGACCCAAAAACGAATACCGAATTTATAAATGCGACCTACACATACCTACAGGCCTCAGAGGTCAACTGGCCGAATTTCTGGCATGACTGGCAAGGCGGGGCAGGGCGCCATGACGGCCCGCAATTAGAGAGCTATGAAGGACCGGACTTCAAGACATGGTATGGTCAGCTAAAATCCTTTGAGGTTTCCGGTCATCCGCCCAAGACCGACAAACCGGCAAGTCTGCTCTATGATGAAATCGGCGAATTATGGAAACCCATCGATCAAGTGGATGATTGGTCACTCTTCGAGGCGAAGCTGGCGACGTTTAACTAGGGTGCCAGACATTATCAAGCAACGCCCATTTGATCCAGCCGCCATTCCAGAACGCTTAACCTGTCCATACCGAAAAACGGCTCGCCATTGACCACGCAGGTCGGAACGCCCCAATGACCAGCGGCCCGTAACTCTTTGTCATGTTGCGCCAGCTTTGCATCCAGTGCCTCGGCCCGCTCGGAGGCTTCTGTGTCCATATCAGATAGGGTCAATCCGGCCCGGCCTGCCGCCTCGGCCAGAGCTGTGCCGTCATGCCAGTTTTTTTCGCTCCAAATGATCTGACTGGCCTCTGACATGAAAGCCAGCCCCTTGCCTTGTTCGGCGGCAATCAGCCCCAGACGTGACAGCCGCCAAATATAAGGTTGTTCGTCCGCAATTTTCTGTGTTGCCATATCTTGAACGATGGGATCAGGGTTGGGCCATGCCATGGTCTGATCCGTCATATGTGCCAAGCGAAACACGTCTTTTAGCAGATATATGGCCCATTCCGGGCCGCGCGTTTCGAAGAAATCCGGTTGCCGCACCGCCAAGGGTAAAACAATTTTTGGATGGATAATAACGTCCCGTTTTTTTTCGATCTCCAAAATCTGTTTCAGGGCGAGGTAGGAATATGGGGAGCGAAAGGACCAGTATAAATCAATAGGGGTTGGCATTGTGGCTCCTGTTATAATGGATTCGACGTCAATGGCGTTCTTTGTCATAGTAAAGCTGTGGAAGGGTCAATGCACAAGCCAAATTTTATGACTCGCCGCCATGCATTGGTCTTGGGGGCGGCAGGCGTTTCTGTATTTGGCGCAACCGGGCTGCGGGCCTCTGACCTTCGGCCAGGGGAAAGCGGCAAGGTCGCCAAAGTCTTGGATGGTGATACATTTATTTTAGACAGCGGCTTGAATATCCGGCTGGCCGGGATTGAAGCGCCGCAATCCGCCGTCAAATCCCGGGGGCGGAAAGCCTGGCCCTTTGCCGATGAAGCGCGGGCGGCTTTGTCCGGCCTGATACAGAACCGGTCTGTGCAGCTTTATTATGGCGGGCAGGAACGGGACCGCTATGACCGCGCCGTTGCGCAGGTCTATTCTCTGGACGGGGCAGGGCAGCGCGATATTTGGGTGCAGGCGGAAATGGTGCGGTTAGGTCTGGCGCGGGTTATGAGCTGGCCGGATGAATATCTGGATATCACGCGTCTCTATCCTTTGGAAGTCACGGCGCGGGAGAAGAACCGCGCAATCTGGTCAGACCCGTTTTATGCGGTGCGCGGGCCGGAGCCCAATAGCCTCGCACAATTTGTCGATAGCGTTCAAATCGTCGAAGGCATCATCACCTCAACCGCCAATGTAAGGGGGCAGGTCTATTTGAATTTCGGGGCGGATTACAAAACGGATTTTACCGTGGTCATTGCGCGCAAACATCTTAAACGCTTTACCGCGAAAGGGCTTGATCCGGTCACGCTCGAAGGCGCACGGGTGCGCGTGCGGGGCTGGATTGAATTGGTCAACGGGCCGTCTATCTGGCTCGATCATCCCGAAAGGCTGGAAGTTCTGACATAAAAAAGCCCCCGGCGAAGCGGAGGCTTTGTTCGACATTTGCGTCGTGAATTACGCAGCGGCAGTATCCTCGCCATTGTCATTTTTATTGGCCTCAGCCTCCTTTGCGGCTTTGGCAGCCTGACGGGAGCGCGCCTTGCTTAAGGTTTCCAGAACTTCGTCCATGGCAGGGCCGTGATCCGTTTTCTTGATGGCCGCGACTTCGCGTACCATACGGTCCAGCGCTCTTTCATAAAGCTGACGCTCTGAGTAGCTTTGCTCGGGCTGCGTGTCTGTGCGGTGCAGGTCGCGCACAACTTCAGAGACCAGGATCAGATCGCCGGAATTGATTTTCGCTTCATATTCCTGCGCCCGGCGTGACCACATTGTGCGCTTAATGCGCGCGCGGCCTTTCAAGGTCGTGAAAGAGTCTTTCAAGACCAGTTCATTTGACAGCGCCCGCATGCCGGATGTGTCGGCTTTGGCGGTCGGCACACGCAGAGTCATTTTGTCTTGGTCGAATTTGACGACATAGACTTCGATATCGAAACCGGCGATGATTTCTTTTTCAATCCCGATCACCAGGCCCACACCATGAGCCGGATAGACAATATGCTGTCCAACCTTAAAGCTGAGCTTCTTGGATGTTTTCTTTTTTGCCGGGGTTTTCTTTTTGGTAGCCATAAAGAACCTTTATTTTATATCGCCCATTTGCGGGACATTTTCGCAAAAACAAACGGTGCGGAGTTTGGGAGCCGCACCGTCTGGTATCTTTGCTAACATAGCACAAAAATGCGCAAAAATCTACCCGTCCTGTTTATTCCGGATTTCAGGCGTAAAAATTAACCATAAATGCATCGAAAATCGCCGAAAATCGCCGAAAATTGTCCCAAAAACAGGCCTATTCGTCGCCGGTTCCGGGTTTTTCGCTGAAATATTTCTCGAATTTCCCCGTCTCAGACTCATATTGTTCACGGTCTTCGGGCGGGTCCTTTTTCACGGTTATGACCGGCCATAACTCCGCATATTTGGAGTTTATTTCCAACCATTTGCCGTCCGGGTCATCCTCAGTATCCGGCACAATCGCATCCACCGGGCATTCAGGCTCACACACGCCGCAATCAATGCACTCATCCGGGTGGATCACGAGCATGTTTTCACCCTCATAGAAGCAGTCTACTGGGCAGACTTCAACGCAGTCCATGAACTTACATTTGATACATTCGTCCTTGACGATATAGGTCACGTGATGGCTCCTTTAGTCCCGCGCGATTTGGCGCTATCGGCGGCGAATGTCAATAAGGCGATCTGCCTAATCTTCGATTTCAATAATCCGGTAGAGCGAGCGCGCCTCTGGGGCAGGGCCGCGGCGTTTCCCCGGCTTGACCATTTCCACCTGCAGCAATTTGGAACCCCGCATAAAGGTCAGTTGCTCTCCGATGCGAATAAGCCCGTGAGGTTTCTTCACCCGCTGAGTCTTTCCGTGCCGGGTCAGCCTGATTTTCCCCGCTAAAACCGCTTTGGACGCTCCGCTCCGCGTTTTGAACAAGCGGGTTCTGTAAAGCCAAACATCCAGCCGGCTCGCATCATCCGGAGGGCTCTGTCCCCGGTCATCCTGTTCTGATTTCCGCAGGCGGGGCAGGGTTAATCCTCTGCCTTATCATCTTTTTTCGTTGTTTCCGTCTTGGCTTTATCGGCAGGTTTGTCTGGCTCGCCCTTTAAGGCTGCGAGCGCCGCAAAAGGAGAATTCTCGAATTTTTTTGCCTGCTTCGAAGGACCCTTTTTGGGTGGGGCCTGTGTGTAATTACGCGTGCGGCGTTTGGTTGGTTTTTTATCAAATTTTCTTGGAGCGCCGCCTTTACGGTTGTTTTGTTTTCGCACCCAATATTCCAGATTGGGCAGCTCTTCTGACGTGCCGTCCTCATGTGTCACGCGGTGATTATAGACGTTCAGCCGCTTGCGCCGCGTTAATTTCTTGATCTGTCTTTTGGAGACGCCTTCAATATTGGTAAGTTCAGGTTCATCCGGCTTGGGAGGGGTCTTTGTCTCAGCCCCTGCGTCAAGCTTTGCCTCCGGGCCGGAAGCGTCATCTTTGTTTTCGGGTTGAGAGGCGGGTTTAGGCGCGGGTTCGGGCGCAGGATCAGGCTTGGGCGCGGGTTTGGTTAAAGGCTCATCTGCCTTCACAGGCACATAGTTCAGTGACTGTAACACCCCCCGCGTATCCTCATAGGACGATCCCAATAATGCGAGCATTTCCTGCATAATCTGGAACTTGCCGCCTTCGGTATCGTCTTTTTTATCCTCGTCAAATTGATCCACGGCATCCCGTATAAGATTGGACAGGCGGTTGAGAATATCAAAGCGCACAATGCGTGGTCCAACTGCCCGATACCCCGCCAGCGATAAAGTTTTGCCGTTGAAGTTAAATGAGGCCAGATCGCCTTCATTCGGGATGGATGTGACTCCGGCAAATGGAATAAAGGGTTTCCCATCACCCCCCGCGCCATAAGCGACCAGCAAACTCAGCAGCCTTGCGGGTTTGGGTTTGATAAGCTCGGGCATATAGATATTGAAATGTCCGAAAGTTACGCCGGCCCCGCGCAGCTGTCGTCTGGGTTCCTGCTGCAGGTTTCTTAGAACCTGACCATAATGGCGTCTGGTGACTGCGCCGTGATTTTCGGCCAAGGTGTAAGCAAAACCTTTGGCCTCGGGCAGGGTGCCCTCAGCCTCTTGGAACTCTTTCAATTTGATCAGCGGCTGTAGATGAGTTTGGACTTCAGCCCGCAGGAATTCCCGCATCCGATCCTCGGCCATATGCCGCAGATTTTCATGGCCGAGTTCCCCGCCAATCAGGGTCGCGTCAGGCGTGAAAACGGTGCCGGATGGCGCAATCTTTCCAACAGCCTGCCCGCCCCACATCACCTCGCCCTGATCGGATAAAGTAAAGATAGCATGCGTCCCCCCACACAACGATGTTAGGCGGCGGTCGATTTCAGGACCGACGGCTTTCTGGGCGGCAGCGTCGATAGCTTTGGCTTCTAACTTCGATCCGTTCTCATCGCGCGTAAAGCGGAGGCCTTCCAACCGTCCGATTAGGATTTCATCGACGAAAACTTCGCCATTATCTTTTATAGTGGCGCCCATAAATGCATCCGCTCCTATGCCCTTCATTAATTTGCTTGTACGGCGGTCCACAAATCGCGCAGTCAATTTTTCGTGTAGCGCATCTGATAGGCGGTCTTCAACCTCACGGGCTGCATTTACCCAATGTTTTTGTTGACTCATCCAACTGGATTTACCAGCACAATAAGTCCAGGTGCGAATATGGGCCAGCCGGGCGGATAGTTGTTCCACTTCACCGGTTAAGTCATCACAGCGCGCAATGCGTTTTGCCATAAAATCATCCGGCAGGCGACCGCCATGGGCAACCAACATGCGATATATATCCTGTAATAGCTTCACATGGGTATCGATTGTCAAATTTCGGAAATCCGGGATTTGGCATATGTCCCAAAGTTGCCGGACTTGGGCGCGGGTTTTCATCGCCTCGCGAATTTCTGGAATAGCGATGAGCCGTTCCAATGCAGCCTCATCTTCTGCGCCTTTTATTCGGCGTAAACGTTTGGTCGGGCGCTTGGTATGCAGGCTGTCCAGGAGTCTGTCGAGCGAGTTAAAATCAAGATCAGAATGGCGCCATTCAACATAATGCAGCGGCTCAAATTCATGGGCTTCAATGCGCCGGACCATTTCCTCATCTGGTTCTACGCAATCAGCTGTCACGCCAAAAGTGCCATCATTGCGAAACCGTCCAGCACGCCCAGCGATCTGCGCAGCTTCCATTGGCGTTAGCATACGTCGTCTCCGGCCATCATATTTTGATAGAGCGGCAAAGGCGACGTGATCGGTATCCAAGTTTAGTCCCATGCCTACGGCATCCGTGGCGACTAGAAAATCGACATCACCATTTTGAAATAACTCAGCCTGTGCGTTTCGGGTGCGCGGGGAAAGGCCGCCCATGACAACGGCCGCCCCGCCGCGAAACCGGCGTAATAATTCTGCCAGAGCATATACTTCTGCAGCCGAAAAGGCCACGATCACGGATCGTTTCGGCAGGCGGGTCAGTTTCGCAGGGCCAGTATATGAAAGAGTTGAAAATCTCTCCCTGTGATCGAATTTTATATTTGGCACCAAGGCCGCCAATACATCGCGTGACGTCTCTGCGCCCATAAACAGCGTTTCGTAAAGACCTCTGGAATGCAGGACACGATCAGTAAAAATATGCCCGCGTTCATGATGGCCCATGAGTTGCACCTCATCCACGGCAAGAAAGTTAAATCGTTTCTCCACAGGCATGGCTTCGACGGTGCAAACATAATATTGCGCTGTCGGAGGGATGATTTTCTCTTCGCCCGTGACCAGCGCGCAAAGCTTTTCGCCTTTGCGGGCGACGATCCGGTCATAAACTTCACGTGCCAGAAGTCTTAAGGGCAAACCAATAACACCGCTGGCATGGCCGAGCATACGATCGATCGCATAATGGGTCTTACCTGTATTGGTTGGGCCCAGAACGGCCTTTATAATTGAATGTGGATCACCTGACATGACGCAGGGCTTTTGACGGGTTTCGCCATTAAAAGATAGAGGCAAGACCCATCAAAATAGACTTTGACAAAAAGGGGCAATCGGGTAGCTAGAATTCATGATGAGCCCCACGGATAAGCCTTGGTATCCACTTTTGGAGAAAGCTGGCAATCGCAAAGTCTATCATGCCGGTGATGCAATCTTATTGCAGGATGAAATTAGCTCACATATTGGCCTGATAATATCAGGCAGAGCTAAGGCTTTATCTTATTCGGCGTCCGGCGATGAAACTTGGTTGGGTTTTTTTGAGCCAGGTGATTTTTTAGGTCACATGTCATATTTTTCCGGGCTGCCGATTAATTATGAAATTTCAGCAGAAACTGAATTATCAACCCTTTTAATGCCCGTAGGCGCTGTGAAACGTCTAATAGAAGAGGCGGATGAATTTGGTCATTCTTTGTCAGAAGATTTGGCGCAGAGATTGGATCAGATGATGCGCCGCCTGGTCGAGGCTTATACATTGTCTGCCAAGGGGCGGGTTTGCGCAGAACTGGCCCGCCTTTCCAGTCCGATGGGGGTTGATGCAGGGCGTGATGTCATCCGGCCCAGCCCGGTGTTTGTTGATATAGCACTACGAATTAATTCAACCCGGGAAACTGTCTCGCGAACAGTCAGTGAATTGCAAAAAAAAGGCATTCTATCCCGCTCGCCGGGGGCCTTGATTGTTGATCAGCCGGAGCGCCTGAAAGACGGAATAAAATAATCAATTTTGGATTGATAATGTATAGGCGCGAATTATAGCGCCGGTTTCAGATGTGATTTGTCCTGCGTAAACGGGCTTAAATTCTGCTTCATTTAAAAACGCCAAAATACTGGCCAAACTTTCAGAGATCAAAATTTCATAGGGTCGTGCCGCCTCTGAGAGGGCGGCCAGGATTTGATGATCTTCTTCAAGATTTGTTTTTAGATGAACCGCCATGCCTTCGCGGTAGCTATCCTTTACATGAGCAAGTTGGAAGAACGCAGTCAGCTTTATGTGTTCTGTCTTTTCATCGTTTAAAAGAAGAATTTCATAGATGTCCGTAATGGATTGGGATGAGGGTTTTGAGCCATTTGGTTTGAGCGGGTAAGGTACAATGACCTGCTCGCGGCCGGTCTCCGCCCAGTCGCCAGCATGGGTAGCGGTGTAGCTGTGTCCTGAGTTTTCATTCCATATCAAAAGCTGCATGGTTGGCGCTGCCAAGGTCTGGGCTCTGAGCACGGCCTGACCCATCGCAACATGGCCTGTCATGCGGTTTTGCACGGGATCAGGCCAGCTTGCCGCCGATGATAGAGGTGTCACACTTGCGGCTTGATCCCGGCAGCTTTGGTAGCGATCCATCCATATTTGTCCAAACGGAGCCACTGATTGGGTTATAAAGCTGGCTTCATCGCAAGGCAGAATTACATGAAGTTCGGCGCCTTCAGCCAATAAGGCCTCAGCAATTAAGATGTCAGAGCCAGCCGCCAAGGCGCCATAGCCAAAGCCGATATCCTGTTTCTGAATGATATCCGATAATTCGATATGAAGCCGCTCGAGATAAGGCTCTTGCGCTTTATCAGTGCCAAATATGTGTCCCGCATAATGAATGGCTTTGGGGGTGCGGAAATCGGACAGCCAATCGCCGTCCACGCCTTGCTTGGCGGTTATCATACGAAATTGTTTCAGCGTCGTCGCATGAGCACTGTAATTGAGCGGATCGTGATCAAAGGCGGCCCGTAAATCTTCATAGGATTTGGCTGAGCTGCCCAACAGCAGTTGGCATTCCGCTCGGGTCGCTTCGGTGAAATATTTGTCCTCAGAAGATAAATCATCGGTTGCGGGCAAAAGATCCAAAATAGTCTTAGCCCGATCCTTGATCACCGCGTCAGGCATATCCGCCATCAACGCCATAGTGGCCGCATTCACACCGGAAAAATATCCGCCTGTGGCTTGGAAAGCGGTTTCATATTTGTGTGCGGCATCGCGGGCGTGGTTTAATGCCGCTTTGCCTGAACGGCGTAAATATTGATCTTTAGAGAGCCGCCCACCCAGAGCCATGATTTCTTCATGGTTTTTGACTTTGTCCAGGCCATAGCGCTTATATTCTGTAATCGCGAAGTCCAGTGATCCAGCGCGCGCCAAGCTCAGGACGGCCTGATATTGTAAAAGTTTATCGTCCGGCTTGTTTTTCAATCCAACCAGAGCGGCTTCATAATTGGCTATGTAATTATGTTCCGCAGATGTGGTCATGAAAAATATATAGGCCGCAAAAAGATAAAAGAAAACAAGCCATTCTTATTCTGTGAAAAAAACCAAAAGCGTGATGAGCGTCATGGCGGCCTAAGAAAACACTTTCATAATATCAGAATTTATTAGATAGTGTAGCGGGGAGAGCTTGAATGCCGGGGCTGGCGCGTAATTTTTTAGTCTTATTTATTTTGCTACTCGTCGGCATGCGGTCGACGCTTGCCTTCGCGCAGCCGCGGGAGGACCTGACGAATTTAGCATGTGGCGCGGATCAAACATTATGGATTTACGAACTCGGTGACAGGGGCGCTTTAACGCTGCCAGATGCGATGAATGGCGGGCAATGGCTGCCCAATGCCGAGTTATGGGTGGATAGTGTTGATGGCGGTGCAGATTTATGGGTCGCAGATTTCTCAAACCTGCCGCAGGAGATCACGAGCGGGGCGATATATGAGCGGGTTTCTCCAAGCCAAGGCATTGGCAGCGTTCAATTAGGGAATTTTGTAAATCGCTGGCCCATGCACCACAGCCCTTATGTGGAAGATGGCGCGGCATATTTATCGTCTGCGGCCAGCAGTCAGGAGTTTAAAAGAACGCTCGACTTAGCAGGCTTTAGATATCAGGATCACAATCCGTCCTTATCGGAAGATGTTTTGACTTATCTTAGAAGTTCAAGTTTTGATGGGAGTCTAACCTATTATATAGAATCGCCGACGCAGCTTGAATATTTGCGATTGGCTTTATGCTCAGATGTTGCTGCCCCGGAAGTGGAATTGCCGCCTGTGGTTTCGGGAGAGACAGACACAGACCGCACGACCTTGCTGGAAGAGGCTTTGGTTGAGGCCAGTCGTCAAAAATTAGTCGAACAGGCAAGACGCACTCAACTTGAAAAAGATATTCAGGCTTTAACGGCCAGTTTGGCAGCGCAGTCACAGGAGCTTGAGCAGTTGCGCAATGCTACCACACCGAACTCTGTTGCGAGTGAACTCGATAGATTGCAGCGCGAAATTGATCGGCTGAAAGCAAATCAGGGATCAGGTGTATGGCCATATTTGGCAGGGTTGCTTGGACTGGCAAATTTAGGTTTGCTTGTCGTTCTGATTAAACGAGGCGGTAAAGCCGCCGCTCAGACTATCGTGCAGTCCAAAGTGGCTGAAATTGTAGAGAAGGCAGCGGATCTGCGGCCAAAACTGGAACGGCCGGAGGACAAAGGTCTTGTTTTTGCCGGCAGTGTCATGGTGCCCGGTTCTGTGCCCACGGGCGGCGTTGGCGGACAATTAGCGGCCGGACAGCTGGGGAATTTGTCAGGCGTCTATGCGCCAGTGCGCCGTGCCTATCACGCGACCGGGCGTATTGGGTACCCTCAAATCGGCGTGCCTACGAATGAAGATGTCGCCATGGGGACAGGCTTTCTGATTTCGCCTAATCATGTGCTGACCAACCGCCATGTCTATGAAATGTATCTGGAGGATATCAAACAAGGCGGCGGGATCGAATTTTGGGCCGAAAAGGATGAGGACAAGTCAGAATTTCATGCATTTACAGAGGATGACCCGATCTTTCTACCGGGTCTGGATGTGGCGATCTTTCGGCTCGCGAAATCTGTGCGTAAACGCAAGCCAATCTCATTAAATGTGTTTGATGTTAATGGTATTCAGGACCGCGAGATTGTCGTGATAGGCTATCCGTGCCCGCGCAATGTCACAGATAAAATCGCAGCCGTGGTTGAAGAAAATCCGATCTTTGCTGTGAAGCGTCTTTCCGAAGGTCATATCTTCCGCCACAGCAGCGATCAGGATGACCCGCTGGGCGTAAGTGTGCCAGTCTCTGACATTATTCATCAGGATGAAGAAATGACCGCGCTTTGCCATAATGCCTCGACCACAGGCGGCAGTTCAGGCTCTCCGGTTTTGGACAAGCAAAGCGGTGATTTGCTCGGCGTGCATTTTGGCTTTGACGTGGCATTCGATTGGGCCGAAGCGGCGAATTTCGCCATGGCGGTCCCAATGATTGAAGCGGCGGTCGCGCTTGATGACTTAAAACATAAATTGGCGTGACGCGGATCACGGCGCAGGATTGAATTAGACTTCAAACAGGGATGGTGAAATAGGAGGATAAAGCCATGAGCAAGAACCACAAATATCTCGAACACTGGGATGATTACCAAGAGGCGCGTCTGGGCAAGGGCCCGATTCTTTGCCCAGTCATCATTGATATTAATGAAAAAGGTGAACTGGTGCGTGAACGTATGATCGCACCCGACGTTAAAAGCCTCTATATAAAATGCAAAGACGAAATTCCAGACTATATGTTCGACAGAAAATTCAGCGGCGTAAACCCTGAGAGAATTTTCAAAGATTATGTCAGCTATTTTTCTAAAATAGACGGCGTACAGGGCCCAGGCGTGCCCAGCCCCCTCGATCTTCAGGCGAAAATGCCTGTGTGGATATTATACTATCTGAGGAAGCGCAGTTGGAAGTTTTCAAAAAATTGTCAGTACAGCACTGTCAATGATCGCGATGACATGTTGCGAAATTTTTCCAAGATTTGCACACTCGATAATCGCAATGCATTTCTGCTTTTAAATGCGCATCGCAGCGGCCCTACAGGTTTGAAATTCAACCTACATGTCGACATAAATCAAACAATCGATGGAAAGAGAATGACGACACCGATTATCATCGACCCTGGTCAGAGAAATGATCCGCCGTTTTAAATTTGGAAGATATATACGCTTAGATTCGCGAACATTTTAATTTTGTTAAATCAGGAGTATATCCACGTGACGTAAGAGAGCTATATAGCTCTCTTACTTGGGCACATACTCCAAGTTGGTCATAAGCTTTTAATTTAAGAAAGACATTGTGCGGAAGTCTAGCCTCACTATCCTTCATGTCCATCTTAGTAATTTTTTTAGCTATATTCTCGGTTTGCTGAGTGGTTTCAAATTTGGCATTTATATCAAGTAAATGTCGTAATGTTATGGAGTCAAATCCAGCAGCTTCTCCAGCTGAAAGATATTTGCGGTTCACCTCATTGAGAAGGTTTTTGGCCTTTGCTTGATTTCCGTTGTAGTAAAAATAATTTATTGCGGCTAACTCCAAAATATCTTGATTGTTTTTATTTGGCCACATTGATTTAATTGAATCGATATATGTTTTGAAAAATACGGCCACGGTGTCAGCCTCTTGCTGGCTTGACAGTAAAGTTAAATAATAAAATTTATTCTTGTTTCTGGATAACATCCACGCTTTATTATCTGGCTCATAAACGATTAAATCTTCGATATAGCTGATGGGTTTTCGCATGTATTGCGCGACGTCATCATCGGGCTTATAGAAGTCCAGATTTTTGGCGATCAGGAACTGAACATTTGCAATCCGGAATTTGACAATAAAATTTTGTGGATCTTTGGCTAGCATAGTTTCATATATTTTTATTTGTTCAAGTCGATAGTTACGAACTTGATCTACGTTTGAATTTACGGCGGCAGCACGAGCGGCCCCAGCATAAGCATCGGCTTGTGAATAGAGAGCTGATGAGTGGTCGGGATCAATCAATAAAACTTTTCCAAAGTAACCAGAAGCCTTTTCGAACCAATCAAGTGCAGCATCATGTTGATTTAATTGTAAGGCAATGCTTCCAAGATTGTTTTCACCCCATCCCGCTTCCATAATCCAGTCTATATTACTCGGGTCTTTTTTATAGAGGCGGATTCCCAAGTCGCGATAGGTAGTCCAAAATGGAAGAGCGCCTTCATAATCACC
>JAHDHS010000066.1 GCA_020631215.1 Hellea sp. | reverse complement strand
AAAATTGCCAGCGGCGAAATGCGCGCGACTTATTCCGATGGTCATGACGCGGCGGCAAAAAAAGTCATGGGCGTTTGTTATGCCGATTGTGCGGACACAGTATTTCTGTCCCGCCGAAAAGGCGGCGAGATTGAGATCATTGCCATAGAGGCCCAAACAGACAGCCTGGCCATTACGCCGCAAAAAACCATGGACCCAACGCGCAGTCTAGGTCTTATGGATTGGAGCGGCGTTGCGGAGGCGGATATTGATATCATCGGCACAACAACCGAAGCCGCCTTGATGGAAATCGTGCAGCGTTCTTTTATTGCGCTGGCCGCCGAATGTATTGGCGGGGCGCAAAAATGTCTGGATTTAACGCTCGAATATACCGGGCAGCGGGTTCAGTTTGACCGGCCAATCGCCAGCTTTCAGGCCATTAAACATCGCTGCGCGGATATGTTCATCCTGATCGAGGCCGCGCGGTCAGCGGTTTATGCGGCGGCGGTTGCTTCGGAGGAAGAGAAAACCGAAGCGGCTCTGATCGCCAAAGCCTATGCCACAGATGCTTTTTTTAAGGTCGCGGGCGACGCCATACAAATGCATGGCGGGATTGGCTTTACATGGGAATATCCGCTGCATTTCTTTTTCAAGCGCGCCCGAGCCAATCGGAGCATGTTTGGAAGTTCCGCGCGCGAATATGACCGCTTGGCAGATATCGTGTTGGGAGAGGTCGCATGAGTTTGCGGGAAGAATTCTCCGAATGGATGACCGCGAATTTTTGCGGGGAATATGAATGCCTTCGCGGCCGTGCAACGCCGGGCGATGAAGACGCCTTTCCCGGTAAACGTCTGGAGTGGGAGCGAGAGCTGGGCAAGGCAGGCTGGATTGGCATTGGCTGGCCCAAGGAACATGGCGGGCGCGGGGCGTCTTTGGACGAAATTGTCGGCTTCAATGAAGAATATGCCGCCCATGGCGGGCCGGGAAGGGCGGGCCATATTGGCGAGACATTGCTGGCCCCGACCATCATTGCTTTCGGGACGGAAGAACAAAAAGCCAAATATTTGCCTGGCATTAAAGCGGGCACGGAATTCTGGTGTCAGGGTTATAGCGAGCCCAATGCGGGATCGGATTTATCCAATATCAAAACCAAGGCACGTCTTGAAAACGGGCAATGGGTGATTGACGGGCAGAAAATCTGGACGTCACTGGCGATGGATTCTGATTATATTTTTGTCGTCGCCCGTGCCAAAGAAGGCTCAAAGGGGCGTCACGGGCTTGTGTTCCTGCTGGTCGAGCTGGACCAGCCGGGCATAGATATTCGTCCCATCAAACAGATGAGCGGCACGGCGGAGTTTAATGAAGTTTTCTTTGACGGGGCGGTTTGTGATGAGGCGGATATTATCGGCGGCGTCGGGGATGGCTGGAAAATAGCCATGGCCTTGCTGGGCTTTGAGCGCGGCGCGTCCACACTTGGTCAGCAAATGACCTTTGCCAATGAGTTCGAACACATCGTGGCGCTCGCGAAAAAGAACGGCGCTGCCCAAGACTCGCTCATCCGGCAGCGCATCGCCAAAGCCTATGCGGGCCTAAAGATCATGCGCTTTACGGCCTTACGGACTCTGGAGGCGGCGGAAACAGGTGAGCTGACCAAAGAAGGCTATATGTCTAAAATCTACTGGGCCAGCTGGCACCGGGATTTGGGCGAACTGGCGATGGATATTATGGGCGCGTCTGCTGAGGTGCTCGAGGATGGCGAATATAATAAACTGCAAAAGCTGTTTCTCTTCTCCCGCTCTGATACAATCTATGGCGGGACGAACCAGATACAGCGCAATATTATCGCCGAGCGCGCCTTGGGCATGCCGAAGGAACCACGCGGCGGCGGTACAGTGGTGAAGGGATAAGATGTCAGATTTGAAACAAATACCAAATTATGTGCCGGGCCATGCGCTGCTGAAAGACAAGCGCGTTGTCATTACGGCGGCGGCTGGAACCGGGATCGGCTATGCGGCGGCCAAGAAATGTATCGAAGAGGGCGCGCAGGTTTTTATTTCGGACATTCATGAAGGCCGCCTGCAAAAGGCTCAAGATACGCTCGAGGCTGAAACAGGTCAGCGGCCGGACTACGCCATTTGCAACGTGACGCAGCAAGATGATGTCGATGACTTGATCGCAGCGGCGGGTAACTCTCTGGGCGGGATTGATGTGGTGATTAATAATGCCGGTCTGGGCGGGACGGCGAACCTCGTCGATATGACGGATGAACAATGGATGGTTGTTCTAGATGTGACGCTGAATGGCTGTTTTCGTATCAACCGGGCCGCCATGCAATATATGAAGGCCTCTTATGATTCAGGTGGGGGCGGCGGCGTTATCGTCAATAATGCCTCTGTCCTTGGTTGGCGTGCGCAGAAAGGGCAGGCGCATTACGCCGCCGCCAAAGCGGGCGTTATGGCGCTGACCAGATGTGCGGGCGTCGAAGGCGCAGAGTTTGGCGTACGGGTCAATGCCGTTGCGCCGAGCCTAGCCTTGCATCCGTTTTTGCATAAAGTGACCAGCAAAGAGCTGCTGGCTGAACTCGAAGCCAAGGAAGCCTATGGACGTGGCAGCGAGGTATGGGAACAGGCCAATGTTATGGTTTTTCTGGCCTCCGATTATTCCAGCTATATGACCGGCGAAGTCATCTCCACCTCATCCCAACGCGCATAGAAAGGCGGGCATAATTATGACCATCACAACATTTGAAAATCCCGGTGATCTTCTTGGCAAGGAAGGGTTGAAAATCGGCCCGTCCGACTGGATGGAAATCACGCAGGAGCGAATCAATACATTCGCCGATGCGACAGGTGACCATCAATGGATTCACGTCGATGAAGAAAAAGCCAAATCCGGCCCCTTCGGCACGACCATCGCGCATGGCTATCTGACGCTGTCCCTAGCCGCCAAATTGATGCCGGAAATTCTGGAGATCAAAGGCCTGAAGATGGGGATTAATTACGGCACCGATAAAGTGCGCTTTCTCAATCCCGTAAAGTCCGGCGCGAAAGTGAGAGGCGTCGGCGAATTCCTTGAGATTAAAGAAGTCCCCGGCGGCTATCAATCGACTTTGCGCGTGACCATAGAAATCGAAGGCGAAGACAAACCGGCCTGCGTCGTTGATACGATCAGCCGCTATTACCCTTAATCCATGAGTGATCCGTTCCGCCAGCTTGTCAACCAATATGCCCGCGCCGTGGATCGCGGGCAATTCGATCAGCTTTGCGCCATATTTACCGAAGATGGCCGTATTCACGGGCCGGGATTTGACTTTCGGGGGCGGGCCGGTTTTGCGGAGATGTTTGTCAGTCTGGCAGACAATTTTAAAATCACTCAGCACCGCTTTTTCAATCAGATGATTGACATTAACGGAAGTAAAGCCGGCGGAGAGACCTATGCGCAGGCCGCCCACATAGTTGAGGATGCCGATGGAAAATGGGTCTGTCATGACTGGGCCATCCGCTATCAGGATAGATTTATAAAACAAGGTGAGATGTGGAAGTTTCAGTCCCGGCAACTCATCGTCGACTGGGTGCAAACCACGCCGGCGAGTTCAATTTCATAAGGAGATATTATGCCGTCATCAGATCAAATGAAAGCTGCCGTACAGGCCTATTTCGATTTATTCAACGCGCAGGACGCGCAAGGCATAGCCGATCTATACGCTGACGATGCGACGGTCACAGACCCCGTCGGTACGCCCGCCAAAATCGGCAAAGAGGCCATATTGGAATTCTACACAATGGCCGTGAAAAACGGCGCTGTCCTGACGCAGCAAGGCCAGACCCGTATTGCCGATAATGTTGCGGCCTTTGCCTTTGGTGTATTTGTCGGCGGGGCGGGCATGACGGATAAGGCCGTTGATGTCGAGCTGCCGGCGGGCAGTATGACGATCCACGTCATTGATACTTTTGTTTTCAATGAGGATGGTAAGGTCACGGAAATGCGCGCGCATTGGGGCCCGGAAAATATAGAAAAGCATTAGCCGCCAGACTTTCCGATTGACGTTCGGAAAGTCGCTGCATAGAAAGATATCGGGAGTGGAGTATGGAATCCATAGACGTTGACGTATTGGTGATTGGCTCCGGCGCTGGAGGTTTGACGGCTGCCATTACAGCCAGTGAGCAGGGCGGCGATGTCTTGGTCGTGGAAAAATCCGACATGTATGGCGGCACGTCGGCGACGTCCGGCGGCGGCATCTGGGTGCCATGCAATCATCTAATGAAAGAACATGGCCAAAGCGATACCCCCGAAGCCGCCCTGACCTATATGAAAGCCTGTATTGGTGAAGCGGTCTCAGAAACGCGCCTGAAAGCCTATGTTGAGAAAGCGCCGGAAATGCTGAAATATATGGAAGACAAATCCGATGTGAAATTTGTCTCCACACCCTATGCCGATTATCTGACCGAAAAACCGGGCAGCAAAGATGGCTGGCGCACGCTGGATCCGGTGCCGTTTTCGGCGACTAAATTGGGCAAAGAATTTCTCAATATGCGTCCACCTCATCCACAGACGATTTTTGGCGGTTTTACGATTACGGTCAATGAAGCCAAGAAGATCATCACCCGTTCCAAGGGCTGGCAATGGATCATGGCGAGGCTGATGATTTCCTATCGGCTGGATATTCCCATGCGCCTGAAAAGCAAACGTCACAGACGGCTATGTCTGGGCAACGCTTTGGTTGGGCGCTGCCTGCATTCGGCTTTCAAACGTAATATCCCCATCTGGCGCAACAGCCCGATGAAATCTCTTGTGACCAATAAAGGCGCGGTCACAGGCGCAATTGTCACCAAGGACGGCGAGGATATTCAAGTTAATACCCGCAAAGGCGTCATTCTCGCGGCGGGCGGCTTTGAACATAATTCGGACATGCGAAGTCAATATTTACCAAACCCTACCGACACAGATTGGTCGGCAACGCCCGGTCATAATACGGGTGACGCGCACAAAGCAGCCGAAGACGCAGGCGCGGCTTTGACCTTGATGGACGCTGCATGGTGGGGGCCGTCCGTTCGCCTGCCGGGCCATGACCGCTCGCGTGTCCTGTTTGCTGAGCGTGCTCTGCCGGGCGTCTATATAGTCAATGAGCATGGCGAACGGTTCTTAAATGAGGCAGGTTCTTACGACGAAGTTGGACGGGAATTACAGCAGTTCCCACTGACCAGCTGGGTAATCTTTGACCGACGCGCGCGGGAGAAATACGGCATTGGCCCGCTTTACCCCACGGCGGTGCATCCGGACAGCAAGTGGAATGACGCGATCAAAGCCGTGGTCAAGAAGGCCGACACAATCGAAGAGCTGGCTGGACTTATGGGTGTGGACGCCAAAGGCCTTCAAGCCACAGTCGACAAGGTCGCGAAATATTCGGAAAGCGGCATAGATGAGGATTTCGGCTCCGGCAGTAGCGAATATGACCGTTATTACGGCGATCCTTCAATCACGCCCAATCCCTGCCTGGCCCCGCTGGCCAAACCGCCATTCTATGCTTTCCCGGTTCGCCCGGGTGATATCGGCACCAAAGGCGGCGTGGATGTGAATGAAAATGCGCAGGCCTTAACACCCAAGGGACAGCCCCTTGCGGGCCTATATGCCACGGGTAATGTGGCCTCTTCTGTCATGGGGCGGACTTATCCCGGCGCAGGGTCAACCATCGGCCCGGCCATGACTTTTGGCTATGTGGCCGCCAAACATGCCATGCGCGCCAATGCTTAACCAAAGGAGACTCACATGAGCTTTAATGGAACCTGGAATATTGTCATGAAAACCCAGGTTGGGGACCGCGAAGCTGTGCTTACGCTCAGTCAGGACGGAGACAGCCTGTCTGGCCAAGCAGTTACTGATGGCAATACGAATGAGCTGAAAGAGGGCAAGGTCGAAGATGGACGGGCCAAGTTCAAATTTGACATGACCAACCCCATGCCGCTGACATTGGAATTTGATCTGGCCGAAGAGGGCGGAAATCTGGACGGGTCCGTAAAGCTCGGCATGTTCGGCACATCCAGCGTGACGGGCACGCCGGTTTAATCTAACATATCAGGGGACGGTGATGATCAAGAAAATACTTTTAGGGCTTGTGGTAATCCTGTTAATTGGGGCCCTTTTCCTGTTTGTCAAAACCCGAAAGTTACCGTCGTCTGATTACGACTTTTCGCAAACCGAAACCTCTAATATCTCAGAGCTGGTCAAAACCCGTCCGGCGGACGCGCCGCCGCCCAATGTGGTTATCCTACTGGCCGATGATTTGGGCTGGGCCGATGTCGGCTATCATGGCAGCGATATTCAAACGCCCAATATTGACCGCCTCGCCAAGGAAGGCATGCGGCTGGAACGTTTCTACGCCACACCATTTTGCACACCGACCCGTGCCGCACTCATGACCGGGAAGGATCCTATCAAGCTGGGCGTTGCCCATGCCGTGTTGATGGCCTGGGATAATGGCGGTGTTTCGCCCGTCGAGCACTTCATGCCGCAAAGCTTTAAGGCGGCTGGCTATGATACCGCGATGATCGGAAAATGGCATCTGGGCCATACAATTGAACAGCACACGCCCAATGCGCGCGGCTTTGATCATTTCTATGGTCATTTTAATACGGATGTTCTGTATTTTGATCACACCATGGCAGGGGGACATGACTTTCAGGAAAATGGTAAGCCCGTCGATCACAGAGGGGAATATGCCACAGATATTCATGGCAATCAGGCCGTCAGATATCTGCGCGATATTCGTGATAAGGATAAGCCGTTTTTTCTCTATGTGCCGTTCCTAGCGCCGCATTCGCCTATGGAAGCCAAAGAAGAGGATATTGCCAAATATAGCGCGCGGATCGATACGCCGCGCGCGCCGATGAAGACTTATGCCGCCATGGTGGACAGTATGGATCAGGCGATCGGCAGCGTATTGGACGAACTCGATGCACAAGGCATTGCTGATAATACCATCGTATTGTTTTTCACAGATAATGGCGGCTTCTATAATTTCGGCGGCGTGAATACGCCTTTGCGCGGCGGTAAGCTGGAAACCTTTGAAGGCGGCGTGCGCGTGGTGTCCGTACTGCGCTGGCCGGAGGTCATTCCGGCTGACACGGTCAATGAAAATGTTATTTCTGTGCTTGATCTTTTGCCAAGTTTGACCACGGCGGCAGGCGTTGAGCCGGGCTGGACGCGAGAGATTGACGGCATTGATCGTTGGGATGCTATTTTGGGGCAGGGGGCAAAGGATCGCGGTGACCCGCTAATATTCACCTCCAATGTCTCTGAATATAATAAATTCCGTTACGGCGTTTTGGACGGCCCATGGAAACTGGTCCAAATTGTTGACCATCAACGCCGTGAAACGACCGTCGAATCCATGCTGTTCAATGTGTGGGAAGACCCGAATGAAGAGACTGACCTGAAAGACACCCATCCGGATCAACATGACCGCTTACAGAAGATTTTAGATAAGCGCCTTGCGCTGCATCCGGTGGGCGGACAATTCGTCAAAATTCAGCCGCATCCCGGCTGGCGCGCACCACTGGACTATGCCGATGTCGTAATCCCCGCTGATCAGGTGAACGCAGATATGTGGTCCGGCTTCGGCCCGCTGGCCACAACAGTTTTGCAGCAAAATTACGGGGAAAAAGGCAAAATCAAATATGACTAAGCCCGCAAAGCGGGCGAGGGCCTGCTTGGAGTGAAGTATTGGCGCGGGGGTGTACTACTTCCCCTCTCCCTCAAGGGAGAAGGGAGGTTTAATTATATCCACGTTTTCACTAAATTTTCTCAGGCAGTTTCAACCGCTTGTAAAATAATCACCTATTTGAATCCTCACCTCTGGAAACAGAGCTATATTCAAATCGTTCTTTTGGCCTTGGGACAGGTAACCGGTCAGTTGCTGGGTCAGGGGACGGTGCGGGTTGAGCGCCGGGTGGTGACACATTCGGTTGTGCCGGGCCTGCTGGCGAGAGCTGACCAGACGTGTAGATATTTACAACATCTGCATTGACTGTCTGCGTATATACCGGCCGTCAGCGAAA
>JAHDHS010000065.1 GCA_020631215.1 Hellea sp. | reverse complement strand
TGGAACGGCACAAAATCCGGCCCGTTCACGGCTTCGGCGACCTTCAGCAAATCCGGATGGGCATAGGTCCGCAGACAAGCCGGAGAAAATTGCAGCGACCCGCCCAGATAGACCGGCGTCGCCGCGGGGGCGTCATCCGCCGCTTTGGGCTCAAAGAGTTTGACCTGATGGCGGCCATTGAAAATATCCGACCCGCCCAGCGGATCAGAGAGCGGCCGCGCCCATTGCAGCGCCATAGACTGGCAATCCGCGCCCAATGCCGGCCGGCCGGACGCATCCACCTCCGCGCCCATATGAACGGGGAAATTGGCCCGCATTTGTTTCAGATCGCGCTTTAGGTCCGACAGCTCTGCCTCGCTTAGGACATTTTCGAAAATGTAAAATCCATATTCAGAATAGGCCGCCAGGATATCCGGATGAATGGCCCCGTCCTCAGTAAATTTAATCGGCCCGCGATTGGGCAGCGCCAAAGCCCGCTTCTGGCCCTCTATCAAATATTGACGCACAGCCTCCGCATCATCCCCATAATGCGCTGCACACGCCTCAATCGACCGGCTAATATCCTGCATAATAAAATCCTCCGCAGACACCCTAACGAATGGACAAGCGTTTTGGAAGGGGGCGGATGATGAGAGAGAAGAATTACAAATTCGACCCCACCTCAACCCGCCAATATTTACGGCCTCTCCGTGATCAGAAACAATCGCCTCCACCCGCACGGCATGAACCAATTTAAGCATTGGTGGCATAAGTGGCACTGAGCTAGGTGAATTGCTTGTTTGAGGCGAAAACCCATCCCGCAGGGGTTGTGCCCGTTGAGAAATTGTGAAAGCGTCAAAGCCATTAAGGGCCGCAGAGACAGAGCCCAACCGCGAGGGGCGCGGGATAAATGTGAATGAAACAGCGATTTAATTTGCAAAAACTATGTATCACAGCCGCCGCGCTGTCGATGAGCGTGACACTGGCGGGGTGTGCTTCGCCGCAAGCCAAAACGACCAAAACCGAAACACCTACGAAAACTGCAGAGACAGTCTCCGCCGAAACGTTCACCACCGAAACGTTCACCACCGAAGGTAAACCCACCAAAACCATAGAAACACCTTGGGGGCCGAGAGAGATTTATGATCCGGCTCAGGATGTGGCGGTTATGTCATCTATTGAGGAAATCTACGAGAGTGGCGCGATAGCATTTGGAGAAGTGTCACGGTCATATGGTTACCTTGAAACCAAGGAGAGCTCAAATCCGGCGGTGGAACGCATCAGATTAGCAAGGCTTGCACATTACTATGATATGATAGACTCGGTTGCCAATGGGTTACAATTGTACCATGCCAAAGTTATGGTTCGGCTTATTTGAGCCATGCATGTGGTGACAGTTTATTTGGATCTTGTGAGCTGTCAGCATGCGAAAGACAAGCTGTCAAATATAGATCTGAAATACTCGGCCCCGGATACGGCCTTACAAGTGAAATGCGTAAATCTGTTGGGTTGAAAGGCCCAAACCCTGAGCGTTACTTCACATCCTATCCATGTGAGGTAGCTGGAATCAAAAATCAAATCCACGCTTCTTTTCTAATTGGAAAATCGTCGCAGTATTCAATTGAAGATACAAAAAAGTTACTCACCACAATTGAGTGTGGTGATTGGAAATTGTTGGAGGTGAGGTAAATGATAATTGTCGCCCGGCTTTGGGGGAGTGACATTAAGACGGGTCAATTACTAGTTTGGCGCAAGGCACTTATCCAGCAAGGGTTGTGCCCGGTGAGAAATTGTGAAAGCATCGACTTAAGTGATATGCGGGCGCAAACGTGGGAGCCGCTGTAATTTGACGCTTAAATCGACAGCCAAGATCATAGGCCTAAGTGCTGCAGCGCTATTTCTTTTGGCATGTGACGAAAGTAAATTACCAAATACCATGGCCGAGTCTGCCAAAGTGAAAAAGCAAGTCCATGATAGTTTTACTATTAGTCTTCAGGAAGGAAAATTAGAATTAAATTGGTCAGCTGAAAATATACACACGAATGAAGAAGCAAAAAATGAGTATATCGCTGCGAACGAAGGCAGTCCATTTTCAATGCCCGAAAGATACGAATCTGAAATTAGAAATACTTGCTCTTGGGCTCTAATTTCCGACATTCAAGAAGCAGTATCCGCTAAGGTTAAATCTAATTTATGCTTTGGAAGAAATGACAAGGGTGAGTTTTTACGGCTGCATGAAAAATTAAAGCTAAACTCTTTCAACTCTATAAATTCAAAATGTCCGCCAAATGATATATGCGACATTACTGAGGCCTTAGATGCAACTCTACCCAATTGGCGTCATCTTATCGAACCGACCACAAGCGCACAGATTATCACAGACTATAAAATCACAAATCATAGATTATTTATTTTTCAAAGCAGGTTTATGAAGAATCGTCTAATAATTTATTCTAGAACGCAAGCTGAAGAAAGTGGCGAAACTCGTTGGTGTGGCTACACGGAAACCAACATTCAATTCTGTATTATAAACGTAAATCAATTATTGAACGCCAGAAGTCTTTCTACAGTTTTACGCAAACTAGAAGATAAAATTACCATATTTAATTTGGAGGAAGAATAATGGGAGCAGCTCCATGACCATCACGCTCGATGACGGGACGGAGGAGAATTTCATTACGGTCAATAGCGCCGACGGCTCGGAGATCACGATCACCGAGGATGATTTCGACTTTTACGGGTAAGCGGGTAGACTGCGTTTTATTTTGAGGTTTTGTTAACCATAAATGCATCGAAAATCGCCGAAAATGGGCGTTTTTACTCGATTTTGGAGATGTTCAGTGTGTTGGTTGTGCCGGGGCGGCCGAAGGGGACTCCGGCGGAAATCATGACCACATCTCCGCTTTGCAGGCCCGCTTTTTCTTTGGCGACATTTTGGATAGAATGCAGCATGTCATTGAAATCTAACGGATCTTTCAGCACGATCGGCACAAGACCCCAGGACAGAGCCAGGCGGCGCGCTGTGCGGATATCGGGCGTTAAGCCGACGACTTTGCAGGGCGGGCGCTCGCGGGAAATTCTCTGCGCCGTAGAGCCGGTTTTGGTGTACCCCAACACCGCTTTGGCGTTTAAAGTCTCTGCAATACCACGTACTGATTGACTGATCGCGTCCTCCGGCGTGGCGTCATAGGGCAATCTTATCTGTTTGAAATAATTCCAAAATTCCGGATCGCTTTCCGCCGAAGATATGATCCGGTCCATGATCGCAACGGCGGTTGCCGGGTGGCGGCCCACCGCTGTTTCCGCCGATAACATCACCGCATCCGCCCCCTGATAAATCGCCGTCGCCACATCCGAAGCTTCAGCTCTTGTCGGGGTCGGACTGTCGATCATGCTCTCCAGCATATGGGTCGCCACGATGACAGGCTTGCCTAAAGCCCGCCCTTTGCGGATGATTTGACGTTGAACCACCGGGACTTGTTCCAGAGGTAACTCCACACCCAAATCACCGCGGGCGACCATGGCGGCATCAGAGATTTTCAGAATATTATCAAGCTCTTGCAGGGCCGAGGGCTTTTCAATTTTGGCCATAATCCCCGCCTTGTCGCCGATAATTTTGCGGGCATCCATGACATCTTGTGCGGATTGAACGAAAGACAGCGCGATATAATCCGCACCTTGTTCCAGTGCAAAAGCCATGTCTTTTTTGTCTTTTTCCGTCATGGCCGACATGGGTAATTTGGTGTTGACGACATTAATGCCCTTGCGGTCGGACAATACGCCCGGCACATCGACTTTGGCTTTGATGACTTTGCCATCATTGGACGCAACAGTGACCTGCAATTTTCCGTCATCAAATTTCAGGATGCTTCCCTCGGTCAAAGCGTCCATAAGCTCTTGATGCGGCATGATTATTTGGCCGTCTTTTCCCGCTGTTGAACCTTTTCTGATCTCGATGATTTCCCCATAGCGCAGCTCGATGGATCCGCCCTCAAACTCACCGCAGCGCAGTTTCGGCCCCTGCATATCCGCAACAATTGTAATGGGCGTGCCCAACTCTTTTTCAATGGCCCGAATGGTTTTAAAACTCGCAGCATGATCCTCATGGGATCCATGCGAGAAATTCAGGCGAAAGGCATCCACACCCACTTCATGCAGCAGGCGCATCATGTCAGGCGCACGGCTGGCCGGCCCAATGGTGGCGAGAATTTTGGCGGATCTTGGTCTCATATCAGCATGGTGGATAGGTGCGTTAGCCTATCCAATCAAGCCAATAATAAGGGGTTTATAAAATCAGCAACGGCTCTGTGGCAGGCTGATTGTCTGACCGATTTTGATGGCAAAATCAGCGCCAAGACCATTCGCTGACTGAATGTCACTCACGCCGACACAAAGATTGCGTGAGAGTGAATAGACCGTATCACCTTGTTTTACCGTATAATTTTGACCCAGGCTTGGCGTTGCCGGAATGATGCGTGTTTCCGAGGCAATGCCCGCCTCGGCCGGCGTATTCGCGCTGATGATATTTTGGGAATAATCATAAGTCACAGCTTGGGATGCCCCCGCCATGACGATAGGCCCGCTTATCGTTTGCGTGATCACTTGCTCATCTGATGGCGAAGGCGTTTCACTTTGCGCAATTTCATATGCGCCGCCGCCATGAATAGCTTGGTATCCAGGCGTGCCCTGCATGTCCTGCTGCGCATAAGCCTGATCTGTTGGTGCCGCAATTGCGACTCCGCTCCCTGAAGCCACATTGGAGCCGCCGCCATACTGTGTTGAATTCCCCAAATGGGCCTGTCTTGGATCACCTGACAGCATACAGGTCCCGTTAGGCTGCGCTGTCGTGCCCGCTGGACACGTTATGGGTCCTGCCACCGCCGGCGTCGCTTGATATGCCGATGCGGCACCAAACTCACCCTCTGAATATTGCCGCGTAGGGATAGGATCGCAATCAATTGATTTATCTCCAATTCCGTAACCAGCCGCCCCGCCCAGAGCCGCACCGACGATTGTGCCTTTGGTGCCGCCAATGATTTTCTTGCCCGCAATCGCTCCGACGGTTCCGCCGACTGCACCGCCTATCAGCTCTCTTTTAGTCTCTTTATTTAGGCATTCGTGATTAGTCATAGACCCGCTGGCTGAGACGGTTCTCGTGGAAGCATATGTTGTCGAAGGCTGGCTGTAATTGGCATAAGTCGTTGTCGCTTCTGCATTTTTATATTTGCTTGAATATTGATAATTCGGGTTTTCCTGTGGCGTCGCACAAGCACCGAGCGCTAAAACTGTTATTGATGCAATCAAAAGTCTTGATTTCGTCACCATGACATCCTCCATCGTAAGTCGGAAGAGCATAGAAAAACTATGGCTAATTTTCAGTTAATGTGAGTGTATTTTCATCTGGCATAAAAAGTAGACTGTTTCTGAAATCCACTCAAATTGTATCTTAAGGCCTCGCATTTGTACTGAAAAATTTTGTGACATTGACGGCACTTTGTTTTATCTCCACCTCAAACCTGAATCGGACACTTTGGAAAGGAATAGCTGTGGACATTAAAACACGCCCTATTGAGTACAAACACGGAGACACAACTTGTATCGGCTATTTGGCATGGGATGACAGTATTGCCGAGCCCAAGCCTTGCGTTTTGGTCAATCACGCTTGGGGCGGGCGAGACAATTTTGCCGAGCAAAAGGCTGTGCAAATGGCGGCGCTGGGATATGTCGGTTTTGCTCTGGATAATTATGGCGACCGCGCCCTGCCCGAAACAATCGAAGAGCGATCTGCCATGATGAGTAGCGTGAAAGATGACCGTAAATTCCTACTCGACCGTTTAAAAGCCGGCTATAAAGCAGCCGCAAAACTGGATGAAGTGGATGAAAAATATATGGCCGTCATGGGATTTTGCTTCGGCGGTCTTTGTACATTGGATATGGCCCGTTCAGGCATGGATTTGAAAGCCGCGATTTCCTTTCACGGATTGCTCGACGCACCCGAGCTGCCAAAAAAGAAAATCAAAGCCAAAGTGCTGGTATGCCATGGATGGGATGACCCTATGGCGCCGCCGGATCACGTTGTGGCTTTGGGCGAAGAACTCAATGCCGGAAAATGCGATTGGCAGCTTCATGGCTACGGCAATGTCAAACACGGTTTCATGAACCCGGACGCCAATAATAAAAAGCTGGGTATCGTCTATGACGATGATGCGCAGCGCAGAGCCTGGAACGCAACCATGGATCTTTTACACGAAGTCTTTGGCATGCACGGAGTTAGTGCTTAAAGCGCCCTCATGAAAATGATCACCACAACCGATGCGCTCGCACAATTTTGTGCGGACGCGAAATCGCATGACACTCTTTTCATCGACACCGAGTTCATGCGTGAGAAGACGTTCTTCTCTATCCTTTGCCTGATACAAGTTGCGACGCCAGACGATGAAGCAATTGTCGACCCGCTCGCCGAGGATATCGATCTTGCTCCCCTCACAAACATATTGATGGATAAATCCATCACCAAGGTTTTGCATGCCGCCCGGCAGGATATGGAGATTTTTTACCAGATTTGCGGCGATGTTCCCAGCCCTATATTTGACACACAGATTGCGGCCATGGCCGCCGGGTTTGGGGACAATGCAGGTTACGGTGCGCTCGTGAAAGGGCGCTTGGGCATCAATCTGGACAAGGGCGCACGCTTCACAGATTGGGCCCGCCGGCCGCTGACAGAAAAACAGCTGTCTTATGCCTTAGCGGATGTCACTCACCTGCGCGATCTCTATCCCGATATGATTTCTGAACTCAAAGAAAATGACCGCTTGGAGTGGGTCTTGGAAGAGATGAAACCTCAAATGGATGAGTCACTTTATAATTTTGAACCAGAGCAAGCTTGGCAAAGGCTTAAATTGCGTAATCCGCGCAAACATTACTTGGCTGCTCTCAAGGCAGCTGCGGCTTGGCGTGAACGGCAGGCCATCGCCAAAGATATTCCGCGTCGCCGGGTGCTGAAAGATGACGCCCTTTACGATCTGGCTCAGCAAAAGCCACGTGACTTAAAAGCCTTGGCTAAGCTGCGCGGTATCCCAAATGGATTTGAGAAATCACGCTCAGCCCAGGCCTTAGTGGATGCCATTACAGCAGCCGTAGACAATGCAGATGATTACGCGCCGCCTGTCCCGAAGGTACAGCATATGCCCCCCTCTTTGGGCGCCAGGATTGAGATGCTTCGATCACTCTTACGCCTGCGCACTGAAGTGCAAGGCATAGCTCCGCGTCTCGTCATCAATGCAAAAGACCTGGAGAAACTGGCCGCCTTTGGTGAAGACTCGGGTGTTATGGCTTTAACTGGCTGGCGGCGGGATATATTTGGCCAAGACGCGCTGGATATGCTCGCAGGTAAAATCGGGCTGCGATTGGATGGCAATGATGTTGTCGCAGAGCGGCTTGACTGATTTTCCAAAACGGGATTTTGTCTATGCCCCGCCGCCCGGCTTGCCTATTTTGCATATCAATGATGACTATATAATCATCGATAAGCCATCCGGGCTATTGTCTGTCCCCGGCAAATCAGAACTTGATTGCGCGGAGCAGCGTCTGCGGCGAATACACCCTGAAGCCCTGACGGTTCATCGCTTGGATATGGCGACTTCCGGCTTGATGATATTTGCAAGAAACCCGAAGGCGCAACGTCATCTGGGATTACAGTTTGAAAAGCGCCAGACTGAAAAGACCTACATTGCCCGGATTGCCGGCATTCCGAAACAGGCGGAAGGCATGATAGATTGGCCTTTAATTGCTGATTGGCCTAACCGGCCACGCCAAAAGGTTTGCTACGAACATGGCAAATCAGCCCTGACACATTGGGTGGTACAGGAAAGCAAAGATGATGTGACCCGTGTCGCTCTTCATCCCAAAACGGGCCGCTCACATCAATTGCGCGTCCACATGGCTGAGTTAGGACATCCCATATTAGGCGACCGAATTTACGCACCGGATGACGTGTTCTACGCGGCAGACCGGCTTCAGCTCCATGCCCTCATGCTACGCTTCCGCCAGCCCACGGGCGGTGATTGGGTCATATATGAAAGCCCCTGCCCTTTTTAA
>JAHDHS010000001.1 GCA_020631215.1 Hellea sp. | reverse complement strand
AGCGAGTCCCGCCTTTTCCTCATCCTGAGGAGCCGCCCAGGCGGCGTCTCGAAGGACGAGGAAAAGACGCCTCAGGATGAGGGGAAATAAACTTAGCCCAGCGCGTTCACCGCGGCTTGGTCACGCGGGGTGATGTCTTCATTGCCTTTAGGTTTGAAATATTTCCAAGATCGTTCGCATTTGCGGAATGTGTCTTCGGCTTTTAGATCAGACACAACCAATTGGTGCCCTTCAATCAAGTCGCATTCCGACACAATAAGATAATCTGCCAACGTGTCGGATGGGTCAGTCGGGTCAGCATAGACATCTTTACGGGTGATGTTCAGGGCAGAAAGAGCTTTACCAACTTCCCCGCTTTCCGGTGCGTTCACGCTGGCTTCCAAACTGGATTTGATAATCCCTTCCTTCCGTAAAGGTTCAATAGTTTCCTGAACGGAGGCTCTGAAGTCTTGGATATATTCCATGTGGAAATGTAGTTCCTTGTCATACCACTCCTCCGGAGCCTCCCTAAACTCCTCCAAATGCACGCTGGTCTCATTCCGAGTTTGCCAGACTTCTTCCATCGTAAAACAAAGAATTGGCGCGAGCCATGTGGTCAGGCGTTCGAAGATGTAGAACATCACGGTTCTACAGGCCCGACGCCGGGTGGAGCCGAGCGGATCACAATAAAGCGCGTCTTTGCGGATATCGAAATAAAAGGCCGACAGATCATTGGTGCAGAAATTAAACAGCTCGCTGAAAATCTTGCGGTGTTCATGCTCGGCAATCCAGACCTTATGCTGCGCCGTGATTTCAGACAGGCGGTGCAACACCCAGCGTTCCAGCGCGGGCATGTCGACATAATCCACGGCGTCTTTGGCATGGTCATAGCCGTCCAGCGCGCCGATCATATAGCGCAGCGTATTGCGCAATTTCCGGTAGGCATCGACATTGGTCTGGATGATTTCCTTACCGATTTTCAAATCATTATGCACATCGGATGAGGCGACCCAAAGGCGCAGAATATCCACGCCATATTGCTTGGCGATGTCTTGTGGGGACACGGTATTGCCGAGCGATTTGGACATTTTCAGGCCCTTCTCATCGACGACGAACCCATCGGTCATCACGGCCTTGTAAGGCGCTTCGCCGTAGACAGCGCAGGATTCCAGGAGTGAGCTTTGGAACCAGCCGCGATGTTGGTCCGAACCTTCGAGATATAAATCCGCGCGGTCGGGCAGATCATCGCGCTGTTTCAAACAAAAGGCATGGGTACAGCCGGAATCGAACCAGACATCCAGAATATCCGTGACCTTGGTCCAGCCATCATTGTCATCCGGCATAAGCTTGGCCAGCGGCGTGTCGAACCAGCCATCCACGCCATGTTGGCGCACAGCGGCCAAGATACGCGCATTAATGGCGTCGGCATCATCGCGCTCCGTATGGAGCTGCCCGTCCGGGCCGACCAGAATGGTAATCGGCACGCCCCAAGCGCGCTGGCGAGAGATCAGCCAGTCGGGACGATCTTCGACCATGGTGCGCAGACGGTTGCGTCCGCGCTCGGGATAGAATGTCGTCTGATCAATGGCGTTCAAGGCCGTGTCACGCAGGCCGCCTTTGCTCATAGAAATAAACCATTGCGGCGTGGCGCGGCGAATGACGGGGGCTTTACTTCTCCAAGAATGCGCATCACGCAAAGGAAAGTTGCGTTTTATAGCGAGCAGATTTTTAGCATCTTTTAGAGCTTCAATCACGGCGTTGTTAGCTTTCCCGTCCTGCCCGCGCTTCTTGCCGGAGGTACGGATAACGTCCAGCCCTTGGAAGCGCTCGGGCACGACATCGGTATAGCAGCCCGCATCATCGAGGGTCATGGGGACGGCGGGGTCAGCGCCGAGTGCCTCAATCTTATCCGTATTGGCCATCCAGACATTAAAGTCATCCTCGCCATGGCTCGGCGCGGTATGGACAAAGCCCGTACCCGCATCGGCGGTAACATGGTCGCCTTCGAGCATGGGCACAGGGAAATCATATTTGTCCGTCCCGTCCATACCTTTGAGAGGGTGATGAAGATACGTTCCGGATAAAGCGGCGTATCTGATCTGTCCAATCCTCTTGAATCCCTTAATGTGGCTTGCTTCCGCGATTTTATCCCATAGCTTATCGGCCGCAATTAATTGATCGCCAACAGATTGCCCTAGTGGGAACCCCGGATCACCAAGTTCGGTAATCTCGTATACCCCGTAGTCTATATTGCTAGAATAAGAGACAGCCCTGTTAGCCGGGATAGTCCAAGGTGTAGTAGTCCAAATGACAAGACTAAGCTTATCAACATTTAACTCTGGAATTCTGGATAGAACCTGACCAACTGGAAAGCGCACATAAATTTGCGTCGCCTTGCGTTCATGATATTCAACTTCCGCCTCAGCCAAAGCCGTCTGCTCCACCGGGCTCCACATGATGGGTTTGCTGCCGCGATAAAGCTGACCAGTTCCCGCGATCTTTAAAAGCTCTTCGCAGATGTCCGCCTCTGACTCCGGTTTCATCGTCACATAGGGATTATCCCAATCGCCGACCACGCCAAGGCGTTTAAATTCTTCGCGCTGCACATCGAGCCATTCCTGCGCATAGTCCCGGCATCGGGCGCGAAACTCGCTGGCGGGGACATCTTCTTTGGCGCGGCCTTTGCTCCGAAATTCCTCTTCGACTTTCCACTCAATGGGCAGGCCGTGACAATCCCAGCCGGGCACGTAATTGGCGTTAAAGCCCGCCATTTGCTGGCTGCGATTGATCAAGTCTTTGTGAATTTTATTCAGCGCCGTGCCCATATGGATATGACCGTTCGCATAAGGCGGGCCGTCATGCAGGCAATATTGCGGTTTATCCGTGGATTGCGCGCGTAGTTTGGCGTAAAGCCCCATCTCGTTCCAATAGGTCAGCCATTCGGGTTCTTTCTTCGGCAGGCCCGCCCGCATGGGGAAATCCGTCTTCGGGAGGAAAAGCGTGTCGCGATAATCGCGTTTTTGTTCTGTCATGTGAGTCTTCTAAAGAAAATGTGTTGAAAGTGCAGGCGGATTATCCCGATAGGTGCTTTACCCTATCGGGCCAATAATTCGTATGGTCATGGCCGTGATCAACATAAGGGCGCGTTACCACGGTAAATCTTAAAGGTCTATGACAGATTGACATCATCCATATCTTCCAGGCCGAAATAGATTCCCCGTTCAGCCGCAGTGAGATCAAGTAAATGTCTTACGTCTCTTGCCTGATTCAAATTTGCCAGAGCGTAAATCGCAATCAGCGCAATGGCCGCGACAGCCCCCATCGTGCCCCCTAACAAGGCATAAAAGAACATCGGATCATTTTCGTGAAGACGTTTAAATATAGCGGTTATTCCACCATCCGTAATTTGATTGGCGAAGGTCAATAACAGAATGGGCACAGAGACATTTCCCAGTAATGTGACCCGAAAGGCCGCCAGAGTCTGTTCTTGATTGATCGCCGCATAGGTTCGCAGCGTTTTAATCCGCTGATTGGACAGACCGCCAAGATATGCCTTGAGTGCCTTGGCGCGCTTGGTTGATTGCATCTTTTCAACGCGTTTGAAATCAAGCCGCGTACTGACTCCATTAAACCAAGCCTGGCTTGGCCGCATGGCGGAGCTGGCCTTAAATAGCTCTGCAATATGCTGCCAGTCTTCGGCGGCAGTTTTGGAAATGACACCATCTTCCTTCATGTGACCTCAGTTGCCAATCATAGCCGGAGTGTCAAGTTATAGCCGTCGCCAGCCAAGCCTAAGCGCTCTCATCCAGACAATTACGTTTGATCTGCGCGAGGGTAAAACCGAGATTACGGCGCCAGAAACTCTCCGGCGGCAGGCCTGCCAGCTGCTTGCGGTATTTATCCTCATATTTGCGCAGCAGCTCGAAATGCAGTGACCGCATCATGATGATGTGCCCGCCGCGCACGAGGATGAAGTAAAGCGCGAAAAAGCCGACAATCAGCGCATTGTGATTTAAGTCGCTTTGATCATCAATCAGCAGGCGCATCACGCCCAGCACAATGAGCAGCACAGCCGCCGCCGGCAACACGCAACGCGTCAGCCAGTAACGCAGGGACAGCCAGTCCCTTTCAATCCGCTCCGGTGTCATATTAGGCGGCGTCATGACACGACTACAGCAAATTCCGCGCTGAAGGCAAAATGCGGCGATTAATCAAGCCAGCCCGCTGCGACTTGTTTCTCCAGCGCCGTGATCGCATTGCGCATCAGCATCGCAACAGTCACCGGCCCAACCCCGCCCGGCACTGGCGTCACCCAGCTTGCGATCTCTTTGACAGCGTCTGTGTCGACATCACCGACGATCTCCGTCGTGCCGTCTTCACGCGTGATTTGGTTGATACCAATATCTATGACGGCCGCGCCCGGCTTGACCATATCGGCTCCGATCAGATGCGGCTTGCCAACGGCCACAACGACGACATCAGCCCGGCGGGAATGCGCGGCGACAGAGCGGGTCATGTGATGACAGACCGTGACCGTCGCGCCCTCGGCCATCAACATAAAGGCGGCAGGTTTTCCAACAATCGCGGAATGCCCAATGATGACAATCTCCAGCCCTTTAAGCGGTAAACCCGTGGCCTTGATCAACTCGACCGAGGCAGCAGCCGTGCAAGGCGCCAGCGCCAAATCATCATAGACAATATTGCCGATAGAGGCCGGGTTCATGCCCTCGACATCCTTCAGCGGATGGATGGCCGATTGCAACGACCGCACATTAATATGGTCCGGCACGGGGCGCTGCAAGATAATGCCCAGCACATCCGGATCATCATTCATCTGTGTGATTTTCGCTTTGCAGACCTCCTGAGTCAGGTCTGATGGCCAGAATTGGGCGTCAAAGGGTATGCCGACTTTCTTGGCGGCGCGGGCCTGCCCTTTGATATAAATGGCGACGTCATCCTCTCCGCCGATTGAGATCGAGACCAATCGTCCAATTTTGTGTTTGGCGGCGGCTTTATCCAGCCGGGTTTTCACATCGGCCATAATTTTGGCCCGAACAGTTTTACCGCGAAGAAGACGTGGGTCAGTCATAAAATGAAGTCTTAGAAATGAAATGGTGTTGATGGGTGTATCTATTCCAGATCATTCAAGCCTTGCATAGTTGATTTTGGGTAGCATTAGCTAAGGCCATAAAGAGTTTTGCGATCTTTGAACACTATCCAGGATGTTAGGAGATTTTTATCTCCGGAGTAAAACCTCACCTTATGTCAGTCGCTTTTATTCTGCTGAATTTTTTACTTTGGCCGCAAAGAGATCACCTGCCCGTCAGACCCAACCGTGGCATCGACACCGCCCAGGAAAAGGCCTTCTGCGATCTTATTGGGCACGGAGGGGACAATATGGGTCAGCACTAATTGCCCGGCGCCCATGTCATCTGCCAGCTTTCGGGCCTGGGCAGGGCTGATGTGATACTCAGGGATATCGGCAAATATTTTGGCCAGACGGGCCTGCCCGGCAGAGCGGGCGGCATCTTCCATCACTTTGACCATATCGGGATTAAGCGCTTCGGCGATGAGCAAATCGGCATTCCGCGTTATGTCAGGCGGATCAAAACTGGCCGTGTCACCGGTGATCACAATCTTGCGTCCGGCATGTTCAATGACATAGCCCAAAGCCGGAGAGACGGGATCATGTTTCACGGCAAAGGCCGTAATGGTGACTCCGTTTTGGTCATAGACGATGCCGGGCTCTATGACTTGGGCCTGTCCGCCAAATCCGGATGCGGGCACGACCTCTTCGCCGTGATGTTCGATGCGAAAGCCCTGATCGGGACCGTAAGCCTGCATCAATCCGGCCACAATCCGGTCTGTGCCGGCCGGCCCTGAAATCGGCAGAGGGCTGCCTGCCCCGGATCCCGCCCAGCGGTTCAGCATCAACTCGCCCAAGCCGTCAATGTGATCGGAATGTAAATGCGTCAGAAAGACCTGCTGTACCATTGCGGGGGCATAGCCCAGCTCTCCCATTTTGCGCACGGCCCCGCCGCCTGCGTCAAAGACAAACAGTTTCCCATCCGCCACAATCGCCGTCATTGGCCCGGCGCGGGACGGATCCGGCAAGGGCGAGCCTGTCCCGATCAAAATCGCATGCAGACCCGGGCCCAGATCGGCCACGGCATTTTCCGAAAAACGCGCTTCTACCGCTTTCTCATAGAGGCGCGGCGCCAGCACGGGACGCAAAATCAAAGCCAGCAGGAACAGGCCAATCGCAAGGGCTAAAATAATAAGGGTCGCACGTTTCATCATTATTCCGCCGCCTCGGCTGTCTCAACAGGCGGGGTCCAGCGCAGAACGGGTTTGCGCGCGGCCTGTGTTTCATCCAGCCTGCGCATGGGGGCATGAACTGGCGCTTGTTTGAACATGTCCGCCTCCCCGGCTTTGGCCTTCTCCGCCAGATGTCGCATGGAAAGGATGAAGCGGTCTAATTCGCCTTTAGACTCTGACTCCGTCGGTTCGATCAACATGGCGCCATGCACAACCAGCGGGAAATACATGGTCATGGGGTGATAGCCTTCATCGATCATCGCTTTTGCAAAATCCAGCGTCTCCACGCCTGTATCTTTTAAGAACCGATCATCAAACAGCGCCTCATGCATGCACACGCCGCCGAACGCAGGTGTCATGACATCGGACAGGCTTGCCTGAATGTAATTGGCGTTCAGCACCGCGTCTTCGGTTGCCTGTTTCAGGCCGTCAGACCCATGGCTCATCATATAGGTCAAAGCGCGGCTATACATGCCCATCTGCCCGTGGAAAGCGCACATGCGGCCAAAGCTGACCTCATCCTTATGCTCGACCAGATCATAGCCCTCATCCGTTTGGACGACATAAGGGACAGGTGCATGTGTCTTTAGCGCATCGGACAAAACCGTCGGCCCGGAACCTGGTCCGCCCCCGCCATGCGGGGTGGAAAACGTCTTATGCAGGTTCAAATGCATCGCATCGACGCCCAAATCACCGGGGCGCACACGGCCGACCAGCGCATTAAAATTCGCGCCGTCACAATAGAAATACCCGCCCGCCGCATGGATCAGATCGGCAATTTCGATAATATCCCGCTCGAACAATCCGCACGTATTCGGATTGGTCAACATGATCCCGGCGACTGTATCGGGGTCGCTTTTGATCTTGTCTTTTAGCGCGTCCAAATTGACACGCCCATCGCCCGAGGCCGGAATTTCATCGACCGTAAAGCCGCATTGCACGGCGGTCGCCGGGTTAGTGCCATGGGCAGATTCCGGCACCAGCACCCGGCGGCGCTGTGATTGTCCATCGGCATCCAGACGCGCGCGGATCGCCATCATCCCGCAGAGCTCGCCATGGGCTCCGGCTTTGGGCGTCAGCGCCACAGCGGGCATGCCTGTCAGCGTACAAATCCAGTGTGACAACTCATGCATCAACTCCAGCGCGCCTTGCACTGTGGAGATTGGTTGCAGCGGATGGACATCGGCAAAACCGGGCATACGCGCGACTTTTTCATTCAGGCGCGGATTATGTTTCATTGTGCAGGAACCCAGTGGATAAACGCCCAGATCAATGGCGTAGTTTTTCTGTGACAGGCGCACATAATGGCGCATGGTTTCCGGCTCACTTAGGCCCGGCAGGCCAATTTCCCCTTCGCGTGCGTGATCGCCCAAACGCGAAGCGCGGCCTTTGGGCTCCGGTAAATCCACCCCCGTACGGCGCGGCGTGCCCGTTTCAAAGATGAGTTTCGTTGCTTGTTTCAGCGCCTTGTTGCCAGAGACAGTCTTGGGCTGCATCGCGTCATTCGCGGCAACAGGTGATGTTGGGCGTCCTTGGGTTTTCATAACGAGGCTCCTGTAATTTTCCTTCTCCCATGGGGAGAAGGTGCCCGAAGGGCGGATGAGGGGTTCCAGAGTGCGCCGAAGCTTTGTAAATGGGAGGCTTGGAGCCCCTCACCCACCGCTTCGCGGTCCCCCCTCTCCCCATGGGAGAGGGATAAATATAGAAAATTTGAGTTCATCCCAAAACCTCCTCAAGCGCGTGCCCAAAGGCATGCATATCCGCGTCGGAAACGACTTCGGTTGTGCAGACCAGCAGCAGGCTGGGATCGCCATCCGGCGCAATGCGTGAAAACGGGACGCCGCCCAGAATGTTTTTCTCGGCCAAAGCGTCGACCACCTCTTCGGCAGGTCTGGATAGGCGGACGGTAAATTCATTAAAGAAGGTATCATTAAGCACCTCTGTTCCGTCAATGCCGTCAATAATATCGGCCATGTGGCAGGCGGCTTCGTGGTTAAGAGTGGCCATCCGCTTTAACCCCGCATCGCCCAGCAGGCTCATATGGATCGTAAAAGCGAGGCAACAAAGCCCGCTATTGGTACAAATATTCGACGTCGCTTTTTCGCGGCGAATATGTTGCTCGCGCGTGGAAAGCGTTAGGACGTAGCCCCGCTCGCCATTGGCATCGACCGTCTCGCCGCAGACGCGGCCCGGCATTTGCCGCACCAATTTCTGACGGCAGGCAAAGAGCCCAACATGCGGACCGCCGTAATTCAGACCGACGCCCAGCCCCTGCCCTTCGCCGACAACGATATCTGCGCCTTGCTCGCCGGGGCTTTTAATCGCCGCAAGGGCAACCGGTTCGGTAAAGACCGCAATCAGCAGCGCTTTGTGGGCGTGCGCCTTTTCCGCGATGGGCGCGAGGTCGACGATCTCGCCAAAGACATTGGGGGATTGGACAACAACACAGGCGGTTTCATCTGTGATCATGTCAATCACGCCGGCGTCTGCGCCAATCTGCGGCGTGACCTCATTGATTGAAATATCCAATGTCGATGCCAAAGTCTGCGTCGCGGCGGCATAATGCGGATGCAAGCCAGGCGCGAGAATGGCTTTGGATTTACGGGTTACGCGCTTGGCCATGACAACCGCTTCAGCGCAAGCGGTGGAGCCGTCATACATGGACGCATTGGCGACCTCCGTGCCGGTGAGCAGCGCGACCTGTGTTTGGAATTCAAATAATGCCTGTAACGTGCCTTGGGAAATTTCCGGCTGGTAAGGCGTATAGGCCGTCAGAAATTCGCTGCGCTGGATGAGGTGATCGACGGTGGCCGGAATATGGTGCTTATAAGCCCCCGCCCCGCAGAAAAACGGCACGGATGAGGCGCTGACGGATTTGGCGGACAGCCGCGCCATATGCTGCTCAATCGCCTGTTCGGATTGATGTTTCGGCAGGTCGATCAAATCTTTCAGACGCGCCGATTTCGGCACATCCTCAAATAAATCATCAATCGATTTAACGCCAATGACATCAAGCATCTGCGCCCGGTCATTTTCATTTGAAGGGAGGTAACGCATCTCATTATCCTATTCTCATTTCCTGCGCGATTAGGCGCGACTCATACTGTTCTGATGTCTCTAAAGCTGTCATGACACCTTGCTTATCCGCGTCTGACTTATTTTGGCTTAGCTTACGCACATAAGTAATTTCATCAATCGCTAGACTGAAGCCAACTACAGCGCGCGATAGTTTCGCGATGTACTCTTTAGGCGCGTCAGAAACCTTCCACGGGTGTTTGCGATGAGACTCCATCTTATCCGTCAAGGCTTCTATATATGGCATCATGGCGTCAGCACGTGCCTCAATCTCGATTTTTCCGCGAATCTGCACGGCCATGTAATTCCATGTGGGAACAACGCGGCCATCTGCTTTCTTGGATGGATAGCTGGAAGGCGAGATATAGGCGTCAGGACCTTTAAACACTGCTACTGCAGGACTTTCATTGTCTTGTGCCGCTTTCCAAAATGGGTTGGCCCTCGCGACGTGGCCCAGTAAAGTTTGACCACCTTCACCGATGACCAATGGCACAAGCGCCGTCATAGGGCCGTTTTCACCATTCACGGCAATCGTGGCAAAGTGATGCGCCGCAACAAAGCGTAGAGCTTCATTTGTATCATCTTGCCTAAATACTGGAGTTGGCGTCATAAGTTCAATTCTAGATGGATGTAGTGCATTTCATGATATCCTCAAACTCATCCTCACCCTGAGGAGGCCGCAAATTTATTTGTGGCCGTCTCGAAGGGTCATTTATTTCCGCCCTCGTCCATCGAGACGCGCTTCGCGCTCCTCAGGATGAGGGCTTTTTTTGCGCTTAAAGCCCGTCGCAATATTCTTTGTACTTTGTCTCATCCATCAGGGACTCCAGCTCAGACGCGTCATTGATGGTCATTTTCAAAAACCAGCCATCGCCCGTTGGTGCCGCATTGACGGTTTCCGGCGCGTCTTCGAGGGCTTCGTTCACTTCCGTCACTTCGCCAGCCACGGGCGCATAGACTTCGGAGGCGGCTTTGACGGATTCGACGACCGCCGCCTCATCGCCTTTGGACATATCCCGGCCGATTTCCGGCAGTTCGACATAAACAACATCGCCCAGCGCTTTGGCGGCATATTCAGAAATGCCGACCGTGCCGGTCTCGCCGTCAACTTTGATCCATTCATGGTCTTCGGTAAAATAAACAGACATAAGTCCTCCTCTTTATCCTCTATAATATCTGTGGGGTGCGAAAGGCAGTTTCACGACCTCCGCCGCGCGGGGTTTACCGCGCACAATGAGTTGCACGGGCGTGCCCGCCTTGACGAATTTACGGGCGACATAACCCATGGCAACGGGACCTTCAGCCGTTGGGCCAAAGCCGCCCGAAGTGATTTCGCCGATGGTGTTGCCATCCATATCCTGAATTTCAGTGTGCTCGCGCGCCGGGGCGCGGCCTTCGGGTTTGATCCCAACAAGTCGTTTTGTGGTCTTATCCGCGATATCAGCTTCAACTCTTGCTGCGCCGAAATAACCCGCATCGGCGCTGCGGCGGTGTTTTTGCACGGACCATAAGAGACCCGCCTCAATCGGGGATACGGTGGTGTCGATATCGTGGCCATAGAGACAGAGCCCGGCTTCCAACCGCAAGCTATCACGCGCACCAAGACCAATTAATTCCACTTCGGGCTGCTCCAAGAGCAATTTCGTGAGCTTTTCAACATCATCATGTTTGACCGCCAGTTCATAGCCGTCCTCGCCCGTGTAGCCGGAACGGGAGACATGCACCCAGATATTATCGACCAGCATCAAATCCGTATGGGTCATGAAAACAAGGTCTTTGACCGCAGGGTTCAGGCGGCCCAGCACCTCTGCTGCTTTGGGGCCCTGCAAAGCGATCAGGGAAAGCAAATTATCTTTCACCTCCACACTCACGCCCTCCGGCAAGTATTTTTGCATATGCGCGTAGTCAGCATCCTTGCAGCCAGCATTGACGACCAGATATAATTTATGAGTGTGCCCTTCGAGGCCCAGACGCGATATCATCAGATCATCTAAAATCCCGCCCGCTTCATTGAGAAACTGGCTGTAACGCTGCTGTCCCGGCTGAAGGCTTTGAATGTCGGCGGGAACCAGTTTTTCCAGCGCCTTGGCAGCGGTTTCGAATGTGCCGTCCTCAGCGGTGATAAAACACTGCCCCATATGAGACACGTCAAATAAGCCGGCTGCTTCGCGCGTATGCAGATGTTCTTTCAGCACGCCGAGCGGATATTGCACAGGCATGTCATAGCCCGCAAAAGGCACCATTTTGGCACCCTGAGCCACATGAAGGTCGTAAAGTTTTGTGCGTTTTAAATCAGACATAAGCACTTCCCGCTTTCGCGAAATTGTGCCGCCTGCTGTCCTGTTGGGCCTGAGAGATTTACTCCGTCGGCGGGACGTTTCACCAATGCCGTCCGCTTTCCAGCATATTATCCTTCAAATGGTCCTTTGACCTGAGCGTTTCCGGGGCGGTTGCGCCTTCGGTGGCCAAAAGATTGCACCGCAATCATGATGGCTCTCTCCCATTTGAAAGTTGTGATCGTGATATGCGGGATTCTCTAAAATGAGTCAATCATAGGAATGAACCCAATTTGTTCATGATTTCCCTATATGCAGGGCGCAACATGGGAGGGGACATAATGTCTGACACAAACGAAAATAATGGATTTGCCGCAGCAGGTTCCGGAAAATCCGAAGCCGAGGTGGCGTTTGATTTGCTTAATAAGCTCAAAGGCCAAGGCGTTTGGGGTGAACGTAATATCGAAGCTATCTTGAATATGTATGCTGAATGTCTGGACGCCACCAAAGGCCTGCGGGCTTATCCGGGCCAAAACCGGGTGGAAGCACCGGTCAGAGGGTCAAATCCTGCCGCTCAGGCGCCTGCGCAGCAGCCATCGGTTCAAGCGGCTCGTCCGGCAACCCCGGCTCAACCACAAGCCCAGCCACAAGCTCAAGCAGCGCCCGCGCAGCAGCCGGTTCAAGTGCAACAAGCCGCCTTGCAACAAGCGTTCAAGCAGGGCTGATCACATCCGCTCCGGGGCGTCTATGCCTAGGATATGCAGGCCTAATTCCAATTGGCGTAAGGTCGTTTCGGCCAGCGCCAAGCGGGAGGCTTTGACGTCATCCGGCGTATCGCCCGCCAAGATCGGGCAATCCGTGTAAAAACGCGAAAAGCTTTGGGCGAGGCGGTAGACATGATCACAGATCAGATGCGGCGCATATTTCTCACTCGCCGCTTTGACGGCACGGTCGAAACTGTCCAGTGACAGGACCAGCTGCTGCTCGGCTGGGTCAGTCAGGGTAATCGCCCCCGCTGTCACGCCCATATCATGGGCTTTGCGCAGGATCGATTTGATCCGCACAGCGGCATAGAGCAGATAAGGCCCGGTCTTGCCCTCAAAGGCTGTGAAACGCTCTGCATCAAACACATAATTGGTCAGGCGCTGATTTTGCAGATCGGCAAATTTCAGAGCAGCAAGCCCCACTTGGCGGGCAATTTCATTGCGTTCTTCCGCCGGGAAGTCCGCGCCAATACCGCCCTCTTCCAGCCTCTTGCCAGCAGCGTCATTCATAATCTCCAGCAAATCTTCCAGCCTGAGCACGCCGCCATCACGGGTTTTAAACGGTTTGCCATCCTTGCCATTCATCGTCCCAAAGCCCAGATGCAGGAGCTGATCCCGCTCATACCAGCCCGCTTTGACGGCGGCCCGGAAAACCTGCTCGAAATGCAGGGCCTGACGCTGATCCACAACATATAAAATAAGATCGGGATCAGGGTCAGTTTTGCGGTCCACAAGGGTCGCTAGATCCGTCGTATGATAAAGCACCGCGCCCGAGCTCGCGAGCAGCATCACAGGCGGCACATCTTTCTTTTCGCCCTCTTCCTCAACACGGATAATCAGCGCGCCCTCATCCTCTTCGGTGATCCCTTTGGATTTCAGGTCTTCAATCATGTCCGGTATCAATGGATCAACACAGGCCTCACCCTTCCAGAGATCAAACTCCACACCCAGATTGCCATAGCCCACCTTTAAGGCGGCTACAGACACATCAATAAAATGATCCAGCAAAGCCCGATAGCCGGGACGTCCGGATTGCAATTCCGCCGTCGCTTCGCGGGAGCGTTTCATCCTCGCCTTATCGGCCTTCGCCTTACCGCTGGCCTGCGGATAGAGCCGCGCCAGATCATCCATGGTCACGGGCGGGTCTGACGGATAACCATCTTTGATCTCCGGATCAAAATAAACCAAATCAGGCTGCTCATCTTGCAGTTCAGTAATCAGATGTCCCATTTGCAGACCCCAATCGCCCAAATGCACATCGCCGATGACCTTATGGCCCTGCACGCGCAAAAGCCGTTTGATCGCCTCACCAATCACCGCCGAACGTAAATGCCCGACATGCATAGGCTTGGCGACATTGGCCCCGCCATAATCGACCATGATTGTTTTCGGCTCGATGACCGTGTTCAGCCCCGTAAGTTTATCCGCCGCGATATCAGCCGCTTGTTGATTGAGAAGGTTAAGGCTCGGGTGCAAATTGATAAATCCCGGCCCGGCAATCTCTATTTTCGCAATATCTGAATTACCCTCCAGCACCGCTACGGCCCTAGCCGCAATCTCGCGCGGGTTCACTTTCTCGCCGCGTTTCTTGGCAATCCCCGCCGCGGCCATCGCGCCGTTACATTGGAAAGGGGCAATATCCGGACGGTCGGATTCGCGCACGCCCGCGATCTGGGCCGGATAGCCCATATCCTCAAAGACAGCCCGGCAGGCCGCATCCAATCTGTCCAGAATGCTGCTCATGCTCGTGCTTTAGTTTTGCCCGGCAGAGACGCGGAACCGTTTACCCGCCGCATTAAATGCGCGCTGCTCCGGCGTGACATTAAAGCCGACAACAATTTCAAAGTTTTCGCCGGAAGTCGTTTCCGCATTTCGGGGAATAACAATCCGGTCAACCTTATCGGTGACCCGCACACGATCCTGCCCCGCCGGGAAGGTGACTTGCAATGGGAAAGTCTGTTTTTCTATCACAGCCACATTTTTCCGCATGACAGCCACAAAGTATTCATAGGTCGCACTGCGCTCGCCTGCCGCCGCAGGCCCGCGGCCCAAATCGAAGGTCAACTCCAGATCTGCGACTATCGGTTCGGTTTCGTAATAACGGCAGAGGCTGCGCACATTATTGACTTCCCCGGTAAAGCCCACATTGGCGAAGGATTCATTATCGCCGCGAAATTCCACAATACGTGAGGCATCATAAAGCGCAAAGGCACGCGGGCACGGCCCCGGATTATTTTCACCCGCCGCCCCGATTTTCAAAACTTCCTTAGTGCTTTTACAGCCGGACAGCGCCAAAGCGCCCATCAGAGTCAGGCCCAATAGCGCCCGCCCAAATCCTCTGCGCTGTGTACCGTTCTTATTTTGCATCGGAATCATCCTAATTCTGCCTTCATTTTTCCGCATCCCTATAGCAAGCGGGACGCAGATGCTATAGGCTCATAGACAGATGCGGCCCCGCCTGCAATGTCTGGATATGTAAATGAGCGGGCCATGAGGAGAATTTAATGTCCGAGAGCGTGGCAAATGATATGAGAGCGCAGAAAACCGTATTGCTGGCTGCCCCGCGCGGCTTTTGCGCCGGGGTCGACCGCGCGATTCAAATCGTGGAGAAGTCGATCGACGCCTATGGCGCGCCGGTCTATGTGCGGCATGAAATCGTCCATAACCGCCATGTCGTCGAGCGGCTTGAAGGCCTCGGTGCCATATTTGTCGAGGAATTGGATGAATGCCCCGATGACCGCCCGGTGGTCTTTTCCGCCCATGGCGTGCCCAAATCTGTCCCCGCCGCCGCCAAGGCCCGGGACATGAACTTCCTTGATGCGACCTGCCCGCTCGTCTCCAAGGTTCATGTCGAGGCCGAGCGCCACGCCAAGGCCGGACATCATATCCTGCTGATCGGACATGAGGGCCACCCCGAAGTTGTCGGCACAATGGGACAATTGCCGGAAGGCCACATCACCCTGATCGAAACCGAAGACGATGCCCGCCATTTTCAGCCCTCTGATCCAGAGAATCTGGCGCTGGTCACCCAGACGACGTTGTCTGTCGATGACACGGCCGAGATCATTGAGGTTCTGAAAGAGCGGTTTCCCACGATCGCCCTGCCCTATAAAGAAGACATTTGTTATGCGACCACCAACCGGCAACAAGCCGTCAAAGCCATTGCCGAGCGCTGCGACTTACTGATGGTGATCGGGTCAAAAACCTCCTCTAATTCCAAACGGCTTGTCGAAGTCGGAGACAAGGCCGGCGCGGACAGCGCGATGTTAATTTCTGATGCGCGCTCTATTGACTGGGACAGAATTGATGCGGCCTCCGTGATTGGTTTATCCGCCGGGGCCAGCGCGCCGGAATATCTGATGGACGGCGTGATCGCAGCTCTGAAATCGCGATATGAGATCACCGTCGAAGAAGTCGAAGTGACCAAGGAAAAAGTCATTTTCCGCCTGCCCCGACAACTGCTTTCGGCGTAACAGCAAAACGACCCATGCCGCGTAAACGCAAATCCAACCCTCTCGATCCCGGCGCCATGGACGGCGCTCTGGTCATCTATACGGACGGCGCATGTTCCGGCAATCCCGGCCCAGGCGGTTGGGGCGTTGTCATGTATTACGGCAATAAATCCAAAGAGATGAAAGGTGGAGAGCGCGAGACCACCAATAACCGCATGGAGATGATGGCAACAATCAAGGCGCTGGAAGCGATCAAACCCGGCTATCAAGGCAAAGTCATCCTGTTCACGGACAGCACCTATGTGCTGAAGGGAATTACCGAATGGATTCACGGCTGGAAGAAACGCGGCTGGAAGAAAAGCGACAAAAAACCTGTCGTCAATAAAGACCTCTGGATCAGGCTGGATGAGCTGAACGCCGCCCGCGACATCGACTGGCAATGGGTCAAAGGCCATGACGGCGACCTCGGCAATGAACGCGCCGACGAACTCGCCCGCGAAGGCGTCCCAAAGAGCCGGAAATAGGTCTGCCAAAATACAGCCCGCCTGACTCATAACGCATCTCAATTTCATATAAATGGTTTTTAGATTTCTTGGGTGGAGGGCTTTGCCCAATAGCATTGTATTCCCCTTCTCCCATAGGGAGAAGGTGTCGCGAAGCGACGGATGAGGGGTTCCAAGCCTCGATAGGAAATCATGACTCTCGAGATCAGATCCCCTCACCCACGGCTGCGCCGCACCCTCTCCCTACGGGAGAGGGGGATTTAGTTTTTTAAATCGGAGGCCGATCTATCGGCGGGGAATGGCCGTTCGATAATGCGCTTTCATTCAGCGGCGGGCTATAGCCGCTGCTAAACACATATGTAGGCCGAAGCTCATCCGGTGTGACTTCCAGCGGCAGAAATCGCATTTCATAGCGGCGGGTGATTTTGGGTTCGTTAGAATTTGTGGGTGCCTTGGCTTTCCGTTTAGGCGGGTTTTCCATGGGGCCTGTCTTGATGGCGGCCAGCCTGTAATGGCCGGAGCGATCTGTTTTGGGTTGCCATTTACACGGCGTTTTCCTTGGGTAACGCTTGGCGGGTTTGGCGAAATCCGGCATGGGGATATCGGGATGCGGGTCAGGACGGTTGCGATTGGCACGCACGATCATCGCCCCGCGCCTGCGCCGCTCCCACAGAACCATAGCCGCTTTCCCGCCCAGATCATATCTGACCTGTTTGCGTAAGTCCGGGTTGTGTTTTAAGGCCTCGCGCCGTTCATAAAGACGAAACTTGTAATTCATCCGCGTCATACGCCGGACATGGCGCTGCATCCGGGCGGCATATGTCAAAACCAGTTTCAAATCAGACCCCGCCCCCTCAATCAGGCGCAAATAGGTCAGGATCATGACGTCCATGACCCGGCTGACAAATTCTGTCAGGCGCGGTGGCTCCTCGCGCTCCGGGGTGATATCTATCTCATCTCTCACCCCACAACCGTCACACAGCTTTCACAGGAGAGGATTATAAAACGCACAAAGCCATGATTTCAGACGGTTAGGGAATACAAATCGGCGGATTAAATCAAATTCCTCTTCTCCCATGGGGAGAAGCGCCGTGTGGCGTTTAGGCTAATGAACATGAGCAATTATCTATCAGGAAACTCAATATAAAATATAGCAAAACAAGACACCAAGCGAGAAACGCCCATATTGACAATAAAATCATATTGTAACTCACAGAATGGCCCTTTTTTACTTCGGCATCTACAAATTTTCTGACCAATGAACTTTTTCGTGACCTTCCGAATCTCATTTGCCGGTTCGCAATCTCATCATCAGTCATGGAAAATGATTTCACATTCAGTTTTTTAGCAAGGTCATGCACTTCAGCTTCCCAGAAAATTTGCCAGTATCTTGCCCCAACATTAGTTCGAAACCACAACCAAGCCGCAATGACTCCGAAACAAGAAATTAAAAATGTGGCTAATGTTGATTTTATGGTAAAAATGCCAACCGCAAGAGCAGTATTTAGAACAAGAAAATAGTTGGCACGTTGCCAGAATTTTTCGATTTCAAATTTTCTATTTTTTCGGGCGGTTTCAAACTCCAATTTGAGCGTCTCGTCAATTGGCATAATCTCCCTCTAATATTTTAGAAACAATAATTCTTGACCAAAGGTCAAAGTATGGTTTGCTTTCTTTCAAATCCACTAAGTCATACCATAAAACATCAGCAATTCCATCTTCGTGCCTACTAGGCAACTTTTTTTGGTTAACATTTACGTTAATTACAACCGCAATGTGCTGTCTTGCATCACTATTATCATCAACGTTTATAAAGCCGACTACATTTGATGCTTCCACAGCATTTTCAAATGAGTTAAAGTAATCTGAAATCCGAATTTCCTCATTCATTTCCCTAGCTGAGTTATATAAAAGTGCTTTGTACCCACTTGAAAAGAAACCAAAATCTTCGTCATTAACGTGCCCGCCGAATGCAATAGATAATGTATTTCGAAGATTTACGCTTGGATTAGAGTACTTCCCCCTCCGAAATACCAAATAAGACTGATCACAAGTAACGGTAGTGTAACTAACAAATTGTTTGACTGAAGTATCATCTTCAGCGAGTTTTCTTGGCATAAAGTAACATTCATTCTCAAAAAGCTCCTGAAATTTCTTTTCCGAAATATCACTAAAGCCGTTTACAAAGAGGTGTAGAGATTGAACTGGGCAAACGAGTACATTCTCTTCAGATACGGTTTTTAGGCGTCTAACCGCACTGTAAGCTTCTACTGTTTTGTAAGGATCATCAGTTTGTGAGAGATGCTTTAGATAATAGACAGCTGGCGCAGTTCTGAAAAATAGACCATCATCTCCATTATTCAATATATATTCAGATAGTCTTGCATTAAGTGTCTTAATCTGCGTTTTACCAAATAAATGATCTGGAGTTAATCCAAAGCGGTTTGAGATTGACAGTATTTCGGAAGCGTGGAGAGGACGAGCAGCTATAGAAATAGCTAAATAAGCCAATTTCAAGTATGAATTCAATTCAGAGAATTCGTCCTCTAAGGCACCAAGAAAATTTAACTGTCTTGACTTCATTTCACAAATACTAACATTATGTATTGGTTGCCCGCCCCTCCAAATTCAATTGTTTCCAGTTTTAATCCAACATTTAAAAAACTGGAAATCAAATACAATGTCCTGTGCGCATAAAAAGGATATGGCAATCTAGTAAACCTATCAATCTTATTCTCTAAGGAAACTGCACCCACAGAAAACTCTGAAAGTAAGTCTTTGTTGTTTTTTCTATCCTCGCGCACCACATCCGTTAATACATCAGGAGTAAATATAATCAATTTACCACGCTCTTTTAGGTAATCACATATATTCTGGGCAGATTCAGAAGTTAGTTCAATTTCCAATAAAGTATTGGATATAACTATCGCATTTAAGAAAGAGCGCTTCGTTGGCTCATGCGTTATATCTCTTACTTTGAAAGTTACGCCACATTGATGGTATTTCTGCTCTTTAGCAAAAGCCAAATACACCTCGTCCAAATCGACCAAATGTAAATTGTAATTTTTATTCAAAGATAAACTGACTTGGCTTGGTATGTAGCCCGTTGCGCAGCCAAAAAAACCTATATTACCGCGGGCAAGATCTAACAGTACATCTATCGTCTTAGGTATAATGAATTCATTCCTAGATGTGTCACCTTTACAACCATTGTGCCAATTTAAAGCGCGTGCATCCATGGCTACAACTAATCACGGAGAATGCTACTTTAGCAAGAAATAAAATACTCACGCTCTCATTGGAGGAGCCCCGCGGCCATAAAAAAGGCCCCCGTGAGGGAGCCTTTTAAATTGTTTTGGTCGGGCCGCTTAGGCTTTGACTGTGTGCGGCTGTGAGGCGTTTTTCTTGGCGGTTTCGACCAGAGCGGCAAAGGCTTCCGGTTCGTTCCCGGCCATGTCGGCCAGAACTTTGCGGTCCAGCGTGATGCCGGCTTTGTTCAGCCCGTCCATGAAGCGGCCATAGGTCATGCCATGTTCGCGGGCGGCGGCATTGATGCGCTGGATCCACAGGGCGCGGAACTGACGCTTTTTCAGCTTCCGGCCGATATAGGCATATTGACCCGCCTTCTCGACGGCCTGATTGGCAATGCGGAATGTGTTTTTACGGCGGCCGCGATAGCCTTTGGCCGCATCGATGACTTTTTTATGGCGTGCATGTTTTGTGACGCCGCGTTTAACTCGTGACATAATATTTCTCCGGTATCTGGGTTAACGGCGCTTAGCCGTAGGGCATGTATTTCTTTTTGATCACTTTGGCGTCGCAGTCTTTCAGGACTGTTGTGCCGCGCAGCTTACGAATTTGATCATTCGTGCGCTTGATCATGCCGTGGCGTTTGCCCGCCTGACCCGCTTTTACCTTACCGGATTTGGTAATCTTGAAACGCTTTTTAGCGCCTGACTTCGTCTTCATTTTGGGCATTTCGGTCTCCTGTAATTGCGGGCGGGATTGAAGGGTCCGGCTCGCTGCCTTTCGAGCGATCAGGCATGCCTTTAGCCTGATGCGCTGCGTCCCGATTTACGGGAATGCGGGCATATAACAGGGAGTCCATAGATTGCAACAAGGAAATTACAAACTTGTCAGAGACTGTTTTACATTCTTACTGTCTTATGACATGAAACGATATGCATGACATGCCTTCCTATGTGACATTTGCTGCCTTTGTCATTGTCGGTTACTTCATTGGGAAAATCGTAGCGGTTATCGTTATGCAACTTCTAATGAATTGGAACAAAGTCGAAAATTTACAAGACCTTTCGGACAAGTCGGTCGCCCTTTATCGCCTGTCTTTCTGGGGAATTTGGTCAGGCGCTATATCTTTCGGCTTCTATAACGCTTTCGATAATATCCGGGAAGTTTTGAACTCAGGCAGTGAGAGTCTGAAAATTCTACTTCTTATAATACTCGTATTTATAGGCTATTTAATCTATAATATCTTCAAGCATGTTATCATAAATTTGGTTATCGTATTGGGGCTGAGAAATGAAAATTTATAACTACCTAAACGGGGCATTTTTTGTGCTTTACGGCCTGTTTGGGGCGCTTTTGCCGCTAAAGATGGCGGCCATAATGGGATGGGACCCGTCGCTTTTGGGGATGCATCAAATCCGGGCAATCTGTATGGCGATGATGGCGGCGGGGATATTGCTCTGCCTGTTCATTTCGCAAAATCGCGATCAACGCCTGATCACCATGTCGATTATATTCGTTATGCTCGCCTTTGCCGCAGGGCGCTGCCTCGGCCTGCTGCTGGACGGGTCAGGCCCGATGCAGACCTATTATGAGCTGGGTTTCGAGATTTTCTGGGCTGCCGTGGGGTGGCTGTTAATGAGCCGCCAAAAGACGGCTTAGCCCGCCTATTTCGGCGCGAGAACCATGGTCATCATGCGGCCTTCGGTTTTGGGCTCGAATTCGACCTTGGCGATTTCCCCAAAATCCTCTTTGACGCGGGCCAATAAATCTGTGCCGCGATCCATATGGGCCATTTCGCGGCCGCGGAAGCGGATCGTGACTTTGACTTTGTCGCCGCGATCAAAGAATTTTTGCATGGCTTTGGTTTTGACCTGATAATCATGCGTGTCGATATTGGGGCGCATTTTGATTTCTTTTAAGGATTGCGTGCGCTGATTTTTGCGGTTGGCCGCTTTCTTTTTCTGATTTTCAAATCGCAATTTCCCGTAATCCAGCACCTTGCAGACCGGCGTCTCGCCCGGGGCCACTTCCACCAAATCAAGACCGGCAGAGCGGGCGGCGGCTAAGGCCTGGTCGATCGGTACGACACCCTTTTTTTCTCCGGTGTCCAAGATAAGCAGGACTCTCGGGGCGGTAATTTCCCCGTTCGTGCGTGGGCCTTTAGGCTTCTTAGCCGGTTGGGCCGACAATGGGCGTCTAGCGATAGTAAATCTCCTTAATAGTTATCACGGCCAGTGATATGGCCGTTTCAGGGCAGCTTTTCAAGTCTTTAGCGAGGGAAATCACGACGAAATCAGCCGCTTATAAACATCTAAAACGCCGCTTTGGAGCGCGGTTTTAGAGAAATATTGCGCAATTCGCGCGCGTCCGGCGGCTCCCGTATCGGGCAGACCCGCAAGAGCCCGCGTGATTCCACCTGCCAGAGCGTCGGCGTCGCCCACGGGGACGAGCAGACCCGTGCGCCCGTCATCCACGGTTTCCAGCGAGCCGCCATGGGCGCTGGCCACGACGGGTTTCATCATGGCCTGAGCCTCCGCCGCGATCAGGCCAAAGGCTTCCGGATCGGTGGAGGCGGAAATGACCAAATCGCTCGCGGCCAAGGCGGCGGGCATATCCATGGAATGACCAGGCAGGCGGATACGGTCTGTCACGCCAAGTGTCTGCGCCAAGGCTTTCAACTCGGCGACATAATCTGTGCGGCCCTGCGCATCGCCCAGCAAGACCAGCACGTGGCTTTCCGGCAGTTTTGACATCGCCTTGATGGCGACGAGCTGCCCTTTCCAGCGGGTCAGCCGCCCGGGCAGCAAAAGACATGTCTGCCCCGCCTGCACGCCCCATGCCTGCCTCAAGGCCTGAATCGCTATCTCACTGACCTTGCCCGGGTCAAAGACGCCCATATCCACCCCGCGCGGCAGAACGCGGATTTTATCCGGCGACGTCGCGTGCTCTGCGATGATGTGATCGCGCGTATAGTTGGAATTGGCGATGACAATATCACCCCGGGTCATGATAGCGTTATAGCGGCGCTTGAGCGCGTTATTGGCATTATAAATCCCGTGATAGGTCGTCACAAAGGGGGTGCCGGACTTTTGGGCGGCTTTATAGGCTGACAGGGCCGGGACGCGCGAATGGGCATGAACGATATCAATGGCGTGATCGCGGATCAGCTTTTGGGTGGCTTTGATATGACCGGGCAATCGCAGAGGGTTTTTGGCGCCGATATCCCGCCGATGTAATATCCCGCCCGCCGCGATGATTTTGCCCTCCAGACGCCCGCCAGCCGACAGAATATGCGCTTGATGGCCCGCCTTGGTCAGCGCCTCGGTCAAATCCAGGATGGTTTGCTCGACACCGCCCGCATTCAGCTCAGGTATGACTTGTAGGACATTCATTCAGAGATTAGGTCTTTCCTAAATTACAAAAGGATCGCTTAACATGGCCGAGATAGATGCGCCGCAATTTTTTCAAACAGATGTCGGCGAAAAAATTGCCTATAAAATGAGCGCTGGCGCGGGCCCGACCCTGATCTGGTGCGGCGGGCTGAAAAGCGACATGGAGGGTACCAAGGCCGTGCATCTGCATGACTGGGCCCGGGCGCGCGGGCAGGCCTATATCCGCTTTGATTATTTTGGTCATGGCCAAAGCAGCGGCGAATTTATCGACGGCACAATCAGCCGCTGGGCGCGGGATATCACAGAAGTACGTGACTGCCTGACGGAGGGAGAGGTTATTTTGATCGGCTCTTCGATGGGCGGCTGGGCGGCTTTGCTGTCGGCCATGAAAGTCACCCCGCGCGTGGCCGGGCTTGTCCTGATCAACCCCGCACCGGACTTTACCGAAAAACTGACTGTCGCCAATTGGACAGAGGCGCAGATCAAACAGCTCGAAGATGACGGCGTAGTCTATGAACCGTCGGGCTATGAGGAGCCCTATGCCTATTCCAAAGCGTTGATCGAGGATGGGCGGGCCAATCAGATTTTGGACTATCCCATCCCCGTCACCTGCCCCGTGCGTATTCTTCAAGGCTATGATGACAGCGTGGTGCCATGGCAGCATTCCAAACATATTATCGACATGATCACCTCTCAGGATGTGACATATACACTTGTCAAAAGCGGGGACCACAGCCTATCCCGGCCATCGGATTTAACACTCATCGAGGCGGCGATTAACAGCCTCACAGAATTGTAATTAGCGCTCGTCAGTCAATAGCTTAAAAGGGCGCAACAAACAGGAAAGCTTGGATAGATATGATGAAATATGTTTCAATGACGGTTATCGCGCTCGTTTTGGCGGCATGTTCCGGTGAGAGCAAACAGGCCGCCAATACAGGCGAAGTCTCTGTTGAGGTCACTCAGCCTGCCGGTCAAACCTCAGAGGTGAAAGCCAAAGCCGTGCTTGTTTACGCCGATTGGTGCGCGAGCTGCAAAGTCCTGGATCCGGCTGTGAAAGACGCCCGCGCCACGAACTCATTCCCCGGGGTTGAATTTGTTGTGCTTGATTACACCAATAAAGACAAAACCGATTTTTACCGCCAAGCCGAGGCGGCAGGCGTTGGGAGTGCCGTAAAAGCCTATTTGCCGGATGCAATTAAGACTGGCCAGTTGCTGATGGTGGATCTGGACGATCAGCGGGTTTTAAAGTCGATCAAGAAAAATATGGACGCCGCCCAAATCGCGGAGACCATCAAAGTTGCCGCTGCGGCGTCATAAAAGACTATACAGACTACCTAAGACGGGCGCCTGCCAATGAATGTGCCCTCTAATCAGTTGTTAAGCGGGCTTGATATCCGCTTGGCGCGGAGGGAGATCGCGCGCATACTCCGGGCGGCCGGAAATGAGTTCGCCGCCGAGGAGAGCGATGAGTTCTTAATGGCGACGGCAGGGCTTTCGCGTGCAGAGCTGCTCAGCTCTGATTGGGTTATTGACGCGAAGGCCGCGCGGTGTCTCGAAGATTACATCGCGCGGCGTATGGGCGGGGAACCTGTGGATCATATTCTCGGCTGGCGAGAATTTTACGGGCGGCGGTTCTCAATTTCAAAAAATGTCCTCTCCCCCCGGGCCGATACAGAGGCCCTGATCAGCCACGCACTAACGCATATAGGCAATATGAAAGCCCCCCGCATATTGGATTTAGGGACGGGTTCCGGCGCAATCTTAATCACCCTGCTGTTGGAACATCCCGGCGCGGTCGGGACCGGCACAGATTTGTCCGAAGCGGGATTGTCCGCCGCAAAAGACAATGCCTTAAAACATGATGTTCAGGCCGCATGGCATCAAGGCAGTTGGTTCGATGCCTTGCCGGAACCAGCGGCATTCGACCTTATCCTCTCCAACCCGCCCTATATCACAGATGAGGCGATGACGCGTTTAGAGCCTGAGGTTAAAAATTACGACCCAAGCATCGCACTGTCTGGCGGAGCTGATGGGTTGGATGCCTATCGGAACATAATCGCGTCCGCGCGGGACTGGCTTGCGCCCCATGGCTGGCTGGGCGTTGAGATTGGTTTTGATCAGGGTGAAGCGGTGAAGACATTATTTGAGGACAGCGGCCTGGATGATGTCTCTCTGCATCAGGATTTAGGCGGGCATGACCGCATTATCTTCGGGAAAAAATCACCCCAATAATAATTCACAGAAACCGTGCAGAAAACGCTTTGCGAAGCGCCGCATCTTTGCTAGGCAAAACGTGCAGATGGACAGCTTTAGGTTAGGCTCCCTGCTAATCGCTCAAAATATGGTGCAACCAGCTCTACCGCCGGGAGTCTATTGTGTTGAGACAAAAAAGGATGAGACGATGAAACGTCAACGCGGACGTAATCGCAATAAAAGCAATCACAACAATAATAATCGGTCCATGGATAGTAATGGCCCGGACGTTAAAGTGCGCGGCACAGCCAGTACGATTTATGAAAAATATACAGCTCTGGCCCGTGACGCCGCCAGTTCCGGCAGCCGCGTAAAAGCTGAGAATTACCGCCAGCATGCCGAGCATTATTTGCGTCTCATGAATATTCAGGAAGCGGCCAAACAAGCCGCCCAAGAAGAACGCGAGGCGGCTCGTGCTGCCCGCGAAGAAGCGGGCGAGTCCGGCGATGAAGATGACAATCGTGGCCGCAGAAATGGCCGGAGTCGCCGCGATAAATCTGAAGACAAGGCGGAAACCGCGAAAGAAGAGATTGTAGCGGACACTGCGGAAGCGTCAAAATCTGACACCGACAATTCGGACGTGACGGAAGAGGCACCCAAGCGCCGCCGCCGCGCCCCAAGCCGCAAAGCCGCAGAGACTGAAGCAGCGGCAGTCGATGCCGCCGAATAAGGCTCTAACTCAAATCTGATTGAAAAAACCCCGGCGCAAACCGGGGTTTTTATTTTGCTTGAAGCTAAGACTGATCTGAAAACACGGCTTACGTCTTTTTTGGGCCCGGCTTGGCGCGCGGTGTGCCGTCCTTTTTAAGAAGGCGGCCTTGCGCATCTCGTGGCACCTTCGTGCCTTTACGGGGCCCACGTTTCTTGGCGGTCGTCGTCTTGCTGGCTGTGGTCTTGCTGGCTGTGCTTTTGCTCGTTGTTTTACTAGCTGTCTTTTTCACGGGCGCTTTTTTGGGTGCCGCTTTCTTAACCGGAGCTTTTTTTGCCGTGGATTTTGTTGGGGCTGCGCTCGTTTTACCGGAAGTGGATTTGGCCGAGGATTTTGCTTTGGACTGTACACTATCGGCCGCATCAGAAACCGTTTCCCGCGCTGATTTTCCAGCGGCTTGCGCTTTTTCGCCAGCCGTTTTGGTGACTTCGCGGGCGCGGGCAGCCGCGGTTTCAGCGGCTCGGCGGGCTTCGGCAACCGGATCAATATCGGCCAGTTCGGATTTACCGCCATCCGGTGACAGATTGTCATTGATGCGGAAAATCGCGACAGCCAACTCACTCACCAATCTGATCATGACGAGTGCCAATAATATGCTGGCGAAGAACCGGATGAAATCAACCAGCTTGGCGAGTGGGTCCAAGGCAATGGAGTCCAGGGCCGTTGAGAAGAAACCCAAACCCCAGACGATAATCGCGAGCCAGAAAAAAGGAACAATCAGTTTTTCCTTGAAAAGCTTATCAAATGAGAAAAAGAAATTAATTAGATTTTTCATGAGACGCGCCCATTCATCATTAGAGTTAGTTTGTAGCGTTAAATAAAGCAGTGATTGGCAAATATATCAAGCCCATTCGCTGCTATAGAATGTTATGGTGAATAAAATGGCCGCCAATGCGGCCTTATCAATTAATTGGCAGGCGCGGTGAGCGGCGCCGTGTCAACAGACGCCCCCTGAACATCGACAAGCTTGACCTCTGGTCTGATCGTCTCAGATGCTCTGCGCATCTCGTCAATGTCGCCAATACGGGCCTTGAATTTCGGCATTTGGTCTTTGGACAAAGGCTTACCCGATAATTGTGACAGGCGGCGCGGATTGATTTTCTTGCCGTGGTGGTGGACTTCGTAATGTAGATGCGGCCCGGTTGAGCGGCCGGTCGAGCCGACATAGCCGATCACTTGATCTTGCTGCACATATTTACCGGCTTTGACGCCGCGCGCGAATTTGGAGAGATGTGCATAGGCGGTTTTATAGCCATCAGTGTGCCGGATACGAATATAATTGCCATAGCCGCCATAGCGATTGGCCCGTTCAACTGTGCCGGAGCCGGCCGCCAGAATGGGCGTGCCGCGCGGCGCGGCAAAATCTACGCCCGAATGCATTTTCCGGTACCCTAAAATCGGGTGGCGGCGCTTGCCGTAACGTGAGGACAATCGCGCACCGTTAATCGGTGTGGCCCGCAGTTTGCGTTTCGCTGTCTTACCATTGGCGTCATAGAAATTCTCGCGGCCCTTATTGTCCTCGTAAAGATAGTAATCCATCTTTTTGCCGCGCGGGGAAAAGCTGGTGTAAAGCAAATCGCCCGCTTTGATGATCTCGCCGTGACGGTCACGGGCGACTTCGAAGAATAATTCAAACTCATCGCCCGGCTGTATGTCGCGCTGGAAGTCGACCGAATATTCATAGATATTGGCAAATTGCGCGACCACCTTATCCGGCGCGCCAAGCTGCGTCGCATCGACATAGAGCGATGTGTTGATCTTGGCGGCAACACTTAGGGTCTCATATTTAAAGTCATGCGTTATTTTGCGGGCTTTGAAAGCTTCCCCGTCGCGGGAGACAAACACACTGGTTTCAACATTCGGTTTAAAAGTAATATGATCCAATTGCTCGCCGGTAAAATGAAGCTGGAATTTCTGCCCCGCACGCAGATTGCGCGGTTTATAAACCTCGGCAAAGGCCTGCGTAACTTGATAAGCCTCCGGCCCTGACAGACCGCTCCGCTGTAAAAGCGGGCCTAGATTATCGCCCGGCTTTAAGACCAGTTCCTGATGGGTCTCGGTGACCGCTGGTGCCGCAAAGTCCTGGGTCATATCGTAAAAGGAGGCATCCGGGATTATAGACACCAAGGGAACAGCTTCCGCCTCAGTCACGGCGGTGCCAGAACGGGGCAAAGCGATAAATGCAACCGCAGCCAAGCCGACAGACGCCATCAAAAACCGGCTGTGATTTTTCTTTGGGATCACAGTATGACTGTAATCTTTAAAGGCAGACAGCCGCAGAGCCAGAGCCGAATTCAGATTTGTCCAGTTAAGCGGCATATGTGATGGTCGTCCAATATTAATGAGCAATTTACAGTTTGCCCGAATTATCCCTACGCTTTGGTTAATGCGGCTTATATTTATCTTAGTAAGCTGTGTAAACTTACGAAAAATTATGGTGCATCAATGCCAGAAAGCGTAGAGCCCTTATGATATGAAATATCTGGCTCTGCAATTGTAAAACTTTCTCTTTGGCCTCCGACACCAACATAAGCCCCGTCAAAGCTGGTCGCCGCCGACCTTGGTGGGTGTGGCTGCTCTACGTTTTAGCCTTTTTACTGTTGGTTGCGTTTATGGCCGCCTATTGGGTTTGGTCCAACCGGATGGGGCTGCTGGAAAAATTTGCCATTGACACGCTGTCCGAAGAAGGCGTTCAGGCAGAGCTGTCCTGGGATGAGCTTTCCAAAACCCATCTTGTGCTAAGCAATGTACGGCTGAGCTATGACGGGGAAAGGTTTTTTAGCTCTGATAAGATTCGCGCGGAATATCAGTGGCGCGATTTACTGGATGGGCTTGTGGAACGTCTGGAGTTTACCCGCCCGGACGCGACTCTGACATTGAATGAAGACTGGCAGATCGTGGATGGCTGGCTACCGCCGGGCATGGGCGCAGGCGGCGGAGGGAATTCCGCTTTTCCGCCAAGGGGCATAAGCGTGACAGATGGGCAATTTACGCTCAACACAGTTTACGGCCCGGCAGATGTCACGGCCAGCGCCGATATTCAGGATTTGGAAAACCTGACCACTGAGGTGGAACTGGCGCCGACCACGTGGACCCGCGATGAATTAAGCGCAGACATATCCGGCCAGTCCAAAATCACGATCGACAAAGGCATCATCACCGCCGAGGGGGCATTGGACATTCCAACGCTGCGTCATCCGTCTGTGGATGCATCTGGCTTGTATGTAAAATTTAACGGCATTCCCGATCTGACCAAAGACCAGAGGCAGTTTGCCGGAGATATAAATCTAAGCTTTGACAGCTTGGATATGGCGCAGGCGGAACTGACCGGCACGGCCCTGTCTTGGTCAGGGCGGGCCGCTGAAGCTGATATTGGGGTCGATCTGGACGGGAGGTGGCAGGCGGATATTGAGGCCTTGCGTTTGCCCGACCCCGTGCGCAACCGAAACCTAGCGCAAAGCTTGTCTTTAACGCCGGCTTTGTCGCGCACGCCGGTTGCGCAGCATTTCGTGCCCGACCTCGAAGCGCAATTACTGGATTTGTTCACGCAGAGCGCGATCTCCGCGAAAGGAGCGCTGCGCAGGGATGAGGCTGGCGTTCGGATTGAATTAGCGGGGCCCGCCACCATCCGCGCCCGCAAGACCGTCTTGACCCTCTCGCCCAGACGCGATGAAGCCGTTTATCAATTTGACCGAGACGCCCGGCAAATTTCCGCCTATTTTGATGGGGCCCTGACCCAACCGGCGGGCCTGACGGTTAAGAATGGCCGCTTTGTTGCCAAGTCTTTTAATGGTTGGCGCATTGATGGAGTGGAGACATTCCGCGCCTTGGTCAGCACGACTTCGACATGGCGGAATGCTGCCTCGCCCGCGCGGCTCGGGCCGATTAAAATACAAACGGATTATGACGGGCGGAGTTTTGCTCACCGCAAAGTCAAACTCAGCGGGGCCGTGGATTATGACGGCCCCCTGCCCGGCGGCATTGTCGAAGGTTTGCAAACGACGGGACAGATGGATGTGCATCTGCGGCCGGATCATCTAGCCGTCGATTTCACGCCAAGTTCCGGTGAAATCAGAGCCTCCAAAGTCGAGACCGCAACAGACTGGACGATCACAGATTTCACCGGAAAGGCCGCCAAAGCCGCGCCGATTTATGAACGCAAAGGTGAGGTTGCGACCATATTATCAGAGCTGTCAGATGTCTCGATGACCGCGACGCGCAGTTCGGACGGAGCGACTTTGGGCATTGTCTCCCGGGATATCACCCTCAAAGGCACCCTGGCCAACACAGCCAACGGCCTTCAGCAGGATTGGGACGGCGTTTTTCAAGCCGCCATTGTGAAAAGCGATGACATCCCCGGCCCGAATACGCTCATAAATTTAGGCAATGGAAATCTATCAGCAAAGCTCCTGCCGTCAGAGCCACTATCCTTCGCGCTGAAAGCGCCCACCGCGCAAATTCGGTCGCCTTTAATACAGGCCAAAAATATCGGGCTGGATGTCTCCGGCACGCCGGATAATTACACGCTTAATCATGAAAACGGCTTGGTGAAACTGACGGCCAATGACTTACCGCCTATGCCGCTGAAAGGGTCCGTCAAGTTTCAGGACGGGGTCTTTAAGGGGCAAACCGTCGCCTATTTGCCGCAAGCCAACAACACACCCATCAATATTGACTATCAAATTAAAGACAGCGCCGGCACGGCCACGGTTGACATTGAGGCTTTGCGCTTCAGGCCGAATGGCCTGCAACCGCAATCGCTGGTTCCGGCTCTGCGCGGTAAAGTCGCCCGGGTGGACGGGTCGGTTTCCGCCAAAATCAATCTGGCCTTTGCGGCGGGTCAACCGATGAAAAGCTCCGGCACGGCCAAGCTGAATAATATTAATTTCGGTACAGCGCCCGGCCCGCTGACCGGGGTGAGTACGGAGGTGGATCTGGAATCTGTTCTGCCGCTGAAAACCCGGGGACGGCAAACCATGACCGTCGATATGTTTGATCCAGGCCTGCCGCTGGCCAATGGTGTGATCGAATATGAACTGATGCCGGAGGGCGTGAAAGTTTACTCCGCCCGCTGGCCGTTAGGGGACGGGTTTTTCTCACTCGACCCCTTCACATGGAAATATGCGGCGCAGGAAAACCGCATGACCCTGCGACTGGAGAAAGTCGATCTGGGGGCCTTTATCAACAATCTGGGCAATGGCGCCCTGAAAGCGACGGGTGATTTGGAAGGAGCCTTCCCGATCGTCATTCGCGGCATTAATGTTACCGTTGAAGATGGTCTGATCCGAGTGCCCAATGGCGGGCGTATCCAATATGCCGCCGCCGAAGCGGATGCCACAAAAGAAGTGAACCGTTTCGCGGGGGCCGCGATGGAGGCGCTGAAAGATTTTCGCTATCAAGAACTCTTCGCCAAGGTCAACGGCCCGCTGGACGGCGAAATTCTGGTGGGCATGAAATTCGAGGGCAAAAATGAAAAGGTGCTCAGCGGGCAACCCTTTGCATTTGATGTCACGATAGAGGGCGAGCTCTTCAACATCCTGCGTAATTTCAATTCCAATGAACATATTAAATCCAGCGTTGCGCGGCAGACGGGCAAAGCTGTCATTGAATAAAGCTTTAAACTCACGCCGCTATTCGCTATCAGCCACAAAAATTTCACGGAGACTTCCATGCGACCGAATGACCGCGCCGCCGACCAGCTAAGAGATGTCAGTTTTGAGACTAGCGTATCACGCTATGCCGAAGGCTCATGTTTGGCTAAATTCGGTGAAACCCATGTGCTGTGCACGGCCTCGGTTGATGAAAATGTGCCGCGCTGGATGAAGGGCAAGGGTAAAGGTTGGGTCACGGCGGAATATGGCATGCTGCCGCGCTCCACCCATTCGCGCAACAACCGCGAAGCCGCGCGCGGCAAACAGGGCGGGCGCACCGTTGAAATTCAGCGCCTGATTGGACGCTCCCTGCGGGCGGTGATTGATCTGGAAAAGCTCGGGGAGCGGCAAATTATTTTGGATTGTGACGTGATGCAGGCCGATGGCGGAACGCGCACGGCGTCGATTTCCGGGGCCTGGGTGGCGCTTTATCAAGCTTGCGAGAAATTGGTGGCCGATGGTTTGATCGCGGAAAATCCGGTCTATGACAATATGGCCGCCGTCAGCTGCGGGATTGTCGACGGGCAGTGCCGTCTGGATTTGGAATATGTCGAAGACAGCGCCGCGCAGGCCGACGCGAATTTCGTTTTAACAGATAAGGGCGGCATTATCGAAGTCCAGGCCAGCGCCGAAGACACACCCTTTACGGCCGCTGAAATGGCGGAATTAACACGGCTGGCGGATAAAGGCGTGGGCGAACTCTGCGCATTGCAACAGCAAGTATTGGGCAAATAATATGACCCGTGATGAGCATTTCAAACGTCTGGAAGACCTGGCTGGCCAAGCAGTTGCTATCACTGAACTGTTCAAAACGGAGCCCGCCCGGATAGCAAACTTTGTCATCACCGAAGGCCCTCTGCGCGCGGATTTTTCCAAACAAGCCATCAGCGAACAGGCCCGGCAAGCGCTGCTGTCACTCGCGGCGGGCTGTCATCTGGAAGAATGGCGGGCGAAATTATTCGCCGGAGACAAAGTCAATACATCCGAAGACCGAGCCGTTTTGCATATGGCGCTGCGCGTCGTGGGCGGTTCGAGGACGGTCCAAAAAGAGGTCAAGGCGATGCGCAAGCGTATGGCGGATTATGCCAATGCCATTCGGGATGCGGGCAAGTTTAAAAACATCGTCCATATTGGTATTGGCGGCTCTGACCTCGGCCCGCGCCTTGTGGCGGATGCCTTTGAGGCCACCAGCGAGCCAGCATTAAATCTGTGCTTTGCGGAAAATGTGGATGGCGCGTCGGTGAATGACGCGGTCAAAGGTCTAAAGCCCAAAGACACTTTGGCCATCGTCGTCTCAAAATCCTTTGGCACACAGGAAACGAAAATGAACGGCGAGGCCGTCCGTGGCTGGCTTGGCAAATATGCAGCCAGCAATATGATTGCGGTGACAGCCAATCGGGGCCGCGCCGAAGATTTCGGTATTAGCGCTGAGAATATCTTTGACTTCTGGGATTGGGTCGGCGGGCGTTACTCTGTCTGGTCGGCTGTCGGGCTGTCTCTGCAAATTGCTTACGGCCCTGACGCCTTTGATCAATTCCTCAAAGGGGCGGCTGCGATGGATATGCATTTTCGTGATCAACCCCTTCAGGAAAATCTGCCCGTCATGCTGGCGATGACAGGTATCTGGAACCGCAATGTGCTGGGTTATACCAGCCAAGCTGTCATCCCTTACAGTCGACGCATTCGAAAGTTTCCGGCCTTCCTCCAGCAGTTGGAAATGGAGAGCAACGGCAAGCGCATCACCCGCGATGGCCATGAAGCGGGCCTGACCTGCCCGATTGTCTGGGGCGATGAAGGCACGAATGGACAGCACGCTTTTTTCCAATGGCTGCATCAAGGCACGCCCGGCGCGCCTGTTGATTTTGTGGCCGTGCTGAAAGATCACGAAAACCGCCCCGCCCATCACGCGGCGCTGCTCGCCAATTGCTTCGCGCAATCCGAGGCGCTCATGCTGGGTAAGCCGGAATATAAGGTGCGCGAAGAATTGGAAGGTCACAGCGAAATCGATGCGCTCGCCCCGCAAAAAACCTTCCCCGGCAATCGTCCCTCAACCACGATCACGCTGGATGATTTATCGCCCTTCGCGCTCGGCCACCTGATTGCGCTCTATGAACATAAAGTATTTGTTCAGGGCGTCATCTGGAACGTCAACAGTTTCGATCAATGGGGCGTGGAACTCGGCAAGGTGCTAGCAAGCACCATCCTATCCGAAATGGAAAAAGGCGAAACCGGCGACCATGATCCCAGCACCGCAGCGTTGATGGAACTGCTTAGTGCGCATCATTCCAGTTAGAGGCGGCATTAGCATCAACCACCAAAGGCACGGATAATTGCACTGCCGGCAGGGGTGCTTTGGCCATAGTGTCTTTGGCGGTTTGAATTAATTGTTCTGCCTGACTCTCGGGGACTTCAAAGACCAATTCATCATGGACTTGCAGGAGCATTCTTGCGCCGTCTATGCCGCGAATAGCTTCGGGCATGCGGATCATGGCGCGGCGCATAATATCCGCCGCGGCGCCCTGTATCGGGGCATTAATCGCCTGACGTTCGGCGAAGGCGCGCATATTCGGGTTGCGGTCGCGAATGCCTTTAATATGGCATTTTCGGCCCAGCAGGGTTTTGACATAGCCATGTTCACGCGCCTCTTCCTTGGCGGCGTCCATATAGGCCTTGATGCCGGGGAATTTCTCAAAATAGCTTTTGATATAATCGCCCGCCTCGGTCCGTGAAATACCCAGATTATTGGCCAAGCCAAAAGCGGAAATGCCGTAAATAATCCCGAAATTAATCGCCTTGGCGCGGCGGCGTGTGGCGCTGTCCATATCGGCCAGAGGCACAGAGAACATCTCGCTGGCGGTCATGGCATGAATATCCACGCCATCAGCAAAGGCCTGTTTCATCGTCGGCAAATCCGCGACATGGGCCAGAATGCGCAGTTCAATCTGCGAATAATCCGCCGCGACCAGAATATGCCCTTTTTCCGCGATAAAGGCATCGCGGATCTTGCGGCCATCTTCGGTGCGGATCGGAATGTTTTGCAAATTCGGGTCGGATGATGACAAACGGCCTGTTGTCGTGGCGGCCAAAGCAAAGCTGGTATGAACACGGCCTGTGCGTTCATTGATTTGCTGGGTGAGTGTATCCGTATAGGTGGATTTCAGCTTGGCGTAATGCCGCCAATCCAGAATGACTTGCGGCAGTTTTTCACCCGCGGCCGCCAAATCCTCCAAAACACCCGCGCCCGTTTGCCAAGCTCCGGTTTTGGTTTTCTTACCGCCCTTTAGTTCCATTTTGTCAAACAGGATTTCGCCGAGTTGTTTGGGACTGCCCAGATTAAATTTATCGCCTGCGAGTTCATAAGCCTCAGCTTCCAGCCCGGCCATTTTCTGGGAAAAGTCCCCCGATAATCGCGCCAGCACGGCCCGGTCGACTTTGATGCCTTGATTTTCCATTTCGGCAATAATGGCTGGCAGCGGACGTTCCAGCGTCTCATAAACCGTGGCCACCTGCCCTGCGGCGAGTTTGGGTTTCAGGAATTTCCACAAACGTAAAGTGACATCCGCATCTTCGGCGGCATAGGGTGTGGCTTCCTCTAGGCTAATCTGATCGAAAGTCTTTTGTTTTTTGCCGGTTCCGGCAATCTCTTTAAAGGCTATGGGTTTGTGCCCGAAATGCATCTCGGAGAGCGTGTCCATGCCATGGCCATGCAGCCCGCCTTCAAGCGCATAGGAAATCAGCATGGTATCATCATAGGGCGCGGGGTGAATGTCGTGACGTTGCAAGACGCCCAAATCATATTTGAAATTTTGCCCGACTTTCAAAACATGCGGGGCTTCCAGCAAAGGTTTTAGCGCCGCGAGCGCAGCGTCCATCGGGACTTGCTTCGGGGCATCGCCGCCGAGCAAATCACCCTCACCTTCACCGACATGTGCCAGCGGAATATAGCAGGCTTCATTGTCATCAATCGCCAGACAGACACCGACCAGATTGGCAGCCGCGCTGTCCAGACTGTCCGTTTCCAAATCCACCGCGATCGCCTCTGTTGTCATCGCGCGCTCTATCCAGTCTTTTAGAACAGACATGTCCTGCACACAGACATATTTGTTTTTGTCAAAGCTCACATTACCGGGCGTTATCTGTTCAGCAGGCGGGACGAGTTTGACCGCCGTGTCATCCCGGCGTAGCCCGTCTGTCTCCCCCTCACCCAAGGCCGCCCGCACACGGGCTGTGAGCGTCCGGAATGTCATGCTCTCCAGAAAATCAAATAACACATCCACATCCGGATCGGTCACGGCCAGTTCTTCCAGCGGCGTTTCGACATCGACATCTGTTTTCAATGTCACCAGATCACGGGAAATGCGTGCATTTTCCTTATTCGACACCATTTTCTCGCGGCGGCCTTTTTGCGGAATTTCCTCCGCCCGCTCCAGCAGGCTGTCCAAATCCCCATATTCTTCCAGCAAAAGCACGGCTGTCTTCACGCCAATCCCCGGCACGCCGGGCACATTATCGACACTGTCACCCGCCAAAGCTTGAATTTCGATGACCCGTTCCGGCCCCATCCCGAATTTGTCGATCACTTCCTTACGGCCAATGCGCTTGTTTTTCATCGTATCCAGCATGGTGATCTGATCCGAGACCAATTGCATCAAATCCTTGTCCGAGCTGATAATCGTCACGCGCGCGCCTTTGTCTTCGGCCTGCCGGGCATAGGTCGCGATCAGGTCGTCGGCTTCAAAGCCTTCCATCTCGATACAGGCCGCCCCAAAGGCCCGCGTCGCATCGCGGGTCAGCGGAAATTGCGGTACCAGATCTTCGGGCGCAGGCGGGCGATTGGCCTTATAGTCGTCATAGATATCATTGCGAAAGGTGATGCTGCCCTTGTCAAAGATCACCGCAAAATGGGTCGGGCGGTTATCATCATTCTGATCGCGCAGCAGTTTGAACAACATATTGGAAAACCCGGCCACGGCGCCAACCGGCAGGCCGTCCGTTTTACGCGTCAAAGGCGGGAGGGCATGATAGGCCCGGAATATATAGCCCGATCCATCCACCAAAACGACATGGGAGTTTTTATCCACCGGAGCGCTAGCTGTCATAATCTTGATCCTCTGGCGCAACTATTGCAGGGCAGGCTGTAAATTCAATAGCGTTGACGTTTTTCTCCGTGTAAAAGCAAGATTGAACTGTAAATTAAGGCCAAGAGACTTGTATCAATCGATTGACGATCCGCAGGATGAAGAGGCGCCGGAAGGCCGCTATCTGCCCATGTTTGCGTGGTTGATTGGCCTGATCGCGCTGCTGGCCGTGATCACGGTGATTTATATGGGCCGGGGGAAAATAGACGGCCCCGTGAAAACCCCTGTGGTGAACACCGAAGCCCGGCAGACCTATATAAAAGCGTTGGGTGAAATCAATCCCGCCATGCGCCGGGCGCGGTTACAGGATTTCATGCGCGTCTATCCGAATTCCCCGCGCGCCGAAGCTGTCCTGTCGCAATTAGCGGTGATCGATCTACATGACAGTGAAGCCTGGGATGAGGTCACGCAGGTCTATTATGATGACCGCCTGCCCAAAGAGGTCAAAACTGCGGCTCTGGATCAATATGATAAAATATGGGGAGGCGCTTTACTCGGGGCACGCAGTGAGGAAATCGAAACTCTACGCACAGAACTCGCCGCTGAGCCCGATGAACTGACCAAGCCTGACCGGCGCATGGCACAGGCTGAAAGCCCGATCCCCACAAACATCAGAAGTGACGCCTTTGCGGGTGCGCCGCGCCGCGTTGTGACCTTTGTCCCGCCGCCGCCCAAGCCCGCCGCGCCGATTGTCAAAAAAGATCCGAATATAGGCGTTTATGAGCCTAAAATCCGCCGCGACGTTAAACCCAAATATCCCGGCCGGGCTTGGCGCAAGAAAGTGCCCGGCGTGGTCAAACTGCGCTTGGACATCGATGAAACCGGACAAGTTGTTTCAACCGAACTGATCAGCGTCAAAGCCCGCCGCTATGAGAAGAATTTCGTCAAAGTCTCTGAACGTGCCGCGATGAAAACGCGCTATTTCCCCAAAGTAGTTGACGGGAAACCTGTCCCGGCCAAGGGGATCATCAAGACCTATACCTTTGAGCGCGATTAATCAGTGATGAGCCGCTTTAGCGGTCGGGTCTAGCCGGAAAACGCGGTCACAATATTTGCAGCGCACTTGCGTGTCCTCACCCATTTCCAGATAGGTTTTCGGATGCCCCAAAGCGCCGCCGCCGCCATCACAGGCCACACGGCTTGATTGGACCATGACGATATCGTCTTCAGAGTTTGACATGCATATCCTCGCAATTCCTTCGCCTAAAGGCTTTGCCCCGTCCTTAGAGCGGTGTAAAGCAATGGTCAATTCCGTAAAAGGGCAATATCCATGACGCAGACAGACACGCCGGCCATAGACATTACTGACCTGCGTAAGACCTATAAAGCCTCCAATAAAGCCCCGGCCAAAGAGGCCCTGAAAGGCATTGATCTGACCATACCGCGCGGGTCGATTTTTGGCCTGCTTGGGCCCAATGGCGCGGGCAAATCGACCCTGATCAATATTCTGGCGGGCCTGGTGAACAAAACATCGGGCACAGCGAAAATCTGCGGCTATGACATCGACACACAGACCCGCGCCGCCCGCGCCTCTATCGGCATCGTCCCGCAGGAAATTGCCATGGATGTGTTTTTCAGCCCCTATCAGGCGCTGGAGCTGCAAGCCGGATATTATGGCGTGCCCAAATCCGAACGCCGCAGTGATGAAATTCTGGCCGCTTTGGGTCTGGCCGATAAGCGCGATGCCTATGTCCGGCAGCTCTCCGGCGGCATGAAACGGCGGCTTTTAGTGGCCAAGGCGCTTGTTCATAACCCGCCCGTTTTGATTCTGGACGAACCAACGGCGGGCGTGGATATCGAGCTTCGGCGGCAATTATGGGATTATGTGCAGGAGTTGCACAAAAACGGCACGACCGTGATCCTGACCACCCATTATCTGGAAGAAGCCGAAGCCCTGTGCGACCGGATTGCGATTATTCATCAGGGCGAAATTGTCGCCAATGAAAGCAAGACGGATTTGCTCTCCCGCCTCGATAAGCGCATTTTGAAAATCACCCCGACTGAAACGGTCACCGCCCTGCCCCCTGAACTGTCAGATCTCTCGGCAACGATTGACGGTGAGCAAATCTGCATCGAATATCGCAGCGGCAAGGACTCCATCTCCGGCATGCTCGCCCAGGTCAAAGCCGCCGGGCTCTCCATCGCCGATTTGCGCACTGAAGAACCCGATCTGGAAGATGTCTTTATGGCCCTGACCTATGCCAGTGATGCGGCTTAGAGGACCAATTTACCCGAAAATCGGACCTATACAGATTGCAAATTGGCCGCGAGTGCCTATGTAATATTGATAGACCGAAGAATTTTACAGGGGAGACGTTATGGCCAGCCTTGAAGCCCAGATTGAGAAATCCAGAAAAGAAATTGCCGATTCACAAGTGAAGATGGCAGAGCTGTCGAGCGCGATTGATACAGCGCGCACGAAAATGAAACAGGGCACAGATATCACACTGGATATCGAGAATGCCTCTCTGGATGATGTGCATGCCCATGCCGAGTTGATGAATGGCAATATTGCCGAATTGATTTTGGGTTTGGATGATGTCACCGCCGGATTTTCCAAAGATTTTGATGCGATGCGCAACAAAACCGGTTGGGAAAAATTTGTGGGCATATTCTCTAAAAAACGTTCTGAAATGATGCGGCAGGAGCGCATTCGCACAGCCACAATTGAAACCAAATTGCAGGATTTGATCGGCAAATCCAATGTCATCTCTCAAATGCTGCGCGAGCAGCTGGATCAGTTGCACATGCACAGAGAACAGGTTCAGTCCAATCTGGCGGTGACCCTGACCGACCGTGAAGCGGCGGTGAATGCGCTTGAGCAAATCAAGGCCGATCTATTGGCGCTTGACCCGCAAATTATTGAACTGGAAGGCAAGCTCTCCGCTGAGACAAAGCCAAAATTGCGCGCGCAGCTGGAAAGCCAGCTGGCCGCTGTTAACAGTCAATATAATGAGCTGGCCCAAGAAGAGCAGGTACGCCTGGCCGAGAGCCAGACGCTGGAGCGTTATATTGAAAAAGGCAAGACCTGGCTGGACAGCCTGCAAAATCAGGCCGCAACGCAAATGGTGTTGATCAATAAGCTGGAAACCGACACGAAACAGCGCGTTGTGCTATATGATGCTTTGTCAAAATCATTGAAAACCGCGCAGCAGCAGGATGTCGCCCATCAGATCAATGAGATCGGCGTGGCAACAGACAAAGAAGCCCAAGTGGCTATGGCCGCAATTGGCGCGGCGACAAATACGCGAATGGCCGAGATGATGGAAGCCCATGAGGACCATATTGTCTTTGCGCGCAAAGTTCTGGAAGAGAAAGTCAAAGCCGATGAGCGTTTCGCCCGCCGCTTTGAAAAGATCGTCGAAATGCATGATAAAAATGCTTACGGCCAAGGTCAGGGCTAGGAATAAGGCCACGTGCCCGTATCGGAGCAGCTGACATATAGTCATAAGGTACTCGATAGCGCCAAGGCGACGCGGCGCTATTTTGCAAAATTTGAACGTATCATCACGCATTTAAACGGGGTGGCGGAGCTGTCTCTCGACGAGCGCCTGATCACCACCGCAGAAGCCAAAATGCTGTCGGGCTATCTCGGCGCGCTCGCCAATACGTTCACGGCGCTGTCTTATAAATATCTCATGGCTACACGCGTGAGCGAGCTGTCCAAAACCAGTGTCTCGATTGATAAAACGGAAAGCGGATTTCCGGTCTTTGACGAATTGATGCAAATGGCGGCGGACACAACGCAGGCCAAGAAACATTTAACCAGCCTTCCGGCTCAGGACCGGCTGAAAAAAGATATGATCAATCATATCCTGTCCGAACGCTCCGCGCCGACACAATTACAATATGCCCTTAGTCAGCGAATATATTATGAATATCTGGCCGAGCAGGAATTGTTCCTGACGCAAAACCATCCGCAAGTGGTTTGGGTGGGCAAGGATATGAAAAAGAGCCGACGGCGTTACCTCATCCACTGGGCCAGCTATGACAGCCAGACCAATCTTCCGGCGATTTATTTAATGGAGCTGGATGATACGGCGCATCGGGCGCTGCCCCATGATGAGCGCCGCTGGCCGCGCGTGCAAAGCCACCTGATGGCGCAATCTGTGTCGGGTTTGAAATTGCTGACCATTGCCAAAGGTTTTGATCAGGATTTTGATACGCTGCATCCGAAAATGTTGCGCCGTTTTCATCTGGGCCCGATGTATAGCCACGCCTTTACCGAACAGCGCGGGCCGATCCGTAATGTGCTAAGTGAGGCCGCAGGCGAGCCTGGGCTGGATTGGGCGCTGGCCTGGACGGTCGAGACGCTGATTTCGCAAGGCACGACGAAGGAAAAAACCGGCATATTCAAATCCTCCGAACGGCAGGTCTATGATCTGAACAAGGCTGATTTCCAGCTCTCCGATCAGGGCGTGACCGACATGCAGCGATCCCTGATCCTGCCGCACAGAGCCTATCAGGTGCTGGAAGAAAAATATGCCCGCCACTTCAAAGACGTCCGCAAATATGTCGTCGGTCAGAATGCGAAAATATTGAGCTATAAATAAGGAAACAGGAAACCCATGTCACATCCTTCTGACTTGATGGAATTAAAAGAAGAGCTGATCCGCGCTAAATATGGCGCGGCGGGCGGCTTGCTGGACGGGTTTGATCACACGCCGCGTCTGGCCAAACCCAAAAGCGGGGCCAAGCCCGCCAAGGAGCGGTCATCGGGCATAGGCACGCGCCGCCGCTTTCGCTCCACCACGCCCGGCCTTGTCACCAAAGACACGGCCCGCCCCGAAGGCGTCCATATTATCAACCGCGTGCAGGAAGCCGATGACGGGGATGATTTGATCAGCCCGGTACAGGCGACGGTCATTCATGCCCTGCGCCGCGCTTTGGCCACCTCTATGGTGGTGGTGGATCAATATTCTGATCACACGGGCTTGTCGAAATTGCTCAAAGACAATCTGGGCGGCGACCTCCCCGCCTCCCGTCAGGCGGAGTTTTCCGAATTGCTCGCGGCCAGTTCTGTGATTGCGCTGCATGTCTTTGCCAATATGGCCAGCTATCTGCTCGCCTCCCGCCAGGCGGATGCCTCTGATGTTACGATCGAAGTCGGTGACGTCGAAGAAATCCTGACCGATAATTCCCATCTGGCCTTGACGGGCGCGCTGTGGGAACTTGATCAAGACCTGGCCCTGTTCGCGGATAATGAATCCAAGCTGGTGCCGACTATCATGGCGTTTTTGGAACAGTTGATGGATAAGGTCGCCCTGCGCGCGGCGAACCTGCCGCGTCTGGAAGCCTTTACCGCCGTGAGTTACCGCGTCGAAGAGGATAATTTCGACATTAGCGGTTTCTCCCCCGCCTCCGCCGCGAAATCCTCCAACCTGGTCATGACCTTCAAAAAGCCGAATGAGATTGTCGGCAATCACATCGCCAAATATCAGGCCATGAAACTGGCCAAAATGATCATGGCCTATGATTTTGACCGCAAGCTGAACCCCTTTGTGGAGCTTGGCGGGTTTATCTTCACCTTTATGGGCGATGGCAAGCCCGGCACGGGTAAGACCATCCTGATCCAGATGATGGCGGGATTGATCCATGATTACTGCCAGAATGCGGGCTACCCCTTCCGCTATCAGAACCTCTCCACCGAGAGCATCGACAGCTATCAGGGGAAATCCGCGCAAAACGCCAAGGCGTTTTTCAACAATGTGATTGACCCCAATGTCATTGGCTTTGGCACGATTGACGATATTGATCAGCTGGCCGGGAAACGCGGGGATCGCCAGTCATCCGCCGGGCAGCTGGAAATCACCGCCGTGCTGATGGAAAGCTTTGCGGGCGCGAATACGGTAGTGCGCGGCAATTGTACCTTTGGGATGTTTTCGAACTATCCGGAAAATGTCGATGATGCCCTGCGGCAGCGCGCGGGCGCTCGGTTCCTGGTGGACGGGCCGCAATCGCGCGAAGACTATATTGATATTCTGCACATATTGATGGGCAAAAATCATAAGATTCCGGTCGGGGATCACACATTATTTGAAACCCAGCAGATCAAAAAAGCCGTCGCGCGCAGCTTTGAGGCGCATAGCAAACCGCAGGAAGACGGGTTGATAAAGGTCTATGAGCAGACAGTGAAAAAACTCGGCAAGCTGGATACGCTCGCCAAGATCGGGACTTATTTGGATAATATCCAGAATGTCGATGAGCGTTTCACGGGCCGCGCGATCAAAAATATCACCGACGCGATCAAAGTCCGCGCCATGGATTTCGAACTGCCGGATGAGTGGATGGAAAAGCCGGATCTGTTTTTGGCCAAAGATTATGAGACCAAGAAAAACATGATCAACGACCTATCCGTCCCCATCACCGTCGACATGGTCATGCAGGAAATCAACCGATATGCCGACAGCGAATTCCGCTACGCCGACAAATCCGACGAGGCCGCCATTGAAAATATGGTGCGCGATTTCGGGCGGCAGGAAGAAGCGAAGAAACGGTATTTGGAGAATAAGGGGTGATATTTCTTCAATTAACCCTCATCACTCTTGGCGTAGCTCTTGCTTTCTTTTTGTGGAAAAAAATAGAAAAGCCCCTGAATTTCTATAATGGGACTTTTTGGAGAAATGCTTTCGTAAATGTATTCGCAGCTATAGTTTCTAGTTTTTTAGTGTTTGCGATTATGACCTTTGCATTGTCTTTAGGCCAAGATCACACTCTTACACTTTTTGAGGGGATAAAGATAAACGCATTCGCAGGACTCACATTTGGTAGTTTTTCCTTAATAGCGCATTGCATTACTTGGGCTGTTCAGAAAGTGAGAGCTTCTAACTCAGGCAACCTCTCATGATGCGCCTCGTCAAAGCCGGGCTTATGTTTGGCAATTTGGTGCCGGTGAGTACGCCTGCTTTGGTGGAGCGTTATAATCGGGCGCTGGAGCATTTGATTGGCCAGACAACCGCGCTGACCGAATTTCATATTGATATTTCGGGCTATTCCCCCGAGATCGGCCATGAATTTGAGGATGATCTTTATCTAAACCCCAAAGGCTGTAACCGTATGTTTATTCTGCTCTCCACCGAGCAGAAATCCGCGCCTTTGCTTAACTCACATTTCTCCACCTCCCGCTCTATTTTGCGGCATTATATCGAAGAAAATGAGGATCAGCTCTTCGCTCTGACCGCCCGCGAAGCCGTGGCGGGCGAGCTGATGAATTCCGTCTTCACCATGGCCCGCCCGCAAGACCTGCTGCATATCAACCAGATCGACATAGAGGCCGATACGATTGAATCCCATGTCGCCGAGGCCAATGTGCTGGACGGTTATATTGACCGTTTCATGGATGAAGATGATGCCTGGTGGGATGATGTTCTGATCGCGCAAATGATCGAACTGGCCAAGAAAACGGGCAATATCCGGCGCAATCCGGTCTCTTTGAAAACCCAGAGCTACACCCAAGGCAATTATTACACGGATCATTTTGGCGGGGTCTATGTCTTTCGCGATGTCAATACGCCAACCCTGATTTCCAGAACCCCCGTTGAGGGGCTGGAGGACTTACCGGGGTTCCAGGTACTGACCTTTGAGAACCGCAATGAGATCGCCAAATTCCTGCGCGAGGAAGCCTTAAGCGAATTAATTGTGCAGCGCCGCAATGAAAGCACCGCGGCGATTATCCGGCAGAAACTGGATTTCATCGCCATCAGCACCGCCGCAGAGCTGGGCCATGATTTGAAAAATGTCACGCGCCAAAATATCCGCGCGCTTGAACGGCGCTTTGCGGGTGATATGCCGCCGGAATTTCACGGCCTGATGGATGTGCTGCGCTGGGCGGTGATGGGCGGCACCATCCCGCGCATCGGCGCGGAACATCCGTCCTTTTTCTATGCGTCGCGCGCCAGCCAGCATGAAGACCGGGATTTGGTCAATATGCTGCTGGCCGATTTATCCCGGCTGGATTTCCGGCAATTATTTATCTGCCATAAGCCGCTTTTCTATGCCGCCTATCGCGATTGGACCGACGCCAAGAAAGATTATGTGGTGCGTTTCCTGTCCGAAGAATATGCCATGGACAAGGTTGGCGCGCGCGAGTTCCTTTATGGGGCCGAGGATAAAATGGAAGAACCGGAAATCAATGTGCCGGAAAAAGTCTCCGTGCAGGAAATGGAGCGCCGCAATTACCAAAACCCCTGGGGCGAACCTTATCTCAAAGACGGGGTCGTGCGGGTGAAAACCAAAAAACGCCGAGGCGGCCTGCGCGCAGAGCTGGATTGGGACAAGGACGACTATAAACGCAAAAAGAAAGATAAGCGCAGAAAGGAGAGAGATTAATGCTGCCTTGGCTTCGAAATATCATATTAATTTTCCTCGTGCTTAGCCTCATCTATGCTGTGCTGCGTTTCACCTCCCGTTATACGCGGCGTCAGAAACTGATCAGCGAATATGAGGCGGGCCCCAAAGAGGCCTCCCAAAAAGACACCTCCCAAGAAGTTTATGTCGCGGCGGGGCTGAAAAAATATGACAAATCCCTGCGCCCGAAATTATTTGTTTTTGTGTTTCTCATTCCCATAATGATTATGGGCGTATTGATTTATTTGGCGCAATATTCCTAGCGCGTGACAGGAGGCCTCTCATGAAATGGATTAAGCGTATTTTCATCGCCTTGCTCATCCTGATAACGGCTGTGCTGATTCACTATTATCTGCCGCAGCGCGATATCGTCAAAGTCGTCGACACCGATGTCAAACGGATGGATATCAAAAAGGGCTCGCCTTTCTGGGACAGACCCGATGCAGGCACCAATGCCGAAGCCACGCGCGATGTGCGGTTTATTTTTACCGTTAAAGAGAACGGCAAAACCATGGTCTACCGCAATGAGGATACGGGCTGGTCATTTCCGTTTTATCTGAAATTTGACAGCAGTGATCTCTCCGCCAAAGCGCAGGACATGGCCAAGCTGGATGAGCAATGGGTCGCCGTCACCCATTATGGCTGGCGCATACGTCTGTTTTCGATCTTTCCCAATGCGACCAAAATCAAAAAAGTTGACGGGCCGGACGCGCTTCTTATTCCGTGGTTTAACATCGCCTTTCTGACGATTATTGCGCTGATCCTTTTCTTTATCTGGCGGTTTATTCGCAAATGGAAAAACAAAAATGTCGATCCCATTGCCGATAAAATCAGCGAAGAATTCGCCGAAGCCCGCGAGACCATGGATGGCCACGCCGCCGCCGCTCAGCGTGAACTCAATGAAGGCCGCTCAGGCTTTAAAAAATTCATGCGCCGTTGGTTCGGGTCGGAATAGATTTATAAATCAAGGGTAACGGTTAAATCCCCGCTGAAATGCCAAAATCCCATTATATTTCAACGCTGGAAAAAACTAAATCCTCACCATTGAAAACTCGCTTATATTGAGACTGTTCTCTTCACAGGGGCAGGCAAGCGATCGTTGGCTGGCTGGTGAGGGGACGGCGTTTGCCGGTGTAGCTTTGGGCGTAATGATCCCGAGGGCGGCCGGTTCAGCGCGAGCTGATTGGGACAAAGACTGCCCAGTTCGGCCGCTGGTAGAAGACGTCGCCGCGAAGCTTATGCCTTCGTAAAATATTTTCCCCTTTTGGTGTTCCATCGGGGGCCAGAGCTTCGCGGGCCGCCCCGCTTATTGCTTCAAAGCTGAGCGCCAGATCGCTAGTAGGAAAGGAAACTCGGCTATCCCTAATATGTCATCCCGCACGCAGCGGCTTGCCGCGAAGATGCGGGACCTCTTAACCCACATACAGTTAAGAGGTCCCGGATGTCGGCGCTACGCGGCTTGTCCGGGATGACAGGGAAAGAAACATCGCGGAAAGCTTTGTTCTCTGTGATCTGGAAACAAAAAAAAACACACACCCTGCATCCAAATTCGACTCCCGTGACGTCTTAGGGGTATGAGACCAAGAAAAGGAGACGATCTCATGGAAGACATATTAGTACCCCTCGGCTTTTTTGCCATCGTGCCCATAATAGTCTGGACAGTCAGTTCAGCCCGGCGCAAATCCCATGAAGCCACCACCAAAGTGATTAAATCCATGGTGGAAAAAGGTGAGACTGTCACGCCGGAAACGGTTCGGGCCTTGGGCATTCGGCCAAAGCCAAAACATTCGGATTTACGCACGGGCCTTATCCTGATGGCATTGGCCGTTGCGACGATCCTGTTTGGCGGCGTCATTGACGAGCCCGAAGCCCAAAAAGCCTTTGGCGGCTTGGCCATGTTCCCGCTCTTAATCGGCGCGGTTTATACGGGTCTGTGGGCCTTTATCACCCGCAAAGATGAACCCGCCTAAGAAAGCCGTTCATCACAGACCGGGCCACATTTGAGCGCTTTATGCGCGACACCCAAGGGGAAATCCGGACCTTTCTGGTCCGGCTGACCAAGGACGCTGCCTTGGCGGATGATCTGGCGCAGATAAGCTATATGAAAGCCTATCAAAAGCTGGAAAATCTGAGAGAGCCCAAGGCGGCCCGGGCCTGGATATATAAAATCGCCTATCGCAGCTTTGTCGATGAGGCACGGAAAACGAAAAGGAGACGTGAGATGTCACAGACTATGGTGCCGGATAGTATGACATTAGACCGTGAAACCCAGCCTTCGGGCGGCATTGCCGTGGATGTTGCCCGGGCCATGAATGCCTTGCCGCCTGATTGCCGGGCCGTTGTCATGCTGGCCCTGGGCCAGGGGTTCACACATCAGGAAGTTTCCGAGATGACCGCCCTGCCCCTCGGAACCGTCAAGTCACATGTCGTAAGAGGGAAACAGAAATTACAGGCTTTCCTTTCCGCCTATGAGCAGGCAATATAGAGATGATGCATATGCCAGATGATGATAAATTCCATGGCCTGCTGGCCGGTTATGTCGCCCCGGCGGAAGAGGATGGCTTTTCCGATATTATGATGGCGGAAATTGACGCGCAATCTGTTCAGGCAAGTGCGGCCAAACACGCTCTGCTCCGACGTCTAGCGCTTTATGCCGCCGCGTTTATCGGCGGCATCATCGCAGCGCTGCAATTGCCCAAGCTTTTGGGGTTGTTTCAAGGCGCGCAGACCAGCTTACCGGAATTGCCCGTCAGCGAATTAAGTCTGGCCGAATTGTCTTTTAATCCGGCGCTTATGATGGTGGCCGGCATGACCGGCTTCATCCTCTGGGCGGCGCTGGACAGCCGCGCATCGGAGTTGTTTTAAAGCACATTTAAAATTGCCTCTGCCAAACGCGGAATATTGGAACTATTCGCCCCGGCTATGTTGATACGGCCGGAATTGGTCAGATAGATGGAATGCTCTTCGCGCAATTTTATGGCTTGGCCTTTGGACAGCGGTAAGGTGGAAAACATCCCGTTTTGGTCTTTGACCGCACGGGCTATGACTTCGCCGCCCTGCACATTGAGGGCTTCGGAGAGGAGCTGCCGCAGACCGCGCATACGCTCGCGCATCTCGGTCAATTCATTTTCCCAGATCTGGCGAAGCTCCGGCGTGGCCAGAACCTTCTCTACCAGAGACGCGCCATGATCGGGCGGCATGGAAATCAACTTACGCTGGATCAGGCCCAGCTGCGAATTGGCAACCTCCGCCGTGGCGGCGTCTTTACAGATAATCGCAATCAGCCCAACACGCTCTTTGTAAAGCGCGAAGTTTTTAGAACAACTCGCCGCGACCAGAACTTCGTCGCAGATATCTATGACTGTCTTCAGGCCATAAGTGTCTTCGGCCATGCCCCGGCCAAGTCCGAAATAGGCCAGATCGATGAAAGGTATCAGGCCTCTCTCTTTCATGAATTTTGCAACGCGGTCCCATTCCTGCGGCGACAAATCAGCCCCCGTCGGATTATGGCAGCAGCCATGCAACAACACGACATCTCCGGCCTTGGCATGTTTGGCCAAATGATCCAGCATATCCTCAAAATCCACGCCCAAAGTCTCGCGGTTATAATAAGGATAGCTCTCCATTTTGAGGCCCGCCGAGCTGATCAGCGGAATATGGTTCGCCCAGGTCGGGGTGGAGGCCCAAACCGTTGTGTCCGGCGCCGCGGATTTGATGACTTCCGCGCCCAAACGAAGCGCGCCCGAGCCACCCGCACCTTGCGCCACGGCAATGCGGTTGTCGGCGATTGCAGAATGATCCGCACCCATCATCAATTCCAACATCAAGCGGCAAAACTCGGCATTGCCACGAATGCCGACATAGCTTTTGGTCTTTTCCTGATGCCAATAAATCTCCTCGGCTTTTTTCACCGAGTCCAGAATCACAGTCGATCCCGCTGCGTCTTTGTAAACACCCACGCCCAGATCAATTTTGTCAGGATTGGTGTCGGCTTTACAGGCCTGCATCAATTGAATGATGGCATCGGGCGGTTGTGGCACAAGATATTCAAACATCGGCTCGCTCTATATGGCAAATTTCTCAAGCCCGTGAGCTACCTCAAGGCGAAAGTGAATGAAAGATACTTTTTGTCGAATTATACCTTGGCGAGGCCTTATGCACCTCTTATGGTCGCGAAAATTTAAAATCTGATCGGGGATATCATGGAAACTTTTAATCGCTGGATGGAAGCGCTGAATGGATTTGTCTGGGGGCCGCCGATGATGGTGTTGCTTTTAGGCGTTGGACTATTCCTCACCATAGGACTCCGGCTTATATCGATTACCAAAATTGGCTATGGATTTCGGCAGCTCTTTAAGAAGCGCTCCGGCGAAGCCGAGGAAGGTGATGTCTCCCCTTTTGCTGCTTTGATGACCGCCCTGTCTTCAACAGTTGGCACAGGTAATATTGCTGGCGTTGCGGCGGCGATCGCCATTGGCGGCCCGGGCGCGGTGTTCTGGATGTGGATGACTGCGATTTTTGGCACGGCAACGAAGTTCTCGGAGGGCGTGCTCGCTGTCCGTTACCGCGAAATTGATGCCAATGGGAACCGCGTGGGCGGCCCGATGTATTATATTAAGAACGGTCTGGGCCCGAAATTTACCTGGCTGGCCGTAGCCTTTGCGCTGTTTGGGATTGTGGGCTCTCTGTCGACGGGTAATGCTGTTCAGGCCAATTCCATCGGAGACGCCCTGCAAAGCCAGTATAATTTTGACCCGCGAATTGTAGCCGTCGTTTTATCCCTGCTTGTGGCAGGCGTGATTTTCGGCGGGATTAAGCGCATTGGCTCTGTGGCCTCAAGGCTCGTCCCCTTTATGGCGGTGCTTTATATCACGGCGGCTTTGATCGTTATCGGCGCGAATATCAGCAGCGTTCCGGCCGCTTTTGGCCTTATCTTTAAAGGTGCCTTTGGCATGCAGGAAGCCGGCACGGGGATCACGATTGGCCTCATGATGCTCGCCATGCAAAAGGGTGTGGCGCGGGGGTTGTTCTCCAATGAAGCCGGTCAAGGGTCTGCGCCGATTGCTCACGCGGCGGCGCAAAATAATGACCCGGTCAATCAGGGCATGATCGCCATGCTCGGCACCATTATCGATACGCTGATCATTTGTACGATTACGGCTTTGGTTATTCTGACGTCGGGCGTGATGACGGCGGACTGTCTGGCCAATCCGGCGATTTTGGAGATGCTGGAAAGCGGCGCAACCCCGCCCGGCTGTGAAATCGGCGTGCCTCTGACAGCCGCTGCCTTTGAAGCCACTTTGGCAGGTTTTGGCGCGCATATTGTGACCATCTGTCTGGCCATCTTTGCCTTCACCACCATCATCGGCTGGAGCTATTACGGCGAAAGATGTGCGGCTTTCCTGTTCAAAGAAAAGTCTATTCCAATTTTCCGCGTCTTTTGGGTTTTGGCCGTTTTTGCCTCGACTTTCGCTATGTCCTTCGAAACCGACGGCGACAATATGGTCGTGGCGACCTTCTGGCTCATTGCGGACAGCCTGACAGGCTTGATGGCAGCGCCGAACCTGATCGCGCTGATCCTGCTGGCCCCTGTCGTCATGAAGCTGGCGCGGGAATATTTCGATAAGGAGAAAATCGCCAGTGACGGTCTAATAGATCAGGACGATATTGAATAAAAAACAAGCCCGCCAATTTGGCGGGCTTTTTTGATGGGAATGGAAAGTGTATTAATCTCTCGCGCGATGCCATTTACGGCCCACATCATTTTTGATCGTGCTGTGAACACGGCCTTCATTATAGGCGGGATAGCCTTCAGTGCCGTAATACCCTGTTTGGTAATTATATTTCGTGCCTTCGGGATAGATAATCTCACCGGATGTTTCATGTGAAACATGACCCTTAGATGATGGGCCTGAGCTCACATGGGACGAATAGCTCCCAGAGCTTTTATACGATGATAGTGCTGGATGATAAGAGGGGCTACTCTGGCCGCTATATGTGCCGCCTGTTCCGGGTTTGCAGACCACGCGCCGCCACTCATACCGCTCCGGACTGATCAGTGTTTTAGTCTCAACTGAAGCATAAGTTGGCGAGACAGGTCGTTCATCGACCCCGCCGGGATCAACCACATCTTCAATGGTGACAGAACGATATTCCGCCGGCACTTCGACGTAATCCACACCGCCGGGATCTGAGACGACTTGTTTGTGAACGGTCTGGTATTTCGCGGGCACCGGCGTTCTTTGAACTTGGCCCGGAGACGTCATCACCCTGCGTGTTACGCCGACTGATGTGCCCGGCTCTTCAACCAGACACCAAATCTCGCAAGCCGGCCCGCAAGGCTGGCCGCCAAGACCAGCCCCGTAAAATGCTGACTGGTCACTTTGGCCATGGCTGCCTTGACCATATGATCCTTGCCCATAAGACCCTTGCACACGATGATCCGCTGTAGAATGGATTTTATAGCCCTGCCGACGTAGCTCCCCCGGATTGCCTTTCTTCCACACCAGACTTGGCACAGATGTCTGAACGCGATCCTGTATCGTAGAAAATTGCGGCTGAGACACGGACAGCTTGTCATAAGCAGGCCGCACCATAATTTGTTCCGTCACGCTGCGGTAGCTCGGTTGGCGCACAACATATTTAGTCGAAGGCTCTTTTACCATCACTTGCTCCTGCCTTGATTGCAGGACGGGCTGGCGGACTTCCAACTTGGTATAGCCCTCCTCGGCCACGACGCCTTCGCGATTTGTTTGATATTGCGCCGGTATTTTTACGCGCGCCCAACACTCACCGGGATTTGAACTCGGCGGCAACAGATCCGGCAAGCTACCCGCGGCACTATGGCTAGGACCCGCCAATGCCGGTATAGTTAGGGCTGTCGTACCAGCTATGGCGATGATAAATTTTGTCAGTTGTGAGGTCACCACTGTCTCCTTTATAAAAATGTGCCTATGATAAAAACGTATCTAGGTTTCGCGCTTCCAGAAACGCGGGATAATGATTAAAAAGATGATTGCCCCGATTACATTTGCGACCCCGTCTGCAATGGAGGCTGTCCGTCCTAGATCCATAGCACCTTGCAAATATTCCAGCCCGAAACCAAGAATAAGGCAAAATCCAAGAATATATCCGCCCCATAGCCGCCACCAGGCCAGTCTCATTGTACCTGCGAGCAGACCATAAACTGCCAGATGCTGTAATTTGTCCAGATGCGGGATTTCCGGCTGGATATTCAGGCTGGGCGTCAGCGATTGCCAGACGATCAGTATCGTAAAAATTACGGCCAGTAATTTTAGACCAAGAATTAATCGTTTTGACCACGAATCGGGAGAAGGAATTTGCATAGAATACAACTTTAAACCCATGACGTGGCAAGGCCATGGCAAAAATCGGCGCATTCCGTGACATTTTACTTGCCTCCCACAGCCATGTGAGGCCTAATTCACCAAGCCTACATTTAAGGTTAATAGACGGATGTAAATGTGGCGGAATTGTGGCGACTAGATGAACGCACCGCACAAATAGCAGTAGAACTCTGATATTTTAATTATTGAGGATGTGATAATGGAAAATTTAAACCCAAAAGATGTTGTTCAAGACCTGCCCGGATGGACGGGCGGGGATGATTTTATCACCAAAGTTTTCAAATTTGACAACTTCGCTCAAGCTTTCGGATTTATGACACAAATTGCAATTATTGCTGACAAAATGGACCATCACCCTGAGTGGTTTAATGTCTATAATCGGGTGGATGTGACTTTGACGACCCATGATACGGGCGGCGTCACAGACAAAGATGTCAAACTTGCCCTGGCCATGGAAGCGGCAAGCTCCTAGAACTTTATCCCGATGGAACTGCCCTGAGGGGTTGTTGCTTATAGATATCAGTCCTATTCAGGCCTTTAACCTGCAGATTGCGTCGACATGACTATGACCAAATTCATCAACACAGTATCTCTTTCAGCCATCAGCTTTGCTATATCCGCTGGGGCCTTCGCGCAATCTTCCCAGTCGCCAAATATAGACCCTAACTTTTGCACAAATGGTACAATTATTATTGTCGACAATGTCCCGCAATGCCGGATCCAAGACAGTCTTGAGGTTTTGATAGCGGATTTCGAACAGGCCGAAATTCTTGGCAACCCGATAACAGCCGGTCAGAATGGCGACCGCGCGGCATTACGCAAATTACCCGATGTTAGTCCGGAGTCGATCCAGCAAGGCCAAAAGAGCACACAGGAATTTCTAAGACGTCATGCTGCTCTCGCCTCCAACGTGATGACGGAAGAAGAGCGGTTAAATTACGACCTACTGGGATTCGTTCTGACGGAGCGTCAACGGATGACACCCTTTGACGAAGCCCGCATCCCCTTTGTCAATGATAGCGGGTTTTTCAATATGATGAGTTATGTTGGTCGGCAAACCCGCTTTCGCACAGCTGATGATTATGAAGCTTATGCGGCCAGGCTAACGCAGCTACCTCGATATTTCTCTCAGCATAAAGACAATATGCGGCGCGGGGTAAAAACCAATTTCATCGCCAGTTCTGAAATCTTACCCGGCATTTTAGACATGATTGAAACGCTCTCAAAAGGGCCAGCACAAGAGCACAGCTTTTACGCGCCATTTAACACCTATCCCGATACAATCACCGAGAGTGAACAAAAACGGCTATCTGCACTGGGCGAGGCCGCCATGACCTCAGCCGTGTTGCCGGCCTATCGAGATCTACATAAATTTTTCAAAGATGAATACATACCTAATGCACGCACTGTGCCCGGCATCGGTAAAACAGATGAAGGCCGAGCCTATTACAGGGCCCTAGTCCGCCAATATACGACTTTGGATATGACACCGGACGAAGTCCATCAGTTAGGCCTATCCGAGGTTAAGCGCATTCGTGCGGAAATGGACAAGATTATCAAAGAGGTCGAGTTCACAGGTAGTTTTGCAGAGTTTTTGGACTTTTTGCGCACTGACGATCAGTTCTATGCCAAATCCGAAGATGAATTGATGATGCGCGCTTCATGGCTCGCAAAACAAATTGACGGCCAGATGCCGCAATTCTTCGGTAAATTGGCAAGATTGCCCTATGGGGTCAAAAAAGTGCCGGACGAGATAGCCCCGACTTATACGACGGGCAGATATTGGGGCGGCAATCCAAAACAACACCGTGCAGGGAATTATATGGTGAACACATATGATTTGAAGCAAAGGCCGCTCTATAATTTACCCGCGCTTACTGCGCATGAAGGTGTGCCCGGTCATCACCATCAAATCGCATTAGCGCAAGAGCTCGAAAATGCACCCGAATTCCGTCAATCGCTTTACCCCAATGCCTTTGGTGAAGGCTGGGGTCTTTATTCGGAAAAGCTGGCCGCTGAGATGGGTATTTATAAAACCCCATATGAAAGATTTGGACAGCTGACCTATGAAATGTGGCGCGCTTGCCGTTTGGTTGTTGATACTGGCCTACATTGGAAGGGCTGGAGCCGGGAAAAAGCCGAAGCCTGTTTTTTTGAAAATTCCGCCTTGGCACCCCATAATATCAAAACCGAAGTTGAGCGTTACATTAGCTGGCCGGGACAGGCTCTGGCATACAAAACTGGAGAGCTGAAGATCTTGGAATTACGTAAGCGTTCTGAAGAGGCTTTAGGTGATGCATTTGAGCTTCGGGATTTTCACGATGCCGTATTGGAAAATGGCGGTATTCCATTGAAAATTTTAGAAGCCAAGATTGATCGATATATCTTCGAGACTAATGCCCAGCGCGCAGAGCAAACCACATTAGAACAATCACCCTAAAGCCGATAAGTAGCTATTCTAACTGGCAAAAGAAAAGGAGCCCTTCGGCTCCTTTAAACTGTTTCAATTTTACTACGGATTAGAAGCGGTAACGACCACGTAGCATCAACGGGATTGATGTCCGTGAACCGCCCAGATTAGAGCCCGACAAAGCAGATCCAGGCGCGATATTTGAGTTATCAATATCAGGGCCTTGTGTGTAGCGGATACCTGTTTCAAGGCCTATTGTCGCATATTTGGCTACGGGCGTTTCTACACCGACCAAACCTGCTGCTGACCCATGCCAACCGCTTTTAAGGAAGGCGCCGTTGAATGCTGCGGCATCAGCCCCGTCCAGTTGGGCGTTTTCAATTGAGATGTCATCGATATGTGTCGCGCCCAAACGGCCCTCAACATATGGACGGATTGATTTTACCAGCGGTGCACGGCGTGGCGCAAAATATTGACGCAAGCCCAGTTCAACCCCTTTGGATTTATAATCGGACAGAGCTGCCGTCATTTGTTGACCATTCACAGTGCCCCAATTCTGAGCCCCAGAAGAATCGGCCTGATCAATAAAGCCCATCGCCGTGATCTTGCGGTTCGGGTTAAGCGCATATGACCCGCCTAACTCAGCGCGCCAACCTTGATCATAGGCCGTATCCATGCTGACTTCGTTGATCTGCGTATTTGGGAGATCATGCGTATTATCACCTGTGACGGCCGTGCCGCCGACCGTAAATGACGGGCCAATGCCCCCTTCCAGGTTCCAGCGCGCCAGACACTGACCTGTTTGACAGGCGCTGCGGTTCGTTTTCGCATGATGCCCGTGATCTGCTCCGTAATAGCCGGATGATTTATTATAGCTGTCATATGACTTGTCGCCGCCAAGGCCCAAGAAAGAGCAACCTGACAATGCAATAGCTGCCGCGCCGAGAAGTAGGTAACGCATGGTTTTATCCCTTTTGTTCCGAATTGGCACAATTGCCGCATCAAATTTTTTTCACAGGGATGACTTTGCAAAGTTCAGGCCAGCCCAATTATAGGGGAGGGGCCATAAAGCGAAGAGTCTAAAAAATATAAAAAAGCCCGGCTCAAGAACCGGGCTTTTTGGTTTTGTGGTTAATATTGCGTTTAGAAGGCAACGCGTCCGCGTAACTTCAATGGCACAGACCAACGGTCTTCTGACTTGCTGAGCGTATTCATATTATCACGCCAACGTAGTCCTGATTCCACTCCAATGGCTGCGCGCGGTCCAACAGCCATTTCTGCACCGACAACCGCTGCAGCCGTTGGGTTCCAGCCACTCTCGACATATTCCAGAGGATCCGGATCATAAGCCGTGCCATCAGACGAATAATGACGCTGAATATCGACACTATTATTGTGTGTGAAACCTGCCGTAGCGCCGACATAAGGCCGCATTGCCGGGTTAGCACCCATATATTGACGTACGCCGCCCTCAATTGTCCAGAGATCTAAATCGGAGAATGTCGCATCGATATCTTCCAATGTTCCCGGGCTGCGCGCATCAACTGATTGATAACGCTCCGCTGTTTTACCTTTAGCTGAGGCGTAGTTCACTGTACCGAGTACTGTCGTATTGCGAGAGACGTCATATCCCATCGTACCGCCGATTGACTTCATTTGACCAAAGGCATCATCATAGCTGATCCCATCCGAGCCGCCCGTATTGACGGTCGTGCTGCCCAGAGCCAGTCCGGGGTCTTTGGCTGTGAAAATATCACCGCCAAGGTCAAATTCTGTGCCGCCATCAAGTTCGAAACCAAAAGGCATGGCTCCACCGCCGCCAAATCCGTAGCTGTAACTTCCGCGCAATTGCTGCGCGACACCATAATAGGCTGGATAAGGTTGTGGCACATAAATTGGTGCGCCTTGTACTGTCTGAACGGCTGCGCCATTGACCCACTGACCATTCGCCAGCTGCGTTCCGACAACATTTTGGCCGTAAGCCGAGCCATATGTAGCACCGGGCCCAAGTGTTGTTACGCCTGATCCGCCATAAGCTCCGCCATATCCTACGCCGCCAAGTCCAGCATATTGCCCGCCAACACCATTGGCTGCAAGGCCTGCGCCGATACCGCCAGCACCATAACCCATGCCGCCCGCGCCGTAACTGCCAGCTCCACCGGCACCATAGCCAGCGCCCATACCGGCTCCGTAACCTGCGCCATATCCCATGCCGCCTGTACCGAAGCCGCCTGCTCCGCCTGCGCCATAACCGGCGCCTATACCAGATCCGTAACCAACGCCGCCAGGACCGTAAGCACCAGCACCGCCGCCAGCGCCATACATTCCACCGGCTCCGTAACCTGCGCCAAAGCCGCCATCACCAGCGCCGTAGCCCATTCCGCCAAGACCCATACCACCGGCTCCATATCCGTTACCAGCTACGCCGTAACCACCGCCGACGCATCCTGCGCCTCCGTGACCATATGCGGCTTGCCCATAAGCTCCGCCTGGGACGCAGTTTACACCATACGCTCCACTGCCTCCGCCATAGCTGGAACCATGACCTCCTCCAAGCCAGGAACATCCTGACAGTAATACTGCTGCTAATGTACAAGTTACGAGCCGCATTTCGGTCTCCTTCGTGTGACGGTCATTGTCCCAATTTAAAACAAACTATGTTTAACAAAGCGTTTTCAAACCTGTAACAAACCCTTAATTTTCATGTTTTTAGCTAAAAATTATAGCTGCCTCTTAATGTGAATGGGACGATGATGTTTGTGTCGCCCTTCTCACCATTCGCGTAATCTCGTGCGCCCTCAACTTTTATCCCGGTCTCAAATGCCAATGCGGTTCTGGGGGTTAGCTGCCAGTCTAACCCTGCGCTCAACTGCCCCGTAGGAACCCATTGAGATTCATAGAGCGTTTCTCTGACTGAGCTGACATCCACAGGTGATGAGGAGATAGCAGTTGAATCAGGATCAGCCGCTAAGATTGCGTGCTGTGCATCATAATTGGTCTGTTCCAAATCATAAGAAAATGTGATGTCGTCATGGTAGGCTACGCCGGCTGATGCCCCTACGAATGGGGTCAGAGTTTGTGCATTTGCACTTTTGATAATTGAGTTGAAATAGCGGCGGCCACCAAACTGAAAGTCCAGTCGTTTCATGTCACTAAGATCATAATTGCTAAAGCGTGCTAACCGTGTCTGATACGGATCTGGATTGGGGCCTGTATCAAAATCATTCGTAACCGCAGGGCCTGTAGGGTTTCCTGCGGCATCAACAGGTGTCGTGGTTTCCGACCCATCGATAGACCCGTAAACATCTACAGGTCCATTAAAATTCCCCGCCGCTGACTGCGTGTAACCAATTTCTGCAAACAATGTTGTTTTATTGTCTAGAATATACTCCCCGCCAAGCGCCAGACGCGAAGGTGCCTGGTAGATATCATCAAATGATGTATCGATAGCCTCGCTTCTGTCATAAGGCCGGTCTGAAGTAGGATCCGTTGGCCCTCCACTATACATCCCTACGACTTGATCACCTGCAGTCCCCTGAGGCGGGTTCGTTGTATTGATGACATTATAGTCCGCAGGATTATAATTTGGGATAAATTTGGTGCTGTCTATGAATGTGCCCGATTTACTCGTATCAACACCATATGATAACTGCCCACGCCATTTCGGCTTTCTGATGCGGGGCGTTTTTTGATTGCGGTAATTGGCATGTGACTGAGCGTCATGGGCATGTGATCCGTAACCTGCCTGCGCATATTGTCCGCCACCATAAGCACCTTGTCCATAAACAGGTTGTTGCGGGAAGCCGCCTGTACCAATCGTGACTTGAGCCGGGTCACACCCGTGTGGAATCGGGTGATTCGCGGCCGGTATTTCACAGGGATTGGCGTGACGTGGCCCGCCATAGGCATTGTGACCGTACTGGCTGCTTTTCGCTTTGTAATGCCCTCCGGCACCAAATGTGTTGCCCAGCCACGAACAACCTGACAGTAAAACTGCTGATAATGCAAAAGCAACGATCCGCATCTTAATCCCTCAAAAACAGCCGCAAACGCACAAAGCGAAGCGTTATGGTTAATGAGGTGTCGCCTGTTTTGCTTAACAAGCCGTTTATGGATGAAAAAAATTTCCGTTTATTTTACAAGAGTTTGTTAACGTTTTCAGGCGGCCGGCCCAATATCGCCGTCTGGCCATCACTGACAATAGGTCGTTCAATCAGTTTCGGGTGGTCCGACATGGCTTTAATCAACGCATCTTGATCCTGCACATCTTTCAGGTCTAGCTCTCTATATATAGATTCTCCCTTACGCATCAAATCACGCGCAGACTGGAAACCCAATTTCAGAAGTAAGTCGGCAATTTCAGCCTCGCCCAAAGGATTGTCCAGATACAGCACAATCTCAACCGCTTTGCCTGCATCCTCAATCAATTTCAGAGTTTGGCGTGATTTAGAACAACGTGGATTGTGCCAGATAGTCAGTTTGGACATAAAAGCTTTCCTTTTATTCAAGTCTATTGGTTGATTTTAAGCGCCCTTATAGCCAAGAGGTCGGAGATGAAAACCGTTTTGGTGATATCCTCCTATGTCGCGGCCAGCCGAGTAGGATCTGTCGCAAGCGCCTATTGCTTACGGCGTTTGGGTCACGAGGTGATTATACTACCAACAACCTTGATGGGGCGCCATCCAGGCTGGGGCGACCCCGGCGGCGGCGCAGTGCCTGTCGATCAGCTGAACAATATGTTGAAGGCCATTCAAGCTCAGAACATCAAATTTGATGCGGTCCTAACGGGTTATATGGGTGAATTTGCACATATTGGGCTGACGGCGGAAGTCATCACTGAATTGACACACCAAAACGAGGCTCTCACTGTCTTGGTTGATCCTGTTATGGGTGATGACGGGCGGCTTTATATACCAAAAGATCGCGCTCAGGCGATTTGCGAAACGCTTGTTCCATTGGCGAGTGTGATTACGCCAAATCTATGGGAGCTATCCTATATTCGCGATAATGGGTTTGAAGTTGACTGCAACACTCTGACGACATCAGTGCCGGCAGGTCATAATATCGGGGCGCGATATGAAGACCAAAATAACAGGGCCTCTGTCGAACATAGAAAATTCGACTCTGTCCCGCATGGCGGCGGGGACGCGCTCGCCGGATTGTTTCTCGGGCATTTGCTAAACGATCTTGATCCCGTCATGGCTATGAGCAAAGCGGTAGCAGGCGTTTTCAGAATGATGGAGGCCGCAAATGCTTTGGATGCAGGCGAGCTGCCCCTGATCCGAACCCAAAGTGAATGGGTAAATCCCCTGCCTTTAAAGGCCAAGAGGACAAAACATGACTGACATTCCGATTTCAGGTCATATCGAACCGGGCCTAGAGGCTATCAACGATGTCATGCGTGATAACTTCGCCCAGCATGAAGAAGCGGGCGTGCAGTTCTCTCTCATGCGGCGCGGAGTAACACTCATCGATATTTGTGCAGGCTGGTCGGACCGGAAAGGCGAAGTCGAAGTCACGGCAAATACGCTTTTCTCTGTGTACTCCTCCGGTAAAGCCATGGCTGCCCTTGTGATCGCATGGCTGGCTGAGCAAGACCGGTTAGGCTATGAGCAATTGGTCAAAACCATTTGGCCGGAAATGGATGTTTACGGCAAAGGTGATCTGACTGTCGCGCAATTCATGTCACACCAAGCTGGACTTTCGGGTATCTCTAACCCGGATTGGCAAGGCGAAGACTGGTATGATTGGGACAAGACGCTCGCTCAACTGGAACGGCAGGAACCTCTTTTCCCGCCCGGTTCAGCCAGCGGTTACCATCCCGTGACATTTGGGTTTCTGGCAGGTCAAATCGCCCGGCGAACGGACAAAGAGCTACGCAGCCTTGGCCAAATTCTAAGAGAGGAACTCGCAGAGCCGTCAGGCGCGGATGTCTGGATCGGACTGCCCGAAAGCGAGCATGACCGTTGCAGTCATATGTTCAAACCTAAGGCGCTCGCCAATCTGGGAGAATTGACGCCTGTCAAGCGGGCCGCTTTCGTTAACCGAAGCGCCGCTCCCGGTGGACGGTCAATGGCCGATTGGCGGAAAGCTGAATTTGCCGGATCGAATTGCCATGCTACTGCCAAAGGTCTGGCAACCCTGATGCAAATCGCTGTGGACGGTAAGACCGGTGATATCGCCGTCCTGTCCGAAGACACGATTGCCGCTCTGTCAAAATCGAGAATTGATGGAGACAATTTGGTATTGCCTTATAACATCAACTTCGCTGCAGGGGTGATGCGCAATGAGCCGAATTTCTTTTATGGCCCAAATCCACAAACTCTGGGCCATTCGGGCTGGGGCGGGTCTTGCGTTTTTGCTGATCCGGTGACAGGCCTGCACGGAGCATATGTCATGAATCGGCAGCACAACACGCTCCTGGGTGACGTGCGGCCCCGGGCTCTGATCGACAAAGCCTATGAGTTGTTAGGAGAAACGTAATGTCAACTGATCATGTCCAAAAGCTTTGGGAAATCGGTCCCACCATGGCGGAACTGACCCCCCATTCCAAATTGCTCGGCATTAAGTTTGTCGCGGTTGATAAAGGCCGCGCGACCTTGAGCCTGCCCTATAATCCCGAATTGATTGGCGATCCGAAAACCCGCGTCATCCATGGCGGAGCGGTCACAACTCTGCTGGATCAAGCCTGTGGTCTGGCCACGCTGGCAGGCTTTGATCAGCCGACCAGCTGCGCGACGCTGAATTTGTCGATTGATTACATGCGGGCGGCCAAACCCGGCGAGACCATTATTGCGCAGGCTCATTGTTATAAGACGACGAAACATGTCGCCTTCCTGCGCGCCATCGCCCATGATGGTGACGAAACCGATCCCATCGCTACGGCCCAAGCGACCTTTATGGCGACTGGTCCCAGACCGAAGGACAGTAAGACATGGTAACTGAAACTGATCTGATCCGGGCATTAGAGAAAATTCCATATGCAAAGTCCCTTGGCTTAAAACCGCTCTTGATCGGAGAGGAATTTACCCTCGTCATGCCCTATCAAGACACCAATATTGGCAATCCGGCCCTGCCCGCCTTGCATGGTGGGGCGATTAGCGGCCTTCTGGAAATGGCGGCGATTGTGCAGCTTTACATAGCCAATGAGGGCACGGGCTTGTCTAAGCCCATCGGGATTAATGTTGATTATCTTCGCCGCGGAAAACCACAGGACACATATGCCCGCGCCCTGATTTTCAAACAGGGCAGCCGCGTGGCCAATGTCCGCGTGCGGGCCTGGCAAGAGGATTATGATAAACCCATCGCCGCGATGCACGGACATTATCTGAACCCCAAAGCGGCCGAGGACTAAACCCCCGCTATGGCCATGGCATTGACCCGTAAGGCCGTCTTCAACCAAAGCTGGCCCATCATGCTGGCCAATGGGGCTGCGCCCATTGTCGGTCTGGTCGACACGCTGATGGTCGGACGGTTTATTGGCACATCGGCCTTGGCGGGTATCGGACTTGGGGCTGTCATTTACGGTATCTTCTATTGGGGTTTCGGGTTCCTGCGCATGAGCACGGCGGGGCTCGCCGCGCAAAGTGACGGCGCTGGCGATGAAGCCGAAGTTCAGGCCCATATATTTAGGGCCATACCCATAGGCATTTTGATCGGCCTGATGGTCATGGCCTTGCAGGTCTGGCTTCTGCCGCTCGCCTTTTCCATCTATACGGCCTCCAGCGAAATCGAAACCAGTGCCGCCACCTATATCAGCGCCCGTCTGTGGGGCCTGCCAGCCACTTTGGGCACGATTGCCCTGATGGGCTGGTTTGTCGGCATCAGCCGTGCTGGCCATGCGCTGCGTCTGCAAATCGTGCTCAATATCGTCAATATAATCCTGTCGCCGATCTTCGTGATCGGTCTGGGTGCGGGGCTTTATGGTGTCGGGCTGGCCTCTGCCTTTGCCGAATGGGCAGGACTGGCAGCGGGGCTGTTTCTGATGTGGCGCGAAATCAAAGCCCGGGGCGGGTTGAGGCCCAATGCCGTAAGCCGGAAATTGCTGCTGGCCAAAGACGCCCTGTCCAAGCTCGGTGTTGCCAACAGCAATATTTTCATCCGCACGATGGCGCTGACCGTCGGGTTTAATTTCTTCGGCAATGCCGCCGCCAGCGAAGGCGAGGTGTTCCTCGCAGGCTATCACATCCTCATGCAAATGATCACCATGACCGCGCTGATCTTGGATGGTTTCGCTCATACAGCCGAGGCGGTCGCAGGCGCGGCTTACGGCGCCAAAGACCGAAAACGATTTAGCAAAGCCGTGCGCTTGACCACGGAATTTTCCGCTGGTTTCGCCTTCCTGACCGGGGCGGCAATCATGCTGGGCGGGCCGTTTCTGATCCGGCTTCTCTCTGATGATCCGGCGGTGCAACAAAGCGCTATGACCTATCTGCCATATTGCGCGCTGGCTCCGATCATTGGTTTCATGGCGTGGCAAATGGACGGTATCTTTATCGGCACGACCCGCACCCGCGAAATGCGCAATGCCGGAATTGCCGCAGTCATTATTTACATCGCCGCGCATTATGCCCTTACGCCTCTCTTTGGCCCGGCCGGTATCTGGATCGCATTTCTGATATATTATGTAATGCGGGCCGTAACGCTTGGATTATACTATCCGCGGATAACACGTTATGTGGAGACCGAATATGCAGATTAAGCCGGCTGATTTTACGGCCCCGGATATTCTCGCACTCATCCGGCAACATCTTGAGTTTTCCAATCAGGATGCCTGCACACATGCGCTTGGCCTGTCCGATCTGCAAAAGCCGGATATTGAAATGTTTACCGCTCATGATGCCGATAATAATCTGATGGGCTGCGCCGCGCTTAAAACTCTTGGCCCTCATTCCGGCGAGATCAAATCCGTCCGAACCCATGATGATCATTTGCGTAAAGGCGTCAGCCGAGCCCTGATGGCGCATATCGAACAGATCGCTAAATCCAGCGGCATGACCGCGCTCTATCTGGAGACCCATAACACCCCGCAATATGCCGCCGCTTGCCGCCTTTATGAGGCACTTGGATATGAATATTGCGGCCCCTTTGGTGACTACGCGCAAAATCCTAGAAACGTTTTCATGGTGAAAGAAATCTAGCGCCTTCGCTTTCGGTGCGTGAACGACCTGAACGCATCTATGTTCTTTGGCGGATCGGTTGACACGGCCAGGCATCAGAGGCTCGCCCGTCCTTACTCACGCCACCCTCGATCCGTCATTAAATAAGTCGCAAATGAAGCCAGCCAGTGACTGCCTGAATAATGCTCATCCGACACTGCCGCGACGCCTGTGTCAGCATGGATTTCAGCCGCAGCGACCAGAGAGGCCTTACGCGGATCACCGTCCGGCAAAGCGCGGGCGATGTTATAAAGATTCCACGCGCGGGAAGAGTTTACCCCGTCCAAATGCACAAGCTTGCCGTCCGACGCATCCGTCACAATCCCCGGCGCGAGCCAGTCTCCGGATCCGTCCGTGGGGATATCCGGCATAAATCGCGACAGCCAAGCGGCAAACTCATCTTCATTCACCCAGACGCGGCGCATCAAATCGGCCTCCATCAAACAGGGCGAGAGAAAATCCTCTCCGCTGGGTTCATAGGCCAGAGGACAATTCACATCGGCTTTGTGAAAATTCAGCGCCCGGTCAATGATCAGGCGCTCCATCTCTGCATCGCCGCTCACCCGCGCCCAGTCGAGCATCAACCCAAAGGCAAAGGCGCTTTGATTATGCGTCCCCAAACGGATGGGATAAGCCAGCTTGGGCAGCCAGTCTTTCAGGCTATCTGCGATATCGCGCTCTAATGGCTCTGATCGATCCAACCAGATTTTGGCCTGCGGATCATTCTCTTCCTCGGCCCATTCCCGCAGCTCCGCCGTCAGTTGTAAGAACCAGGCTAGCCCATAGGGCCGCTCCCATGATCCGCGCGCGGGGCGGCTGAAATTCGTGATCTCTCCGGCGATATTCTGCTCGGTGAAAGATTGGTTCAGCTTGGCCACGGCTTCATCCCGCCATGCCGCATCCTCCGGCCCGACACGCAGCAACCGCACGAGCAGCCAATGACCATGCACCGCGCTGTGCCAATCAAAGCAGCCGTAAAAAACAGGAAACAGCTCTTTAGGCCGCCCGATTTCTTCGGCGGTATCGGTTGTGCGGGAAATCTTATTGGGAAATTCCTGATGCACGCATGTCAACGCCAAAGCCGAAAACCGGTCCGCCAGTTCCGGCGAAATTTCCCCGGGATAGGTAAGCTCCACCGGCATCACATCTGCGGGCCGAACCTCATCCGGCGAAACTTTCCCGCCGCAAGCGGCGAACAAAACAACGGAACTCAATACAAATAAATATCTCATGTAATCTTCCTAACGCAAAGGGCAGGACAGCGTAAGTCCGTTTTATCGACCACCCCCGGTCCCGCGGGGATGGGGGTTGGCCGCGTGCAACTCTCCTCCCCCGTTTACGGGGGAGGTGCCCCGAAGGGGCGGAGGGGGGAGCGTAGCAATTCTGAGTCAGCGTAATCTTTCTTTATCGCAAGCTTCATTACCTGGGGCTCCCCCCATCCCCCGCCATGCGGCGGGTACTTCCCCCGTAAACGGGGGAAGAGATATTGTTTAATTTATGGGAGGCCGGTCTATTGGCGGGGAATGGCCCGTAGGGGATAGCCGGTATTCGGCGGCGTAACGTACCCACTACTCATAGCAGGTCGGGGACTGATTTCATCCGGCATAACTTCCAGCGGTAAGAAGCGCATTTCATAGCGGCGGGTGACTTTGGGTTCAGTGGGATTCGTTGGCGCCTTGGGTTTGCGCTTGGGCGGGTTTTCCATTGGCCCCGTCTTGATGGCGGCCAGTCTGTAATGGCCGGAGCGGTCTGTCTTGGGTTTCCATTTGCAGGGTGTCTTGCGGGGATAAGATTTCGTGGGTTTGGCAAAATCCGGCATGGGGATATGGCTGTAAGCGGGTTTCACATTGCGGGCAGACAGCGCGACTTTGGCCTCGCGTCTGCGGCGTTCCCATTTCACCATAGCCATTTTCCCGCCCAGATCATATCTGACTTGCCTGCGTAAGTCGGGGTTATGTCTCAAAGCCTCCCGCCGTTCATATTGCGCGAAGCGGTAATTGATCCGCACCGTGCGGCGGATCATGCGCTGCATTTGCATGGCATAGCGCAAAGCCGCCTTCGCATCCCCCGCCGCCCCGTTCATCAACCGCAAATAAGCCCCCGTGATGACAGACAGAAGATGCGACACATATTCCGTCAGGGACGAATGATCATCCTCTGAGGCCTGATCGGGCGTGTTATGTAGCTCATTTGTCACCCCATAACCCTTCCATAGAATTTAAGGGTGTGGATTATAAAATGCACAAAGACGTGATTTCAGATGGTTGGGTGGTGCAAATGGGTGGATTAAATTAGCTTCCCCGCCTCTGTCATCTCCGGCCTTAGAGTGAGACTCCTAATCTAACGGTTGCCCTCAGGCCCCATGGGCGGCGTCGGCTAGAGAACGGACGAAGGTGAGGGCTGCGTCGGGGCCGTTTTTGTGAAGTTCTTTGACGATGGCTGTGCCGACGACTACGCCGTCCGCATCTTTGGCAATCTCTCGCGCGCGCTCCGGTGTTTTGACGCCAAATCCCACCGCGACGGGCAGGCCGGAGGCGTCTTTGACGCGGGCGACCTGATCCTTAATGGCATTATTCTGGCTGAGCTTGGCGCCGGTCACGCCCGTCATGGAGACATAATAGACAAAGCCTTTTGTGCCCGACACGACTTTCGGCAATCGTTTCGCATCCGTGGTGGGCGTCGCCAAGCGGATCAGCGCCAGATCATAGGCCTCGAAGGCGGCGCGTAATTCGTGGTCTTCTTCGGGCGGCAGATCAACGATAATCGCCCCGTCAATGCCCGCCTCATGGGCGGCCTGTGCAAATTCTGTATAGCCCATATTATGCAGCGGATTGGCATAGCCCATCACGATGATCGGCGTGTGCATATTCGTCCGGCGAAATTCGGTGGCCATGTCCAAAATCGTGGTCAGGGTTGTCCCGGATTTCCGCGCGCGAATACCAGCCTCTTCAATGACGGGGCCATCCGCCATGGGGTCCGTGAAGGGAATGCCCAGTTCAATTATATCCACACCCGCGCCCGGCAGAGCATTCATGAAACTCTGGCTGACAGCGCGATCCGGATCCCCGCCCATCATATAGGCGATAAAGACGGTGTCATTGTCTGCAAAGGTCTGATCAAGGCGTTGGGTCATTATCCTTCCGTCCCTATCCTTCTGTTCCTGCGGCGATGTCTTCGCCCAGCGCGTCGGCGATGGTGAAGATGTCTTTGTCGCCTCGGCCGGAGATATTGATCACGACAAGGCCGTCCTGGCCAAGCTCCTGCGCGAGCCGGATCGTGGCGGGCAGTGCATGAGAGGATTCCAGCGCCGGCAATATGCCCTCCAGCTTGGCGCAAAGTTGAAACGCTTCGAGCGCTTCGTCATCCGTGGCGCTGACATATTCGGCGCGGCCAATGTCAAATAAATGGGCATGTTCAGGCCCGATGCCGGGATAATCCAGCCCCGCCGAAATGGAATGAGCGTCATTGATTTGGCCATGTTCGTCCTGCAGCAGGAAGGTACGGTTGCCATGCAGGATGCCCGGCGCGCCGCCTGTCAGGCTGGCGGCATGTTCTCCGGTCTCTATGCCATGACCCGCCGCCTCGACGCCGATTAGGCGGACGTCTTTATCGTCAATAAATGGGTGGAAAATGCCCATGGCGTTTGACCCGCCGCCGATACAGGCAACGATTGCATCCGGCAGGCGGCCTTCAGCCTTTAATATCTGAGCCTTGGTTTCATGGCCGATAATGGTTTGAAAATCGCGGACCATTTCGGGGTAAGGATGCGGCCCGGCCACTGTGCCGATGCAGTAAAATGTATCGCCGACATTGGTGACCCAATCGCGTAAGGCTTCGTTCATGGCGTCTTTCAGTGTGGCGGTGCCGCTATGCACGGCGCGCACTTCCGCGCCCAGCAGACGCATGCGAAACACATTGGGTTTCTGCCGAACAATATCTACCGCGCCCATATAGACGATACATTCCATGCCGAGCCGCGCGGCCACTGTGGCTGTGGCCACGCCATGTTGCCCGGCCCCGGTCTCGGCGATGATGCGGGTTTTGCCCATGCGTTTGGCGAGCAGCAGCTGCCCCACGCAATTATTGATTTTATGCGCGCCGGTGTGGTTGAGCTCTTCGCGTTTAAAGTAAATTTTACCGGCTCCACCATTTTCTTTGGCTGCATGTTCGGTCAGGCGTTCGGCGAAATATAGCGGGCTGGGGCGGCCGACATAATGCTCGAGGAAGTAATCCATTTCGGCCTGAAACGCCGGGTCGGCCTTGGCCTCTTCATAGGCTTGTTCAAGCTCTAATATCGGCGGCATGAGCGTCTCAGCCACAAAGCGCCCGCCAAATTCACCAAAGCGGCCATTTTCATCCGGATATTTTATATTTTCGGGCTTACCCATGTTTTGCAGCCTCAATAAATGCCTGTATTTTCGCGTGATCCTTTACGCCCGGTGCGGCCTCGACGCCAGAGCTAACGTCGAGTATGGGCGCATGAGTCGCGGCGATCGCCTCTGTCACATTATCGGGGTTTAGTCCGCCCGCCAGTAGATAAGTTTCGGGAAGCCGGGCTCCCTGAAATAAAGACCAATCTATGCGAATGCCATGCCCCCCGCGCACGTCACTGCCCTTGGGCGGTTTGGCATCAAAGAGCATAAGGTCCGCGGCCTCATAAAAGCTTTGCGCGCTGGCCATATCGGCGGCGTCAGAAATTGCGGCCACTTTGATGATTTTGGCTTTAAGTTTTCGCTTGATCTCATTGACCCGATCCGGGCTCTCATCCCCATGCAGCTGTATGTAATCCGGCTGCATTTGATGAATGATCCGCGCCAATAGAACATCATCCGCATTTACCGTCACGGCCACGCGGGGGATAATGTTTTGGGCGGGCAAGGACAGCTTCGTCGCCAGATCGACGGATAAGCGTCTCTTGGACGGGCACTCCACAATAAAGCCAAGCATATCCGCGCCATGTAAAATAGCGGCTTCAACATCTTCGGGGCGGGTCAAACCGCATATTTTCACGCCGCGTGTCATAGGCTCAGTTGCCTAGCATAAGCGCGAAAATATGCCATGCTAAATCCCTGTTAACCCTGACTCCAAACCCAACATTAAGCCTTTCTGTCTATGGAATTGGTCAATCCGACACAGAGCGGACAAATTGGCCGAATATTGGCAAGGTGAGGGTTTGAACATGGCTTTAGCGCCTAAATTACAGCAGCGGCAGAGCCAACAGCTCGCCATGACGCCGCAATTGCAGCAGGCGATCAAGCTGTTGCAACTCTCTAATATTGAACTCGCCGCCTTTGTCGAAGAGCAGCTGGAGAGCAACCCCTTGCTGGAGCGCGGCACAGGGGATGAAAACCGCCGCGGCGAAGAGGCCGGCTCCAGACATGAAAGCTCGCTTGAGACAGCCGCGGATACTGTGTCTGTGGGAGAGGCCAATGCTGATCTGGATGTGCCGGAATATACGGCCGCCCCGGACGCCTCTGTCGCCGATACGGGCGCGGCAGATGTCGGCGGCACAGTTGACTGGTCGCGCAATAATAGCGGCGGCAGTTTTAACGGCAGCAGCGATTATGACCCGGCGGCCAACACGGCGGCGGAAATCACACTGACCGAGCATCTGACGGCGCAAATGCCAATGCTGCGCCTGAATGACAAAGACCGCCTAATCGCGGATTATTTGCTGGGGCAATTGGATGAGGCCGGATATCTGCGCGCGGATCTAACCGATCTGGCGCTGAATTTGGGCGTAACGGATGCGCGGGTAAAATCCGTTTTGCTGCAGGTTCAAACCCTGGAGCCGACCGGGGTGTTTGCCCGGGATCTGGCCGAATGTCTGGCGCTTCAGCTCAAAGAATCCGGAGACTATGCCGAGCCGATGCAAGTCCTGCTCAGCAATCTGACCCTGCTGGCCAAACATGATTTATCAAAACTCACCAAGCTGTGCCGCGTCAAATCGGATGAACTTAAGGATATGATCACGCGGCTGCGCGGCCTCGCGCCAAAGCCGGGTTTGGCCTTTGGCGGCTCTCTGGCGGCGGTCGTGGAGCCGGATGTCTATATTCGCGAAACGCCGCATGGCGGCTGGGCGGTGGAGCTGAACTCCGATACGCTGCCGCGCGTTTTGGTCAATCAGCGTTATTATAATGAAATCGCCAGCGCCTCGGATAACAACACGCAAGCCCGCGAGTTTATTTCCGAATGTCACGCCAATGCCAATTGGCTCGTTAAGTCGCTGGATCAACGCGCGCGCACAATCCTGAAAGTGGCCAGCGAAATCGTCAAACAACAGGACGGGTTTTTTGCTTATGGTGTGGATCATATGCGTCCGCTGAAACTCAAAGACGTGGCCGACGCGATTGAAATGCATGAAAGCACGGTCAGCCGCGTGACCAGCAATAAATTTATGCATACGCCGCGCGGCCTGTTTGAGCTGAAATATTTCTTCACCGCCGCGATCCCGTCATTGGATGGCGGAGAGGGTCACAGCGCCGAATCTGTGCGCAACAAGATCAAAATCCTGATCGGCGAAGAGACAGAGAAAACCGTCAAATCTGATGACAAGCTGGTCACACTTCTACAGGCGCAAGGCATAGATATCGCCCGACGCACAGTCGCCAAATATCGTGAGGCCATGGGCATCCCGTCTTCGGTCGAGAGACGCCGTATCTTCAAACACGGGGTTTAATTAGCTCTCTTTGGATTTCGGCGGCATGGGGAAAAAGCCGCTCGTGCGCTCGATATAGTCTTGATAATTTTTGCGGCGGCCCATATCGCGCTCCAGTAAATCGCGGCCTGACACTTTGGTCAGCAAAAGCGTCATGATAATCGGCGCAAATATCGTGACCCAGCCCCATGGCGCCTGACAGGCCACCAGCCAAATCCCCCACCACATACAGGCATTGCCGAAATAATTGGGATGGCGCGTATATTTCCAGAGGCCCTGATCCATAACCGGTTTCTCATCGATGGGGCCGTCATAATTTTTGTTCTTTTTGATAAACGCCGCGAGTTGCCAATCCCCAATGGCCTCAAACAGAAACCCGATCAGCCAGAGGATAGCGCCAAGGATTGCAAAGACACCAATATCGGTCAGTGGTAAATTTTCTGCATCTCCGATGTTTGGAAAATCATTCTGATACGAGAATTTGATCGCCGTTGCCATCGCCACCCAAACCGGCGCGCTGACTATCATGATCAAAACGCCCTGCCCGGAATAGATGGTCAGCAGGCTACGCAGCCGCCAGGTCATTTCGCTCATGCCTTTTTTGGCGGCGCGCTTTTGCATACTCACATAGCGTTTATCCTCGCCGTGACCGAGATTACGCTTGGCCAGATAAGCGGTTAATCGCGCCCCCCAGATGACAGGGAGCAATCCCAATAGCCACAGATAGGGCGTTCTGACTTCCGCCAGATACAGACACACCGCCCCGACGACCAAAAACCCAAAGCCCCAGAAAATATCAATCAGGCTCGCATCTTTCATGGCGACGCTGATCGCCCATAATAATATCAACAAACCAAAGACCACCGCCCCGGCATGAAAAAAATTCACCAAAATATCTGACAGCATAAGCCCTCCCGCCTTTCCTATAGGCCCGAACAACCAAGCTTAAAAGCCCTTTCCGATCTATAGAGCCCAAGTCCTACTGCGGCGGCTTTTATGCGCGGTCGATTCCTGTAAAGGATTTAAAACAAATCACCTTGTTGTTCGGGGGTGAGTTTGCGGGCGATGCGTTTGGTTTGTTTGGGTTTCGCAGGTTTGGATTTTGCAGATTGGCCCTCGATTGTGGCTTTGCTTTGGCCATCAGCGAAGGTCAGAGTTACCGCATCTCCGGCAGTGAGTTTATCTTTGGAGCGTACCACTTCGCCGCCCTCTGTTTGCACCAGTGCATAGCCGCGATCGAGCACGCCTTGATAGCTGTAAGCCTCCAGTAATTTGCCCGCGCGTGACAGGCGCTGTGACTGGCTGTCCAATTTCCGTTTGATGACATTATTGGCTGTGCGCATTTCCTGCGTCAGGACACGGCTCTGCCGGGTGATGTTTTGCGTGATGGATTCAGGGCGCAGGCGTAGGGAGGATAATTGCGCGGCTTTGGAGTCGATGACATGCTTGGGATTGGGGACGCGTAAAGCGGCAAGTTTCTGAGCAGGTCTTTCAAAAAGCCGCGCCGCACCGGGCAGTTTTGCGCAAGCCAGATCAAGCCGCTGTTGCACAGGGGCCAGCACCGCATCGAGCCTTGGCAGGCGGGCCGCCGCCAGCGCATTTTTGCGTTCAGTTACATTGCGGCGCAAAGCCCGCGCCAGGCGCAGCCCGTAATCCGATAAAGTCTCAACCCAATCGGCCATGACGGGCACAGCCACTTCGGCGGCCCCGGTCGGCGTTGGGGCGCGGTAATCGGCGACATAATCAATAAGCGTCCAGTCGGTTTCGTGGCCCACAGCCGAGATGAGCGGGATGTCGGAAGCCGCCGCCGCGCGGGCGACATTTTCTTCGTTAAAGCACCAAAGGTCTTCGAGCGACCCGCCGCCCCGCGCCAAGATCAATAAATCCGGCCTGGGGAAGCCCTCCCCATGATTGAAGCCTGTAATCGCCGTGGTGATTTGCTCGGCGGCTTTATCGCCCTGGACCAGAACCGGCCAGACCAGCACATGGACCGGAAAGCGGTCTACGATGCGGTGGAGAATATCGCGAATGACGGATCCGGTGGGGGAGGTCACAACGCCAATCGTTTTTGGCATGAAAGGCAAATCGCGTTTGCGGTCTTGATCAAACAAGCCCTCAGCGGCGAGTTTTTTCTTACGCTTCTCAAACAGCGCCATCAGCGCGCCCTCGCCCGCCAGTTCCATTTTGCTGATGATCAATTGATAGTTTGACCGGCCCGGATAGGTGGATAATTTGCCTTCGCAGATGACCTCCATGCCCTCTTCCGGGCGCATGGACAGGCTGCCCATCACGCCTTTCCAAATGATGGAATTGATCACCGCCTTGTCATCTTTGACATCCAGATAGCAATGACCGGATTTAGCCACAGTGACGCGGCCCAGCTCGCCCCTCACGCGGACATGGCCATAGGTCTGCTCGACCGTGCGCTTCAGCGACATGGCGAGCTCTGAGACCGTGAATTCAGGTGTGTTGTCCATTGCGTCTCTATAGACTAGAAGGCCAGCTCAGAATCAAGGGTAGTCATATGAAAGTCTTGTTAATTGGATCGGGCGGGCGTGAACATGCGCTGGCTTGGAAGCTTGTGCAGAGCGATTTAGTTACGGAACTGACCTGCGCGCCGGGCAATGCGGGTATGGCGGAAATCGCCGCTGTTGCGCCAGTGGCCGCCGATGATTTGATTGGGATTTTGGCGCTGGTACAAAGCCTGCAAATTGATTTTGTTGTGGTCGGGCCGGAGCAACCTTTGGCGCTTGGCTTGGTGGATATGCTACAAGAGACCGGGGTGAAGGTCTTTGGCCCAACGCAAATAGCGGCGCAACTGGAGGCCTCCAAAGCCTTCACCAAGGATCTCTGCCGGCGATATAATATCCCGACGGCGGATTATGGCGTGTTCACGGATCTAACTGAGGCCAAAGCCTTTTTGAAAACTATGACACCGCCTTATGTGCTCAAAGCCGATGGTCTGGCGGCGGGCAAGGGCGTAGTCCTGCCTGAGACGCTTTCTGAGGCCGAAGCGGAGCTGGAAGAGTTTTTCTCTGGCAAGTTCGGAGAGGCCTCCAATACCGTTGTGATCGAAGAATTTATGGAAGGCGAAGAAGTCAGCTTCTTTGCCATTTGTGACGGCAAGACCGCTGTCCCGCTGATTGGGGCGCAGGATCACAAACGCGCCTTTGACGGCGATAAAGGGCCGAATACGGGCGGCATGGGCGCTTATTCCCCGGCGCCTGTATTTAGCGAGGCAGACCGTGAAACCGTTATGGAGACAATCATATTGCCGACCTTGCATGGCATGGAAAAAGACGGGCATCCTTTTACCGGCGTGCTCTTTGCCGGGTTGATGATGACCCAAGAGGGCCCAAAATTAATTGAGTATAATTGCCGTTTCGGCGATCCCGAATGTCAGGTGCTTATGCGCCGCATGCAAAGCGATTTAATGGAACTGTTCATGGCCGCTGAAGCCGGAGAGCTGGACAAGGCCCCTGCCCCGGCCTGGTTTGACGACACGGTTGTCAATATTGTGCTGGCCACAAAAGGCTATCCGGGAGCCTATGAGAAAGGCAGCGCGATTAAAGGCATTGACGCTGCCAATGACATGGACGGCGTAGTTGTCTTTCATGCGGGCACGAAATCCGAAGATGGTCAATTGCTAGCCAGCGGCGGGCGCGTGCTGAATGTGACAGCGCAGGCGGGTACGGTTCGCGCAGCCGTGGACGCAGCCTATAAAGCAATTGACGAGGCCATTGACTGGCCCGAAGGTTTCTGCCGCCGCGACATTGCAAAGGCGGCGCTTTGACCCAAACCATGATCACGATCACCCTCCTGCTGAATGCCATTTGGTTTGGTATGGGGTTTCAAGCCTTTTATTTGCGCCGCAAAGTCTTTGGGAAAGTCCTCGTGCCGAACAAGGCCGATCGGGATAATAGCGCCTATGACGCCGTGGTAGAGGCGGGGCGCTTTATGGGCGGGTTTAATCTGGCGCTCTGCCTGCTCAATGTCATGTTGGTTTTTAATCTGGGCGGATTCGAGACAAACCGGCAATGGGCGGTATTATTGATCTTTAACGCGCTCGCCCATGGATCACAATTTGCGGGCAATATCCCCATGGCACTCGCCAATCGGCGCGGCGGCGGGCTATGGCCCGTTTTCAGAGGGGTGATGCTGCGGATATTTATTATAGATTTTACTTTGATGATCGCCAATGCGGTCATGGCTGCGATGCTGCTGTTTTAGACACGGCTTTCTTCACAAACTCCCCTCACACACGAAGTCGTTTCGTAAAGGTTAAAAATGTGTTAACAGCTCTGATGACCTATCGTACGCTTGTGACCTCAGCCTCTATCATTGCCTTTGCCATTGGCGGAATTGGTGTGGCTTTCAATGCCTTTGCCCAAAATGGCCAAACGGCTGACAAATCGGAATATACGCTAATCCACGCCGGAGAGGTGTTGGCCGTTCCGGGCAAAGCCCCCAAAACCAAACAAACGATTATCATCCATGATGGAAAGATTGTCGGAATTGAGGGCGGCTATATTGATGATGATGAAGCGACCATCATCGATATGAGCGATAAATTCGTCATGCCCGGCATGATCGATTCACATGTTCATTTACGCATGGAGTGGAACCCGAATATCCGCCTGGACGGCGTAACGCGCGAGTCCGGTGACGTCGCCTATGACGCCGCGGTCAATGCCCGCAAGACCCTGATGGCGGGCTTTACGGCCGTACAGGATGTGGGCGGGCCGAAGGAAATTTTCGCCCTGCGCCGGGCGATCAATGCCGGGAAAATGCCCGGGCCGCATATCAAAGCCTCCGGCCCCGCGGTCTCTGTCACGGGCGGCCATGGTGACGCCCATGGCTATCTCGAGGCAATCACGGATATGTTCAAATCCAAGACGATTTGTGACGGGCCGAATGATTGCCGCCGCGCCACCCGCGCCGCGATTAAAGGCGGGGCGGATGTCATTAAGATAACAGCGACAGGCGGCGTTCTGTCCAATACGAATGCCGGTACAGCGCAGCAGTTTTTTGACGATGAACTGGAAGCCATTGTCGATGCGGCGAGCTCTATGGGCCGCAAGGTCACCGCTCATGCCCATGGCAAGGACGGGATCGAAAGCGCACTGAAGGCTGGCGTATCCTCTATTGAACACGGGACTTATCTGGACGCCGGAACCGCGAAATTATTTGTCAAACATGACGCGACGCTGGTGCCAACGGTCATCGCGGGCATGACAGTTGTTGACTGGGCGGAAAATCATGACTTCCTGCCACCTGCATCGGCTAAAAAAGCACTAGAAGTCGGCCCGCAAATGCAGGAGATGCTGACGATTGCCTATGAGAATGGTGTCAATATCGCTTTTGGGACGGATACAGGCGTGTCGCCTCATGGGACGAATGCGCAGGAATTTAAATATATGATCAAAGCCGGAATGAGCGAGATGGAAGCTATCACATCCGCCACCGTGATTGCGGCGGAACATATTGGCATGGGTGATCAAATCGGCACGCTGGAAAAAGGCAAACAGGCCGACATTATCGCGGTGGATGGTAATCCGCTGGATGATATCGAAGAATTGATGGACGTCGATTTCGTGATGAAGGGCGGCATTGTCTATAAAGAATAATGCCGCGCCCAAATGGACGCGGCATCGTTTGGGGACAGTTGGCGGCTTAGCGTCCGCGATTTCCGGTTCTTTTATTGATGCGCTCTTGAAGCTTTTTCAGGCGTTCTTGGTCCCGCTCCGGCAAGCGGTCCGTTGGCCGAATACCTCCAAGCCCCATGGAACGCATTTCATTTGGCGTGAGATGTGTTTTGCCGCTTTCACGAGGCACACAAGTCACAATGGCAAAAAAATCAACCATCGTGTCATCCTGAATAAGTAAGTCGACCAACCCATCGGCCTTCATCTGTTCCAGCAGATTTGTTGTCCCTTTATGGGCTTTACTGCGAAGCTCAATATCGGCCATATTCGCGTAAATTATACCGGTTCCAGTATCGAGCTTAAAAACGGGATCACCAAAGCTGTTCACGTCATCACGGAAATCCGTATATTTCTTGGCGAATACACGCATCTCGATTTCATTACGTGCACGCGCCTCATTCGTGGCATCTTGAGCTTCCTTATAATAACCCAAAACATCGCCTAACATAATTGAATCTGTTGTGACCAAGCCGCCACTATCTTTCGTTTTCAATACGACCCACCCTTTTTGAACCTGTGCGGCACCCGGCACATTCAGGGTTTCGATGAAAAACTCGTTATGATGTTTCTCATCATAATTGCGCGATAGCCCCGCCCGGTTATGGGTCGTTTGATAGTTCACAATGCCAGTAATACCATTAAAGCCCGAACGTGGGCTGGTTGTTTCACCGCTACTGCCGACAAAGTTGTCGTCATTTCCGCCTTTGATAACGCGAATGGATTGACCGAAGCAGGGTTTACATTCCGCCTCCAGTTTCGGGAGAATTTTGTTAAGCAATCCATTATTGTTGGATTGAGCCGCTACCGGCATCGCCATGCCGCAGGCCAGAACGGATAAGGTAGTACCAGCCAGTAGTTTTTTAAAGTTGTTCATAAGAACCTCCATCATTGCGCCCCTAACCACAGCGGCTTGGGTGCGATGATGGAGATAGATTGTTACAACAGCCCGCGATGTGATGGCCATCACGCTATGTATTTAAGCCTAGGCCCAATTACGTTTGACCAAATTGATCAGAGCCCGCTCACTGACATGGACTTCGCCATCCGCCACGGCGATCATTTCCATTAAATGCGTGAGCGTATCGATATCTGAATTTTGTTTTATGCGTTTTAAAACCGGAATAACCCAGGCATCAAATTCTGAGCGGGGTAAATTCATTTTAGCTTTGATTTTGTCTTTATTATTTTCAAACCAGACCAGCACTTTGGCTTCGGTCAAAATCGTCTGGGAGTCATTAATCAGGTGAATTCGCGTCGCAGCTTTGACCAGCGTATCAATCTCAGAGGCATAGATTTTTTTATCCGCCAATACTGACAATGTCAGGATCGTCAATATATCGTCAAATTCATTCGACACAGGGGCCCTCCTCATCCATTCACGGATGTCATTGGCCCCACATTCATATCATGCTTGCGGTATGTCTCTTGGCTTAGCAAGTCTTTATTTTGCAGCCAATCCAAACACAGCCCGCGCCCCCGCCTCATCCTTTTTCATCTGAGTGGTCAAGGCTTCGAGATCGTCAAATTTCGCTTCTTCCCGAATGAAACTGCGAAAACGCACAGTAATATGCTGCCCGTAAATATCTTGGTCAAAGTCAAAGATGAACGTTTCCAGCAAAACCCCGTCGCCATTCACGGTTGGGCGGGTGCCAAGGCTGGCCACGCCGGGCCGCCATTTATTGTCGCCTTCCAGCCTCGTTTCGACACAATAAATCCCAAGCTTAGGGATGACCAAATCGCCCATAGGCAGGTTTGCCGTCGGAAAGCCGAGTGTGCGGCCAAGTTGTTGACCCTTTTGGACTATGCCATCCACCATCCAAGGGCGGGAAAGCATATGCTGCGCGTGGAACACATCGCCCGCTTGTAAGGCTTTGCGGATTTCAGTGCTGCCATATTTGCCGTAGAGACGGTGCAGTCCTACGGGTTTCATCGCCGTGACACCTATGCCGCGATCCCCGCATAGCCGGGTCAGGCTCGCGACATCTCCGCAGCGGTTTTTTCCGAAACCATAATCTTCACCAACAACGACATGTTTGATCCCAAGGCCTTGATGCAGGACGGTCTCGACAAATTCCGTGTCATCCATTTCGCGCAATTCATCATCAAAGGGAATTTCGTAAAGCCGGTCAACGCCCAGCTCTGCCATTACCTCGGCTCTAATAGCAGGACTCATCAAGCGAAAGGGCGGCGCATCCGGTTTGAAAAACCGAAAGGGGTGCGGGCGAAACAGGCCAATTCCCATCGGGGCGGACAGATCATTGGCGATGGCCTGCGCGGCCTCTATCACCGCCTGATGCCCCCGGTGCAGCCCGTCAAAATTGCCAAGCGCAATAACCGCGCCTTTGTCGGAGGCCGAAAGGCCCTGATAGGTTTGAAAGGTTTTCACAGCCTAGTCAGCGGGCCGTTTCTGAACAAAAACACCGGCATCGCCTCGGCAGATTTTCGTGCCGTTAACTTCGCAGTGACATTTCATTTTCACGCGACCGGTGCGCTCATTGATTTCCGCTACCTCGGCGACAGCCGTAACTTCATCTCCGATAAAGGCGGGCTTGCGAAAGCGCAAATTCAGTTCAACAAACACTGCGCCGGGACCCGGCAGGTCATTGCCCAAAATCGCCGATATAAAACTCGCCGAGAGCGCGCCATGGGCAATGCGCTGCCCAAATTGCGTGGTCTTGGCAAATTCGGCGTCGACGTGAATCGGATTATGATCCCCCGTGATATCGGCAAAGGTATTGATCATCTCTTCGGTGATGATCGCCTTGGTTTCTACCTTCATTCCGACAGACAGGTCTTCGAGATAATATTTTACTGTGTCATTCATAGCGTGCCTTTGATTTGAAAGGTTTTTAGCAGGGCTTTGACGCGCTTGCTACGCAAAATTTACGGGCAAAGCTTTTAGGCCGCGCGCCCCTAACCGCGTCATCCATTGCAAATCCGCCTGCGGCGTTGCGATAGATAAATCGGGGAAACGCGTAAAAAGACGCTCAAGCGCAATCTGCGCTTCGACGCGGGCGAGCTGTATACCGAGGCACAAATGCATACCATTCCCAAAGCCGACATGGCGGACTTTCTCACGGTGAATATTGAACGTCAGCGGGTCATCAAAATAGGCCTGATCGAGATTGGCCGCCGCCAGCAGAGACATGAACATCTGGCCCTGTTTTATGGTCTGTCCGTGAAACTTCATATCCATCTTGGCAAAGCGCGGCTTGGTCATTTGCACCGGCGCAGTAAAGCGGATTAGTTCCTCCACGGCCATGGCCCATAGCGATGGATCCGCTTGAAGCGCAGCGAGCTGATCCGGGTGATCGAGCAGGCAAGGCACGGAACAAGCGAGGAGGTTTTTTGTTGTCTCATGACCCGCAATGAACAGAACAAACACCATAGCCAGGAGTTCTTCTTCTGACAGGCGGTCTTCATCCGTATCGGCCAGCTTGACAAATTCCGTGATAAGGCCGGGTTTGGGATTTTGGCGCACCTCGTCAAATTCAGCCCGCAGATAATTGGACATTTTTTTAATTGCAGGCGCGACTTTGAAAAACCCCCAAGCATTTTTTATATCCGCGAAATTTTTAATCTCCTGTGTCAGTCTTTGCCGGTCATCCTCTTCCAGACCCAGCAATTCGCAAATCACCAACATGGGCAATTCACTGAAGTAACCTCGCAGCAAATCATTTTCGCCATCTGACTGCATGCGGTCCAGCAGCTCATCTGCGATCTTTTCTATGGCCGGTCGCATGGACTCTATATTGGCCGTGCGAAATGTCTTATCGGCGACCTTACGCAGGCGGCGGTGATCCGGATCATCTACGGATAACATATTGGACATCAATAATTTGAACGCCTTTGGCATATAAATCATGCCCGGCATTTGATAGCGCCTGCCCGCATTGCGGCCGTCTACGGCAAATTTATCGGAGGCTTTGAGCATATCCATCACGGCGGCGTGGTTTGTGATAAAATTCATTTTTCCGACAAAAGGAATTTTGGCTTCAACAATCGGGCCGCGCGCCACGAAGTCTGCCAGGACCGGATGCGGATTCGCCATGAATTCATGGGAGGTCAGAACGCTCTTTGCCATGACGACAGGCTAGCCGAGAAGGCTCCGGCTTACCACGTCAAATTCGGGGCCAGATAGCGGGCGGAAATATTGTGATCATGCAGCAGGTTCTTCAGCTTGGCTTCCGTCTCGCCGTAAAGCCCGTCCTGAACGAACAGGCAGTCATAGCCTTGGTCCTGTGCGCCCAGCAGATCGGTGAAAATATTATCTCCGATACATAAAATGCGATCATCCGGCGGGACGTAGCCTGTGATTTCCTCCAGCCAGGCCCGGCAAAGGCGGTAGATCGGCGCATGCGGTTTGCCCGCGAAAATCACCTCGCCGCCCATACGCTCATAAAGCTTGGCCAGCGCGCCGCCGCACCAAATCACTTTATCGCCGACCCGGACTTTGACATCGGGATTGACGCAGATCAGCGGCAGGCCCAGCGTCTTGGCCTGACCCAAGAGCTCAGCATAATCTTCGGGCTCTTCGTCATCATCAAACATGCCCGTGCAGGAAATAAAAACAGCCGAGTCCAGATCGGTGAAATTCATCTCCAGACCCTCATAAAGCACATCGTCCCGTTCCGGCCCCAGCTTATAGGCAGGCCCCGGCGCGCGGCGGGCCAGATCATCTATCGTGGCATCCCCGGAAGTGACGATGGCGTCCCAAAACTCGCCCGGCACACCGATTTGCGCAAAGCTTTCGGGGATGGCCCGGCTGGGCTTAGGCGAGTTGGAAATCATAATGACCGGCCCGCGCTCCCCGCGAAACCGCTCCAGCGCCTCACAGGCCTCAATAAACGGCACCCGCCCATTATGCACCACACCCCAAATATCACAGAGCACAGCATCATAATCATCGGCAATGGAGCCAAGACCGGAGAGAGGCAGGAAATCAGTCATGAGGTGGGAGGTAACAGCAAGGCCCGAAATTGCAATCCAGAATTACTATTTGCCGTATGTTTATTACCCGTGCGCAGTCTAGTCTGACTTTAAATCCTGAAACATCACATAGGCATCAACATAGCCCTCACGCGGGTGATGAAACACACCCGGCAGTGTGCCGACAATATCAAATCCCATCTTCTGCCACAGATAGACCGCCGCCCCATTGGTCGAGACGACCAAATTATATTGCATGCCGCGATAACCCGTCTGTCGGGCGATATTGAGCGAATGCTGACAGAGCTGGCTGGCTATGCCCCGCCCCCGCAAGGCTGGATCAACCGCATATCCGCAATTACAAATATGATCGCCCGGCCCGCCTGTATTCGGCCGGAGATAATACAGCCCCACAAGACGGCCATCTTCTTCGGCGACAAAGACCGTTTTGTCAGGCGCGAACCAATAGGCCAACCCGCCCGCGCGGTCTAAATCACGCGGTAGTGGGTAGGTCTCGCCCTCCCGAATGACGGGTTTGACAAGCCGCCATATCTCATTCCGGTCATCTGTGGTTGCAAGTCGTATCTTCATTCTCAAACCGCTTTCATCTGGACGCATTTACCTCTTCTTGCCATAAGCGCGGCATGAGCCAAACACCCAAAACCGATTTTGAGACTTTTCTAAAAGTGGATATCCGCACAGGCACAATCATCAAGGCCGAGCCCTTCCCAGAAGCGCGAAAGCCTGCCTATAAGCTGCAAATTGATTTCGGGCCCGAGATCGGCGTGAAGAAATCCTCCGCCCAAATTACAGATCTCTACACACTGGATGATTTGGTCGGCAAGCAGGTGGCCGCCGTCGTCAATTTCCCGCCGCGCCAAATCGGCCCCGTCATGTCCGAAGTGCTCACCCTAGGTTTTCACAATACAGATGGGCATGTCGCGCTGTTCTCGCCGGATAGCGACGTGCCCAATGGAGCACGCCTTTTATGACGGACGCGAACTGCCAGATTTATCTGCTGACCCCGCCGCAAATCACGGATTTGGATGAATTTTGCGCGTTGTTAGATGAAACGCTGGCCGCTGCGCCTGTCGCTTGCCTGCAAATTCGCCTAAAAGCGCAAAAAAGTCAATCATTTGAAGATTCAGTCATCATTCAGGCTGGCCGCGCTATAACCCCCATAGCTCACAGGCATGGAACACTGGTTCTGATCAATGACCGTCCTGATTTGGCCGCCGAGATCGGCGCGGACGGGGCCCATATCGGGCAGGATGACATGGACTATTTTTCATCCAGAGAGCTGCTTGGCGGGGATGCCATTATCGGCGTAACCTGTCATAATTCGAAGGAATTGGCCTTTAAAGCGGCCGAAGCCGGTGCGGATTATGTGGCCTTTGGGGCGTTTTTCGGAACGCAAACCAAAGAGCCCCCAAAAGGGAAACATCTGCCCCGCGCGGAGTTGGAGATTTTACAATGGTGGCACGAAGCTGTCGAAATACCGAGCGTCGCGATTGGCGGGATCACAGTGAACAATGCACGGCAGGTCATAGAGGCGGGCGCGGATTTCATCGCAGTCTCTTCCGGGGTATGGGATCATCCGGACGGGCCCGCCGCGGCGGTATCACGCTTGTCGCAGCTTTGCTCGTTGCAGTAGCGCCATACGCAACCACCGCACATGCCAATACGCCCATCACCGGGCCAACCGCACAATCCGCGAATTACGAATCCGCTCTGCAAGCTTATGGCGCGGGCAATAAGGTTCAGGCTCTGTCTTTAGCCAAAGCCGCCGCCAATGCCGGCAGCACGGATGGCGCGGTCATGGCGGGGCATATTCTGCGCAAAGGTGAAGCGGGCTATATCAGCCTGCCGGAAGCCCGTTTATGGTATGAAAAAGCGGCCAATCTCGGTCATCCAGACGCGCTTGTGGCGCTGGGCGAAATGGGCATTCGGCAGCAGGCTGGCCTGACTAAGACCGATGCTGTGTCATATTTAACCCGCGCCTCTGATATGGGCCGCACCGATGCGATGCGGGCGCTTTCCGATCTTTACCGCACGGGGCAAGGCGTCGCGGCCAGCGAGATGCAAAGCCGCACCTATCTGAAAAAAGCCTCGGAAAGCTTTGACTCTGAGGCCACGAAGCGGCTGGGTGACAGCCTGTTTGAAAGCGACCCAAACGAGGCGCTGAAACATTATGAGCGCGCCGCCCGGGCCGGCCATGTTGAGGCCGCCTATATTGCGGGCGTCATGTATGCGGAAAATTTTGACATTCGCCCGGATTCTCAAAAATCCGCGCGCTGGCTGAAACAGGCCGCAGAGGGCGGGCATGCCGCTGCGCAGGCGGATTACGGCTTGCTGGTCTATCAAGGTTATGGCGCGGAGCGGTCAGAAATCGAAGCGGCCAATTGGTTCCGTAAGTCCGCTGAGGGCGGTGACGGCGAAGGCCAATTTCTCTATGCTTTCACCTTGGCCAAAGGCGAAGGCGTGGCTCAGAATTTTGAAGAGGCCTATTACTGGCTGTTAAAATCCGGCGAAAGCGCCGTGGACGATTATGCCAAAGACCGCAAAACCCTGCGCGAACGCTTGGAGCAAAATGTCGACCCTGAGACCCTATCCCGCGCCAGAGCGAGGTTATAAGGGTAAGCAATTGCTGGACGGGCAATAGCTCATCACCCAATACAGCCCATAAAAAAGCCGCCCCGAAAGGCGGCCAGTCAAATGAGATAAAGCTGAAAACTTAGTGAGGCACTGGGCCGTATTGGTTTTCATTCGGCTCTTGCTTGTTGATCATGTTCACGATCATTGAGAACAGATAAGCCATCACCAAACCGCCAATTGCGCTTGGGATTGCTGTCGCTTTGGCCATGCCAGCCGCAGCATTCATGACGCCTGCCATATCACCCGATGCGGCCGCTTCATTTGCTGCTTCTTGGACAGCAGCCTGATCAAAATTACCCGCAAAAACCGCTGTGACGATCATGCTAAGAACGACAGCCAGAATGACATAGATGACTAGGTGCAACAAAGACATCCAACCGGATTTCCCGGCATCATGCGCACGTTTAATGTTCAAGAAGAAAAACGGAATGATCAAAATCAGAGAGATCAAGCTCCCAATCATAGCTAGGCCCATGCTAATGAATGGCAACAGCGCCAGAACGGCCCCGATGATCGCGAGGATCATAATACCCTTTGTGAAATCAGACGGCCCGATGCGTCCGGATGGTGAAAATAGTAAATTACCCATGTGGAACTCTCCCTATATTTGTTGTTTCCCGATAAGAAACTGGCAGGATTTACACGAAAATCAAGCAAAATCGCTTGAATTTCACCACATTAATTAAGGGGCGGGCCATATTTATTGGACTTTGGATCAGGTTTTGAGAGGCCAATCCAAGCCGTCATGAGCAACGGAATGACCAAAAGCAGCCCGTTAATCTTGCCTAAATTTGCGGCAATTTCAGCCTCAAAAGGCTCGCGGATAGATCTGACAACATCCGGGTCAATGGCCTCTTTGCGGTCAAATTCTGAAAAGGCGGCGAAATATTCGGCCCCGCCAAAGGTCAGCATAACCGCGATAACAGCCAAAAATTGCGCGGCGATCATGGCGGTCACAGGCCAGACAGAGCGGCCCATATCATGAAGGCGCTTTCCATATATGCAATAGATCACATAGATAGCCAGAAACGGAAATGGCAGCGCGAGCCAAAAAGCTATCATTTGCTCAGGCTCAAATTGCCGCAAAAGCCAATTATAGGCCGCTACAAAGAGCGCGAAAATAATCAAGGCAACCCAGAAATCACGGCGGGACATACGGCCCTTCATGGACAGAAATTTTTTCAACATGGATCTCATTTACTCGTCTAAGCCTCGCTCGTCCTTAAGCCTTATGTCGCAGTCAAAATGGCCGCCAGCGCGATGGTTTCTGCGCGCAAGGCGCTGCGATTGGCGGCGGCCTCTTCATCATCGCCCCAGAGTTCCGTCTGAAACACCTCATCAAGGCGCGAGAGTTCAAAGGCCTCTTCCGCCGGTAAGGCCCTTTCCATAACGGCCATAGCCAGAACCGCGGACCCAAAGACGGCCGTAAAATGCACAAAGAGCGTCAAATAAAGATCGTCTAAAAGCGCCGCATAATCGGAAACCGCGTTCAGGCTACGCTCCGTCTGAGGGATCGCCGTAATGCCTTCCGTGATGTCCAACTTGATGCCGCGCCTTTCGGCCCAGTCCAACCAAGGCGTCCAGCGCTCAGCTTGACGCTCCGTCAAATCCTTCGGTGCGGGCGCACGGTAACAGAGCAAATCACTGCCCGCATAATTGCGCGCCTCTGTGATCAAAGCATCGCGGTTATTGGGCGTCTGTTCCGTCGCGACATTGACCAGCCGCGTCACGGGCATGGAGGCGGGGTTAATCTCATCCAGTTGCGCGTCCCATTCCGCCGCAACTAATTCAGCCAAAGCCTGAGACGGGACATGTAAGGCATGCTTACCAGGCGTCTTAAGCTCCCGTCCGTCCAAATGAACCGCATAATCCACGCCAGCCGGGACGACTGTGACGACCTTGTAAAAGCGCTTGGCCATTACCGCAAAGCGTTCCAATCCACATCGGCTCTGTTGCGATCAAAACCGAGCAGCTCAAAGGCTGAGTTCATATGTTTCGGCAGGTGCGCTGTGACGGTCAAGGGAGCTTTGCCCTCACGCGGTAAGCTGATCGAACGGGCGTGAAGATGGAGCCTGCCTTCAAGTCCGCCCGGCATGGGCCGGTCCGTCATATATTTGGGATCACCCGCCAGAGGCGCGCCGAGGAGCTGCATATGCAAGCGCAGTTGATGCGTCCGCCCGGTCAAAGGTTGCATGACCACAAAGCCTGCCTTTTGGCCGGCCTGCGCGACGACCTCATAAAGCGTGCGCGCATGTTTCGCGCCCTCCGCGCCGTGGCGAACGGCTTCCATGACTTCCTTGCCTTCATGGATATTGCCAAAGCGGTTATCCAGCCGCCCTTTAGCCATATAGCCTTTAATCTCACCGGAGAGCGGTTTAGGCACGCCATTGGTAATACCCCAATAGATTTTCTCCGCACGGCGGCTCTGAAAGGCTCGGCCGATGGTTTTGGCACTGGCCGCATTTTTAGCGATCAACAAAACACCGGAAGTATCCCGGTCGAGCCTGTGCACAAGCCGGCAGCCTTCGCCCAAGGCCGGAAGCAGCCCGTCAATATGGCGGGTGGTTTTAGTGCCGCCCTGCACGGCCAGCCCCGCCGGTTTGTTCAGCGCATAAATTTCATCATTTTCAAAGATGACCATATCGCGCATAAATTTTTGGTCTTTATCTGAAACCTTGGGCGGGCTTTTGACCTCCGAGGGATCGGGCAAAGGCGGAATGCGGATTTCCTGTCCAGCCTCGATGCGCAAATTACCCTTGGCACGTTTGCCGTCCACGCGCAGCTGACCCGTGCGCAATAGCTTTTCGACGCGTCCATGCGGCACATGCGGAAACAGACGCTTAAACCAGCGATCAAGCCGGGAGCCGTCATCAGACTCCGGGACAATCAATTTCTGAACGCCGCTCATCTAGGCGCTGAACCATCCGCGTGAAAGCCATAGCCCAAGCGCCAAAGCCGCCAGAGATATCAGCACCGAACTGCTGACATAGGCCATAAAAGCGCCATAGGCTTTTTTCTCCAGCATCAGGAAGCTCTCCAGCGAAAAGGCCGAAAATGTTGTAAAGCCCCCGAGTACGCCGACGCCCAGAAAGAGCCGTAAAGTCTGTCCACTTTGGCCCGCCTTATGCGCCAAATATCCTGCCAAAACGCCAATCAAAAGACTGCCCAATATATTTGCACAGAGCGTGCCCACAGGAAAGCCAGGGCCAAACAGGCGCAGCGAGGCCTGGCTCAGCAGATGTCTGGCGCTGGCGCCAATTGCGCCGCCAAGGGCTACATAGAAGATGGCAGTCATGCGCGTCTCCTAATGTCTTGGTGTCTTGCGGGCAATAAAAAACGGGGCCTGAAAGACCCCGCTTTGATTGGAAAATTCCCCGCTTTAATTGGTCGGGTAGAAATAATTTCCGCATGTTTTCATGAAGTAGACAACTCGCCCATTCGCGCCTGTGATTTGGAAAGCTTCCAGATCGCGGGCATCAGTGACATTCAAAGTCGAGTATTGCAGGCCATGCTGGCTGCCATAACCTAATATGCCCGTCGTGCCATAATCCAGCGTCGCATTCGAACAGGCCGAGTTCGGCATCGCCTCGAAATTGCTGTATCCTAACTCGCGGGCCAGATAATTAAGATATTTGGCATCATACTCATTCACAGCATATTGTGTGGCCAGCTTGTCACAGAAACCACTGGGCGTCAGGGCGTGACTGTCACCAAATTCCGGATTTGATCCCAGACGGGTTACATTGATCGGCGAAACGGCCGGGGCTGTGAAGAGCGATGTCGCGGTAGCAGAGCTGCGAACCGGAGCCGGACGCACAGGACAATTTGATTGATCCCGGACTGTGCTGCCATCCCAACAGGTAAAGCTCGGCTCTGCCGGACAATTCGCAAGATCCGTCACAGAGCTGCCGTCCCAGCATGTATAGGTCACAGGTTCCGGTGTGGGTTCAGGTTCAGACTCCAGCTTAATAGGCTGGGCCGGACAAGCATCTTCTGAGACAGCAAAACTATCATCCCAGCATGTTACCTTTGTCGGGCAAGCGGATTGATTTTTAGCTTCACTGCCATCCCAACAGGCCACTAGGGCGGGCGGCGGAGTCGCCGTTTCCTTGTCGCACATTTTAAAGAGCAGGAACATGGCCAGCAATGCCAGCAATAAAAGCAAGAGCCATTTCAGCCAGCCCGGCAAACCGGAACGCTGAACGACTTCCACATCCGGTGTTGAGGCGGCTGCGGCAGCCGCTGCAACGGCTGGCGCGGCGGCTACAGGTGCTTTGACGACGGGTTTGGACACAACCGGCTTGGCAGGTTTCGCCATGACCGGCGCTGGGTCAATGACCGGCGCAACTGCTGGCGTAACTTTCTTGACGGGTGGATGGCTTGGAGCCGTCGTTTTGGCTTTCGGTTTCGCCGACGCTTTAGAGGCTGCCGCAGCTGTTAGGCCGGCAGCCGCGACACCAGCGGCCGCTTTACCTGCCGTCTTGGTGCGGCGTTTTCTCCGGCGAAGCCTGTCCGCCGCCGCTAAATTCGTCTTTTCGCTGCTGTACCAAGGCGACGTCGCGATTTCCTGACTATTGCCCGCAACAAGATCGAAATAATGCTTGCCGTTTTTATGTTTCCGGTAGCGGTAGCGATCTCCAATCGGTTTGTTCTTTTTGACCGATTCAATCCCGTTATCGCGTCCGGAGGCCGAGGTATAGGCTTCGGAAATAAGGGCGATTTTACCGTCTTTATAATAGCTGAAATAATGCGCGCCATCGACTTCGAAGCGGTTAAATCCGTCTTTTGATCCACCATGTTTTTTGTAAAACGCCAGTGGTTTGTAATTACCCCGGCGGCCATCTGCGGCTGTAAAGGCAGCGCCTGCCGCCACCGCAGCGCTGGCTTTTGCCGCAGTTTTAGCTTTGGTTGGCGCTTTTTTCTTAACGGCCGTTTTTTTGGTCGCTTTTGGTTTCGCAGCCGCCTTAACCGAGCCGCTCATCCGGCCTGCGACATGCTCAGCTTGTTTGCGGCTGGTAAAGTCAGGGCTGATCGCGATCTCTTGGTGATTACCCGCCTTAAGCGAAAATCCATATTTGCCCGAAGGGCGGTCTTCGAAACTGTAGCGTTTTTTCAACTTGGAATTTTTCGTGACAGACTCAATGCCATTATCGCGTCCGGATTCGCCGACATAGGCTTGACTGATCAGGCCGATTTTCCCGTCAATATAACGGCAGAAATAATACGCCCCGTCCACCTCAAATTTTGAAAATCCGGATGTTTTTTCTATACTGTGCTTTTTATAAAAATTCAGCGGTTGATATTCGTCCACTCTACGTTCAGCCATGATGCCCTCCCATTGCCTAGCTTTGAATAGCTATTGGCAGAGGCAACATGAAAAGTAAATGAACGGAAATTAATCCGCCTATGCGCTTATCGCTCCGCAGGTAGATATCGGATGGGCAGCAAACCTATGCGGCCATTTCTGTCCACTTCGATGTCCCATTTATCCGTGTCACTTAGACTGGCCATTAAGGCCTCGGCTTGGCGGCTCGAGCTGATCGCCGTGCCATTTATTTCTGTGATCAAGTCACCCGGTCGTAAACGGTTATAATTGGCCGCAGAGCCGCGCTGAACCTTCAAAACCATGACGCCTGTTAAATAGGGGTCAAAACCAAGCTCTTCGCCCAAAGCCGGACTCATATTGACCAGCACCGCCCCGTCGAGCGGGTGATAGCCTTCGATCTGCCGCTCATCACGCGCCGGGGATTCCTGAGGTGTGTCCACGCGTACAGAGCTGATACGCTCCTGCCCGCCGCGAAAATATTTCACGCGTGTCCGCTCGCCGCGTTTCAAAGTCGCCAGCTTAAACCGCAGCCCGCTATCATCATTGATATCCGTCCCGCCGACAGACAGGATCACATCACCTTTCGACAGACCTGCCTTATCGGCCGGGCCGCCGCGAAGAATTTCATTGATCACCGCCCCTTTGGCACGGTCAAGTCCAAGTGCCGCAGCCATCGTGGCGTCCACGCCATTTGTGCGCGCGCCGATCCATGGCCGGACAATCCGGCCTTCGGATAAGGCGCTGTCCACCGCGCGGGAGACCAGTTCAGCCGGGATCGCAAAACCGATACCGTTTGACCCGCCGGAGCGGGAAAAGATCGCAGTATTCACGCCGATCAATTCGCCATTTAAATTGACGAGTGCTCCGCCGGAATTGCCCGGGTTCACCGCCGCATCGGTTTGGATAAAACTGGATACATCCGTCACATTGGTACGGCCCAGCGCCGAGATGATGCCGCTCGTCACCGTCTGGCCGACCCCGAACGGATTGCCAATCGCCAAAACGATATCTCCGATTTCAAGTTCAGTCTCACTGCCGATCCGCAAACTTTGCAGCGCCTCACCCTTTGGGTCGATTTTCAGAATTGCGAGATCTGTCTCTTCGTCTTGCGCGATGACTTCGGCTTCAAATTCGCGGCGGTCATTGAGGACGATCTTCAGCTCATCCGCGCCTTTGACGACATGGGCGTTGGTGACAATGATGCCATTGCTTCTGACAATAACGCCGGACCCCAGAGAGTTTTGCACGCGTTCCTGCGGGGCGCGGCGCATACCGAACATTTCATCAAAAAAGCTGGGCCGCGAACGCGTTCTGACTGTACGCGACGTAAAGACATTGACCACAGCCGGCGCGGATTGCTTGACAACGGGGGAGTAAGAGAGCTGAACCTGTGACTGAGAGCTTGGCACAACCCGCTGAGCCGGCGCGTCAAAGATTTGCGCCTCGGCTGCCGGTGCGGCTGTCCCCAGGACAAGCGCAGAACCCAAAAGAGATAAAAGTGAACGTTTCATAGGGCTTTAAATAGGTAAACCCGCCTGCTTATGAAAGAGACGGGTTCAGATTATGGGGAATTTTTCACATTTGTTTCAAATGTCGATTAATCGTCCAGCAGCGCTTTTTCCGCGTCTCTGAGAGATTTACGGGCCTTTTCTAAAGACCGTTTGGCCTTTGCCAATTTACGCGCGTCTTCCCCTGTTTTTTCGGCTTCCTCGATCATAGTCTCTGCCGCTTCCAGCATGGATTCCGCTGACCTGATCCGCATTTTCATGTGCATGTCGCCGGGCGCGTGGCTGCCATGTTTTTCAAACCGAAGCACATGCGGCGCATTCGGCGCTTTGGGCGGGTGCGGAAACATCATCTCGCCGCCTTCGCCTTTAAAGACAAAGACATTTTCCTTACCATCAGATTGCTTTTCAACCCATTCGGCAAACTCACCGTCTTTCCATTCTTTGAAATCGCCATCGCGCCATTTGTCGAAGTCTTTTTTGCTCATCATTTTCATGACCCGCTTCATGACTTTACCTTCGCCGTCACCACCGCTGGAAAAAGCGAAAGCACGCCCGCCTTTCATGGTTTCGATATCAAATCCTTCAATGTCAATGTCATCGGGATCGATCTCGACTTTGTCGCCATCTTCGTCGATTTCATAGGCTTTGACCTCACCATCTTCGGTAATGATTTCTATATGGCGTTTCATTTCCTTGCCGTCTTCATTCGTGATGAATTTCATGACGGATTTACTGACATTCTTTTCTGTTTTCACGGGGGCGTCATCATGAGGATGATTCTCCGCCAAGCTTAGCGGCGCGGTTAGGCCAAAGGCGGCAATGACAATCGCGCTGGCGCCGACTCGAGCAAGCCAGCCGGATTTAGATGTGTTTGTGTTTAACATATTAAGTCTCTCTTTCAGAGGTTGATGAATGGTGAGCGCCAGCTCACCACGGGCCGGACTGGCACGTCCGGTTTGGGCTGCGTTTTGAGCAGCACGCAAAAGGGTTTCGGCATAGGCCACAATGGAACTTTTTTGAGGCCCCACTAATGCGATGACGGTGGCATCGCACGCCGCTTCCTGATCCGCGCGAAAGGCATGATTAGCATAATGCACCAATGGATTGGGCCAATTCACAGCCCGAAAGATCAGCCACGCCCAGGCCGCCCAGAGATCACGCCGTTTAATATGCGCCATCTCATGCAACAACGCAAAGCGCTGCTGACTTAGGGTAAATTGCTGCTCAAAGTCATAAGGCAGATAGATTGTGGGTTTCGTAATCCGGCAAACCAATGGGCCGGTGCCTTCCAGTCCCATTCGAATGGCAGGCACTTTTTTAAAGCCAAGTTGCTTTGCTGCATCTTTGGCCAATGATTTAATAGACATTGGAGCGGCTTCGGATTCGTAATTGAGGCGGTCCGCCAATTCAGACTGCTTTAAAACCTGATTTAACAGATAAATCGCCGCGCCCATGACCCAAATGACCGCCAGAACCGGGAGCATGTAAGTCGTCCAATCAGCAGCCACAGGCGCAACAAGGACATCTGACGAAGTATAAGCATAAGATATCTCATTCACCGTCAGCACATCCGGCTTTGCGGGAAGAAAATTAGGCAGGGTTATGCCTGGCGTAAACAGGCGCATGATCGGCAGCGCCCATAATGCGTAGGCTGCCTTTGCCCCAAAGGTTTTGGCAACCGGGCGGCGAATAAGTAAGACAAAAACGATCAATACGGTGATCATAAGGCCGGTTTCGGCCCCCCAGCCTATAACGCGCTCCCAGCTCATTTTTTCATCTCCGCGATCAAGGCCTCCAGTTCCGCGATATCTGAATCCGACAGCCCGTCACCCTCTGCCAGATAAGCGACAAGCGGCGCGGCGCGGCCTCCAAATAATTTATCGGACAGGCGCTTGGCGGCTCTGGCGGCATATTTGTCCTTGGACAAAATTGGGCTGTAGAGATAGCGGCGGCCGTCGGCCACCGTTGATAAAGCGCCTTTCTCAACCAGACGAGACAGTAAGGTTTTAACGGTACGGATGTTCCAGTCTTTGCGGCCTTCCAGAGCTTTGGCTACCTCACTGGCGGCCATTGGGCTTTGGGCCCAAAGCACATTCATTACATCCAATTCTGATTGGGAGACACGAATTTTCATAGCAAACCCTATTGATTACACACGTAGTCATAAAAGCGACTACATGTGTGGTCAATATGAGTTTGATGAAACTTTTGTCAGACTAAGCTGACTGGCTAAACGGATTGGCTTTTAGTTGTTCAGTGAGGCCGCGTAAGGCATGCCGTTGAAAATCGGGTCCAGATAGGCTTTGCGGTTGCCGCCTTCCCAGTTCTGAACGTTTTTGATGCAAAAGCGAACAACTTCGGGGGTCTGGCCTGACCGTTTGCGTTTGGCTTCGGCCCGTTCAAAACTACGGATTTCGCGCAAAGATGACGCCGCGCCATTCGCGCAGGCAGAGACAACATCCCCCGGCGTGCCATTTGGCACCTGAATGAATTCCGTACGGTTATAGGCTTTGTAATTCACACTGACCCGGTTGCCGGACAGGAATTTGACAAACACCATGCGGCGATATTCAGGATTGTCCGAAGGCCCGCTCTCTACAAGCAAGACCGGTGATAAATCGCCAAATTGCGCCTGAGCTTCGGTCGCTGGCAATGTTGTTAAAGCCGAGGCCAAACTGGCCAGAGCCGCAAATTTCATGGATCGATTCACGAGTCCCTCCAATGTTTCAGCCCCATTAGCGGTCAATTAAAGCATAAATGTGACAGATGCATCCAGATTATACAGTTAGACGGGAATAAGTCAGATAGTTCACCTGCGGGGCGAGTTATGGATTCGGCAGCATTCTGTCATTGCGGCGATAAAACAGACCGTCCTGGCTGAGGCGGCTTTTGCCCCTGATGCGGGTCGTGCCGTTGAACTTTACCGGATATGTAAAACCGCCCTCGGCAAAAAGCTCAGGATATCTCTGCACTTGGAAATGCAGATGGGGCTCGCTCGTATTACCTGAATTCCCGCATTCACCCAGGCGTTGCCCGATTTGGACTTGATCGCCTTCGAAGACGCTTGCGCTGCCTTGTTTCATATGAGCCAACAAAGCATAGTGCGTGTCATCCATTTTAATCACGACATGATTTCCGGCAGGGGCTTTGGCATTGGTTGTTCCAATCTCTTGATCCGGCAGATCGCTGACAACTTTCACAATTTCGCCCGCTGCGGGCGCAATTAATGGCGCGCCAAAACAGGCGAAATCTTCCAATTCCTTTTCGCCTATTGGAACTTCAAGCATCCTTGGCATTGGCAAATTTACGTCGATAGCGTGTTTTTGTGACTTATGCGCCACATGATAATTGACCAGCGTATTATGCCCTGCGTGAAACATCACGCTTTCCGTCTCAAAGGGCGAATGCACCTCAACTGCGCCTTTGCCGGTGAGTTGCGGATAAAGACTATCGATCAGAACCACCGACAGACAAACCGCCGCTATGGCGGAGAAAATACTCATCGGCTTACCGCCCACACGTTTCGGGAAAAGGCTCAACAAAGCCAAGAATATCGCCATGCCCCAAGTCATACCCAACACGGCCCTTAAGAGCGGCGGGTCAAATTGCGCATAAACAACCGACTTTGAAACAAGCAAAGCGCAAAGCAGCCAGAATATCACTCTGAGTAAAATGGGCCGCCAGTAACGGCGATTTTCTCTGGAAAATGGCGACTTCCAGAAACGCCAATGCATTTCCTTTTTCACCATATAGGGAATGCGCGCCAAAGGAACGACGATACAGCCGGCCATCAGGCCGACTGTCACGAAATTCATTAAGGCGCCCATGCGATGCGCAAAGATCGCCAACGCAAAAGCAATCACGCAAATGACTGCTATGATTATCCGCATGACAATTTGCCATGTCGGTTTTTTCTCAGCGGCTATCTCAACCATACAATTTAGCTGGCACCGCCAAAGTCGGCTTTGGCGACGGGGAGTTCCCGCAGGCGCTGTCCTGTGGCGGCAAAAAGCGCATTGCTGAGCGCCGGGGAAATAGGCGGCGTGCCCGGCTCCCCCGCTCCGCCAATACGCGCATCAGAGCTTATAATCGCAACATCAATCTGGGGCGATTCATCCATGCGCATAATTGGATAATCATGGAAATTGCTTTGCTCGACCGAGCCGTCTGCAATGGAGATATCGCCATGCAGAGCCGCCGTCAGGCCGTATAAAATACCGCTTTCCATTTGTGCCTTAAATCCATCCGGATTGACCGCCAGACCCGCATCCGCGGCGCAGGCCACATGTGTCACGCGCGGCGCGTCTCCGGTGATATCCACAGTTACCACTTCGGCCACAATGGTCATGAAACTTTCGACTATGGCAATGCCTCGCGCCTGACCCGCAGCTAGAGGCTTGCCCCAATCCGCCATCTTCGCAGCGGTATCCAGCACCTTCAAATGGCGCGGCTTGCCCGCCAGCAATTTGCGGCGATAATCATAAGGGTCCGCCCCCGCATTCGCGGCCAGCTCATCGATAAAGCTTTCCGTAAAAAAGCCATGCTGTGTGTGATCGACAGATCGCCACGGGCCAAGCCTTACATGGGTCGGGCTTTCAACAAAGCCTATGGATTTATTAGGGATATTATAGAAAATATCGCTGGCCTCGGGCGGGTCGAGCTTATGCACAAAAGTGCTCTCCCAGCTTACCGGCATGCCGTCTTCATCTACTGACGCTTTTAGGCGCGCCAGAACAGAGGGCCGGTATTGATCCTGCTGCGTCGTTTCTTCCCGCGACCAAATCAATTTTACGGGATGGCCGGATTTCTTGGATAAATCCGCCGCCTGAATTGAAAAATCATTGGAGGCCCGACGGCCAAAGCCACCACCCATGAAGAATGTATGCAGAGTCAGATTTTCACTCTCCATGCCCAGATGCCCGGCAACTTCCTCTCGCGTGCCCAGCGGGTTTTGCGTACCCGCCCAAAGATCGCATTTGCCGTCCCGCACCCAGGCCGTCGCATTCATCGGCTCCATACAGGCATGGGCCAGATAAGGCACTTTATACTCCGCTTCATGCGTAGACGCGCCGCCCGCTTTGGCGACATTGCCCGCCTTGTGCATGACTTTGCGCTTTCCATTGTCCAGCGCAGCCGCATATTGCGTAAAAATACTGTCCTGCGAGACCGTGGCGGTGACGTCTTCCGTCCAGGTCACCTCACACATATTCAGGGCCTGTTTGGCCTGCCAATAACCCTCAGCCACCACGCCGACATAGCCGCCCATATTATATATGCCAATCACACCCGGCATATTCTTCGCATCGGATTTATCCAGCTTGGCAACGCTTTGACCATGAACCGGTGCCTGCATCAGGGTGGCATATTTCATACCCGGAACCTGCGCATCAATCCCGAACATAGCGGTGCCGTCGACCTTGGCCGGAATATCGATACGCGGCAGGGATTGTCCAATCAGCTTATACTCGCTGCGTTTCTTCAGCTTGGGCCGGATGTTTGGTTTCATCGTCGCGGCGGTTTCGGCAAAGGCCGCAAAAGGCGCAGACTTGCCGGAGATGTCATGATAGATAAAGCTTTTCTCAGCCCGCAATTCTGCCTCGGCCACATCCCAATCCTTGGCCGCCGCTTTGATCAGCAACTCCCGCGCTGCCGCGCCTGCGGTTAACATCGCGCCTACGCCTGTAAAGCGTACAGAGGTCGACCCCCCCGTGATTTGCATATTCATGCCCTTGGCCGCAGCCAGCATAGTCCCATTGACCGTATCAAACAGAATATTTGGAATGTTCATATTGCCTGTCAGAAACTCACGGGCGAGTTCAAAATTGGCAAAGTCTTTTTCCGCCGGGGCTTCCATGACTTCCATGGCCTCCCAATCGGCTTCCATCTCTTCGGCCAGCATCGCAGATAGCGCTGTGTGAATGCCCTGTCCCATTTCGCCATGCGGAATAATTGCCGTCACGGTATTGTCCTGCGCGACCTTCACCCAGGTCGTCAGCAGGCTTTCGCCGTCTGCGGCGGCTAATTTGGCCAGTTCATCCGTGCGGTCACCCGGACGGATTGCCACGCCAACAACCAAGGCTCCGCCTGCGGCCAGCCCCGCCACGGCGCCCGCCCCAATAAAGCCTCGCCGCGTCCATTTGCGCGCGCGGCTTTCGCCGGCGCGGCGGTCTTTCTTGGCGGCTTTCTTCTCTGCTCTTGAAAGGTTGGCCATGATTACGCTCCCCTCGCGGCTGTTTTAATCGCGTCTTTGATGCGCTGATACATGCCGCAGCGGCAGATATTGCCCGCCATGAATGTTTCGATTTGCTCATCTGTCGGGTTCGGCGTCTCTTTTAGCAAGGCCGCCGCGGACATGATTTGCCCCGATTGGCAATAGCCGCATTGCGGCACTTGATGTTTGATCCAGGCCTGCTGCACGGCATGCAGCGTGCCGTCATCGCCCTTGATGCCTTCAATGGTCGTCACATCCGCACCATCCACATCCGCCACAAATGTCGTACATGACCTAACGGCCTCGCCGTTTACATGCACCGTGCAAGCCCCGCAAAGCGACGCCCCACAGCCAAATTTCGTGCCTGTCAAACCCGCCTCTTCCCGAATTGCCCACAGCAAGGGCGTATTAGGATCCATCTTCAGCGTGGTCGGTTTCCCGTTCAGATTTATTTTGGTCATGCGGCGTCTCTCCCTGAGATATCACTGCTACATAACAAAATCCCGCAGCCATGACCAGTCAAACCCCCGCATGGCCCAAATTCAGCTTTGTGATTGAAGGACCTCTGAAAATAAATTTATACAGATGTAGATTTCGCACCTTGCCATTCGTTTAAAGGGTACAAGCAACATGCTTGGAACTGTAACAGGAGACAAAAATGCAATATCTATGCTTAATCTATGCCGCTGAAAATGCAGGGCCGCAGCGCGGCGATCCCGAGTTTGGTGAATTCATGCAGGGTTATATGACTTTCACTCAAGAGGTTCAGGCCTCAGGCGCTTTCGTCGCCGGTGATGAGCTGCAACCCATTGCGACGGCGACTACGGTCACGATGGAAAATGGTAAGCTGGAAACCCGTGATGGACCTTTTGCTGAAACTAAGGAGCAATTAGGCGGATATTACTTACTGGACTGCAAGGATCTGGATGAGGCCATTCAATATGCGGCCAAAATTCCATCGGCCAAACATGGTCGGGTAGAAATCCGTCCGGTTGTCGTGTTTGAATAATCAGACGCTATCATGATGCCTCCACTCTCTCTGACACAGTCTATCAATAGTATTGTCCGGGAAGATTGGGGGCGCATTCTCGCCAGCTTGACAAAATCTCTGGGGGACCTTGGACTGGCTGAGGACAGCCTGCAGGATGCCGTGGAAATTGCTCTGGTCAAATGGGCTGAACAGGGCCTACCCAAATCACCGGCGGCCTGGTTAATCACCACAGCAAGGCGCAAAGCGATTGACAGCATTAGACGCGATCAGATCTTCACGCGAAAGCAAAGTGAGATCGCCTTTCTGACGGAACTTGAGCACTCTGAAAGCGAGATCGATATGGATGCTCTTCCCGATAAAAGGCTGGAATTGATGTTCACCTGCTGTCATCCAAGTCTGGCTGAGAAAACCAAAGTCGCTCTGACGTTGCGTACCATAGGCGGGCTAACGACTGAGCAAATTGCTAAAGCGTTTCTCGACAACCCTAAAACCATGGCACAACGCCTGACCCGCGCCAAACACAAGATCAAACTTGCAGGCATCCCATATACCATTCCTGATAAATCACAATTACCCAGTCGTCTATCCGATATTCTCGGTGTGGTTTATCTCATTTTTAATGAAGGTTATTCTGCTTCATCCGGTTCAAATTTAACCCGGGTTGATTTATCGGAAGAAGCCATTCGCATTGCCCGTATCCTGCATAGTCTGATGCCCGAAGAAGCGGAAATTACAGGACTGCTCGCACTTATGATGTTGCATGATTCACGACGCTACGCCCGTACAGATGAAACCGGACAAATGGTTCCTCTGGAGCAACAAAATAGGAACAGATGGGACAGATCAAAAATAACCGAAGGCAAAGAACTTTTGGCCTACGCGATGGATCAGAAGGCTATCGGTCCTTACCAGATTCAGGCCTGTATCAGTGCCTTGCACTGTGAGGCGGATAATTGGGTCTCTACAGATTGGTCCCAAATTACGGTTTTGTATGAGCTACTGCTGCGGATGACGCCATCACCTGTCATTCGTTTGAACATGGCCATGGCAATCTCATATTCGCAATCAACCACCGCAGCCCTTGAAATATTGGATGAGATTTTCCCCCAGCTTGAGACCTACCAGCCTTATTATGCGTTGCGCGCAGATTTGCATATGCGTCAGGGTGATAAAGCACAAGCGAGAGCCGCGTTTGAAAAAGCCTTGGCTCTTTCGGAGAATAACGCCGAACGAAATTTCTTGAAAGCCAAGATGCAGGCACTTTAGGCTGTGCCGACAGCCTCTTCTATGGAGGTAAAACCATCGGCTCTTAGGCGGGCGATGAGGTCATCGCAGATTTCCGTGACGAGCTGCGGGCCTTGATAGGCCAGCGCGGAGTAAAGCTGGACAGCTTTGGCCCCGGCGCGGATTTTGGCATAGGCCTGCTCGCCACTGCTGATACCACCTACGCCGATCAGATCGATTTTTCCGGCTGCCTCATTGTAAAACTCACTCAAAAGTTTTGTGGATTTTTCAAAAAGCGGTTGTCCTGACAGGCCTCCGCTCTCACTGGCATGCGCGCTTTGCAGGCTGTCCGGGCGGTCAATCGTCGTGTTGGAGACGATGATCGCGTTCAGCCCGTAAGTGCGGGCCTGTTCGACCACGCGGTCGACTTCCGTGACATCCAGATCAGGCGCGACCTTTAAGAACATCGGAGCGGCCGCGTCGTCTCCGGCGAGCTTGGCGCGGGTTTCAGATAGGCGGCCCAATAGATCCTCCATGGCGTCCGCGCCCTGTAATTTACGTAGGCCCGCCGTGTTGGGGGAACTGATATTGATCGTGAAATAATCGGCTTTACCCCACAAACGGACAAGCCCCGTCACATAATCCGCTGCGCGGTTTTCGCTGTCTTTATTCGCGCCCAGATTGGCCCCGACAATACCGGGACGGCCCTGACGCGCGGTCAGGCGTTTGGCGAAATGATCCAGGCCTTTATTGTTAAAGCCCATCCGGTTGATAACCGCCTCGTCTTCGGGCAGCCGAAACAGGCGCGGCTTGGGATTACCCGCTTGCGGTTTGGGCGTGACCGTGCCGCATTCCACAAAGCCAAAGCCCGCGCGCAGCATCGCATCCGGCACGTCGCAATCCTTATCAAATCCGGCAGCCAGACCAACGGGATTAGGCAGGGACAGGCCGCCAACATTGATCGCCAGCATAGAATAATCACGGCGCGGCGCGGTCGGGCCCAGCCCTTTTCGGAGTAACTTGATCGTCGTCACATGCGCTTTTTCCGCTGGCAGGCTCCGCAATACTGACGTGCCGACTTTGTAAAACAGACTCATGATGGGCTTCCTAATTCGGGCAGGACATAGCTTTTGTCATCTTCCGCCGCAATCACCCAGTGACGATTGACCGCGCGCATATTTAAATCCGAAAAGAGATGAGGAAACAGCGCCCCGCCGCGGCTGGTTTCATATTTCAGCGCCTTGCTTAGACCACGTGCGTCAACTTCAGCCAATATTACATCGGCCCCGTCTGTATAATATTTGGCCAAAGTGCCTGCCAGTTGATTGGCCTCCGATAAGTGGATGAAACCGTCGCGCAGATCATCCGGGCTGCCCGCGAAAACTTTCGTTTCTTGGAATCGTGCCCACTCTTCGGGGCGGAAGATTTTATAGATATATTGAGAGCTCATCGAATCTCCTGATCTTTATCGCTCCGCACAAGATTAGAGCAAATCTTCGCAATTGCCGCACAGAAAATGCGCGGGGCCCTGCAACTCACCCAATCCACGCAGCACAGAGTCGCCAGTGCCTGTCTAAAGCAGGATGTGTGAGCTGTGAAATAAATTGGAAGGGAAAACCATGCGCAAGTTTGGGAAAATTTTATTCGGGGCGGCAGCCTTATCGGCCTTGCCCGCACTCGCTTGGGGGCAGGACGCTCCGACATTGGAAAGTCTGGCGGCTAATGACGCCTTTGTCTTTAATACGCTGCTATTTTTAATCGGCGGCTTTCTAGTCATGTGGATGGCGGCAGGCTTTGCCATGCTGGAGGCCGGATTTGTCCGTACAAAAAATGTCTCCATGCAGTGCCTAAAAAATATCACGCTTTATTCAGTCGCGGGTCTAATGTTCTGGGTTGTGGGGTATCAACTTATGTATGGCGGCGGGACGTTTTTTGGAAAATTCGCCATGATGAGCTATGCCGCCGAAGATGTCGGGACGGGATATTCCTCCTATTCTGATTGGTTCTTCCAGATGGTCTTCTGCGCGACGACGGCCTCTATTGTCTCAGGCACAGTTGCCGAGCGGATTAAATTCTGGCCCTTCGTCATCTTTACCGTCCTGTTGACCGGATTCATCTATCCGATTGTCGGCAGCTGGGAATGGGGCGGCGGCTATCTGGACAGCAAATGGGGCTTTTCTGACTTTGCCGGATCGACCCTTGTTCACTCCACAGGCGGCTGGGCCGCGCTCATCGGCGCGATCGTCATTGGAGCGCGCAAAGGGAAATATGTTGACGGGAATGTACACCCGATCCCGGGATCTTCCATGCCGCTGGCGACGCTGGGTGTCTTCATTCTGTGGCTAGGTTGGTTCGGCTTTAACGGCGCGTCACAGCTTGCCATGGGCACGATCAGCGACGCGGACTCCATCGCGAAAATCTTCGTCAATACGAATATGGCCGCCGCAGCCGGCGTCATCGCCGCCGTGATTTACTGCCAGCTTCGCTATGGAAAGATTGATCTGACATTGGCGCTGAACGGCGCGCTGGCAGGCCTGGTCGCCATTACCGCCGAACCGCTTACGCCCTCTGTGCCATTTGCCCTGCTGATTGGCGCGATTGGCTCCATCCTGGCCTGTCTCACCGTGCCGCTGCTGGATAAGCTCAAGATTGATGATGTCGTCGGCGCGATCCCGGTTCACTTGGTGGCCGGTATCTTCGGGACATTAATCGTGCCCCTGACCAATAGCGAGGCGACCTTTATTGGGCAGCTCGTCGGTGTGGTCATGGTCGGCGTCTTCGTCAGCCTTGTCTCCGCCATCATCTGGTTTGCCTTGAAAGCCACGATCGGCGTGAGAGTGAGCGAAGAAGACGAATATACCGGATTGGACCAAGCCGAAATCGGCGTGCCGTCCTATCCTGAATTCGTCAATGGATAACAGAATATCGCGGCCCGCTTGCCGGGCCGCCCACAGGGTCTTTCCCCTCGCGTCATAGACAAACGCGAAAACCTCACCCCGGCCAAGCACAGTATTTGTGCAAAGCCGGGGTTTTTTCGTGTATTTTTTGTGCAACACCCACAACTCCCCAAACATTAATTCGCTAAGCCGCGCCCCACATTGCCTAGCCGTTAAGAGACAGACGTCTTTAAATGTGAGGGGAATCACGATGAATATAATTATGCGCGCTGTCATACCGGCCCTGGGTCTGATGGTAGTACCAACCAACGCCGCGGCCCAAGATACGGCCGCGCTCAACTCCGGCGATACCGCCTGGATATTAACCGCCACGGCGCTTGTGCTGTTTATGTCGCTGCCCGGACTGGCTTTGTTTTATGGCGGTCTTGTACGGGCCAAGAATTACCTATCTGTCCTGATGAAAATCTACGCCATCGCCGCCCTCGCCTCTATCGTCTGGGTCGTGGCCGGCTATTCCATTGCCTTTGGCGGCGCGAATGGCTGGTGGGGCGGATTGGATAATCTCTTCCTGAAAAATCTCGGCCGTGATGCTGTCTCCGGTTCAATTCCGGAGAGCGTCTTTCTCGCCTTTCAGATGACCTTTGCCGTTATCACGCCCGGCCTGATTGTCGGGGCTTTTGTCGAGCGTGTGAAGTTCTTCCCTGTGCTGATCTTTACCGTGCTGTGGCTTCTGGTCGTTTATGCCCCCGTCACCCACTGGATTTGGGGCGGCGGATGGCTCGCAGAAAAAGGCGTTATTGATTTTGCGGGCGGTCTGGTTGTCCACGCGACGGCCGGTATCTCGGCCCTCGTCTATGTCTTCATGTTGGGCAAGCGCAAAGGTTTCCCAAATGATTTATCTGTGCCGCACCGTCCGGGCATTGTCATGATGGGCGCGGCGATGCTCTGGGTCGGCTGGTTCGGCTTTAATGGCGGCTCACAACTGGCCGCCGATGGCGGGGCCGGTATGGCGCTGCTGGTCACGCATATTGCCGCCTCTATGGGGACACTGGTCTGGATCGCCTTTGAAAGCTTTGGCGGACGCAAGCCTACACTTGTCGGCGCCGCTACAGGGACGATTGCGGGTCTGGCCACTGTCACCCCGGCGGCCGGCGTGCTCGGCCCGGGCGGCGCGCTGCTGATCGGTCTGGCCGGCGGTGTGCTCTGTTATCTCGCTGTCAACCTCATCCGTGTGCGCCTGAAAATTGACGACAGTCTCGATGTCTTTGCCGTGCACGGTGTCGGCGGCATCCTCGGCATCTTGCTTTTGCCCTTCCTGTCCGCAGAATTTCTCGGCGGCACCGGGGATGGTGATTTCCTTGTCCAGCTAACCGGTACAGCCGCCGTCGTGGCTTGGTCGGCCATTGCCAGCGCGATCATACTTTTCGCCCTGAAAGCGGTGATGGGTCTGCGCGTCGATGAGGAAGCCGAATATGTGGGTCTGGATATCAGCCAGCACGGCGAAAGCGCTTATAACTAAAACAGCTGTTCATTCTGTTCTCCCGAACCGCGCCTGTTTGACGGGCGCGGTTTTTTATTTGACAGCATAGGAATATTTCCCTAAAACAAATCCATGTTTTCACATGTTGATATTTGGCGTGCGCTCGACAATTTGGCGCAACATCACAGCACCTCGCCTTCCGGCCTAGCCAAACAGGCCGGGCTCGACCCAACCAGTTTCAATAAATCCAAACGCACATCATCAGCGGGCAAACCCCGCTGGCCCTCCACAGAAAGCCTGTCCAAAGTGCTCGGCACGGTAGGCATGAGCTTTGAGGAATTTGCCCGCTTTGCTGATGGCAATCTGATTCCCGGCCCTGCCATTCCTGTCATAGGTCTGGCGCAGGCAGGGGATGACGGTTTTTTTGATGATGCCGGTTTTCCTGTCGGCGGCGGATGGGATGATGTGCGCGTCCCCGGTGTGCGCGATGAGAATATTTATGCGCTGGAAATTGCGGGTGACAGCATGGCCCCCGTCCTTCGCGCGGGGGATCGCGTGCTGGTCGCGCCCAATGAACCCGTCCGGCGCGGCGACCGCGTCGTCGTCAAAACCATTGACGGCGAGGTGATGGCCAAAGAACTGCACCGGAAAACCGCGCATAAAATCGAGCTGATATCTCTGAATCCGGAATATGAAGACCGTATTTTATCAATGAAAGAGGTGCAATGGGTCGCCCGCATTGTCTGGGCCTCGCAGTAATTAATCCCACTCTCCGTCCAGAAAATCCTCGGCAACATCTTTCGCGTCATCCAGATCATCCATGTGGGATAAGATCAAACCGGCCTGTGCCTGCACCTTGCGCTCGACATCATTGGCGGCGACCATTTCCATGGTTGATGACAGAATAGCATAAACATCATTGGCATAGGCAGCCTCATCTAAGGCGAGCAAAGCGGCGGCGTAATTGGTCGAGATCAGAATATCCTGGGGCGCAGCGGCTCTGGCAAGATTATAAAGCCTACGGCCCTCCTCTGTGGACGCGCCAAACCACTTCTCCCCGTTTTTCTCGCCCGCCTTACGCACCACGCCCAAATGCCAAGCGCCTAATAAGGCGGCACTGCGTGGGTCATCCGGATAATCATCATGTAAAGCCGTGGCAATCGCCAAAGTTTTAGCAGGCAACTTTTTCCGCCAAGCCTTAAATGTACTGCTGGAACGCGTAACAAACCCGTCCGCCAGCGCATATTGCAGGCGGGCATTAAACAAATCCGGCTCGATGGCCAGAGCCCGGCTGGCCAGATCGCGCGAGCGTTTGGCTTCATCATTGATATCATCGACCTCACCCAGCAGGATTTGTGCGTTCAACCCCTCTGCCGCCAGCGCATAGCCCTGCGCGCTTTGTAAGGCTTCGGCCTGGGTGATGGCCGTCTCATAATCCCCACGCATGATCATCGCCGTGATCTCTGCATTCGCCCAAACAGGCACGCTCATCAAAACCCAAACCGCAATCATCATAATAATTCGCATCATAATCATGCTCTATCACAAACATCCGCTCACGCCAAAACCAAGCATGACGGCGGGGCGACATAACAGTTAAATCCTCGCTGAAATGCCAAATTTCCCTTATCTTACAGGGCACGAAAAAACTAAATCCTCACCTTTGAAAACGCCCCTATATTCAAATTGTTCTTTTGGCCTTGGGACAGGTAACCGGTCAGTTGCTGGGTCAGAGGACGGTGCGGGTTGAGCGCCGGGTGGTGACACATTCGGCTGTGCCGGGCCTGCTGGCGAGAGCTGACCAGACGTGCAGATATTTACAACATCTGCATTGACTGTCTGCGTATATACCGGCCGTCAGCGAAAACGCATCGCCGCGAACCTTGGCGTTCGTGTAAAATATGATTCTAACCCAATGGTGTCCATCATGAACGCCAGGGTTCGCGGGCTGTCCTTACCTCAAGGATTTAACCCAATAGCTGAGCGCAAGATCGCCAGTGGGAGTAATCGCATGTCTAAATCCCACATGTCATCCCGCACAAGCAGCCGTTTACGGCTGCGCTGATGCGGGACCTCTTGACCCACAAACAGTTAAGAGGTCCCGAATCGCGCCGCTATGCGGCTTGTCCGGGATGACATTTATTCTGGCTGGAAATGTTTCTGCGACCGTCAGGAATAGCTGCTGAAATTTACCCGCAAATATCTCTAAAGTGGTTGCGGAATGGTTAGGCTGTCATCTCATCGGCCACGCCGGACAGGGCGGCGGAGAAGACGGGGGCGGAGAAATGTTCGAGGTCTTCGATGCGCTCGCCAATGCCGATATAATGAATGGGTAGTTTGAATTTCTCTGACAGCGCAACCAGCACCCCGCCTTTGGCCGTGCCGTCCAGCTTGGTCATGATCAGCCCGGTCACGCCCGCCGTTTTCTGGAAGGCTTCGGTCTGCATCAGCGCGTTTTGTCCGACCGTGGCATCCAGAACGAGGATGGAGTGATGCGGGGCGGAGGGGTCTTGTTTTTGAATGACGCGGATGATTTTGGACAGCTCATCCATCAGCTCTGTACGGTTTTGCAGACGGCCCGCCGTGTCAATCATCAGGATATCATAGGCTTTGTCCTGCGCCTGTTTGATCGCGTCATAGACCAGGCCGGCCGCATCCGCGCCCGTCTTGGCGGCGATGACCGGAGCCTTCGCCCGTTCGCCCCAAACGGTGAGCTGCTCGACGGCGGCGGCGCGGAACGTATCGCCCGCCGCGATGAGAACCTTCTTGCCCTCATCCGTATAGCGTTTCGCGATCTTGCCCAAAGTCGTTGTCTTGCCCGACCCGTTGACCCCGACAAAAAGCAGGATTTGTGGTTTGGCCAAGCCGAGTACGAGCGGTTTTTCCAGCGGCGTAAGGATATCTGAAATGACATCGGCCAGCGCGATTTTCACTTCCAGATCGGTGACCTGTTTATCGAATTTATCCTCAGCCAGAGCGGAGGTCACTTTGGAGGCAACGCTATGTCCGAGGTCTGACATGATCAAAATATCTTCGAGTTCCTCCAGTGCCGCATCATCCAGCGTGCGTTTGGTGAAGACGGCAGAGACTTGCTCCGACATGCGGGAAGTGGATTTGGACAGGCCTTTGGTGATGCGCTTGAAGAAACCGCCCTCGGCCATGGGATCGACCTCTGGCGCGTCCGGGTCTTCGCCCCGGGCGATTTTCTCTTCGCGTTCCTTGGCCGCTTTCGCTGCGGCTTTTTCGGCGGCGATTTCGCGTTCTTTTTGTTCGCGGGCGGCCTGTTCCTCGGCGATCTTGGCGCGGCGTTCCGCCTCTTTGGCTTCATCGCGCAGGCGCTTTTCTTCGGCTTTCTCCGCCGCGAGGAGCTCGGCCTCCAACCGATCTGCCTCAGCCTTTTCGGCCGCAAGTCTCGCCTCTTCGGCTTGGCGGGCTTCCTCTGCAAGGCGCTTGGCTTCTGCTTCGGCGCGGGCTTTGGCTTCGGCCTCTTGTTTGGCCTTTAGCGCCGCAGCTTCTTCGTTGGATTTGCGCTTGGCTGCCGCGAAAGCTTTGGCCTCTTCGGCCTTGATGCGGGCTTCCTCTTCGGCGCGGGCTTTGGCCTCGGCCTCACGGGCAGCTTGCTCTTCCGCCTCCTTGCGGGCCTGTTCTTCGGCGCGCTTCTTGGCTTCCGCCTCACGGGCCGCTTTTTCTTCAGCGGCTTTCTTGGCCGCCTCTTCTTTACGGGCTTTCTCTTCGGCAAGCTGTTTGGCGCGGGCGACATCCTTGGCGGCCTGGATTTCCGCCTGCCGTTTTTCCTCGGCCTCTAACGCGGCTTTTTCTTCGTCAGAAATACCGGCGGATTTTTCATCCTGCTCCCGGGCGGATTTCAGCGCGGCAGCATTGATCGCCGCCATACGCGCCGCCATTTGTTCATCAACGAGTTTCTGCTTGGCGGCTTTCTCTGCGGCTTCTTCAGCCAGCTTTTCCTCTTTGGATTTAAAGCCCAGCCTTGAGAGGAATCCTTTTTTCTTTTTCTCAGCCACTAAATCAGATGTCCCGTTAAATGGTCGGGAGTTGATCCCGTGATTTTTACTTGCGCCAGACTACCTGCCATGGGCGGATTGTCCACGTTTATCAGCGAAAAATCAGGCAGTCGCCCAAGGCCCGTTTCTTCAAACAGGGCCATGTCATTTTGTCCGATGCGGGACGTCAGATGCGCGGCCTTCACACGGGCACCTTCATCGCGCAAAGTTTTGGCACGGGATTTGACGATATTCCCATTGACGGACGGAATTTTCGCAGCAGGCGTACCCTCGCGGGCCGAAAAAGGAAAGACATGCAGCCAGGGAATGCCGATCTCTGAAATCACTGAAAGCGAATTTTCAAACATGATGTCATCTTCGGTCGGAAAACCGGCAATGATATCCGCCCCGAACGTAAATTCCGGGCGGGCGGCTTTCAGGCGCGCGCACAGATCCACAGCTTGTGCCCGGTCATGGCGGCGCTTCATGCGCTTTAGGATCATGTCATCCCCGGATTGGAGAGAGATATGCAGATAGGGCGTCATACGCGGCTCGGTCGTCAACAAATCAAACAGCGTGTCGTCGACTTCGGCCGGATCAATCGACGACAGGCGCAGACGTGGCAAATCCGGAACGAGCTTCAGCACGCGGCGAACCAGATCGCCCATAGGCGGTTGTCCCGGCAAATCTCCGCCCCAGCTGGACAGATCTACGCCTGTCAGCACGACTTCTTTATAGCCCTGCGTAACGAGGGATTTGACGGAATTCACAACTTCGCCCGCAGGTACAGATCGGGAATTCCCCCGGCCATAGGGAATGATGCAAAAGGTGCAACGGTGGTCGCAGCCATTTTGCACTTGCAAAAAGGCCCGCGTGCGGGACTGGCTTTTAGAGGGCGCCTGATTGGCGCTGCCGAGAAATTGCGGGGCGGTTTCTGTAACGCTCATGATGTCGTTGACGCGAATGGGTTCAGACCCTGCCAAAAACTCCGGATCAAAACTACCGGGCTGCATTTTCTCGTCATTGCCAATAACATGATCAACCGCGTCCATTTCGGCAAAGGCGGCCGGGTCAATCTGGGCCGCGCAGCCCGTCACGATCACAGTCGCGTCCGGGTTTTCGCGGGCGGCCTTGCGGATCATACGGCGACTCTCCGCGACGGCCTCATTGGTCACGGCGCAGGTGTTGATGATGACCGCATCTGTCAAACCGGCATCGCGCGCATGGCCGGCCATCACATCGCTTTCATAAGCGTTGAGGCGGCAGCCCAGATTTATGACTTTGGTCTCTTCAGACATGGCGGCTATGTGGCGATGAAACTGCCTGTGGTCAAGCGTAGCGGACAGGGTTAAGAGGCGAAGCCATGAGAGCCATATTAAAAAAATTCCTGCCCCTGACTGTGCGGATGCAGTTAAAAACGGCCGGATACAGATTACTGGATATCGTCAAACCGATCAAAGCGCCCAAAGTTCCGCCCCGCGCCAAGACCTTTATTGGCGGCGGGGATTTTGCCGGAGTCGGGGACGCGTTCTTCAACATCTTGAAACGATATGGTCTGCGGCCTGATATGGATGTGTTGGATGTCGGTTGCGGACAAGGGCGCATGGCCCGGCCTTTGGCGGGCTGGTTGACCGGCAGCTATCACGGCTTTGATATTGATAAATCAGGGATAGTCTGGTGCCGGACTCATTATGCCGATATGCCGAATTTCAATTTCGTTCATGCCGATATTATCAATGAAAGATATAATCCATCCGGCCGTATTGCTGCGAAGGATTTCCGATTTCCATATGAGGATAATCAATTTGATATGATTTATCTAACTTCCGTTTTCACCCATATGTTCAAGGACGATGTCGAAAATTATATGAGCGAAATAGCGCGCGTTCTAAAGCCCGGCGGGCAATGTCTGATCAGCTGGTTTCTATATGAAGACGGCCTGCCTCATAATCCGGTTTATGATTTTCGCTATGACGTTGACGACATCAGCCGCACGACTGTTGCGGAAAATCCCGAAGCGGCCATCGCCTTTGATATGGATTGGGTAAAGTCCCTTTATGCCCAACACGGCCTGTCACTGATGGATTTACAGCGTGGTCAATGGGCGGGCGGCAAAGGCGTCATGGGCACACAGGATTTGATAGTGGCGAAGCTGGCTGCATAAAATGATTAGTCTGGGTTTAATGGTTCCAACCAACCTTCATATTTTACCAACCTCCCTAAAACCGGAGCGCAAATATCAACATAAAAATTAAAGCGGCCATTTGCGTCATGTTCATAGACATCACCGCCCGGCGCCAGAAAACGCGGCAAGGGAATACCGAAAACAGACCAGCCCTTGGTTTGAAGTCTCAGACGGCCTTCCTTGATGATCACAGCCAGATAAACCGCCACAGGCCCAAAACGCTCAATCACCAGATGGGCTCTTTTGCCTTTTCCCGCCTCCTGTGTGGATCGCATTTTTCTCCCGCCAAAATCCCGCAGCCAGATTTCTTTATCCCCGTCCCGGGTCAGACTGACTCTGACCGGAATATCGCTGCCCGCTTTTGGGAACCGAAAAATATCAGCGGCCAGCCCCGCCACAGGATTTTTTCCGCGGGTAATCTTGGCGCGGCCTTCAAATATTTTGCCTTGGCCAATACGGTGCAAATCTTGAATAGGCTGCGCCTGTTCCTGATAGGCCTCGCCCAATATTTCCTCATACAAATTGGCGGCTTTTACATTGTCTTGGCGCATGCCGTGACGAATATTCAGCTGCTGAAATATCTCATCATAATCCGCCAAAGAAATGTCAGACAGACCGGCTCTTGCCCCCGGCGTGATCATATCTCCCCGAAGCCATTTTCGTATCATGATAGTGCAAGGTATGGCGGGGATGAGCGGGCCGTGATCGCCTTCGGCGATCATATGCCAGCTCCGGCTTTGGGTTTCATTTTGAACGCGGACAATCATCCCGCCCCGATGCTCCCCCCAGCCAATCCGCGATTGAACGGCATGAAACAGCCCGGCCAAACCGCTCAGCCCGGGGAGCAGTTTCACCCTCACGAGCCAAGACAGTCCAATCATCAAACGGTGCAAAAATTCAGGCCGGGGGCCGGCATAAAGCTGCACATCCTGCAAACCCTCAAATTGATCCTGCAGAATTTTCGGGTCAGGCCCTTCAACCAAAGAGAACAAAATATTGGACAAGGGATCATAGCCCGGCACGCAGATGGTTTCCCGTTTCGTCTTTGTCAGGCCATAGGTCAGTTGAAATTTTCCGTCTTCCAGAACCCCGACCTGTTTTTTACCTGCATAGCTGGCAATGGCCTCAATGACATTTCGGCCCATCACAGCCTTTGGGGACGGGGCAATGCCCGCCATGATCGAGGTCGTGCCCTCCATGTTGCGGGACAATTCTTTGGCGGCGGCCGACGTCAAGACAGGGTATGTCGAAAGACCGGAGAGCAGAGTTACGCCCTTGTCTTTAGCGGCGCTATCATATTCGCCGATATGCTCCACAAATTCCAAATCATCCGCCAAATCCAAATAGTGACAGCCTTGGGAAAGCGCATATTGAATAACATTGTCCTGCCGGTCGTCTCCGTAATTTTGAAACGGGCCAGAGGCGTCTATGATCACATCCGGCGGCTTTGCTATCTGTTGGGCCAGGTCGCCATTGCGGTCCAATTTCAATGCCAGAACTTTAGCCGCCCCATTGATGTGCGCGGCGGCACGTTCAGCTTTGGCCCGGTTCCTGCCCGCCAAAGTAATCGTCAAGCCGGTTTCATTTGAAAGGAGTTTGGCAATTCCTAAGCCGAAAGTCCCATATCCACCGATGATAATCACATGCATCACAGGAACCTGTCTTTTTCTTCGGGCGGCGCAATATAGCATGTCTCATTGCGCCCAAACCATCTTATGCGATTGCGCGCCAAGATATTATAGAGCCAATTTTGCATGGCTTTTGGTAAAGCCCGTCCAATGCTTAAAGCTTTCCAAGGCCATCCTAGATAGGCGAACATCGCCATTGTGCCGTCCGCCTTGGTCCGAACATGGCCATTTTCTATCAAGAGATTCGTCTCAAAATCATCAGGCTTTAAACCAAAATGCCCGTAAAGCGCCTCACCCAGATCGCTATGTGCAGCCAGCAATCTTAGCCGGCGGGCCTTGTCATGTTTGATCACGAAATTTGCAAATCCCGAACACAATACACAATGTCCGTCAAAGACGATAATCGGTTTATCATCTTGAAATGCCGGAACACTTGGGTCGTCCCGATAGCTATAGGCCGCTTGGCTCATAATATCTATTTAGGGATAAATGCCGCATTTGACACGCGGCAAATTTGCAACTCAGCCCCGCAGCCTTCCGCCAACCTTCATCACGGCGGCGATAATCTTTTCGGAAATCGCATCGATTTCTTTATCCGTCAAAGTCGCGTCTTTGGGCGTAATCGTGACATCAATGGCCAAGGATTTATGGCCGTCTTCTACGCCTTGGCCCTGATAGACATCAAAGAGCGAGACGTCGGAAATCAGCTGTTTGTCCGCGCCTTTGGCCGCGCGGATGAGGTCACCTGCCTTGGTGTCTTCCGCAACTATAAAAGCAAAATCACGATGCACAGGCATGAAATCCGACAGGGACAGTGCCGATTTAGCTTTGCCGGCAGATTTCATTTTTTGTTTAGGCAGGTTTTCCGGCCAGATTTCAAAAGCCACGACCCGGCACTCAATCCCCATGGCCTTGAGCACGCGGGGGTGCAACTCGCCAAAACTGGCCAGCACATTTTTCGGACCCATACGCAAGCTGGCGGAGCGGCCCGGATGCCAGTAATCACCAATAGCTTCCAATGTCATCAAATTGTCAATATTTGCGCCCATGGCAGAGAGCGCGGCGAACACGTCAGCTTTGGCGGAAAGCGCCGTGATCTCGCACTCGCCCGCCCAGTGCCGCTCTGTTTCCACACGGCGCATCCCGGCCAAGCTCAGCGATTGATCGCCCGGCTCCGTTCCGCGATAGACGGGGCCGAGCTCAAACAAAGCGCTGCGCGGATAGCCTTTGTCAGCGTTGCGCTGCCCCGCGAGCAGAAGGTGGATCAGCGCAGAGGGCCGCATAGAATCCAGATCAGAGGAAATCGGATTATCCAAGAGCATCATGTCCTCACCGCCGCCAAAAAGCCGGCAGTGGTTTTGCAAGGCGAAGGACCAGGTGATGGCTTCGGACAGACCGCGCTCAGCCAAAGCCCGGCGGGCCAGGCGTGTGCGATTCTGCGTCAGCGTTGCGGTCGGCTCCCGCCGTCCGGAAAGAGGCGGCAGGCTGACGGCCTCAAGATTGTGATAGCCATGAATACGGGCCACTTCTTCAACCAGATCAGCCGCTTCGCTGCAATCACGCCGCCATGTAGGGACATCCACTGTCCAGACGGGGCCGCGTTTCACTCCAAAGCCCAGCTTGGTCAGAATGACTTCGACCTCGTCATCAGAGAGCGACAAACCCGTCAACTCTGTCACGCGCATCGGGTCAAATTCGATTGCTTTGGGGGGCGTTGGAACCTCTCCGGCAATGAGAACCTCGCTGGCCTCGCCGCCGCAAATATCCAAAACCATCTGCGTGGCCAGATCCATCCCGCCCAGCAGGAACCCTGTATCCACCCCGCGCTCAAACCGGTATTTGGCATCACTGTTGACGCCGAGGCGCTTGGCAGAGCGGCGTATGGTCAGCGGATCGAAATAAGCACATTCGATCAGAATATCGGTCGTGCTTTCATCACAGCCTGTACTCTCACCGCCAACAATTCCGCCCAAACCCAGAATGCCGCTTTCATCACAGATGGCGACATCTTCGGATGTGGCAATGTAGGTTTTATCATCCAACGCATCGAATGTTTCATCCTTACCCATGCGTACGGTGATACCCCCTTGCAGCTTGGCGGTATCATAGAAATGCAAAGGCCGCGCGCAGTCATAGGTGATGAAATTGGTAATATCGACCAGAGCCGAGATCGGACGCAGGCCAATGGCTTTGAGCTGATCTTGCAGCCATTGCGGCGATGGCCCGTTCTTGACGCCTTTGATCACGCGGCCGATGAAGGTCGGGCAAGCCTCCGGCACCTCGGTCTTGATGTCGACCGGACAGGGGAAACTGCCATTCGTTTTAGGAATATCCGGTGTAATCAATTCTCCGACCCCAACGGCGGCCAGATCTCGCGCAATGCTGTCTACGCCCAGCCAATCCGGGCGGTTCGGCGTGACTTCAAAATCAATCACCGGATCGTTCAGGCCCAGCGCGTCGGCAATGGATGTTCCCACATCAAAAGACGAATCCAGATCAAGAATGCCGTCCGCATCCTCATCAACTTCCAGCTCTTTTCCGGAGCACATCATGCCGGAACTCTCCACGCCGCGTATCTTGCGGGGTTTCTTGTCGAGCGAGAAATCCAGCCCCGGTATATAGGCCCCAAGCGGCGCATAGGCGACGGTCATATCCGCGCGGGCATTTGGCGCGCCGCACACAATTTGCTTCACCCCGTCACGGGTTTCCACCGTACAGACTTTCAGCTTGTCAGCATCGGGATGTTTCTCGGCTGTCAGGACCTTGGCGACGGAAAACGCCGCCAGTTTCTCAGCCGGATTTTCAACCTCTTCAACCTCCAACCCCGCAAGCGTCATGGCTTTGACAATCTCGTCAATGCCTGCCTCTGTCTTGAGGTGCTTTTTCAGCCAGCTTAATGTGAATTTCATCTATGTCTCTAATTCTTTTGCCGGTTGGCCATTCGCTGATCGCTCAGCGTTTGAAACCCGTCTTCGGGCACGTCGGTTATGCCGCAATCCTTCACGGCCTGAGGCAGTTTTCTGTCCAGATAGCTCACCGTCCAGCAATCCTCAAAGATGCTGCAATAGCAGACCTGCACATCAAGCCCGTCCATGGGCGCGCCCCACTCCCCGCGCAAGTAAGCTGTCAGCTCAGAACCGGGCATGCCCATATTATAGGAGACCGGCGTGAGGCTGTCCCCCGCGCGCAGAAACCCGGCGGCAGGCTTTTCCGTCAGCTTTGCCCAGCTGCGCATGCGGCGGGTCATTACGGCGTCCTCAAAGGCCTGATAATCAGTGACCGGATTGCCATTTTGCACGGGGGTCACACGCTGTAGATGCGCGATCCCGGCGCCAACATTATTCAGCGTCACTTCAAAATAATCACGCATCTCACCTTTGGCATTTGGCCTTTTCAGATAACCCATATCAATATCGATTATGGGCAGAACTCGGGCTTTCTGCGTTTCCTGGTTCATCTTGAACGTAGCACGGGAGGTGACAATCCCGACAAAGGAAATCGCCAGCGCGCACAGACCCGTTGTCAAGCCAATATCAATCCGCTTGAGGATGGATTTATGCGGTGCCTTGGTTGGGTCCAAGCCAGTTGTCGGGTCGTTTTGACTCATGATAACCCGCTCGCCAGATTCGCTTGCAAGAGTGGGTCGAAGCCGTAATGGGCGAGCCAGCGCGTATCGGCAGCGAACATATCACGCAAATCCGGCATACCGTATTTGAGCATAGCGAGACGGTCCACGCCCATTCCGAAGGCAAAGCCTTGATATTCTTCGGGATCAAGACCACAGGCGCGTAGCACATTCGGATGCACCATGCCGCAGCCGAGAATTTCCATCCAGCTCTCGCCCTGACCAATTTTGATAGCCGCCCCATCGCGTTCATAGCGCACATCCATTTCCGCAGACGGCTCAGTAAATGGGAAATGGTGCGGACGGAATTGTACATCGACATCTGTCTCGAAAAACGCGCTAACGAAATCCATCAAGACCCCTTTCAGGTGGCCCATGTGAATGCCTTTATCGATCACCAGACCTTCGACTTGGTGAAACATAGGCGTATGGGTCTGGTCACTGTCACAGCGATAGGTTCGCCCGGGCGCAATAATGCGAATTGGCGGCTTTTGATTGATCATAGTACGGATTTGCACAGGCGAGGTGTGAGTGCGAAGAACCTTGGGTTCCTCTCCTTCTTGGGACGTCATGAAAAACGTATCATGCATATCGCGCGCGGGATGACCCGGCGGGAAATTCAGCGCCGTGAAATTGTGAAAATCATCTTCAATGTCCGGTCCTTCGGCGACAGAAAACCCCATATCGGAAAAAATCACCGCCATTTCTTCCATGACCTGCTGCACGGGATGCAGCGTGCCGGACGGACTGCCGACAGGCAGGGTCATGTCCATGGTCTCAGAGGCCAGGGCTGCGTCCAGAGCAGCGTCCTCCAGCTCTGTCTTTTTGGCCTCAATCAGCGCGGCGATATCATTCTTCAACCCGTTCAGCGCCGGGCCCATGACTTTCTTTTCGTCTATGGACATTTTACCCAAGCCCTGCATCATTTTGGATACTTCGCCCTTTTTACCCAGCGCCGCCACGCGAATATCATCCAGTACGCGCAGGTCTTCAGCGCCTGCAATCTGGGCGGCGTATTTATCTTTGGTGGCGGCTATATCGCTCATCTTTCGGGCTTTCCGTCATATCTGAAAGTCAGGCGCGTCTTTTACGCGCGTAAGGCAAGAGGTCAAGCGGGCCTAACCCGAGATGGAGCGTTTCTTGCGCACGGTCCGTTCGAAGGTTTTGCGATCGGTCGGTTGCTTAACATTGGGATCAGGTTCCGGTTCGACGATTTCATCTTCGCGTTTTCGGTACAGGCCGCTTTTCCCATAAACTTTGTCAAAGCCGTAATTGATATTGTTGAGTGTCTCATCAGATCCCAAAATCAGATAGCCGAACTCCTGAACCAAATTGGCCAATCCTCGCAATACGCGAACCTGAGCGGAACTACTATAATGCGGCAAAGCACCTCTGAACATAACGGCATGAAACTGCCCGAGGCTTTCGAGGCTGGAGAGCAAATGCATCTCTTTAAACTCCACTGCGTGTCTTAAGGCCGGTTTGATCACCCAATCTTCGTTGTCGCGCGTGAAATGCTGAACCAAATCTTGCACCGGCAAACCGCGCTGTACTTCGAAATGCGTATATCGGCCTTCCTTGGCCCGCTCAAGCGCTTGGGACGGGTAGTCGACACCGATAATATCGATTTTTAAATTCGGAAGCCTGTCAGCAAGTTCCATTACCCGCATGGCCACGCCATATGCTTCCTGTCCGCTCGCACACCCAAAGGATAAAATACGGATACGCCCACCTCCCCGCGCTTCATGCAGAGCGGGCAATACGGTTTCGGTCAGGTGTTCAAAGCTTTTCGGGTCACGGAAGAAATGCATATCCCGTTCGACGAGAGCCGAAACAATTTGCACGGCTAACCTAGTTTGCCCGCTGGTAAACAACTCCTCAATCATCGTGCTGAGACTGTCATAGCCTTCGCGCTCGGCGAGACCGGACAGACGTGTTTCAACCAAAAATGTATGGTCGGAGCCTAAATTAACCCCGGCCAATTCCAAAGTCAGCCGCTTTAGAGCCTCATAATAGGACGGTTTAAGTGTCAGAGCTCCCCGCACGGCCTAAAGCAGCCCCGCAAGTTGAAATTTTGACTCAATAATCGCGGAGTCAAACGGCTTCATGATATATTCATTGGCCCCGGCTGAGAGGGCTTCGATGATTTTGTCAATGTCTCTCTCTGAGGTACAAAACAGGACAATAGGTTTATCCCCGTCTTTTTCTGCGCGTAGAGTTTTAAGAAAGCTAAACCCGTCCATGACCGGCATATTCCAATCGAGTAAAATCGCATGTGGCATCTCTACCAGACAGGCATCCAGCGCCTCTTGACCATTGGCGGCTTCAATGGTTTCAAACCCCATATCCTTGACGATCCGGCCCGCAACGCGGCGGATCATCCGGCTGTCATCGACGATTAAACAAGTTTTCATGGCCGAACCTCAGCCAGAACGGTTCCGGGTTCCATTAATTCTGATAATTGCGCCCGCAAGGTCTCTTCTGTCTCATCCGTGATCATACGCTTTGGAGCATCCGGCATAGAGTGTTCATCCGGTAAAGCCGCCTGATCGCCATTCACGGCCAGATATATCCGGGTGATCCCCGAAGCCTCTTCTGCTCGCACCCCGTCTGGCATGAATTGCGGCGCAGGCCCGCCGGCTTTGATGCACACCTCTTCCATAGTGGCTGTGATGTCCATATGGCCTGTGCCCTCACGCGGCAGGGTTTCCAAAATTAACGCCCGTAAGGCCCGGCTAAGCCGTACCTGTAAGGTCGCCTGAAAATCTTCCCGGACAAATGTCTGGCCCATATCATAGGAAATACTGATCGTTTTTCCGCTGATCCGGGCGATGGACAAAGCGTCCTGCACGATATCCCGCATCAGGCTTTCCAGTTCGATCTCTCTGATAATCGGCTGCTTGCGCTCTTCCAGCGTCATGAGCCGGGTCAAGGATGTCGCCTCGGCCTGTGTGGCGTGAGGGAGGAGTTCCGATAGAGTTTGTTTCGCGGCCTCATAATCATTGGCAGGATCATTGGCTGGTGTGGTCATTTCCACATTCATAACATCGGGCGTACTGAGCGCTTCGGCCTTGATCGCCTCCGGCGCCTGAATTTCCGCGAGGCCGCCCGCATATTGGGTGACAAGCTTATTGAGCGCGAGTAGGCGTCCGGCAATGGCCGACTCCGACACAGGAACCGTATCCAGACAGCTGATCACGCCCTGAGCGCTTTGATAGATCGCACGGGCCCGCAGGCGTTTGGCGCCGCGCTGAACATCGCCCATCGCGCCAATCAACTCTTCCGCGGCAGGCAGAGCCGGCTGATCAAAATAACCGCGCAGCATATTTGTGGTCTGATCCACAAAACCCTGCGCCATTTTCAGGTCGTCGCCTTCCCTGTGTCCCATGTGATTCGGCCTTTCCATAAGGACGGCCAGATTGGGCGCATAAAGTTAAAAGGGTCTAAATTTTAGGTCGGCGATTCCGGCAGATTGGCAATGAGCGTAACGGTTTCCCCATCAATCGATCCGGTGACAGAGCCGCCCATTTCGCGGCTCATCATACCGGCATAGAAGGGCTGTATGGAGCGCCCGTCAAACCCGTCATCCGGCGCTTTGCCTGCCAGAGTTTTCTCGACGGTCTCATCCAGCCGGGCTTTGGGCCCTGTCGCCGTTAAAACCAGATCCGAACCCGCTTGTTTGATCGTCACATCTCCGCCCCGGGGAATCGCCTGAACCGCCAGCATGATCAGGTTTAACAGCAAACGCGCGTGACCTTTTTCCAATCCGTCACCGGTAAGTTCCCAGCTTAGCTGAGCTTTGCCGTCCGCAAACATATCCCCGGCCAGAGATTTGATCTCCTGCGCCGCGATCACGCCGGGCGCGGAGCCGCCCGCCCCGAAGGCCAACCGCAGAAATTTCAGCTTGGCCGAAGCCTGGCGCGACGACGTCTTAATCAACTCCATCGCATCCTCATGCATATCGGCATTGGACTCATCGTCGAGCAATTCCAGACCCGTGCCCAGCGCGCCGACCGGGCTGACCAGATCATGACAAATCCGGGCGCATAGCAGCGCCGCAAGCCCCGACGGCGTTAATTTGGTGATGTTTCCGCTCATCTCTCTCTCCGGCTTTGCAAATCACATAGGGCCCTATGTGAATCAATTCGGGGTGTGAGGCAAAGAAAAACCGCCGGATGATCACCCGGCGGCTTGATATTCAAAGCTTGCCCACGGCCTAGCGTTTATACCAACCGCTATTGCCCTTGACCATCTGGCCCGACGGGGCCCGGTTGATCAGTTTCTCACCGGATACACCGGCCACATCCTCAGTGCGCACATTATTAGCGCGCGCCTGATTGGTATAAACGGTTTTACGGCCGATATTGATTTCCTGCACCGCGCTGCGCACAGCGGCTGACGGGCTACTGCCCGGGACAATCCCGAGATAGCCATCAATCTGCTCGCCGACCTCGCCGCGCGCTTTGGCGGAATCCACGGTCGCCTTGGCATTGGCCGCCTGCGCACTCGCCGAATTCATATCCAGCGCATTGAGCGCAATCGCGCCGCCGCCCAAAATAGCAATGGCAGAGACTGCCGCGATTATTTTTTTCATACCCATACGTCCCTCCTTAGAACAAATCCGGGTTACTCTCGATCAGGTCTTCTACATCCTTGTCCAAACGGACACGGACTTCCTGATCAATTTTCACATTCAGCTCGATTTTAATCGGTTTATCCGACGGAACGATCTGAACTTTTGGCACACAGCCCGCCATAGCTATCGCGGCGCTGAGCGTAAAAATCACATATTTCATGTTGCACCTTACAAAAATCACCCTGAACCTCGCATTAATGACCGAGTCCCGCAAGGTTCATAATACAGGTCTTTCACGCAAAGCATCTTTTCGTCAGTCCTTTCATTTGCGGCGCAGGAGCCCAGGCATTTGAACGAAAGAACAGGGCGCGGCGGGCATCTCCAGCCCACTCCCCCTCCCGACCACCCATGAGTATGACCCTGTGGGTGGTCGGGAGGGGGAGTGGGCTGGTGCCGCCTGGGCCGCGTCCGAAACTTGCGGCTTTGTGAACGCTCACCTGCGCGGCCATACTTAAAGCCGAGTTTCTTCTCCCGCTGGCGATCTGGCGCTCAGCCTTTTTCGCGTAAACCTCATAATTGGGGCAGTCCGCAGGGTTAGCGTCCGCGATGGAACACCAAAAAACTAACAATTTTACGCGGGGCCAAACCCTGCGGCGGCGTCTTCTACCAGCGGCCGAACTAGATAGTCGTGCTCTAATCAGCTCGCGCTGAACCAGCCGCCCTCGGGATCATTACGCCCGAAGCTACACCGGCAAACGCCGTCCCCTCACCAGCGAAGCAATGTGCACTTGCCTGCCCCTGTGAAAGGAACGGTATGAATATAAGCGAGTTTCGAAGGGTGAGGATTTAATGTTATTCCAGCGTTGAAATATATGCAGAATTGGGACGTTTCGCGGGGAAACAACCTTATTTCAGCCAGCGGCGATAGGCGAGAAACAGGATGATGGGTAAGATCAACTCAATGGCCATCAAGATCATAAAAAACGCATGGGGCGGGCCGAGTTTTACATAGCTGACCACACGTGCAAGTCCGCCTGCAAAGAACAGCGCAATCAGCCATGGAATACGGGCGATGTGACGGGTTAAATCGCGCGCTGTTTGTACGAGTAAGATCCCGTAAGCGATCCAGAACACAGAATAAAAGCGCAGCTCGCCATCCGCATTGGGATTGTCCAGCCCGGTCAAGGGTTCGGTCGGATAGGTATAATCCATCAGCCCTTTGAAAAACCGCCCCGCCGCGTCCACGCCAAAGCCGATAAAGGATAAGCCAATCGCAATCGCCGAAAGCCCCAACCCATAAAACCCAATCCGAAGTATCCAGCCCGCCATAAGGGTTTAGTGGCAGTCAGAACGCCGTTGCGCAATGTGGCAGATTGGCTAGGTCTAGAATGTCCCTTCCATCTCCAGCTCCACCGGGCCGGTCATGATGACGTGGTCATCGGCCTCTCGCCATTCGATCAGCAGCTCTCCGCCGTCGACTTGGACGATGGCTTTGCGGCCGGTTCTTTTTTGGCGGTGGGCGGCGACGAGGGCGGCGCAGGCGCCTGTGCCGCAGGCAAGGGTGAGCCCCGCCCCGCGTTCCCAGACCTTTAGGCGGATGCGGTTCATCCCGTTATCGTCAGGCGGCAGAATTTTGGCAAAGCCGACATTGACCTGCTCTGGGAAGAGCGGGTGATATTCGATCATCGGCCCGGCCAGTTCGGGTTTGACCGTCGTAAAGTCATCGACGAAAAAAACGCAATGCGGATTGCCCATGGAGACCGCGCCGGGATTGGACAGGACGGGGTCGTCAATCGGGCCGAGTTTGACATCAATATGATGTGTGTGCATCGCCTCTTTGAGCGGGATTTGCTGCCACTCCAGCTTGGGCGGGCCCATATCCACGGCGATGCGTTTCTCGCCCGCCGCCCGGCAATGCAGGATCGCGTCATTGGTTTGCACCCGGCAAACATCCACGCCTTCATCCCGCATATAGAGCCAGGCCGTGGTGCGCGTGGCGTTGCCGCAGGCATTGACCTGCCCGCCTTCGCGGTTCCAGATTTCCATAAAGATATCAGCGTCATTGCTTTTGGGGGCGCGCAGGATAATCAGCTGATCCGCGCCTTTGGGGCCCATGACTTGGCTGCCCGGTTTGCAGATCGCTTTGACCTTGCCGTCATAGAGCGCGAAGTCGGGCTGCTGCCTTGAGTCAAACACCGCAAAGCGGTTGCCGGCTCCGTTCATGATTAAAAACCGCATGGCGCGTCCTTTCGTCAATGTCACATAGGCGCACTTGCATCGCTGTGCAAACCCTGCGTAAAAGACGGCCAGACAAATTTGATACAATTATATCGACGGGGAAAAGCTATGCGCTTTATGAAAACCAAATCAAAATTATGCCTGACGACGGCCATGATCACCGCCCTTGCCTTAACGGCTTGCGGTCAATCAGACGTGTCCGCGCCGGCAGAGACTTTAAAGGACCATGTCAATACGATGATCACATATGATACGCCCGGACAGACGGATGAGGATCACATCTATCTGGAAGAGGTTTTGGGCGATGCGGCCCTAACCGAAGTGAAGGCTTGGAACAAGCGCAGCCTTGACCGCCTGACCGCTGATCCGCGTTTTGCCGAAATGGAGGCCGAGGCGCTGGAGATTTTGAACTCCAAGGAGAAAATTCCTTATGTGTCCTACCGGGGCGGGGAAGTGCATAATTTCTGGCAGGACGCCGATCATGTGCGCGGCATCTGGCGCAAATCCACGCTGGACAGCTATCTCTCCGGTGACACCGCGTGGGAAACCGTGCTGGATTTTGACCAGCTGTCAAAGGATGAAGACAAAAACTGGGTCTATAAGGGCAATACCTGCCTCGCGCCCGATTATGAGCTTTGCATGGTGAACCTGTCCGATGGCGGGAAGGACGCGGTCGTGCGCCGCGAATTTAATGCCAAAACCAAACGCTTTGTCGATGGCGGGTTTGAAACCGCCGAGTCCAAGGGCACGGCGTCATGGCTGGATAAGGACACATTGGTTTTCGGTGTGGATTTCGGCGAAGGCACAATGACGGATAGCGGCTATCCGATGGTGGCTAAGCTATGGAAGCGCGGCACACCCATGAGCGAGGCAGTCGAGCTGGGCCGCGGCGAGAAAGCCGATGTCGGCTATTGGCCCTATACGTGGGAGCTCTCTGACGGGCGCAATGAGATTATGGTCAGCCGCTCTGTAACTTTCTATGAAAGCGAATATTACTGGTTCCCGCAAAAGGAAGACGGGAGCATTGGCGCGGCGGTGAAATTCCCTGTACCGGCCAAATCTTCACTTTCCGGCGAATTTAAAGGTCAGGTCTTGATGACATTGGCCGAAGATTGGCGCGGTCACAAATCCGGCGACCTGGTCAGCTTCGCAATGGATGACTTCATGGAAGACGGCGAGATCAGCGATGTCCATGTGGTGTATTCGCCGGACGAGAAATCCTCGATCAACGGCTTTGGCTCGACCAAGTCTAAAGTGTTGATGAGCATTTCCCGTGATGTGGCGGGCACAGCCTATGCCTATGATTGGGACGGGAAAAAATGGACATCAGATAAGCTCGACTTCCCGGCCAATGGCACGGTCTCCATCGGGGCGACGAATGACAAAGAAGATGTCGCTTTCATCAATACGGAAAGCTTCTTATCGCCCGATACGCTTTGGACCTATAACACAGCCACAGGCGAAAAAGCGAAAGCCAAGTCTTTGCCGGACTGGTTTGATGCGTCCAATATGGCGGCCGAGCAATTTTTCGCGACATCCGATGACGGCACCAAAGTGCCCTATTTCGTGGTGCGCGGCAAAGACACGCCGATGGACGGCACCAACCCGACTTTGCTTTATGGCTATGGCGGATTTGAGATTTCTCTGAACCCGTCATATTCGGCCACGCGCGGCAAGCTGTGGATCGAGCGCGGCGGGGTTTATGTGCTCGCCAATATTCGCGGCGGCGGGGAATATGGCCCGAACTGGCATCAGGCCGGTCTGAAAACCGAGCGCCAGCGCATCTATGATGATTTCATTTCCGTGGCAGAGGATCTCATTGCCAAAGATATCACCAGCCCGAAACATCTGGGCATTGAAGGCGGGTCCAATGGCGGTCTGTTGATGGGCGTGATGGCCACGCAAAGACCGGATTTGTTCAATGCCGTTGTCTGCGCTGTGCCGCTGCTGGATATGATGCGCTATCATAAATTGCTGGCAGGGGCGTCATGGATGGGCGAATATGGCGATCCGGATGATGAGGTTGAAGGGGCCTTTCTGCGTAAGATCAGCCCCTATCATAATATCGATCCAGAGGCGGATTATCCGGAAATCTTCTTTATCACCTCAACCAAGGATGACCGCGTCCATCCGGGCCATGCCCGCAAAATGGCCAAACGGATGGAAGACCAAGGTCATGATTTCCTGTATTATGAGAACATTGATGGCGGACACTCCGCGGCAGCGAACTTGAAGGAAACCGCCAAACGGCTGGCGCTCCAGCACACATATTTGATGCAAAAGCTCAAAGACGGAGAATAGGCCGAGAGTCCTTTATATCAGCAAAAACAGACCAAAGCCGCGCAAATTCTGTGCGGCTTTCGTCATTTTACGCCCCTGTCATGGGTTTGTCTTACAGATTTCATGATATTTGGGCAGTGTCTCTTCATCACGAGATGATGGAGGAAATTATGTATGTCATGCTTCTGCTGGTATCCAGCCTGATCTATAATCGATAGACCCTCAGCGCGCCTTTTTGCGCGTGATAGAAATGACTCATACCAATTTTTAAGCTGCCAAAGCCCATAAATCGGTTATGACGCTGGCCGAATATGCGCAGCGACCATAAAAATCTAATTATTATCGTTTTTCAATAATAATTGATTGACATTCAAGATGGTCTCGTTATGTCTAGCGCATAAGGAGACATGTTATGAGACCATCTGCCGGGTCCATATTTTTACCGCTTAGCTTGACGGCCAGTTTGCTGGCATCATGTGCGAGCACAGGGCTTGCGCCAAAGCCTATGGACGTCAATACGGCCAAGGAGGTCGTGATGCGGCCTGATTGGGCCGAACCTGCCCCGCTTAACGTAGCTCAGGCCGCCCTGCCCAATAATGACTGGATCGCCAGCTTTTCCGATAGCCAGCTGACGCAACTGGTCGCCGAGGCCCTTTCGCGCAATAATGATATCTCTGCCGCCGCTGCGCGGCTGGACGCCGCTCTGGCCCGCGAACGTATTGCTGGCGCCGCCGGTAAGCCCACCCTATCGGGCAGTGGCCGCTTGTCGCGCACAGAAGATGCGGGCAGTTCCTTTGGTGACCGCACAGGCATATCGGCAGGCCTGAACGCCTCATGGGAGCCGGATTTATGGGGCCGCATTCGTAATTCTGTTGATGCTAGTGAGCTTGACACCCAAGCCAGCGCCGCAGACTTGGCCGGGGCCAACCTGTCCATTGCCGGACAGGTGACTCAAACCTGGCTGAACCTGATCGAAGCGCGCCTTTTAACCGAATTATCCGAGCGAGACATCGAAACACAGGAACGGGCTTTGCGCTTGACCGAGCGCCGTTTTGAAGGCGGCGTCACGGGAAGTTCCGATGTCCGTCTGGCGCGGTCAAACCTGGCCAGCTCGCAGGCCCTACAGGCCCTAAGAGAGCAGTCCAAATCCGCCACGGCGCGGCAGCTTGAAGTGCTGCTCGCCCGTTACCCTGCCGAAGAAATTGAAGCGGCGCGAGAATTGCCGGAACTGCCGCCTCTGTCTAATATTGGCCTGCCCGGCGATGTTTTGGCGCGGCGGCCGGATTTGTTAGCGGCTGATGCCCGCATGCACAGCCAAGGCCTGCAGGTCGACATCGCCCGCAAGGCTTTGCTGCCGAGCTTGACCTTGTCCGGCGACTCCACAGCCAGCGGCAATAGTCTGAGAAATTTCTTTGATATCGATGCGTTGGTCGCCAATCTGATCGGCAATCTGTCAGCCCCGATTTTCCAAGGCGGACGCCTGCAAGGCAATGTTGAACAACAGGAAGCTTTGCTGCGATCTCAAATCGAATCTTATGCGGGATCTGTATTGCAGGCTTACTTAGAAGTCGAAAACGCATTGGACGCGGAAACGCGCTTAGCTGAACGCGAAGCGGCGCTGAGAGTATCACTGGAAGAATCCCGTAAAGCCGAAGAACGTCTGGAACTGCGATATACTGAAGGGCTGGCAACGATTTTACAGCTGCTCGACGCCCAGGCCAGACGCCTTTCAGCCGAAGGGCAGTTAATCAGTGCGCGCAAAGAGCGGCTTGCCAATCGTGTGCGTTTACATGTAGCTTTGGGCGGTGGCCAATATGGTGCTGTGCCGCCTATTCCAGAAGCCGCCCCATATCGCGGAATTTTGTCCGGTATTTTATAAATCTGTTTCAGATAGTTAGGTAAGATAAAATGGCACGTCAGGCCCAAAATACCCCGTCTCAAGAAAAAAGGGGACGTCTTCGTAAATTATTGATCGTGCTGATACCAATCCTGATCGTCGTCGGGTTTTTTATCCTGACCAGGGTTGTTATTGCGATGAATAAAAAACCTGAAGAAAAGAAAAGACCTTTCAACACGCTCGCGGTCATGGCCGATTACGCCAAGTCCGACGATGTACAGTTGAAAATCTCGACACAAGGCGAGGCTCGCCCGCGTACAGAGATTAATCTTGTGCCGCAAGTTGGCGGCAAAATCGTCTATGTTTCCCCGAATTTTATCGAAGGCGGTATTTTCAAAAAAGGCGAAACTCTGATCAGAATTGAAGATGCGGATTATCAGGTCGCGAAAATCCGCGCCGAGGCCAATGTCGCGCAAGCCGAGCAATTGCTAGTGCGCGAAATGGCAGAGGCGGAAGTCGCCAAACGTGACTATGAAGAACTCGGTCGCGGAACGCCATCCCCACTGGCTTTAAGAGAACCCCAACAGCAACAAGCCAAAGCCGCCCTTCAAGCCGCCAAAGCCGAACTGCGCGCCGCTGATTTACAATTGCAACGGACTTACGTCCGCGCGCCATTCAGTGGACGCGTGCGCAGTAAAACCTCCGATGTCGGACAATTTGTCAGCCCCGGTTTCACCCTAGGCCGTATCTTTTCAACAGACATTATCGAAGTGCGTTTGCCACTCACCAATGAAGATTTATCCAAAATGGATTTGCCGATTGCTTATGTCGCTAAATCCCGAGACACAGCCCCGTTGGTCAGTCTAAGCGCAGAGATTGCCGGACAGACCCAAAACTGGTCTGGACGCATCATGCGCACTGATGCCACATATGACACGCAAAGCCGGGCGTTATTTGCGATTGCCGAAGTCTTTGATCCTTACGGCAAAGGCGCCTCTGATAATGGTGTGCCACTCGCTCCCGGCCTGTTCGTCGATGCCAAGGTCAATGGCAAGACTTACAATAACGTGATTGTGATTCCGCGCGACGGCCTTCGTCCTGATAATGAAGTTTATGTTGTTGACAACAAGGGCAAATCCGAAATCCGCAAAGTCGGCGTATTAGACACTGCTCCGGAGCGGGCCGTTCTGACAGACGGCGTAGAAGCTGGCGAATTAATTGTACTCTCGCCAATGGAGCGCTCGAGAACGCAAATGACTTTGAAGGTCTTGGACATTAACAACCCAAAGACTGTCTTGGTTGATCCGCCCAAGCCACAATGGTTGATCGAGAAAGAAAAAGCAGAATCTGAAGGCGGCGATAAAAAGAAAAAGCGGAAAAGGCGGGGTGATAAAGAGGATGAAGACAAACCTCAAAGACCTCTAAAAAAGTCAGACCAGCCCGCCAGTGATGACGCGTCCGGTGACAAATCAGCGGATAATGCCGCAGACGCAACGGCCAAGGACGCAGGCATGGAAGGAACCGAATAATGAAGAATATTATTTCCTGGTTCGTCAAGAACCCCGTCGCCGCCAATCTCATAATGGTCACACTCTTCGCGTGTGGCTTTTACGGTTATAAAAGCTTCGAACGCGAGTTCTTTCCACAAGTCACTGTCAATGGTATGACAGTAAATGTTGGCTGGCCCGGCGCGTCTCCGCGTGACGTAGAAGAACAACTGGTTGTTAGAATTGAAGAAGCTGTCGATGGGCTGGACGGTATTGACTATCTTGAAGGCAATGCCCGCGAGGGCAGCGGTTCGGTGAATATCAGAACCAAGCTGGACGCAGATTACGACAAAGTTCTTGATGAAGTAAAATCCCGTGTCGACGGCATTCGTAACCTACCGCCTGATTCTTACCGCCCCCAAGTTTACCGCTGGGAGGCACGCGCGGACTTTATCTACCTTGCTTTGCACGGTGATTTTGATCCCCTGACCTTACAGCGTGCAGGCAATGAAATACGACTGCAACTCACCAAACTTACCGGTCTGCAACTGACCGAGCAAATTACGAAACGCTCCGAGCAGGTTACGATTGAGATATCGGAAGATGCCTTGCGGCAGTATAATCTAACATTTTCACAAGTTGCTCAGGCCATTTCAGGATCTTCTGTCAATATTTCTGCGGGCACTGTGCAAACGACGGGTGGTAATTTACAGCTGCGCGCCAGGGCTCTGGCCAATACCGAGGAAGAATTTGGTAAGATCATTGTTCGTCAAACCTCTGATGGCGGTATTATTCGCGTGCGCGACATAGCCACTATTGAAGACGGGTTCGACGATGACGAAGCCGTTTCCAAATTTGACGGGCAAAACGCCGCCGTTTTCCGGGTTTTGTCACCGGATGAATTAGACGTTACCAAAGCCGGTGCCGCAATCCGTAAATACGAAAAGGAAGTTCAGGAGTCGCTCCCGCCAGGAATGAAGTTTTCGATCTGGTTTGATGGCTCCACTATGTTTGATAGCCGGATGGATTTGATCAGTGGTAATGCGATATCTGGTATGATTTTGGTGCTGATTATCTTGATGTTATTCCTGCGCCCGAAAGTGGCAATTTGGGTCACCGTCGGCATCGCAACAGCTTTTGCGGGCGCGATTGCTATTGGGCCGTCTCTGGGCATTACGCTGAATATGATTTCACTTTTCGCCTTTTTATTGGTGATCGGTATTGTTGTGGATGATGCGATTGTTGTCGGTGAGAGCGCGCATTTTCACGCCGAAAACGGCATCGCCGGTGAACGCGGGGCGATTGCGGGCGCGACCATGGTCATGAAACCGGTCTTCTTTGCGGTAATCACGACCATTTTGATGTTCGTGCCTTTCATGCTTCTAACCGGACCAATCAGAGCCTGGACGGAGCAAATCAGTTTGGTTGTGATTGCCGTCTTGATTTTCTCTCTCATTGAAGCCTTCTTCATACTACCGGCACATTTACGTCATTTGGAACCGGTGGATCATGACAAGCTTGGCAGGCTGGCGAGGTTCCAGGATAAAATCGCCAATAGTTTAGTGTCATTTGCGAAGAATACATTCCGTCCATTTGTCGCGACGCTGATCAAATTTCGTTATATTACCGTGTCTGTCTTTGTGGGTTTGTTCGTGATGGCAATGATGTTGCTACAGGCCGGAATAGCGCCAAGGGCCATGCTGCCTGAAGTGCAAAGCGATATGATCTTTGTCGAAGGCCGCTTCCCTGAGGGCACGCGTTTTGAACGGGTTAATCAAGTTCGGGCGGATTTGGATAAAGCCATCCAAGAGCTGAATGAAAACACAAAAGAAGATTTTGGTGTGGATTACCCGCTGATCGCTGCACCAGGTTCTTATGCCGAGGGCCGGACCGTGAATGCGTTTCTGGGCTTGGTTGAGGCAGAAAAACGCGAGCATATCACGACCAAGGAAATTGCCGAGAAACTCGAAGAATATGTTGGCCCTGTGCCAGATGCCTACCGGATGAATTACGGTTACAGCCAAGGCGGCGGTGGCGGCGGTGGTGGTCTATTTTTTGGCGTCGCCTCATCTGATCCGGATGCTTTGCGCGATGCTATTCTGGATATAAAAACAGAGATTGAAAGCTACTCTGCTGTGACCAGAGCCTGGGATGGTTTGGAAAGTTCTGCCAGCGAAATCCAGTTCACGCTGAAGCCCGGCGCTGAAACATTAGGTATCCAGCTCTCAGATGTGACACGTCAGGTTCGCGAAGCCTATTATGGCCGCGAAGTCCAGCGCTTGCCGCGCAACGGTGAAGATGTCCGGGTCATGGTGCGCTACCCCGAAGAAGCCCGAGACTCCATTGATAGCCTGAATAATCTGCGTATTCGCGCCGGCAATGGTGTGGAGGTTCCGCTCTTCTCTGTGGCCGAAGTTGAATTTGCCGAAGGCATAGGCCGGATTAATCGCCGCGACCGCAAACGTCTTGAATATGTCGGCGGCCGGGTAAAAGGTGAGCAAGCCGAGCTCGCGCGGATTAAAAAAGACTTGAATGAAAACTTCTTCCCGCAATGGAAATTACGTCATCCATTGGCTGAACGTATCAATGTTGGAGATGACGAGATTGAAACAACATTTGCACGGGAATTATCACTCTCGGCTATTGCCATCTTATTTATGATGTATGGCCTGCTGGCCATTGCCTTTAAATCTTATGCACAGCCGCTCTTGATCATGCTCGCAATCCCCTTCGCCTTTATCGGGATGATTTTTGGTAACCTTGTGACAGGAGTTCCGTTCGGAATTATGAGCTTGTTCGGCTTCTTCGCGGCCTCCGGTGTGGCGGTAAATGACAACCTGGTCTTGATCGATTATGTCAACCGGTTACGCGATAAGGGTGTCGGTGCTTATCAAGCGATGCTGGATGCCTGTGTGGCACGGTTCCGGCCTATCCTGTTGACGTCTGTCACGACCTTTATAGGTATTACTCCGATCTTGTTTGAGACCAGTACGCAAGCTGAGTTCCTTAAACCGATGGTGGTCGCTTTAGCGTTTGGCGTTTTGTTTGACTTTTTCCTGACGCTCATGCTGGTGCCAGCCATGTACGGCATTGGCGTTGATATTACCCGCTTCTTCCGCGGCCTGTGGCGCGGGGAGAAGCAACCGGGTCTGGGCAGCACCTATGATCCGGATATGGTTCTGGCATTGGATGATATGGATGTCACCGATTTACCACCTGGCGCCATTGAAGGGGCGTCGCCGCAACCAGCAGAATAAATTTTAAAACAAATTCCAAAACCAAAGGGAGAGATGGAATGACATTGAAAACACTTATGGGGGCGAGCCTTATCGCCCTTTCACTCAGCCTAACCGCTTGCGGCGATAAAGCCGGCACAGACCATACGGTCGACAAAACAGCTCCGGCGCCGGTGCCTGCCAAGCTGGGCACATTCGGAATCGCGCTGGAGAACATGGACACCAGCGTCGATCCGGGCGAAAACTTCTTTGAATATGTCAATGGAACCTGGCTGAAAAATACTGAAATCCCGTCAGACCGCTCACGCTATGGTAGCTTCTCAATCCTGCGCGATCAGGCAGAGGAGCGCGTCAAGAAAATCATCGAAGTGGCGGCATCTAAAGAAAATCCCAGCGCAGATGAGAAACGCATTGGCGATTATTACAATGCGTTTTTGGATACAGAGACGATCGAAGCCAAAGGGCTGGATCCGATAAAGGCTGATCTCGCCAGAATCCGAGGCGCGGCAACACACACAGATATCACAGAACTAATGGCGGATATCCGCATGGGTCTGGACTCGCCTGTTTCGCCTTATGTCTACATCGATGCCAAGGTGAATGACCAATATATCGTTTACTTAACGCAATCCGGTCTGGGCCTGCCAAATCGTGATTATTATTTCGATGAAAGCGAAAAAGGCCAAAAGCTCAGAGATGGCTATGTCGCCTTCATGACGACAATGCTGACAGAGGCCGGTCTTGATAATCCGGCGGACCGCGCCAAGAAAGTCATGGCGTTTGAAACCAATCTGGCCGAAGGCCACTGGGACCGGGTTAAGCGCCGCAATCGCGATTTGACCTATAATAAAATGAGCCGGGATGAGCTCAAAGCAATGGCACCGGGCATGTCATGGGATCTTATTTTTGACCGCGTCGGCCTCGGCGATGAGCAAACATTGATCGTGCGGGAAAAATCCGCTGTCACCAATGCCGCGAAAGTGTTCAAAGCAACTTCGGTTGACGTCTTGAAAGATTATCTGACGGTGTCGTTGATATCCAATAATTCCGCATATTTGCCTGCACGCATTGATGATGCCAGCTTTGAGTTTTATGGGAAAACTCTTCGCGGTCAGGAAGAGCAGCGGCCCCGTTGGAAGCGGGCTGTGTCCAATATTGACAACATGCTCGGCGAGGTCGTCGGTAAAGTCTATGTCGACACATATTTCCCGCCGGACAGTAAAGCACAGATGAAAGACCTGGTCGAAAATCTTCGGGCCGCTTTCAAAGACGGTATCGACAATCTGGAATGGATGGGCGAGGAGACCAAAGAACAGGCGCAATATAAACTCGCCAAGTTCAATCCGAAAATCGGTTATCCCGATAAGTGGGAGACTTATGCAGGTCTGGAAATTGACCGCGATGATTTGATCGGGACGGTGAAAAGCTCACGCGAATGGGGTTGGAAAGATAATATCGGACAGCTTGGCAAGCCGATTGATCGTGACGAATGGGGCATGACGCCGCAAACCGTCAACGCCTATTATAACTCAACCTTAAACGAGATCGTATTCCCGGCGGCCATTTTGGACGCGCCTTTCTTTGATCCAAATGCAGACCCCGCTGTTAATTATGGCGGGATCGGCGCGGTCATCGGCCATGAAATGGGTCACGGCTTTGATGATCAGGGCCGTAAATCAGATGGTGACGGTGTGCAGCGGGATTGGTGGACCGAGGAAGATGCCGAAAAATATATGGCGCGCGCCGATAATTTGGCCACGCAATATAGTCAATTCGAACCTCTACCGGGCGAGAACCTGAACGGTAAGCTTGGTCTTGGCGAGAACATTGGTGACCTGACAGGTATGACCATGGCATATGAAGCCTACAAGCGCTCTCTGGACGGCAAAGAAGCCCCTGTCATTGACGGCTTTACAGGCGATCAACGCTTCTTCATGGCTTGGGCTCAAGTATGGGCGATTAAGTGGAAAGACGAAGCCCTCTCCACACAAATCAAAAACGGCCCGCACAGTCCGGGCGAGTTCCGTGCCAATGGTATCGTGAGAAACTTGGATGCCTGGTATGAGGCATTTAATATCACGCCGGAACATGCTATGTACCTACCGCCTGAAGAGCGGGTCAAAATTTGGTAGCCTCATAGCATTATAAATTTGGCGCTATTCTAATTATTATCGAACCCCGCAAGCCTTTGCGGGGTTTTTTATTTGTAAAATTCGAATATTTCCAAATCGCTTTGATCTTTGGTACAGCGTTATATGCAAGAATTAAGTTGGGGCTTTCACAGGGTGCGGTCATAACGGCTTTGCATTTTTGCTTATTTAAAACCGGCCCACCCAGCCCATATATTTTGTAACTAAGAGATGTCGCTATGGAAAAAGTTACAAAGATTATACCACGCCAAGTCAATTATGACATAGGCCTGACCGAGCATGTTACGCCGGTCACGATCAGTGATAAAATTGCCTTTCGTTTTGTGAGGCTGCTTAGGTTTTTTGCCGATAAATTCTTCGCCAAACGTTATGGCAATCGCGCAGTCGTTTTGGAAACGGTCGCGGCTGTACCCGGTATGGTCGGCGGATTATGGCAACATCTGCACGCCCTTCGAAAAATGCGTGATGATGAAGGCTGGATTCGGGAATTACTGGACGAGGCCGAAAATGAGCGCATGCACCTGATGACTTTTATAGAAATCGCACAGCCCAATAAATTTGAACGATTTCTAATCGCTGTCGTGCAATTGATTTTCTACAATCTCTATTTCTTCCTCTATCTTTTCGCGCCGCGGACGGCGCACCGTGTGGTCGGCTATTTCGAAGAAGAGGCCGTGATCAGCTACACACAATATCTAGAGCAAATCGACAGCGGGGCCGTTGAAAATGTCCCTGCCCCGAAACTGGCAATAGATTATTGGCAATTAAAACCCGACGCGCGGCTGCGCGATGTCGTGATCGCGGTTCGTGCCGATGAAGCCGAGCACCGCGATGTCAACCATGCCTTTGTCGACAAAATTGAAGCGGCCCGACGGGCCACTTAGATTATTCCGCGGCTACTTTCACGCTCGCCGCATCCTCTTTGATCATATCCGCGCCTTTTTCAGCGATCATGATCGTTGGGGCATTGGTGTTGCCAGAGACTAGATTGGGCATGATCGACGCGTCGATCACACGAAGCCCCTCCAGTCCATGCACACGCAAGCGATCATCCACGACCGCCATATCATCATGGCCCATCTTGCAGGTGCCAACCGGATGATATTGCGTGTCGGCGCGCGCACGAATATCGGCTTTGATTTCTTCGGTGTCCGTGGTCCCCGCCACATAGAGCGGCTTACCTTTTATCTCATCAAAAGCTGGGGCCTCCATGATCTGCGTCATCAAATGCGCGCCGCGCACCAGCGTATCCATATCGCGTTCATCTTCGAGGAAGGCCGGATCAATCGCGGGCGGGGCGGCAGGGTCAGCGCTATTTAGCCAAAGCGCGCCACGGCTTTTAGGCCTTAAAACGCAGACGTGGCAACTATAGCCATGGCCCCAATGCAATTTCCGTCCATGATCATCGACCATAGCCCGCACAAAAACGAGGGAAATATCGGGCGAAGGTTCTGACTTATCCGTATAGAGAAACCCGCCGCTTTCAGCCAGGTTGGACGCAAACATACCTTTGCGCTCTTTGCGATAACGGATTAATTCCCCTAATTGACGGAAATTGCCCATGATCGAAAAACCAAAATTATCTTTCAGCGGCGACCGGTAGGACATGACATAGTCGATATGGTCTTGCAGGTTTTCACCCACACCCGAAAGATCATGCACTTGCGAAATGCCATGCGGCTCCAGCTTGTCTTTAGGGCCAATGCCTGAGAGCAGCATAATCTGTGGAGATCCGAAGGCACCTGCCGAGAGGATAACTTCACGGCTTGCGTGAACAGTTTGCGTTTGTTTTTTGGCTTTATATCGTACGCCAGTCGCGCGGGCATTTTCGACAATAATTTTTTCCGTATGCGCGCCTGTTATGACTGTCAGGTTTGGCCGGTCAGCAATGTCGTCCAGAAAGGCGCGGGCCGTTGACCAGCGCTCACCGCCCTTATGCGTGACCTCATACATGCCGAGGCCTTCCTGCTGCGCTCCGTTGAAATCATCGGTAAATGGCAATTGGTTCTGACGCCCGGCCTCGAAAAAGGCTTCATTCGCAGCGCCCGTATCCCTTAACTTTGCGACATTCAGCTCGCCGCCTTGCCCGCGATATTCATCACCGCCCGCTTCGCGGTGTTCGCTTTTTTTGAAATAGGGTAGCACGTCATCATAGGACCAGCCCTTATTGCCGAGCCTCGCCCATTCATCGTAATCGGCCTTGTGGCCGCGAATATAGATCATGGCGTTTAGGCTGGAAGAGCCGCCCAGAACCTTGCCGCGTGGCTGATAGCCCCGGCGATTATTCATGGCTTTTTGAGGCTCTGTTTCAAATCGCCAATTACGCTTACCCAGCACCATGTTCCAAATTGCCAGACCGGGCGTAAAAACACTCCAATGTTTATGGCTGCCTCCGGCCTCAAGCAGACAGACCGTAACATTCGGGTCTTCGGAAAGACGGTTGGCGAGCACGCATCCGGCACTTCCCGCCCCGACAATTACATAGTCATATCGATCCGCCATTATGACAGCTTCCGCATGAGATTGATCATTTTAGAGGTTTTCTCAGTATAAGGCGGGTGCAAAGCACCGCCTTGGCTGAACTTGCTTTGCAGGAACACGCCCTTCATGTGGGAGAAGCTCTCAAAACCATGTTCGCCATGATAGGCCCCCATACCGGACGGGCCAACGCCGCCAAAGGGAATGTCCTCTTGGATAACATGCCAAGCCACATCATTGATCGAGACCCCGCCGGAGATGGATTGCGTCAGAACTTTATCTCGTTTCTTATTGTCATTACCAAACCAATAGAGCGCCAATGGCCGCTCGCGCTCTTGCACATATTTCAGCGAGTCATCGAGCGTTTCTGATGGAACAATCGGCAAGAGCGGGCCAAAAATTTCTTCCTGCATAATCCGCATATCCGGCGTTGTGTCCGTCACAACTGTCAGCGGCACACGGCGTTCCTTTGCCAGTTGTTGTTTATCGTCATCACCAGCAACCCGAACGGTCGCGCCTTTCTTTTCTGCGTCTTCGATGAGATCTTGAAGCCGGGTATAATGACTGTCTGCGATGATCGATGTGTAATCATCATTGCCTGCAACTTTTGGATAAAATTCCTCAGCCTTTTTCAAGATCGCTTCAGAGAAGGCGTTTATCCGGCTCTCCGGCATCAACACATAATCAGGGGCCACACAGGTCTGTCCTGCATTTAGCAGCTTGCCATTGGCGATTTTTGGAACGATGGCGTCAATATCCGCGCTGTCGTCAATAATCGTTGGCGATTTCCCGCCAAGTTCAAGCGTGCAAGGCACAAGATTATCCGCTGCGGCTTTGGCAACGATGCGCCCGACCGATGTCGAGCCCGTAAAGACCAAATGATCAAATGGTAAAGCAGAGAATGCCTGCGCCACATCCACACCACCCGTGGCGACAAAAACCTCTTCATCCGTGAAGACTTTCCCGAGGACGGTTTTCAAAAGTTCAGATAATTTTGGCGTATATTCGCTTGGCTTAATCATCGCCCGGTTACCAGCGCCGATTGCACCGATCAGAGGCACGACTGCAAGCTGGAGCGGATAATTCCATGGGCTGATTATTCCGATCACGCCCAGCGGCTGCGGGACGATACGGTTCTTTCCGGGTTTGAACTGCAAGGCTGTCGGAACTTTGCGCACACGCATCCATTTGGGCGTATGTTTAATCGCATGTTTGATACTACCCTGTATCACAAGGCTTTCGGCCACAACGGTTTCAACTGCAGCGCGGTGACCAAAATCTTCGGAAATGGCTTGGATAAAATTAGCCTCATATTCTTTGATGACTGCACTTAACTTAAGCAGTTTTGACTTACGCGACCCCCATGACGGGTTTGAGTCCTGATCAAAGGCCGCTTTTTGTGCCTTTAGAATTTCACCCAAATCGCCGGGTTTTGTTGATTTGATTTTTGCGACTTTCCCGTCCGGATTTAGTCTTACCATGTCCTCACCTCTTTATTTTTGAGGTTTTTAGCATGAAGATTGGCAAGAGTCGAAATCGAAATTTCAAGACTTATATATCCAATTTGGTTTTATGATGTTCTGTGGCTGGTCATGACTGCGCTCAGCATCGCTTTCGCACGGCCGGAAATTTCATCTTCACAGGCCGCGATCTGGCTGTAGCGGCGTCGAAGCTTGCCGGGAATATCCGCAAGGGCCTTCTCGCCCCAACGTTCTGCACCGGCATATATTTTGGAAAGCGATCCGGCTGTCCCGCTAATCGGTACATAGCCTGTGACGACCTTGTGCCCATGCGTCGCATATTGACGTTTGTAGCCGTCCAGCCCCGCGCCCAAATCAATCCGTTTATATCCCAAATCCGCCGCCGCATCGATGACACCTTCCAAGAGCTGAATGCCCGGCGCGAAGCTGTGCAGATCACTGTCATAAGCCACGATCCAACTATGGAAGATCTTGCCATCCGTGAGGCCCAAATCAACCGCCGCGAGGCGATCCCCGAAATATAGAGCCTGCATATCATTGCGTAGACCGTCTTCTGTCGGAGACTCCCAGAGCTTCCGGATCAGCGCCGCGGTCCAATCGGCGGAGAGCACATTATATTTACCCGTTTCAGAGAATTTCTGAGATTTCCAGTCAATTAACTGCCGGAACACATCAATATCCCGGCTGCGATAGACAAATCTACGCGGACCGAATTCTTCCTCGGCTTTGCGGATGCGGCGGCGCGTGGATTTCAAATGACGCCGATATGATCCGTCTTTGCTCTCCCGCCACGCCGGGCCGCCCTCCGGTAAATCCAAGGCCGCGCTTTCTTGCTCTGACAGCACACAATATGATTTCAAACAGCCTTGATCTATAGCGGCACTAAAATGCAGTGCCCCGATGGGCAAACCGGATAGTAGATCATCATATCCTATATCCCCGCGGCTGATGATCCCGTGATAGTCACTCATTGGCGCCCCAAGCGGACGGGCAAAACGGCCACCCTGTATGGGTAAAAACGCCACAGGTTCCCGGTTCTGATAGGCACAGACAATTCTGACATCTTCGCGCAAATCGGCAATCAGCCGGGTATAATCCGGATGGAAATAAGGGCTGATGAGAGCCGGATTACCTGCGCGCAGGGCCGTCCATGCCGTCCAATCGGCCTCCGTCATCTGATCGGCCGTTTTGATTATTTTTTGGATTGTCTGGCTCACGCCGTCTCCAATTTCACCTAATTCAGACGGGTTACTATCAGAAAATGGCTAAGAGGCTCTTAAACCGAGAGACGTTGTTTTAACGGCTCCATCAAGGCGTCATTGGTCACAATGACATCACCGCTTTCCAGGATATCGCCCCCGGAAAGACTTTCTACAGACAGTCCGGCCTCTTGGCAAATCAGAACGCCTGCCGCGATGTCCCACGCAGCCAAGCCGCGTTCCCAGAACCCGTCATAACGCCCGGCCGCTGTCCAGGCCAGATCAAGCGCCGCAGAACCCAGGCGCCGTACACCCGAGCACGCGCCCATGACTTGATGTAATTCCTTTAGGAATTTTGCGTGGCCCGGCCGGCCCAGAAATGGAATGCCTGTCGCGAACAGGCCGTCCTGAAAAACATCCCGCCTGGAGGGTTTCAGCCGCCGGTCCCCGCCCCCGCGCGTTCCGTCATTGACAAAGGCCCCCTTCCCTTTCTCGGCAAAAAACATTTCATCTGTGATTGGATTATAAATAACGCCCGCCACCAGCTCGCGTGGATTGCCGTCAATTTCGCGCTCCAGCGCGATAGAAATGGCAAAATGCGGGATGCCATGCAGGAAATTTGTCGTCCCATCCAAAGGATCGATGATAAAGCGGTGCGTCTTGTCGGAACCGACAATCTCCCCTGCCTCTTCCATCAAATAGCTATAGCCCGGACGGTCACGATTGAGATTTTCATGAATGACCTGCTCGGCACGCTTATCGGCCTTGGAGACAAAATCGGCGGGGCCTTTGCGGCTGACCTGTAAATGCTCCACCTCACCAAAGTCGCGCAGCAAATTGCGGGACGCTTTGCGGGCTGCATTTTGCATGACGCGCATGATCGGGGAGAGATGCCCGGCCCTATCCGTTTGGTCTATCATGTTAATCAGCGCGCTTCACATAAGAGCCATCAGCCGTATTGATGACCAAGTTTTCGCCTATGCCAACAAAAGGCGGCACGGTAGTCCGCACGCCATTGGACAAAGTCGCGGGCTTGAAGGAATTGGCCGCAGTCTGGCCTTTCACAACAGGCTCTGTGTCTGTGACTTCCAGCGTCACCTGCTCGGGGATAGCGACAGTGATTGGGCGCTCTTCGTAAAATTCAACTTCCACTTCCATCCCGTCGGTCAGATATACAGCTTGCTCGCCTACAAATTCGGCCTGTAGATTTATCTGTTCATAGGTCTCGCTATTCATAAAAACGAGCATTTCGCCATCGGCATAAAGAAAGCTATGCGGCTTTTGCTCCAAGCGTACGCGTTCGACGGTTTCAGCAGCGCGGAAACGCTCATTCAGCTTGCGGCCGTCCAGCAGATTTTTCAACTCGACCTGATTAAAGGCGCCGCCCTTACCGGGCTTCACGGCATTACATTTCACCGCTACCCATAATGTGTCTTGGTGCTTGATGATATTGCCGGGCTTGATTTCATTGCCATTCATTTTCATGATAAATCTCATATCCTCACAGAATTTGCGCCCCTCTATCAGGGCCGCGCCAAGGGGGCAAGCCGTGAGATGTCAGCGTAAGCACCCTTGCGCAGCTGATTTGTGCATGATGAGCAATCAATTTAAAAGTGATGAGCCCGTCAGAGCTTGTCCCGGAACATTCGACTTAGTAAAAGAAAGCGCCCAAACTTAGCAGGCTTTAAAACCGCGCAAAGACGGCGGCCATGCGGCGGTCGACCAGAGCGGTTTTCTTTTGCAGACCATAAAGTGAAAGAATTATACGAGTAATATCCTCGCGCCCTAACATGTCGTCTTCGGTTCGGATTTCCAGCGCGAGCTCTGCCAGTTCGGAAAGGGGAATATCGTCAAAACTGCGATCTCCCAACTCCCGCATAATCACGCGCGGTTGATCCGGCAAGCGGACAATCCAGCAGCGGCTGTCATCAATATCATCCGTTTCGGGATCATCTTCTTCACGCTCAATCAAAACCGTTCCGGATTTTTCCATCGCACGTAATTCACGCTCCAGTGATTTTCGGATTGGCGCGGCGATTTTCATCACGCCCGACGCTTTGGCATAGGTTTGAAACAAAGATAATGCCTGCATCGGGGCTTCGTGGGTCAGGATATCGGTAAAGCCATGCAGCAATTGTGCAGCCGTCGCCCGCCGCACATCGGCAAGCGGACGAGAGGGCCAATCTGTGAAGGGTTTTAACTCTGCCATCGATTTAAGTCGGGTTAATAAACCCGTTTCTTAGGCTTGATGTAATCGACCTCGTCGCTCATAGTGTAATCGTGAACGGGCCGGTAATCGATTTTGACTGAATTCGTATCGCCATCATACCAAGCCAAGGTGTGCTTCATCCATGTCTTGTCATTCCGGTCAGGATAGTCCTCATGGGCGTGGGCACCGCGTGACTCTTTGCGGTTATTAGCAGAGGCAATCGTCACCATGGCTTGAGAAAGCAGATTATCCAGCTCCAGCGTTTCCATCAAATCGGTGTTCCAGATCATGGTGCGGTCAGAGACAGAGACATCTTTGATTGACGCTGCTATCTCGGTGACTTTATCCACGCCTTCGGCGAGACTCTCTTCAGTTCGGAAAACGGCGCAATGGGCCTGCATCGCTTTCTGAAGATCGAGGCGGATATCAGCTGTTTGCTTTGTGCCGGCCGCATTTCGGAATTTCTCCAGACGCGCCAGCGAATTGGCCCCGGCATTGGCGGGAAGCGGCTTTTGCTCTGCGCCCGCTTTTAAAACCTCACCGCAGCGCAGTCCCGCCGCGCGGCCAAAGACAACCAGATCGATCAGGCTGTTGGAGCCCAAACGGTTCGCCCCATGGACAGAGACGCAGGCCGCTTCGCCTACCGCCATCAGGCCTTTGACAACACTGTCGGGGTTCTTACCTTTCTTGGTGAGAACTTCGCCGTGATAATTGGTCTGCACGCCGCCCATATTGTAATGGCAGGTCGGCAGGACAGGGATAGGTTCTTTGGTGACATCTACGCCCGCGAAAATCTTGGCGGTCTCTGAGATGCCCGGCAGGCGTTCGGCCAGAACGGCCGGGTCGAGATGATCTAGGTGCAGGAAGATATGGTCTTTGTCTTTGCCCACGCCGCGGCCTTCGCGAATTTCCAAGGTCATGGCGCGGGAGACTACATCGCGCGAGGCGAGGTCTTTGGCGGATGGGGCGTAGCGTTCCATGAAACGCTCACCTTCGGAATTGGTCAGATAGCCGCCTTCCCCGCGAGAGCCTTCGGTGATCAGACAGCCTGCGCCATAAATTCCGGTTGGGTGGAACTGAATGAACTCCATATCCTGAACCGGCAATCCGGCGCGCAGCACCATAGCATTCCCATCGCCCGTGCAAGTATGGGCGGAAGTCGCGCTAAAGAATACACGGCCATAGCCGCCTGTGGCCAAAATCACGGTCTGGGCGCGGAAGCGGTGAAGCGTGCCGTCATCCAGCTTCCAAGCTGTGATGCCGCGGCATTCGCCATCTTCCATAATCAGGTCGAGCGCAAAATATTCGATGAAAAATTCCGCATCATGACGCAAAGACTGACCATATAGTGTGTGCAGCATAGCGTGACCCGTCCGGTCGGCCGCAGCACAAGTGCGCTGCGCTTCGGGGCCCTGCCCCATATTCTGCATCATTCCGCCAAAAGGACGCTGATAAATCTTGCCGTCTTCTGTACGCGAAAAGGGCATACCCCAATTTTCTAACTCATAAACCGCCTTGGGTGCTTCGCGGCAGAGATATTCGATAGAGTCCTGATCGCCCAGCCAGTCAGAGCCTTTGACCGTGTCATACATGTGCCATTTCCAATCATCCGGGCCCATATTGCCCAGAGAAGCGGCGATACCGCCTTGGGCGGCGACAGTATGAGAGCGTGTCGGGAAGACTTTGGTGACACAGGCTGTTTTCAGCCCTGCTTCCGCCGCACCCAATGTAGCGCGCAGGCCGGACCCGCCGGCCCCGACAACAACAACGTCATATGTATGATCAATCCAGTCTGTCATGTTTTATCCCAGAAAAGCCAGTTTGATGACAGCAAAGGCGATGGCCGCCCAGCTCAGAAAGGCGACAACTTTATTGGCCAGCAGAGCGAAACTGCGCAATCCACCATCAAAATAATCCATCACCACTTCGTCAAATTCAAGTTTGCAATACCAGATCGCGGCTGTGACAAAGGCCAGAAAACCCAGCCCGCCGACGGGGCTGGAGAGCCAGTTCACAAAACCTTCCGCACCACCGCCAATAGCTTTGATTGCAGAGCAGGCCGCGAATGGCAGACCAATGATCAGGCCCCAACCTGTCAGGCCATGAATCTTGTGATGTGTTGTACCCGTTCCAGCCATTAAACCGCTCCTGTCGCGATGAATGTGCCGATAGCCGCAAGGATGATAGAGGCGAAAATCATGACATATGACAGCGCATTGTTCTTATCCGGGTCCATATAAGCACCCCTATCCCAGATGGCGTGACGCAGCTGCGCAAGGGCCATGAAAATAAAAGCCCACAGAAAGATAAACAGGCCAATCGCGCCCAGCGGCGAGAAGATCAATCCTTCCAGCGGCAGCGACCCTGTCAACGCCAGAACCAGTAAGCCGATAGCGACTTTAATCAACCCGGCATAGCTGATGATGGAGGCAGCTCTGTGCAGGATGGAACTCATCATCGCTGGATGCCAGCGCCAGATTTGCAAATGCGGCGACATGGGCCGCTTATCATTCCACTCGGAAGCCATATTTAATCCTTATTCGTATCGGCTCGTAAACTAGGGGCGGGGCGACGCGAGTCAACTGCGAAACTTGCGTCGCGGATGCGTCATTTTGCATAGCTGCGGAGGTTATTTCAGAGGAAACTCCGCGCGAAAATGGCGGCCTTCGCGGTTCAGCTCATAGGCGAAAACCTCGCCGGGTTTTATTTCCAATGACCAAACATTCGTGACCGATGCATTCAGCCCGTTTTCAAGGAACATATCAATGGAGTATTGATCGACGGGGAAATCCTGCCGCGTCGCTGTGCCTTGTGTGGCCGTCGTACCACCATAATGGGTCACGGGGTCAGGATAGCCGTCTTTGAGCGTATGACGATGTTTCAGGGTCAGCTCGTCTTCGGATTGCGTGATAAACCATGTTCGGCTTTGATCTGCGCCAACGGCCAGTGGCATCGCGATTTTATCGCCGCAATCAATCGGCCCGACCGTTAGGGTTACTTTGCGCCAATCGGCGTCAACTTCATCCTGACTTACGACTTGGCCAGTCAATGTTTGCCCGCAGAGAGCACTTAAATTATCGACAAAGACTTCCTGCGAATTGCCCGCTTGAGGCTGACAGGCCGTTAAGCCCACAAAAATTACTGCCGCGCTAACAAATAGTCTCATCGTTTCAATCCTTAAAACACAGTCATGTTCTGACGCCCGCCCTTGTCCTGCCAGCGCGGCAGACTACATTCAAGTTATGATAGATAAAAAGGATAAATCTATGCGTAAACTTCTTCTGGGCGGCGCAGCCGGTTTGGCGGTACTGGGCGCAACACTGGCCCCGAATTTCACTGCCGATGCGCAATCACGTTTTTCATCCCAATCCGAGGCTATGACCGTGGACAGCCGAGGCATATTGACTATGGCCCCGCTGTTGGAACGCGTCACGCCCGCCGTGGTTAGCATCGACACCGTCGGTAAGGCCCGCCCCGCCTCGCGCTATGGAGATAATGAGGATTTACTGGAACGGTTTTTTGGCGGACGCGTCCCGAATGCACAGCCGAGAAACGGTCTGGGCTCCGGCGTCATTGTGGATGCCCGCAAAGGCCTGATCCTGACCAATAATCATGTCATTGATAATTCCGAAAAAATTAATGTCACGCTAAATGACAAGCGCCAATTCGAAGCCGAATTGGTCGGCTCTGACCCCAAGACAGACCTTGCACTGCTGAAAATTGATGCCCGTAATCTGACAGCTCTAAAATTGGCTGACGCACGCAGCACACGTGTTGGCGATTATGTGATTGCTGTGGGTAATCCCTTTGGTCTGTCGTCGACGGTTACGTCCGGGATCGTTTCTGCCCTTGGGCGGGACACGCGTGGCGGCGATAACTACTCAGATTACATACAAACTGACGCTTCGATTAATCCCGGAAACTCCGGCGGGGCGCTGGTCAATTCGCGCGGGGAATTGATCGGTATTAATACGGCCATAGTCTCGCGCTCCGGCGGTAATAATGGCATCGGCTTTGCCGTGCCGGTTCGGATTATCGAAAATGTCATGGGGCAGCTCGAAACCACAGGCGAAGTCAAACGCGGTCGCATCGGTGTGGTCATTCAGAACATCACGCCGGAGCTGCGTGAAGCCATGAATTTGAAGTCTCTTGACGGCGCACTCATCAGTGACGTCAGTGAAGATACACCTGCCGATAAGGCCGGCCTGAAAGCCGGAGATGTCGTCATTGCCTTTAACGGCGAAGACGTTTTGGACAGTTCCGATCTGCGCAATGCCGTGGGCTTGGTACAGCCCGGCACCCGCGCGGATATTACCTTCCTTCGCGATGGCAGCCGCCGCACGATCCGTATTGAAATCGCGGAAATCGAAGAAGACCGCGAAGTGCTCGACACAAGTGTCGCTGAAGATATTCCCTCGATGGAAAGCTTTGACGGCGCGACCATTTCCAATATCCCATCCGATATGGAACTCCGCGGCGGAGATGACGGCGTGATGGTCGCGAGTGTAGAGCGTGGCTCCAAAGCCTGGCGCGCGGGGCTCCGCCGCAGCGACGTGATCCGCAGTGTGAATGGCGAAGATATCGACGATCTCGACAGTTTTGAGGATGTCATTATGTCCGATGACGGGCCATATGCTTTGTCCGTAGAGCGTGATGGTCGCAATTTGTTCCTTGCTGTGAAATAGCTTGCGAAGCATATAATATTTGATAAAGCGTCGGGCATTGGTGCCCGGCGCTTTTTCTTTGCGATAGCGGCGGGTGAAAATGGGAATGGTGTGAAACTCACCAACTGCACCCGCAGCTGTAACCGGCAAGGGGTTGGCACATGTCACTGCGAAAGCGGGAAGACGCCAACACCGTCCAAGCCGGAAGTCAGAAGACCTGCCAATGACGTCGCCAGCGCGCTTGGGCGGGACAGACCACAGCGCATGGAAGGGCCCAGCCCGCCTCCAATGACGACACATTGTTCAACCTTCGCGCCGTATGCGCGAAACATGGAGTCGTAAAATGAAACGATTATTCTTAGGCGCGGCCGTAACCGCTCTATCGTCACAAGCCTTTGGGCAGGTGCATGAACTTCCTAAAAAACCTGTGACTGGGGGGCTGGAAGGCGAGGTGCATACTGTATTAACAGAAATACCCGACAAAGACGGCGATATTATTGCCATTGGTCAGCGTATTGGTTCTACCTATGCCGATACAATGACATCCCCGGTCTCTGTACTCACATCGACTGACATTGACGCCCGCGGACAGGCCTATATTTCAGAGCTATTACGATCCATACCCGGCATAGCAGTTAACACTTCCGGTCCCGGCGGAGGATTAACGCAAATCCGTCTGCGCGGCTCCGAAGCCAATCATGTTTTGGTGCTGATCGATGGCGTTGAAGTCGCCAACCCTGCGGCGGGAGAATTTGATTTTTCCGGCCTGCGCGCCGAAGATGTTGAACGGATTGAGGTTCTGCGCGGCGAGCAATCGGCGCTTTACGGGTCAGACGCCATTGGCGGCGTGATCAATATAATCACCCGTGCCGGCTCAACCCGTGAAGGCTGGCGCGCCAGCGTCGAAGCCGGTAGCCGTGACACACTGGAGGGCCAGATCAGCGCGGTCCTGCCCTTGGGCAGCGCATCCTTATCCGTAAATGGTAACGCCTTCACAACTGAAGGCTATGACATATCCGGCCTTAACGGGGAAAAAGACGGATCCAAATCCCGTAGTCTTAATGTGGGGCTCAATCAGGTTGAAATCGGCGGTATTTCTTTCTCTGGAAAGTTAGGCCTGTCCCGTCTGGATGTCGATTTTGACGGCGATACGGATTTTGATGGACGCCTTAATAATACGGATGGCGAAACTACCGTAAAAACAGACACAACTCGAATTGATGCCCGGTTTGAGTTAGCTGGATTTGATCACTTGGTAACCTCACATATGATCGAAACCGATACAGATACGCGCGGCGGCTTTAGCAGCCGATCCATTGGCAGCCGTCACGGTATTAACTGGGCGGCAAAGCGTGATTTCGGTAATAACAGCTTTACCGCGCTCGCTGAGGCCGAGCATGAAAAATATAAAATCATTCCCAACTTTACCGAGCCGGGAGCAGAGCCGGATAATTGGACATATGCTCTGGCCGGTGATTATCGCTATAATAGTGGCCCGCTAAGCCTGACTGCATCAGCACGGCATGACATTAATGATTTGTTTGATGACGCCACCACATGGCGCGTCGGGGCCGGATATGCTTTTGAAGATTTTGGTGGACGCATTCGCGGCTCTATCGGGACAGGCGTGAAAAATCCGTCTATGATCGAATTATTCGGATTTTTCCCGGCCTCACGGTTTACGGGTAACCGAGACCTGAAACCTGAAACCTCCCTTGGATATAGCCTTGGGTACGAGCACGCGTTTGGAGATTTCGATATTTCAATTGATTACTTCAAATCTGAACTGGAAGATGAAATTACAACGCTATTTAACGCAGATTTCACGACAAGTGTTGTGAATTTGAGCACTGACAGCACACGTGCGGGCGTAGAGCTCGAAGCTCGCTGGCAGGCAAGCGATCAGTTTTCATTGCGGGGGTCTGCCACTTTCCTGGATAGTGACCAAGACGGCACGGAAGAAATCCGCCGCCCGGATTTTCTGGCGAGCGGCTCAGTCATTTGGGATGCAACGGATAAATTATCGCTTAGCGCGCAAATCGATCATAATGGCGAACAATTGGATACAGATTTTGCAACATTCCAAAATGTCATTCTGGATGCATTCACGCTGGTCGGCGCCCGGGCGAATTATGATTTGACGGATAACGTCACATTATCAATTCGCGGAGAAAACCTATTTGACGAAGACTACCAGGAAGTCGTTGGCTATGCCTCTCCGGGCCGCGCGGTTTATGGCGGTCTTAATTTGAATTTTTAGCCGCAGCGTCAATCGCTAAAGCTAGGTTCAAAGCCTGTAATCCGGCCTCGCCAGAAATGGCGGGGCTTTTTTGTGGGTCTTTTACCGCCTCTATAAAACGCCGGATATTTTCTCCAAGGGAGTCCTTACCCGCAGGCGTTTCAAGGAAGTCTTCGTTCAAGTCATATTGCGTCCTATTGGAAAATGTCCGCGCCACAAAATCAATCTCGACGGCTCCGCACTCATAAATCAAAGACATATGGCGGTCCCGCCCGTCATGCATGCGACTTGCTGAGAGTGTAACCTGCGTGCCTTTAGAGAACATCATCTCCGCCGTAACGTCATCGAAGAAATTCGAATAGCTGATCCGTCCTTTGGCGGACAGGTTTGAAGGCTGACTTTCGCCCAGCAATGTTAAAACCAAATCCGCATCATGCACCAACAAATCCAGTGTCACGGACACATCCGTCCCGCGCTCGCTCTTTGGCCCCATACGGGTGGCTGAGATATGTTTGGGACGCTCAGGGATGTCAAACAACCCCATCGCTTCAAAGATCAGGCGTTCTTGGTGCCCAACGGCTATGACCGCTTTGTTTTCCGCAGCCAAACGCAGCAACGCTTCACCATCCCCAGTCGTGGTCGCAAGCGGTTTTTCAACCAAGACCGACTTTCCGGCTGATAATAATTGCGCCGCTTGATCGGCGTGAAATATGGCGGGACTGGTTAAGGAGACCAGATCAACCACCTCCATGAAGGCTGCAAAATCCGTATAAGCTGCACACTCGTGTTTCTTCGCCAGAGCTTGCCCTTGGACCGGATCGATATCAAAGATTGCGGTGAGCTCTGTATCGATATGCGCCGAATATTTACCGGCGTGATATCCGCCAAAGACACCCGCTCCAATCACGCCTGCTTTTAATTGCTTACTCATGCCGCCTATATGCGTTGCGTCTGCAATAATAGCTAGCCTTGAAATACATTCGCAGCCTAATGAAACACATTGTGAGTCGTATCTACCCACCCCTTTCGATAGAGGTTTGAGCAAATATCTCGAGGAGCCCGTTGTGGCCATTAACTTCATTGATTTGCACGCGCAGCAAGCCAGGATCAAACCCCAGATCGATGCCGCCATTGCGCGCGTTCTGGAACATGGCGCTTATATTTTAGGCCCCGAAGTCACTGAGTTTGAGACAAAGCTGGCAAAGTTTGGTCAGGCGAAATATGCACTCGGCTGCGCCAATGGGACGGATGCTATTTTGTTGTCCATTGTCGCGATGGGTATCGGCCAAGGCGATGCCGTGTTTTGCCCGTCTTTCACTTATTGTGCGACAGCGGAAAGCGTCGTCAATGCAAAGGCGACCCCTGTCTTTGTCGATATCGACCCCAAGACCTACAATATGTGCCCTGAAAGTCTGAAGCGCGCCATTGCCAAGGTCAAAGCCGATGGCGAATTATCGCCCAAAGCTGTCATGACGGTCGATTTATTTGGTCAGGCTGCGGATTATCCGGCCATAGCCAAAATCACCGAAGATGAAGGCTTGAAACTGATCGCGGATTCCGCTCAAGGCTTTGGATCGACGCTGGACAGCAAACATCCTATCCACTGGGCAGATGTCACGACCACCAGCTTTTTTCCAGCCAAGCCTTTGGGCGCATATGGAGACGGCGGCGCGATCCTGACCGATGATGAGGCCTTGGCTGCTAAGATTGATTCCTTGCGTATTCACGGCAAGGGCGAAGACAAATATGACAATGTCAATGTCGGTATTAATTCGCGTTTGGATTCCATACAGGCGGCGATCCTTTTACAGAAACTGGAAATTTTTGAGGACGAAATCAAGCGCCGCAATCAAATCGCGGATCGTTATATACAAGGCCTTGGCAGTAATACCATCACAGTCCCATTTGTGCCCGACACCATCATTTCAACTTGGGCACAATTTACTATTGAAGTAGCTGATCCGGCAGGCTTTGCCGCCAAGATGAAGGAGGCGCGTATTCCGACCGCTAGATATTATCCCCAGCCTATTCATCACCAAACCGCTTATGAAAAATATGCGGGATTGGGCGGGGACTTACCAAATACCGAGGCGGCCATGACCCGGGTGATTTCACTGCCCATGCATGCCTATTTAGACGAGACCACGCAGGATAAGATCATTGCGGCCGCGCGGGATGCTGCCACCTAATCTACAGGCCTGATGATCGTCGGATTGACCGCATCAATTACGTTCTCGCCCTGAAAGGCATAATAACGGCTGACCGTATAGCCCTGTTCGCGCAACTCATCGAGCAGGCTGTCCTCGCCCAGCAAATGCGCCGTACCCACTGCGACAAAGCCCGTCCCGCTATCATCCATGAAGCGGGCCAGGCGGCTGGCCCATTTGCGGTTTCGATCACGCAGAAGGCTGTTAAAAACCTCAGGCGCTTGGGTTTTCATGGGCCGGATAAGCTTCCGCGTCAGAACATCTGTCTGCCCGACCGACCATGCCTCTGCCACATCCGTCATATCCGCCCCCAGCGTATTGAAACGTTCCATGGCTTCGGTCAGAAGATTCATTTGCACGAATTTTGGCAGCTCTGCGCTGGCGCGGATTTGCTCTTCCATGCTCTCCAGATAAATTACATTTTTCCCGCCGCGCGCCGCGCGTGACTTCAGGGCTTCATCAGCGGAAAGTTCCGCTGACAGTCCGGCATTGGTGGCCGCCGCGAATGACAGGAACTCCGCTGCCAGCCAGGGCTTCATCGAATCCAAAGAGGCAATGGTCAGGCCGCCATTATGTGCCGCAGCCTCCAACAATTTCAGTTGATAGGAATCCAGGCTGTCTGAAAGGCGCAGACCATCACTGCGCATCCCCAAAGACGTCGTCAAAACCGCCGCTTGGACTTGCCCGTCTTCACCCGTATCGACTTCGAAAAATACCGTACCCGCTTTGGCAAAAGCGGCGCGCATATCGTCTTTTTGCCACGCCAGATCATCCGGCAGTAAATGCACAGTCCCAAATAAGTATAGCGTACTGTCATAATCCTTGGCCACCCAGATGGCGGGGCCATCATTCCGGGCGCGCGCTTCATTGACCTTATCAGTGACATCTGCGCTGACAGGCACACCCTGCCCACAACCGGTCAGACACAAAGCCAGTAAGGCAAAGAAGAAAAAATTCACGAACTTCATGCCGAATGCATGAACAATGCGTCCGCAAATTTCAACACTTATAGTCACGGTTTATAAAGGCTTCTTGGATAAGGTGTTGACGGAATTAATTAGGATGATGTGGTGAGCAACGGTAAAATCTATCCCTGTATCTTATCAGGCGGGTCAGGCACACGTCTCTGGCCGGCCTCGCGCAAACACGCGCCCAAACAGCTACAGCCCCTGATATCGGATAAGTCTTTGATTGTCGAAACGGCTCTGCGTACGCCTATATCGGACCGCTTTGGTCAGCCTATCATCATCTCAAACGCGAGCTATGCCGGAGAAATTGCCGCCCAGCTCACACACGCCGGGACACCTGCCAGCTATATCATCACAGAGCCTTTTGGACGTAATACAGCCCCTGCGGCGGCGGCGGCGGCGAAACTGGTGTCTGATATTGATAAGGACGGGATCGTCCTGTTGTTGGCCGCAGACCATTTCATCAAAGATCACGACATTTATCTGGATGCAATCTACAAAGCCGCCACGGCGGCCAAAGCCGGGAATATTGTGACTTTTGGGATTACGCCCACTCATCCGGAAACCGGGTTTGGTTACATCCAATATGGTCAGATTTTATCTGACGGCGTACACCAGGTTGATCAATTCGTCGAAAAGCCGGATTTGGAAACAGCTAAAGCCTATCTGGCCGCCGGGAGCTATGCTTGGAATTCAGGCATGTTTGTGTTTTCTCCAAACGTCTTCCTGAGCGAGCTTGAAAAATACAATGCCGGCATAGCCGAGCATGCGGTGAAAGCCTTGGGCAATGCCCAAAAAGAGCAACTGGGCGCAACAGAAATCCGTCATCTTGACCGGGCGCATTTCACCGATTGCCCCAGCGACTCCATCGACTTTGCTGTCATGGAACACACAGACAAAGCGGCCATGGTGCGCGGTCATTTCACCTGGAGCGATGTCGGCAGTTGGGCCGCCCTGCATGACATCGGTGACAAAGATCCCGATAACAATGTCACCCATGGCGATGTCATCTTGCATGACACCTCCGGCACATTGGTTGCGGCGCAATCCCGCCTTGTAACTGTCGCAGGCGTCCAAGATTTAATCGTCGCGGAGACCGCAGACGCCGTGATGATTTGTCCGCGGGATCAATCGCAAATGGTCAAGAACCTTCACGGCAAATTAGCGGATGCCGACCGGCCCGAAGCCGTTTCGCCCATATTGGTGAAATCCGTACTGCATCGTCATGACCGCCACGCTTTGCGTCACTGGTATCGGAACTGGCTGTTAAATGAGGCCCTCCCGCATTGGAGCACAACAGCTCTCGATCCTCAAACCGGCGGCAGCTATGAAGCCTGTGATTATCAGGGCCGTCCCCTGACAGACTTAAATGTGCGCCTGCGCGTCCATGCCCGGCAGGTTTACTCATTCGCCTATGCCTATGATAAAATGGGCTGGAAACCGGGCCTAGAAGCCCTGCGAAAACCGTTGGGTCATTTGCTAAGCACCGGACGCAAAGCGGATGGCGGATTTGGTCACATCTATAAACCGGATGGCAGTTGGGCGGAACATGACAGCGACACTTATGATCATGCGTTTGTCCTGATGGCGCTGGCATGGGCATATAAGGTCACGGGCGATAAAGCCCTGCACGCAACAGCAAAAGAAACCCTAAGCTATCTTCAAACTGCATTGAAACATCCCGGACGCGGTTACCAAGAGGGCTTGCCGCCCTCCCCCATTCGCCGCGCCAATCCGCATATGCATTTGCTCGAAGCCGCGCTCGCCTGGACCGAGCTGCATGGCTCGGAACCCTTTGCCGATATGGCGGCGGATATTGTGGATATGTTCAAACACATTTTCTGTGATGACGGCTTATTGCGCGAATATTTCCATGATGATCTGACGGTCATTAAAGGCGATGACAAACATAGCCTGATTGAGCCCGGCCATCTTTATGAATGGGCTTATCTTCTGAAGACTTTCAAAAATATTACCGGGAAACCCGCGCCTGAAACGGCGGCTTTGACGGCCTTTGCTGATAAATATGGTTGGAATTCTCAAATCCGCCTGATCATGGATTTCTGCCACAGCGATGGCCGCCGTGTCGACAGCGCCAGCTATCGCCTTTGGACTCAAACCGAATATGTGCGTTTTAATTTGCGCTTCGCCTCGGGTCAGGATGTTGACCGCGCGCTGCAACATCTGGACGTTATCCGGCGGCTATACCTAACCGGAGACGCGCTCAAGCCGGGTGTCTATCGTGACAAGCTGAACCAAAGCGGACAGGATATCAGCCCCAATTCTCCGGCTTCGACCCTTTATCATTTGGTCGGAATGATAGACGCCATTTAGTCGCTCAAAGTCATTGCGCCCTATCGCCCGACAGGCTAAGAGGCCAGCCGATACGCACCCGTAGCTCAGCTGGATAGAGCGCTGCCCTCCGAAGGCAGAGGTCAGAGGTTCAAATCCTCTCGGGTGCGCCATTTTTCAACTGATCCGTATTTAAATCATCTCTGGCTCATTTGCAGACGCTTTTTAGCGGAGCAAATTGCACTAGCGTCCATACCGGAGTTTATCCTCACCTAAGTGGGGCTGGGACGCGGCAAGCCGCTGCGTGCGGGATGACACATGAGAGACATACAGGTTTTTTCTCCCGCTGGCGATCTAGCGCTCAGCATACGATATCAAATAGCA